>DATJXR010000035.1:0-123716 GCA_035499995.1 Rhizomicrobium sp. | reverse complement strand
AAGAACCGCCTGCGCGCGCTTTACGCCCAGTAATTCCGAACAACGCTAGCCCCCTTCGTATTACCGCGGCTGCTGGCACGAAGTTAGCCGGAGCTTCTTCTGCGGGTACCGTCATTATCGTCCCCGCCGAAAGAGTTTTACAACCCGAAGGCCTTCATCACTCACGCGGCATGGCTGGATCAGGCTTTCGCCCATTGTCCAAGATTCCCCACTGCTGCCTCCCGTAGGAGTCTGGGCCGTGTCTCAGTCCCAGTGTGGCTGGTCGTTCTCTCAAACCAGCTATGGATCGTCGCCTTGGTGAGCCGTTACCTCACCAACAAGCTAATCCAACGCGGGCTAATCTTTCGGCGATAAATCTTTCCCCAGCCACTAAATGACATCTCTCACGGCGAAACATCGTCTTCGCGCAAACTGCTCCAAACCCGCTGCATGAGAAATCTTCGGCTCCGACCGTCGTGCTTCAACAGTCGTTCCCGCTTCTCCGCAGATTTTCTGGAGATGTAAGCTTCGTAGTACGCGAGCCGCCATTTGCGGCCGCGCGTCGATGTATTCTTTCCGGAATTGTGTTGCATGAACCGGGTCCGGAGATCGGACGAGAATCCGATGTACGATTCCGGTTCATCACTCTCACTCACCAAGACGTAAACATAGTGCATTGTCACGTCTCCGCTCGTTTAGAGAGGTCATTTAGTGGCTGGGCGTATCCGGTATTAGCTCAAGTTTCCCTGAGTTGTTCCGAACCGAAAGGCATATTCCCACGCGTTACGCACCCGTCCGCCGCTCCCCCGCCACTAAGCCAACCCGCACCGCACGAAATCTCGCACGTTCTCGATTGGCTTAGTGACGGGGGCGCTCGACTTGCATGTGTTAGGCCTGCCGCCAGCGTTCGTTCTGAGCCAGGATCAAACTCTCAAGTTATGATCCTGAGCTGGTCGCGAAACGCTCACGTTGTTCGCAAAACCGTTCATTTGACGAGGTCAGATGCCCCGGGACCCGTCAAGGCTCCGGCACATCGACTTCATTTCATGTGTTGTCTTGCTGAGAACGCGAGCGTTCGGAAGCTCGATTCATTACCCGTGATTTCTCACGGGCTGCACGCAGTTTGACCTGCGTGCCGGCGAGCGAGCCGCCACCCACGTTCCCCTTCCTCGAATCACAATGTCAAACAGCCCCGTCTGGAGACGAAAAACCATTATCTTACAGACGGAACGCCGCTCGCAAGCCGTACGCTCGCGAGCGGCGTGGGCGCGGTGTATAGGCGTGCGGTCTGGCCCCGTCAACCGAAAAAAACGCCCGGATTTCAGGATTTTTCCGCGCGGCCTGTGGACAAGTTGTCCCGCCGCGCGGCGGCCGCACACGGACCCGTCTTTCTATATGGGCAGGGAACCCATGAGCCACTAGGTATTGGGATTGTTTTTCGGTTTGGCTGCGTTGCGGGCGGATTTTTGCCGGTTTGCGAATGTAAAGTTATCGGCGCACAATAATTCTGGAGGCTGGGCATGCGGAAAATCCAGTACTGGGCGGCGGGCATCTTGGGCGGCGCGCTGGGCGCGCTGCTCCTGCTCATCGGCGCGATGTGGCTGTCGGAAGACGTGCGCTACGGCGTGATCTACGCGCTGATGGAGCGCATCGATCTCAACGCGCCGGTTCCGCCGGCGATGCTGGCGCGCCAGATCGCGGCGCTGAAACATGCCGATCTCGTCGATGAAAACGGAAAGCGGTTCGATTTGCGCCGCGATCCGCACGCGGTGATCTGGCTGAACGAGTGGGCCTATTGGTGCGTGCCCTGCCGGATGGAATTTCCCGCGATGACGGCGCTGGAGCATCGCGTGGGGCGAGGCCGGCTTCGCGTGGTGCTGTTCTCCCAGCCGCAATATTGGGAGAAGGACAAGCGCGCGGCGCGCGAGCTGGGCCTCGATTTCGAAATGGTGACGATCCGAAATCCCACCGCTGCCGAACTCGCCGCGATCGATCTCGGCAAGACGGGCAAGGATTTCCTTTTGCCCGAGCACAGCTTCTTCCATGCCGACGGCCGCGGCATCGAGGCCATGCACACGGTGCGCGACTGGGACAGCGCCGCCTGGCAGGCGATCGTCGAGCACTGGCACGATGAAGGCGCGGCGAACCGGCCGTAACTCAGATTCGCGCGTTGATGTTGTAGTTCGTGGTGGCGCCCGGCGCCGGCAGCGAAATCGTGGCAACCGAGGACAGGGTCGTGCGCCCGTCGCCGGAGGAATTGACCGCCAGGATCTCGTAGCCGACCTGCACCGTATCGCGCTCCAGCGCCGCGGACGTGCTGGCGTAGAGCAGCCATTGATACGGCATCGTGACATGGCAGGTGAGATTGGAACCGGAGCCGGTGGCGGTGACCTGCGCGGTCTCCGATACCACGTCCACCCAGCCGTTGGGCGCGATGCCGCTGACGCTCGCGGTGAGCGCGCAGTGGACCGTCGTGCCCGACGGCAGCGTCGACTGGACGTTGACGCTGATGGTGGCGCTGAGCGTGCCGTTCCAGGTTTTGGCGGAGAGCGCTTCCGGCGCGGGCTGCGGGATCACCAGCGGCTTGAAGGTGCCGTCCGGATTGAGCAGGCCGAAAATGCCCCGATGCGAACGGATGTCCACCGTCTGCGCGGGCGCGCAGACCGGCGTGTAAAGGATGGCGGCCGCGACAGCGGCCAGCACCATGCGCTTCATGTGACCCAACCCCCCTCGATGCGAGGTCACATCCTACGCCGGAAAAGCCGGCGCCGCGAGGGCGCCGGCTTTGTGTCGCGGTGCGATCCGGGACCGCCTTACGGGTTCTGCACCGCCGGAAGCGCCTGGATCTGGCTGTAGCTCATGTCGGCCTTGAGCAGGTTGCTGCTCTGGTCGAATTTCAGCTTGCTGGCGCGGATCGAGACGGTCTTGGCGCCGCTGGTGAGGCTGACTTCCACCGCCGTGGGCTTGCCCTTCGAATTGGTCTTCACCTTCTGCACCTGGCCCACCTGCTGGCCGGTCGAATCGTCGACCGCAGCGTTGGCGATCGTCGTGGCCGGGTTCGACACCGCGCTGAGCGACACGGCGCTGCCCGTCTTCGACGACATCGACGACTGCATCGGGTTGCCCTGCGAAGAGGGCGTCGTGCCGGTCTGCGCCAGGGCCGGCGCGGCCGTCAGGGCGCCCGCCAGCATGGCGGCAATTGCGATATGCGTGCGATTCATCGCGCACTCCTTTTGCTGTGTGGTTGTGACGGTTGCCGGGCGCGTTGGCTGTCCGGACCGTTTCGTTAACGTGGTTGCGCGCACGAGCGTTCCGTGCGGGGCAAGGCCAAACGAAACTGCCGCGCGCGGCATTTTGCGCCGCACGCGGCAGTTCCCAAAGTTCCAGGGCCGTTACGGCGCGTAGTAGGCGGTGCTTTCCACCGTGGCGCCCGGCATGTCCCACAACTGGTCGCGGGTCATGTCGGTGAAGAGGATGCGCTCGTCGGGATCGAAGCGGAAATCGCCCGACGGCACCCACACCGACACGCGGCGGTTCAGCGCCACCTCGATGCGGAACGGACGGCCGTCCACCCCGGTCTCGACGTTGCGCACGCGCCCGACCCAGTTTCCGCCCGGTCCTTCAATGGGAAGATCGGCGAGCTGCTGCTCGGGCTGGGCGATGAGATAGAGCCGCTGCAGGTCCGGCGTGTCGCCGTAGCGGTAGACGTAGACGCGATGGGGATAGTCCCACGCATATTCGCGCACGTCGTAGTGGCGGATCTCCTGCTCGTAGCGGGCGTGCTCGTCGCGATAGCGGTCCTGGTCCTGCCGGTATTGCTGCTGCTGTTGCCGGTAGCGGTCGCTGTCGCTGTCGTACTGCGTCTGCTGCGGCGATTGCCGCGGCGCGGACGCATCTCCGTTGAGCGCGGCCGGATTGGCCGTGGTGCCCTGCGTGGCCTGGTCGTTGAGCTGCTGTGTTTCCTGCTTCTCCGCGGGCGTCGAAACCTGCGGAGGATTGCCTTCGTATTGCGCGAAACTGGGGGTCGCGATCGCGAGCGCACCGGCGAGCGAAAGGCTGGCGGCGCTCCCCAGAACGAGTGCTCTCATTCTCATATCCGTCTCCTTGATGGCCCGGCGCGCGACACCCTCCGCGTCGTATCGTGAAAAAACGCGCCGTGCGGGGCGAGGTTCCGGGTTCGCGCGGCGCCTCGAGGGCAACGGTGGACGGCCCGGCTTGTGCCAGGCCGCCTGCCGCCGGGCCGCGTCAGTGCGGCGTGGTTCCGTTGCCGGGCTGCTGGCTGTTCTGCGTCGTGCCGTTGGGCTGCGCCGTGGTGGGCTTGGCCGCGGCATTGTCGTTCGGCATCGTCGAAGGCTGCGTGGGCGAGCCGGTTTCGGAATTACCGTTCATGCCCGAACCCGTCTGCATGCCGTTGGCGCTGCCGCCGCTCATGCCGCCGGTGGATCCGGTGCCCGAGGGAACGGTGCCGGGATTGGTGAGCTGCTGCTCGTTCAGCTGCTGGGTGGTCTGTTCTTCCTGGCTGTTCTCCGTGGCCGAAGCGGACGCGGCGTGATGACGATGATGCGTCGTCTTGGCGAAGGCCGGCGCGGAAATCGCCAGCGTGCCTGCGAGCGCGAGCACGGCGCCGCCGAGGATGGACTTGCGGTGTGTCATGACTTTGCTCCCTGCAAGCCCCTGGGCCGCGGCGCGGCGTAGAGAAGAACGGTTGCCTCGCGGTCTGCGTTCCTCGCCCGCGGGGAAAAAAATTCACCTTTGCTATTTCGGCGTTCCGCCTTCGCCCGGCGGGGGCTTGGGCGACGGCGGGCAATAGCCGGGCGGCTGGCCGGGCTTGATGTCCTGCGTGCATTCCGGCGGCGTGTCCGCGGGCTTGACGCCGGTGCCGGAACGGGTGGCCTCGGGTTCGGTCGCGGGCGGCGGCTGCGCGGCTTTCGGTTCGATGGTTCCCGCGGGCGGTTGCGCGGCATTGGGTTGGGTCTGACCCGGTGACGGCGAAGCGGCGGCGGGCGTGGAGGGTTGCGCGGAAGCGGGCGCGGCCGCCGGGGTTCCGCCGGGCGCGGCCATGCTCGTGCCCGCCGCCAGCAAGACGGCGGCCGCGGCGACGATTGCGGTTTTCATGTTCTGCTCCTGCGAGCCCCCGGGCCGCGGGACGCGGCGCGGAGGAAACGGGCCTGTTGCCGCCCGGTTTCCCCAGGCTCGCGGGTTCCGCAATGTTCCCGCGTCAGCTCGCGGCGATGTACTGCCGGAGCGCGCTCGCTTCCTGTTCGGTCTCGGCGATGCGCGTCTTGACGATGTCGCCGATGGAGACGATGCCCGCAAGCCGCTCGCCGTCCATCACCGGCACGTGGCGGAAACGGCGATGGGTCATCAGCTCCATCAGGTCGTCGATCGAGTCGGATTCGCCGCAGGTCTCGATCGCGGTGGTCATGTGGCGCGCGACGGAATGCGCGAGCGCGGCCACGCTGGCCTCCGCCACCGCCTGCACGATGTCGCGCTCCGAGAGGATGCCCTTGACGGCGCCGTCCGCGCCGCGCACCACCACCGCGCCGATATGCTTGCGCGCCAGAAGGCGCGCGGCCTCCGAGAGCGTGGCCTCGCTCGACACCGTGACGACGTCGCGGCCCTTGTTTCGCAGAATGTGACTGACGAGCATGGGCGTATCCTCCTTCGGATCCCGAAGGGGCCGGCCGTTCCCACGCCGCTCCCATCTCTCGTTGAGGATGCCGCCTGCTTCACCCGCGCGGCGCCCTCGCGGCTCTTCGCGGCGGGGCGTGCTGGCCCCGCTAGGTGGAGAATGCTGCGCCCGCGCGTGGCGGCGCGCAAGAGCGGCGCACGGTTAAATTCGGTTCCCGAATCTTGCGGAATCCCGCGAATCCCCGCCCATTGAAGCCCGGGAACGGGAACCTATTTCTCGTTGGGCGAATGCCGGAGGGAACCCATGAACAGGATGAACCAGGCAAGCCTGGTCTTTTTCGTCATCGTCGCGATGCTGGCGATCTACGCGGTGTTCAGCACGTCCTACACCGTGGACCAGGGCGAGCGCGCGGTGCTGCTGCGCTTCGGCCAGGCGGTGGGCGTGGAAGGCCCGGGCCTGCACTTCAAGCTGCCGTTCGTGGAGTCGGTGGTGAAGATGAGCGTCCGCGAGCAGAAGGAAGACTTCAAGACCGAAGCCTATTCGCAGGACCAGCAGCCGGCCAACGTGCAGGTGAGCGTCAACTACCGCCTGCCGGAAGGCAACGTGATGGACGTCTACACCCGCTACGGCGTGGACTATCCCTCGATCCTGATCGACACGCAGCTTCCCCGGCGCCTCAAGGAAGTGTTCGGCAATTTCTCCGCGCAGAGCATGATCCAGGATCGCACCAAGCTCGGCATCGAGGTTGAGAAGTCGCTGGAGGCGGCGCTGGACGGTCGCGGCATCCACATCGTGTCGGTGCAGGTCGAGGACGTGGCGTTCTCCGACGCCTACGAGACCGCCGTGGAGAACCGGATGAAATCCGTCGTCGCGCAATACCAGGCCGAGGCCGAGAAGCAGCGCCGCATCACCAATGCCGACGCCGCGGCCTATGAGGTGAAGGCGGCCGCCGACGCGCAGGCGCACGCCATCGAGGTGCAGGGCAACGCGCAGGCCACCGCCATCAAGGCCCGCGCCGACGCGCTCAGGACCAACCCGGACCTCGTGGCGCTCACCGCCGCGGAGAAATGGAACGGCGTGCTGCCCACCACCATGGTGCCCGGCGGCAGCGTGCCCTTCGTGCAGGTGCCGAAATAGGGATCACCCCGCCGTCGCGCGCTCGTCGAGCTGGCCCAGGATCATGATCTTCTGCCAGATCTTGCGGCCGAGATTGTTGGTGAGCTGCTCGACTTCGTTGACGGCGGCGAGGATTTCCGCATCCGTGGTGGCGCCGGCATGGAGCGCGGCGAGCTTGGCCAGCAGGGAAAGCATCTCGGCGCAATATTCGAGATAGCGCGTGAGCTCGAAGCGCGTCATGCCGCGCCGGGGCGAGGAGCTGGTGGCGGAGCCGGGGCTGAGGATCACCGTCGGGTCCTTGGTGAGCTGGCGCATGTCGATGACATGGGCATAGGAGCGCAGCTCGAACAGCGCGCGCTGCACGTGCCGGCGCTTGATCCGCGCCTCCAGCGTGACGAAGAACCAGATGCCGCCGGCGGTCAGGATGAGCAGGTTCACCGCCGCGTCGATGCCTTGCATGAAGTTGTAGACATTGGCCTTGCCGGCGAGCGAGCTCCAGTCGAGCAGGCGCGTGACATAAAGCGCCAGCGCGAGCACCGCCGCCACCACTGCCGCCGCCATGGCGCGCAGACCGATATTGGGGCGCGCGGTCCGGAGCGCGGGCTCCCGCGTCGCCGCGGCCACCTTCACGAGGTCGGCGCACATCGCGGCAAGGCCGGAGCCCGGAAAGCGCTCGCCCACGCGCGCGGCGAGGCGGGCCGCCGTCTCCTCGATCTTCGCGCCGTCGAGCTCGTGGGAAACCCCGTCCATCCGTGCGCGCCCCGCCATCCGCCCCTGCACCGGCCCGGACACCATAGCCCATCCGCGCGCGGGTTTGGCGGAGGGGCCCGGGCCGGCGCCTGCGCGTTTCCATGACGTGTCTGATACATTGGGGCGGCGAACAGGAACCGGTTCCCCCATGACGCCTTCGCGCCCAGCGCTTCTGGCCCTCTTGGGCGCGGCCGTGGTCGCGCTGGGCGCGGGCGGATATTTCGCGCTGCGCCCCGCCCCGCCGCATGCCCCGGCTGCGCCGGTCGTGAACGTGAAGGTGACCGCGCAGCGGCCGCCGGTGCATCCGCTGCCGCCGCGGACGGCCTCCGCGCCGCCGCCCGCGCCGCACAAGCCCACGACGTTCGAGATCGAACAGGCGATGTCGCACGCGCAGCTCGTCAAGCGGTGGGATCCCTACATCCTGGAAGGCGCGCGGCGCTTCGACGTGCCGGCGGCGTGGATCCGCGCGGTGATGCAGGCCGAGAGCGGCGGGCGCACCATGCTGGCGGAGGGCCTGCCCATGACGTCGACCCAGGGCGCGATGGGCCTGATGCAGCTGATGCCCGAGACCTATGACGAGATGCGCCGGGCCTACCGGCTGGGCGACGACCCCTATGATCCGCACGACAACATCATCGCCGGCGCCGCCTATCTGCGCATCCTGCGCGCGAAATACGGCTATCCGCAGATGTTCGCCGCCTACAACGACGGACCGGGACATCTGGAAGAGCGCATGCGCGCCGGCGGCCTGTTGCCGGACGAGACGCGCAGCTATGTCGGCTTCATCACCGCCCGGCTGGAAGGCCGGCCCATGAATGGCCCCGGGGGGGCGCCTGCCGGCCGCGGCAACCTCAAGCTCACCCGGCCGGACGGCACGCCGGTGTGGATCGACGCGGGCGCGGCGGTGCGCGTGCGCGCGGTGTTTCCCGGCGAATACCCGCCCGGCGTCCAGGCGGTGATCACCATCGGCAGCACGCAGCAGGCCGTGCGCGAGCCGCTGGCCAAGGTGCGAAGCCTCATCCGCGCCCGCGGCGGCGGCACGTGAGGCGCGCGATCCGCGCCCGGCTCTTGAGGCAAAAGCCGCTTGTATATAAAGGAGGCCTCCCAACGGAGCTGTGGCCGAGAGGCTGAAGGCGGCGGTTTGCTAAACCGTTATACGGTCAAAAGCCGTATCGAGGGTTCGAATCCCTCCGGCTCCGCCAGTTTGCAGTCCGGCAAAATCCAGGACGGTTCGTCGAAGATCTGCCGGGATTGCGCGCGCCTGGCCCGGCAGGACGGCGGCGAGGCGCGGGCGGGGCGTCCGGCTTGCAGCGTCAATCCGGCGCCCTCAGCCGGTAGCCGACGCCCTGCTCGGTCTGGATCAGGCCGGGCCGCTCGGGGTCGGTCTCGATCTTCTGGCGCAGCGTGCGGACATAGGTGCGCAGATATTGCACGTCCGTCTCGCCGCCCCAGACCTCGCGCAGGATGAAGCGGTGCGTCAGCACCTTTCCGGCATGGGCCACGAGCAGGCGCAGCAGATCGTATTCCCGCGGCGTCAGCTTCACCTCCTGCCCGCGCACCGTGACGATGCGGCGCACGAGATCGACGGCGAGATCGCCGCTCCTGAAGACGGGCTTCTCGCCCTCCTGCTGCAGCCGGTGGCGCATGGCGGCGCGGATGCGGGCAAGCAGTTCGTCCATCCCGAAGGGCTTGGTGACGTAGTCGTCCGCGCCCATGTCGAGCGCCGCCACCTTGCCCTTCTCGTCGCCGCGGGCGGAAAGCACGATCACGGGCACGGAGGAGCCGCCGTCGCGCAGCGCCTTCAGCACCGCCAGCCCGTCCATCCGCGGCAGGCCGAGATCGAGAACCACCACGTCGACGGCGTTGCGCTGAAGCATGGCGAGTCCGGTCTCGCCGTCCTCGGCCTCCAGCACCGAATAGCCCTGGGCGGACAGGCTGGTGCGGAGGAAGCGGCGGATCGGCGGTTCGTCGTCGATCACAAGAACCCGCAAGGATGGATTCATGCGGCCCGTTCCCCGATTTCGCCCGGCTGCGGAACCGGCAGCGTGATGGTGAAGACGGCGCCGCGTCCATCGTTGCGATTGGCGGCGCCAAGCGTGCCACCCATGGCTTCGATGAAGCCGCGGCTGATCGCGAGCCCAAGCCCGGTGCCCGCGCGCTTCTGATCGGAGGATTGCACGCGATAGAACTTGTCGAAGATGCGTTCGACGTCGCTGGGCTCGATGCCTTCGCCGCTGTCGCGTACCGAAAGCTGCAGGCGCGCGCCGTGGACCGCCGCCGCCACCGACACCTTCGAGCCCGGCGGCGAGTATTTGGCCGCGTTGTCGAGAAGGTTGAACAGCGCCTGCTCGAACAGCACCGGATCGAGCCGCAGCATCGGCAACCCCGGCGCGAGCGACAGTTCGACCTCGTGCTGCGCCAGAACCTTCGACGCCCGGCGCAACGCGCTGCCGACGACGTCGGCGAGATCGATCGGCTCCAGTTTCGGCGCGATGGCTCCGGATTCCAGCCGCGTCATGTCGAGCAGATTGGCAATGAAGCGGTTGAGCCGCTCCGACTCCTCGAGGATCGAGCCCAGCAATTCCTGCTTCGCGGCATCGTCGAGCGTGGCACCATAGGTTTTCAGGCTGCTGGCCGCGCCCTGGATCGAGGCGAGCGGCGTGCGCAGGTCGTGGCTGATCGAAGTGAGCAGCGCCGAACGCAGGCGCTCGGTCTCGGCGTTGAGGCGGTTGCGGTCGATGTCCTGCGCGAGATTGATGCGTTCGATCGCGAGCGCGGCCTGATCCGCCAGCGCGTCGAAAAGCCGGCGCTGATCGGGCGTGAGCAGGACGCCCGGCTTGTCCCTGTCGAGACCCACGACGCCCACGATTCCGCGCCCCGTCCGCATCGGCAGGAACAGCCACCTGCCGCCGGGCAGCGTGTCGGCGCCCCGGCCCGCGGGCGCGCCATGCTGCCAGACCCATTTCGCGGCGGCGACATCGCCTTCATTCAGCATGTCCTCGGGCGGATAGCCGGCGCGCACCGCAATGCTGTCGCCCTCGGGATAGAGGATCACCACGCGCAGCTTCAGCATCTGCGCGAACTGAAAGGAGGTCGCCCACAGCAGGTCGTCCAGCGTGAAGACGCCGGCGAGCTTGCGCGCGAACAGGTAGAGGTCTTCCGTCGCCTTGGCGCGCCCTCGCGCGACCGCGCCTTGCGCCCGCACCCGCGCGGTCAGATTGCTCACGACGCCCGCGACGACGAAGAAGAAAAACAGCGCCACGACGTTTTCGGGGTCGGCGATGGTGAAGGTGTAGTAGGGCGGGAGGAAAAAGAAATTGTAGGCGAGCGCGCTGGCGACGCAGGCCAGCAGCGACGGCCACAGGCCATAGGCGACGCCGCTCGCCAGAACGGCCGTCAGGAAAACCAGCGCCACATTGGTGATGTGGACCTGCCGCAGCGCCAGCCCGAGCACGAGCGCGACGCCGACCATCGCGAGGCTGCCGGCATAGGCGGAGGTGCGTTGCGCGCGGCGATCGAAGCCCAGCACGCGCGATGCCACGCCTTTCATCGCCCGCGACAGCTGGCCGGGCACGACATGCACGCTGATGTTGCCCGCCCGGCGGATGATTTCGAGCACCGGGGAGCGCCGGAAGAATTCCGAGATGCGCGGGCGTTGCACCTTCGATACGATGATTTGCGTGACGTTGTTGTCCCGGGCGTAGCTCAGGATTCCGTCCTCGACGCTGGCCGCGGGCACCGTGACCGGCTCCGCGCCCAGTCGCGCCGCGATGCGCAGGGCTTCGGCGACACGGTCGCGTTCGTCTTCCGTCAGGCTGGCCGCGTAGGGCGTCTCGACGTAGATCGCCGTCCAGGAGGCGCGCAGCTTGTCGGCAAATCTGCGCGCGTAGCGCACCAGCGCGGCGCCGCCGGGCCGCTCGTCCACGCACACCAGCACGCGCTCGCCCGCCTCCCACGGTCCCTGGATGGCATGGGCGCGCATGTAGTCGATCATCTGCGCGTCGACCCGCTGGGCCGTGCGCCGCAGCGCCAGCTCCCGGAGCGCGGTCAGATTGCCGGGCGCGAAAAAATTCTGCGCCGCGCGTTCGGCGGCTTCGGGAAAATAGACCTTCCCTTCCCGCATCCGCTGCAGCAGGTCTTCCGGCGTCAGATCGACCAGCTCCACGTCGTCGGCGCGATCCAGGATCGAGTCCGGCACGGTCTCCCGCACGCGCACCCGCGTGATCTGCGCCACCACGTCGTTGAGGCTTTCCAGATGCTGGACGTTCAGCGTGGTGTAGACATCGATGCCGTGATCCAGGAGCTCCTCCACGTCGAGGTAGCGCTTGGGATGCCGGCTGCCCGGCGCGTTGGTATGGGCCAGCTCGTCGACCAGAACCAGTTTCGGCCTGCGCGTGAGAATGGCGTCGATGTCCATCTCCTGCAGCACGCGCCCCTTGTAGAGCATGCGCTTCCTGGGAACGGTCTCGAAGCCCTTGGTCAGGAGATCGGTTTCGATGCGGCCGTGCGTCTCGACCACGCCGATGACGACATCGCCCGCATCGACGCGGCGCTGGCGCGCCTGGCTCAGCATCTCATAGGTCTTGCCGACCCCGGGCGCCGCGCCCAGAAACACCTTGAACCGACCACGCCCGTTGTCGCCCGCCTGCTTCAGCAGGGCTTCCGGCGAGGGGCGGGCGGCCTGTTCGGTCATGCGCTATTGTAGCGCAAGCCTAGCTGCGGCGCATGGCGTCCAGCGCCAGGTTCAGCTTGAGGACATTCACATGGGGTTCGCCGATCACCCCCACGAAGCGCTGCGCGATGTTGTCGTCGACCAGCCTGCGCACGGAGACTTCGGACAGCCCGCGGGCCTTGGCCACCCGCGGCACCTGGAAGTAGGCGGCGGCCGGCGTGATGTCGGGATCGAGGCCGCTCGCCGAGCTGGTCACGAGATCGACGGGCACCGGCACGTTCGGGTTCTCGGCATGCAGCCTTGCGGCATCCGCCGCCACCCGCTTGATGAGCGCCCTGGACGTCGGGCCGAGATTGGAGCCGGAGGAGTTGGCGGCATCGTAGCCGGCACCCGCGGCGGACGGCCGGCCGTGGAAATATCCGGCGCCGGTGAATTGCTGGCCGATCAGCTCGGAGCCGATCACCTTGCCGTCCCGCTCGATGAGGCTGCCATTGGCCTGGCGCGGAAAGAGGATCTGGGCGATGCCGGTCATGCCCAGCGGATAGACGAGCCCGGTCAAGATCGTGAGCAGCACGATCATCATGACGGCGGGGCGGGCTTGGCGAAGCATGATTGCCTCCTCAGGCAAGATGGATGGCGGTGACGGCAAGGTCGATCAGCTTGATGCCGAGGAACGGGATCGCGATGCCGCCGAGGCCGTAGATGAGAAGATTGCGGCGCAGAATGCTGGCCGCGCCGACGGGCCGGTACTTCACGCCCCTCAGCGCCAGCGGGATCAGCGCCACGATGATGAGCGCGTTGAAGACGATCGCGGACAGGATCGCGCTTTGCGGCGAATGCAGATGCATGATGTTGAGCGCGCTCAGCCCGGGATAGAACGCCACGAACAGCGCGGGCAGGATCGCGAAATACTTGGCGACATCGTTCGCTATCGAGAACGTCGTGAGCGCGCCGCGCGTCATCAGAAGCTGCTTGCCGATCTCCACCACCTCGATGAGCTTGGTCGGATCGCTGTCGAGATCGACCATGTTGCCCGCTTCGCGCGCCGCCATGGTGCCGGTGTTCATCGCCACGCCGACATCGGCCTGGGCCAGCGCCGGCGCGTCATTGGTGCCGTCGCCGCACATGGCGACCAGCTTGCCTTTGGCCTGCTCCTCGCGAATGAGCGCAAGCTTGGTTTCCGGCGTGGCCTGCGCAAGGAACGAATCCACGCCCGACTCGGCGGCGATGGCTGCCGCGGTGAGCGGGTTGTCGCCGGTGATCATCACCGTGCGGATTCCCATCTTGCGCAGGGCGGCGAAGCGCTCGCGGATGCCGCCCTTCACGATGTCCTTCAGGTGAATTGCGCCGAGCAGCCGGTCGCCCTTCGCGACCGCGAGCGGCGTCCCGCCGGATTGGGCGATGCGCTCCACCATGGCCAGGAAATTGCGGGCCATATCCTGTCCCAGCACCTGGACGGCGGCCGTGGGAGCGTCGTTCGACGGCGGAAGGCCCTTGGCCGCCCGCACATGGTTCAATACCGCGTCCACCGCGCCTTTCCGGATCGCGGTCCCTTCGACGTCTATGCCGCTGATGCGGGTCTGAGCCGTGAACGGCACGAAGGTCGCTTGCAGCGACGCCATCTCGCGGCCGCGCAGGCCATATTTCTCCTTCGCAAGCACGACGATGGAGCGGCCTTCGGGCGTTTCGTCCGGCAGCGAAGAGAGTTGCGCCGCCTCCGCCAGCTCGCGCTCGTCCACGCCGGGAAGCGCGAGGAACTCCGAGGCCTGGCGGTTTCCGAGCGTAATGGTGCCGGTCTTGTCGAGCAGCAGCGTGTCCACGTCGCCCGCCGCCTCGACCGCCCGGCCGGACATGGCGAGCACGTTGAAGCGCACCAGGCGGTCCATGCCGGCGATGCCGATGGCGGACAACAGCGCGCCGATGGTGGTGGGGATGAGCGTCACGAACAGCGCGACCAGCACCAGCACGCTCGCCGTTCCGCCGGCGTAGCGGATGAAGCCCGGCAGGGTGGCGACGGCGAAAACGAAAATGATCGTCATCCCGGCGAGCAGGATGTTGAGCGCGATCTCGTTGGGTGTCTTCTGGCGCTCCGCACCCTCGACCAGCGCGATCATGCGGTCGAGAAAAGTATGGCCGCGGGTGGCGGTGATCTTGACCACGATCCAGTCCGACAGCACGCGCGTCCCGCCGGTCACAGCCGAGCGGTCGCCGCCGGATTCGCGGATCACGGGCGCGCTTTCGCCGGTGATGGCGGATTCGTCGACCGAGGCGACACCATTGACGACGTCGCCGTCGGAGGGGATGAGCTCGCCCGCCTCGACGAGCACCAGATCGCCCTGCTCGAGCTGCGCCGCGGGCACCTTGCGCCACACTTTCATGTCCCGGGCGGGCACGATCTTGGCTTCGAGATCGATCCTGGTCTTGCGCAGCGCCTCGGCTTGCGCCTTGCCGCGGCCCTCGGCCACCGCTTCCGCGAAATTCGCGAACAATACCGTAAACCAGAGCCAGAGGTTGATCTGGAAGGAGAACAGGTGATTGCCGGTTCCCTGCACCAGATCGCGAACGAACAGAACGGCGGTCAGCGTGGCGACGATCTCCACGGTGAACATCACCGGGTTGCGTGCCATCTTGCGCGGATCGAGCTTCCTGAACGAATCCCGGATCGCCGGGACGACGATCCTGGAATCCGTCATGGTCGCGGAGGAACGTTTGCGCATGGCGGCGGCGGGCCTGGGTTCGGCGGTGCTCATGAAAGCCTCAATAGGTATGCCCGGAAATCATCGCGAAATGCTCGACGATGGGGCCGAGCGACAGCGCCGGAAAGTAGGTGAGCCCGCCGACGATCAGGATCACCCCGATCAGAAGTCCGACGAACAGCGCGCCATGCGTGGGGAACGTGCCCTCCGAGGGCGGCACGATCTTCTTCGCCGCCAGCGATCCGGCCGCGGCCAGCATCGGGACGATCATCAGGAACCGGCCGATGAGCATCGCCGCGCCCAGCGTGGAATTGTAGAACGGCGTGTTGGCCGATATGCCGGCGAAGGCGCTGCCGTTGTTGCCGGTCGCGGAGGTATAGGCGTAGAGGATTTCGCTGTATCCGTGCGGTCCGGAATTGAGCGGGCCGGCAAGCCCCTGCGGAAGGACCGCGGCGAGCGCCGTGAACCCCAGGATCGACAGCGGCAGGATGAGAATGGCGAGCATTGCCATCTTCACTTCCCTGGCTTCGATCTTCTTGCCCAGATATTCCGGCGTGCGGCCGACCATCAGCCCGGCGATGAACACCGCCACCACGGCGAACAGCAGCATGCCGTAGAGACCGGAGCCCACGCCGCCGAAGACGATCTCGCCCAGCATGATGTTGATCATGGGGATCATGCCGGCGAGCGGCATCAGGCTGTCGTGCATGGTGTTGACGGCGCCGCAGGAGGCGTCGGTCGTCACGTTCGCGAACAGCGAGGAGTTGGCGATGCCGAAGCGGACCTCCTTGCCTTCCATGTTGCCGCCGGCCTGCAACGCGCCGGCTGTCTGGTCGATATGCAGCGCGGCGAACGCGGGGTTGCCGGGCGCTTCGGCGGCATAGATGGCCGCGGTTCCGGCGAGGAAAAGCACGAACATGACCGCGAAGATCGCCCAGCCCTGGCGCTGATCGCCGGCCATGCGGCCGAACATGTTGGTGAGCGCCGCGCCGATGGAGAAGATGAGGATCATCTGCACGAGATTGGTGATGGCGTTCGGGTTCTCGTAAGGATGCGAGGAGTTGGCGTTGAAGAATCCGCCACCGTTGGTGCCCAGCATCTTGATGACTTCTTGCGAGGCCACCGGGCCCTGCGCGATCGCCTGCCTTGCGCCTTCGAGCGTGGTTGCGCTCACATAGGCATGCAGGTTCTGCGGCATGCCTTGCCAGACGAAGAACAGCCCGACGACAACAGAGACCGGCAGCAGGACATAGAGCGTGCAGCGGACGAGGTCGGCCCAGAAATTTCCAATTGTCTTCGCCGAACGCCGGGCGAAACCACGCACCAGCGCCACGGCGAGCGCGATGCCCGTGGCGGCCGAAACGAAGTTGTGCACCGTCAGCCCGGCCATCTGGGTCAGGTAGCTCATCGTCGTTTCCGGCACATAGGACTGCCAGTTGGTATTGGAGACGAAGCTGACCGAGGTGTTGAATGCCAGATCGGCGCTCGTGCCGGGAAGATGTTGCGGATTGAAGGGCAAAACGCCCTGCAGGCGCTGGATCGCGTAGAGCGCCACGAACCCTGCCATGCTGAATGCGAGCATGGCGAAGGCATAGGTCAGCCAATGCTGCTCCTCGTCGGGGTCGACGCCCGACAGCCGGTAGATGCCGCGCTCAAGCCAGCCCAGCACGGGCGCGAGCAGCGTTCGCTCGCCATTGAACACGCGCGTCAGATAGCCGCCGAAAGGCTTCGCGATCGCAATGACGAATGCGCAGTAGAGCGCGATCTGGATCCAGCCGTTGACCGTCATGGGAATGTCCTAGAATCGCTCCGGGCGCACCAGCGCATATACGAGATAGGCGAGGACGAAGAGCGTGACGCAAGCGCCGAGGCCGTAGTCGAGGGTCATGAGCCAAGTCCTCAGAGCCGGTCGCAGACAAGCGCGTAGCCGGCACCCAGCACGAAGAATGCCGCGCCGGCGGCAATGAACGCGATATCGAGCATGACGTCTCCTTTTCGTCAGGCGATGATCGTCATCGGGGCGTGCGAATTCGAGCGGTCGACGGAGCGGCAAAAATATAAAAGGCATGCAATGCATCCGCGGCCCCAACGGTTCGGGCCGAGGCGGCATCGCAGTGGCCGCCCGGAGGCGGACGAAAATTGCCCATATGCACGGGCGTGCCAGCGGGACCCCTCAGTCCGCTCCCGCACCGGCCTTCGCGCCGCTTCGGCCGCCGCGCGGCAAAAGCGCGGGTTTGCCCGCCGCGGCCGGGCAGGCCGCACATGACGGGTGGCCCGAGGGCCGCGCGCCCCGAATGCAGCTTCACGTTGTGCGTAACGAACGGTTCTGGCAGACTGCCCACGCCGTTTTGGGGGGCGGAGCGATGGCGGAAGACGCCGTCGGGGCGGGGGCGCGCTACTGGGCCTTCATAAGCTACAGCCACCGGGACGCCGCTTTCGGGCGGCGGCTGCACCGGCGCCTGGAGAACTACGCCATGCCGCGCCGGCTCGCGGGCCGGGCAACGGCGCGCGGCACCGTGCCCGCGCGGCTTTCTCCGATCTTCCGCGACCGTGACGAGCTTGCAGCCGCGCACGACCTGAGCGCGGAAGTGCGCGCCGCGCTCGCGGCTTCGCGCAGCCTCATCGTCGTCTGCTCGCCCGACGCGGCGGCGTCACCCTGGGTGTCGCGCGAGATCGAAGCGTTCCGCGAGCTGCATCCGGATCGCCCCATCCTCGCCGCCATCGCCAAGGGCGAACCTTCCGAAGCCTTTCCCGCCGCGCTCCGGCTCGCGGGAACAGGAGGGGTGCAGATCGAGCCGCTGGCCGCGGACTTCCGCGAGAAGGGCGACGGCGAGCGCGCGGCCCTCCTCAAGCTCGTCGCCGGAATCGCGGGGATCGGGCTCGACGAGCTTGTCCAGCGCGACGCCCAGCGAAATATCCGCCGCGTGACCGCCGTCACGGCGGGAGCGCTCGCCGGGATGCTAGTCATGGGTCTGCTGACGATCTTCGCATTCACCGCCCGGCAAGAGGCGGAACGGCAGCGAAGCGAGGCGGAGGGGCTGGTCAGGTTCATGAGCAGGGATCTCAGGGAACGGGTTGAAACGATCGGCCGGCTCGACATCATGACGGTCGTCAACCAGAACGCGCTCGACTACTTCGACCGCAATGCCGGCAGGCTGAGTCCGGACTCCCGCGCCAACCGCGCCCTTGTGCTCGACTACATGGGCATCGACGAGGACGCGAAAGGCCATTCCGCGGCGGCCGGCAGGATGATTTCCGAGGCTTACGGCATCACCGAAGCGCTGCTCGCCTCCGATCCCGAAAATCCCGCATGGATCTACGATCACGCGCAGAGCGAGTCCTATAGCGGCATCCACGCCTATTCCGACTCCGACTGGAGCGATGCGGCCCGGTATTTCGAGAACTATCGCCGCCTCGCGCAGGCCCTGGTCACGCGCGCGCCTTCCGACTGGCGCTATCTTCGCGAGCTGGGGTTTGCCGAGGGCCTCCTTTGCACGCTCGAAATCAAGAGGCATGGCGACGCAACGAGAGCCGTGCGGCTTTGCCGGGCGTCCCTCGACCATATGACGGAGGCCGCCGGAAAGCGTGGCGTCACCAGCATCGTTTACACCGACATCGTGAATCGCGAGAGCTGGATGGCGACGGCGCTCCGTTATGCGAAGGACGACCGCGAAGCCGCCGCCTACCTCAAACGCGAGCAGGCGCACATCCTGCCGCTATTGACGGCGGAACCCCTCAACATGATGTTGCGCCGCGATTGGGTCGCAAGCCAGCGGGTCCTCGCCTATATCGAAGCCGACGCCGGCGAGTTCGACGATGCACTCGACCGGCTGCGCGACGCGCAGAAGCACATCAACGACATGACCGCCTTCGACCCGGAGAACAAGGACTGGGCGTCGCTGAAGACCAAGGTGGATCGGGAGATCTCGCAACTCGAAGCCCGACGGAAGGCGAGAGCCCCATGACGCTTGTCCCGCCATCCGCTGGCAGTACGGCCGTGCGGTGCGTCCGGGAGCATGCTCCCGTTCGCGTTGAAGAAGTTTTTTCCACAGATGTTGAATTTCAAGCAGGAGGAAACGTGCCATGACAATTATCCCGAAGTTCGTGGAGTCAGCAAAGACGACTGCGCCGGCCGACATCGCGCCGGGGAAGGCGCATCCGATCGGCCCCTGGCGGGGCACGAGTTCGCCCGTCGACCAAGAATACCCCGTCTATCTGATCTCGCCGGTCGTGGTGGGCGACCACCTCGAGCTCAAGGCTACCAAGCAGAATCCGGTCGCCGGCGATCCGCTATATCCCGACGATCCGCCTTGCAGGCTGAGGATCTTTCGTTCCTGCGAAGTCACCTTGCAGCTCGACGACTACAACTGGGAATTCAGCAGCAACAACCCCATCATGCTCGGCGACGATCCGGCCACCAGCGCCTATTCGAATCTCGCGGTCGCGCCGCCGGATGCGGACGGCCTGCGCCGGTCCCTGTCCTTTCACGCGGAATACATCCCCGTCGTTCAGGGCTCGCCGCGCGACCCGGACCCATTCAACCTCTACATCTACGTGTACCTCACCACGCCGGCCGGCGGACAGGTCTCCTACCCCCTGTCGGTCACGGTCGATCCCGACATCAAGAATCCCGGAGACGATCCGGGCTAGCGAGACGCGGGCCACGGCGAGAGCCGTGGCCCGCATGCCCAACCTAAAGGAGGCTTGAAATGGCGAAGAAAACGGCGGGATGGCCGCTCCCGGACATCCTCGAGCCGAACCCAAGGCCCGAGCACGTCTTCAACACCTTCTATCGCCACAGCACGAACAAATTTCGCTTCGTGCCCGAGAATCCGAAGGATGCGGTGCCGAATTCTCCACCCGACATGATTCACATCTTCGAATCCTGCCACGTCAAATTGGTGGCGCAGCCGCCGGAAGCGCACGAGCCGGAATGGAGTTTCGCGGGCCAGGACAGAATTCAGATGAACGCGGATACGGGCACTCGCTACCGTTTTGCGCGCCAGGGCATTCCCCACGAATCCCCGAACCTCAACGCCGGCTATGACCAGCTCGTATTCATCGCGGAGCTTCTGAGGAAAAATATCTACAATATCGACAGCTTCTCCATGGATGTCGCGGTCGCCACGAATCACAAGCTGAACGGAGTCAGCACGTTCGTGATCGTGCAAGCCGTCGATCCCGACATCAAAAACCCGGGCGACGATCCCGACTAGACAGATCGAGGAACTGCCGTGTCTCTCGCGAGAAATCCCCTCACGGATGCCGGGCCCCGAACCGCGCTTCCCTTCCCGCTCCCCGACGGCGCGCCGCTCGAGCGGGGCACCGTCGATCCCAGGATGCTGGAGCCGATCGTGCGCCAGCTCATCGAGCGCGATCCGCTCAACATGAGGCTGAAGACCTGCTGGATCTCGCTGCAGTTCGCGCTCGCGCTCCTGGACTCGCGAAGCGGCCGGCACGGCCGGGCCGAGAGGCGCCTTCACGGTGCGTCGAAATCCCTGAACGAGCTGCTCAACCTGGACCCGGACAACCCGGTGCTGCTGAAGCAGCAGGACTATCTCGACTCGCGGATGTTGCAGTCCGCGCCGGCTTCCGCATGATGGCGACGGGTCGGGATTCACCGCCACAGATTCGGTAAGACATTGAAGGCCAGTCCGTCGCTCCTCACCATCACGGCCCATGCCCGCTCCGGCGCGCTGGATCATGCATGGCGGCTGTTCCGCGAGGGCGGGTATGAACGCGCCAGGAACGATCCGTCCGCGCTCAGCCTCAAGGGGCGGCTGCTGAAGGATCAGGCGTTGCGCGCCGAGGGAGCCGCGCGCCGCGCGCTTTATCTCGATGCGGCGAACGCCTATGCCTCGGCCGGGCGCCTCGACGGCCGGGCCTATCCGCTGATCAACGCCGCAACGCTGTCATTGCTCGCCGGACAGCCCGCGAAGGCCCGCAAGCTCGCGCGGCAGGTCCTCGCTCATGGCGGCGACAGGAACGAGACGGCCTATTATCAGGATGCGACGCGCGCCGAAGCCCTGCTGCTGCTGGATGATCTGAAAGGGGCGGCCGCCACGCTCACCGGCGCTGTCGCGCGCGCGCCGCAGGCCTACGAGGACCACGCCTCCACGTTGCGGCAATTCGAGCTCATCCTGGACGCGTTGGATGAAGACAAAGGCTGGCTCGATGCGCTGCGTCCCCCGCGGGCGCTGCATTTCGCCGGCCACATGGAAGCGGGCGCGGACACGGCGCGCGCGATCCGCACGCTCCTGGAGCGCGAGCGCATCGGCTTCGGATATGGCGCACTGGCCGCGGGCGCGGACATCCTGATCGCGGAGGCGTTGTTGCGCGCGGGCGCGGAACTTCACCTCGTCCTGCCCGCGCCGGAACGCGCATTCCGCGACGCTTCCGTCACGCGCCACGGCAAGGACTGGGTCCGGCGCTTTCACCGCGTGCTGGGCAAGGCGCGGTCGATACGCACGATACCGGGCGGCGACACGCTCTCGCCGCTCGCGCTCAGGCTCGCAGCCGAAGTGGCGATGGGCGAGGCCGTGATGCGCGCGGCCACGCTCTCCACCGAGGCGGTGCAGCTCGTGGTGCTGGACCGGCAAGGGCGGCGCGATCGCACGCCCGGCGGCAGCGGTTGGATCGCCTCCACCTGGAAGCGGACCGGGCGCAGGCAGCACATCCTCGTCGCTCCGCGCAGGCGCGCCGCCCGCCGCCCGCTGGACCGCGTCTCCGGCGCCGCGCTGGCCGCGATGCTGCGCATCGATGTTCCCGACCCCGCCGCCGCAAGGCTGACGGAAGACATACTGCCCTGGATCGCGCGCGCGCTGGCCGCGGGAGCGGCGCCATGCGTGCCCATCCGCTGGACGGGCGAGTCCGTGCTGGCCGCCTTCGACACGCCGCAGGATGCCGCGCGCGCCGCGCTCTCCGCCGCCGCGGTGATGGAGCACAAGACCGATCTGCGCATCGCCGGGAACTACGCGATCGTGCGGCAGGCGAAGGATCCCTTCGGCGGCGGTCCTTTCCTCGCGGGCGCGGGAGCGGCGCTGCTCGCGCCGCTGGCGCAGGCGACGCCGTTCGGCGCCATCCACCTGACCGGAGACTTCGCCGCCGCGCTGCATTCCAGCGCGCTCCGCCCCCGCACGGAATATGTCGGCGAACTCGAAGACGCGGCTGCGCCAATCCCGCTCTATTCGCTGAAGCGCTGAGCGCTCAGACGGTCATGTCCTCGAGCCGGTCGGGCGCCACGATGACGAGCGCCTTGCGGTCGCGCCGCACCAGGCCGCGCCGCTGCAGGTCGCTGATCGTCCGCGAGACCGTTTCGCGCGTGCTGTTCACGCGCACCGCCAATGCGGACAGCACAGGCGCGGGGCTCACCGTCCTTCCATCGGCGAGCCGCGCCAGCCTGAGCAGCTCCGCGCAGACGCGGCCCGCCGCCGACAAGGTCGTGCGCTCGGCCATGCGCGCGTTGGCCGCTCGGAGCTGGCGCAGCAGCATGCGCGAAAGCGCGACGCCGATGCAGGCATGCACCTCCGCCAGCTGCAGGAAGTCGACGGCCTGGAACAGCGCGGCGCGCACCGCCTCCACGGCGACGACGTCCGATTCCTGCAGCGACGCCTCGGCCTGGGCGATCGCGCCGAAGAAATCGCCGGGGCGGAATTCCTGCAGCAGCACGAGCCGGCCCTCGGCGCTGTAGGCGATGGCGTGCGCCCGGCCGGCCACCACGAGGAAGGTGACCGAGGCCTGCTCGCCCTGCGCGAGGATCACCGCCTTGATGGGGTAGCCGCGCAGCGCCGCGCGCAGGGCGATGCCCCGCGCCACTTCCGCCGTGCAGGCGAACAGCGACTGCAGGAATGCCTGCAGCTCCGCCCCGGCTCCGGCGCTCCCGTCCCGCGATTGGCCCCCGCGCATGCGCGCAGAATCCGCGCAGGACCGGCCGCTGTCCAGTACCGGACGTTACAAGGCGGGCACGCGCGGCATTATTCGGCCGCCAGCATGGCCGGCTCCGGCTCGTTCGCCGCCTGGCGCAGGGCGCGCGAGAACTCCATCGTGCCGTCGTTCACCTTGCCGTAGCGCAGCGCCACGAGGTCGAGCGCGTAGTTCTGGTAGAGCTTCCACGGCTTCTTGGTGCCCTGGCGGGGGAGGATGTCCCTGGCGCGCTGGATGTAGCCCGAGGAGAAATCGAGCCACGGCGCGTCCTTCACCTCCGGATCGTTGAGCCGCGGCGTGGCGACGGGCATGCCGTGACGGTCCATGTAGTTGAGCAGGCGGCAGACATATTCGCAGGTCAGGTCGCACTTCAGCGTCCAGGAGGCATTGGTGTAGCCGAAGGACGACGCCAGGTTGGGCACGTCCGAATACATCATGCCCTTGTAGCTCATGGCGCGGGAGACGTTCTTCGCGACGCCGTCGATGACAACCTGCATGCCGCCGAGAATCTCCAGCGCCAGGCCCGTGGCGGTTACGATGATGTCCGCCTCCAGCTCCTTGCCGGATTTGAGCCTGATGCCGGCTGGCGTGAAGCTGGCGATCTCGTCGGTGACGACCGACGCCCTGCCCTCCCTGATCGATTCGAACAGATCGCTGTCCGGCACCAGGCAGAGCCGCTGGTCCCACGGATTGTAGCGGGGCGTGAAATGCGTGCCGACGTCGTAATCGCCGCCGAGTTCCTTCTGCACCATGTCGATGAGGTATTTCTTGACCTGCGCGGGCTTCTTGCGCGCCATGTTGAAGAAGTACATGCCCATCAGCACGTTGCGCCAGCGCACCAGCGCGTAGGCGAGCTTGGCGGGCAAGCGCGCGCGCAGCCAGTTCGCCATCGCGTCTTCCGCCGGGCGGGAGACGACGTAGGTGGGCGAGCGCTGCAGCATGGTGACGTGAGCGGCGTCCTTCGCCATTTCCGGCACGACCGTGACGGCCGTTGCGCCCGAGCCGATCACCACCACCTTCTTGCCGCGGTAGTCGAGGTCCTCCGGCCATTTCTGGGGATGGACGATGCGGCCCCCGAAGCTCGCGCGGCCTTCGAAGTCCGGGTCGTAGCCGCCGGCGTAGCTGTAATAGCCGCTGCACATGAAGAGGAAGTTGCAGGTGAAGCGGACGATCTCCTTCGCTGCGCCCTTCTCCGCCTCCACCGTCCAGCGCGCGTCGGCGCTGGACCAGGAGGCGCGCTTGACCATGTGGCGGAAGCGGATCTTGCCGTCGATGCCGTTCTCCGACGCCGTCTCGCGCACATATTTGCGGATCGATGGGCCATCCGCGATCGCCTTGGCCTCGCGCCACGGCTTGAAGCGGTAGCCCAGCGTGTACATGTCGGAGTCCGAGCGAATGCCGGGATAGCGGAACAGATCCCAGGTGCCGCCGATGGCGTCACGCCCTTCGAGGATGGCGTAGGTCTTGTTCGGGCATTCCGCCTGCAGATGCCAGGCCGCGCCGATGCCGGAGAGCCCTGCGCCCACGATGATGACGTCGAAATGCTCCATCGGCCCGATCCCTTCGCGGCGTCCGACCATTGTCGCTGAAGTCGCCAGAAATGACAATATGTCAGTTCTGGATCGCTTTGTGATCTAAGCTATTGAAATTACTAAATCTCTCTCATGGAGGCCAAGACCGCGCCGGCACCGATGAGGCCGGCATTGGGTTCCACGATGAGAAGCGTCGGGATCGCCTTCATATAGTCGGCGAAACGGCCCTTGGCCTCGAAGCGCTTGCGAAAGTCGCTCGCCTGAAAGAGCTCCACCATGTCGGGCAGGATCCCGCCGGCGATCAGCACGCCGCTGCGCGCCCCCATGGTGAGCGCCACGTCGCCCGCCACGCTGCCCAGCATCGCGCAGAAGCGCGCGAAGACGCGGCCCTCGAAGGAGGCGGGATCGCGCCGCGCCTTCTCCGTGATCGTCGAAGGCTCGGGCGGCGTGCGGATCATGCTCTCGGTTTCCGACATGGCCTCGTAGAGATTGACCAGGCCCGGCCCGGAGAGCACCCGCTCGGCGGAGACATGGCCGAAGCGCTTCATCAGGACCTCGAGGATGGCAACCTCCGCCTCGTCAAGCGGCGCCAGGCTCGCATGGCCGCCCTCGGTGACCAGTGCGATCTCGCTTTTGCCCGCGCGCACGAGCCCGCCCACGCCGAGCCCGGTGCCGGGACCGACGAGCGCCATGGTGCCGTCCTGCCGCGCATCGAAATCGCGCGGGCTGCCGAGATGCACCAGCGCCTGCGCAGGCAGGTGCGCCACCGCACGGGCCTGCGCCTCGAAATCGTTGATCAGGCGGGCATGGCGGACGCCGAGCTGCTCGCGGAGCTCGCCTTCGGAAAACACCCAGCCGGAATTGGTGAAATGGATGCGCCCCTCCGTCACCGGCCCGGCGACCGCGAAGACCAGGGCCTCGGGCTCGTCGCGGCCGAGATACGCCCGCGCCGCCTCGAACACGTTCGGGTAGTCGGCCACCGGAAACGACTGGGCCTCGCCGGGCCGGCCACCCGCATCCACGCGAGCGAAGCGCGCATGGGTTCCGCCGATATCGGCGACGAGTCCGAAATGTCCGATCGCGGCTGGCATGGGCGCCAAGAGTGTGCCCCAATAACGCGTGGCGGGCCAATACGGATCGCGCGACGAATGAGCCCGGCGGGGCTCGCAACAATCAGGGGGATTTCATGATTCGCACCGTCCTCTTTGCCGCCGGCCTCGCGCTCGCCGCGGCGGCCACCGGCGCCCGGGCCACGGACTGGCCGACGAAGGAGGGCGACTTCACCGTGGGCGATTTCCGCTTCGCGGACGGCGAGACGCTGCCCGAACTCAGGCTGCACTACACCACGCTGGGCAGCCCGCACCGCGATGCGCGCGGCCATGTCGACAATGCGGTGCTCATCCTGCACGGCACGGGCGGGGACGGGCATCAATTCCTGCGCCCGCAATTCGCCGATGTCTTGTTCGTGCCCGGCGGGCTGCTCGATATCACGAAGTACTATGTCATCCTCCCCGACGACATCGGCCACGGCAAGTCCTCCAAGCCCAGCGACGGGCTGCACGCCAAATTCCCCGGCTACGGCTACACCGACATGGTCGCGGCCGAACACGAGCTGGTCTCGCGCGGACTGAAGGTCGATCACCTGAGGCTCGTCATGGGCACCTCGATGGGCTGCATGCATTCCTTCATGTGGGCGGAGACCTGGCCGCGCTTCATGGATGCGGCGATGCCGCTTGCCTGCGAGCCCACCCAGATCGCCGGGCGCAACCGCATGTGGCGCAAGATGCTGATCGACGGCATCCGCGACGATCCGGCCTGGGAGGGCGGCGAATACAAGAGCGAGCCGCAGATGGCGCTGCGCATCGCCACCGACATGCTGATCATCGCGGGCAGCGCGCCCTACCAGATGCAGAAAACCGATCCGACGCGCGACGACGCCGACAAGTTCGTGGAGGATTACACCGCGCGCGAGCTTTCCACGCTGGACGCCAACGATATCCTCTACCAGGTGGCCGCCTCGCGCGACTACGATCCTTCCGCGGAACTGGACAAAATCCAGGCGCCGGTGACGTGGGTGAATTCGGCGGACGATTTCATCAACCCGCCGGAGCTCGGCATCGCCGAAGGGCTGGCCGCGAAGAACCGGCGCATCCGCTACGTGCTCATCCCGCAGAGCCCGGCAACTCACGGCCACGGCACGCACACCTGGGCGGCGGTTTGGAAGGATTACCTCGCCGCGCTGCTGAACGAGACGACGC
Source organism: Rhizomicrobium sp. (assembly GCA_035499995.1). GTDB lineage: Bacteria > Pseudomonadota > Alphaproteobacteria > Micropepsales > Micropepsaceae > Rhizomicrobium. Next base: position 97,158 of record DATJXR010000035.1, on the reverse strand, counting down.
GCTGAACGCGGGGCTCAGTCCGTCAGCCAGAGCACGGTGCCGCCGAGATTGTCGGTGCGGGTGGCGTCCTGGTCGATGTCGCCGCCGGTGATGCGCTGGAACATCTGGTAGCCGCGCACCGCCACGTCGGGAACGCTGCTGCCCGAGCGCCAGTAGTGCTGGCAAACGAGATCCCAATAGAGCTCGTCGCCGTTGAGCCCGCAATTGGCGCCGACATAGAGGCCCGGCACGTAGCCCGCGCCGGCAAGCTGGGCGAACCAGTTGTTGCAATAATCGATGATGTCCTGCGACGGCGTCCCGGTGGCGACGCCTTCGAGGTCGAGCCAGATGTTCATGCCCGGCGGCAGGCCCACTTCCCTGGAACAGGACACCGCATTCTGACCGTATTGCGTGCCGAGTTGCGGCGTCGGCACCCAGGGCGAGGCGGCGACATGTTGCACCGCCATCAGCGACAGGCCGCCGCTCAGGATCGTCAGCGCTTCGGAGGTGGTGAGATCGCCGGGCTGCTCGGTGGGCTGCGAGCGGGTGATGTAGCGGATGCAGTATTTGTAGCCATCGGACACGTAGGTCGATACGTCCTGCGCCGTCAGCGTGAAGTCGCAGTCGAAGCCGAGCGTGCCGGGCGGCGCGGCCTGGACGGTTCCGGGAAGCGTGCCGGCCGGGGCGCTCGCCGGGGACACGGGGGCTTGCGGCGGTTGCGTGACCTGAAGGGCCCCGCAGGCGCCGGACCAGAAATAGACGTTGCCCGGGCCCTGGTACCAGGTCGAATTGCCGCTGATCGATTGGCCCTGCGTGGTGCCCGTCACGACGAAGATCGAGCCAGTCTGGATCTGGCCGACGATGGGGGCGCTGGTGCTGGCGCCGCCCGTGCGCAGATTCAGGGGCTCGACCGTCGTGACCGTTCCGCTGGCCGGCGTGACGTTTGCCATGGCTCAGCCCTTTGCGTTGAGCGGCGGTGTCGGCTTGCCGGAACTGGACGTGGATCCGGACGAATTGCCGTTGGATGCCTGCGTGGCCGGCACATAACGGCTCATGATGCCTTCGATGAAGTCCGAGCCGGTGTAGCCGGCGGCGGCGAAGGCCAGGATCATCTCCGCCGTCATCGCGTGGATGTTGACGTTGGGCATGACCAGCGAGGCGAGCACGCCCGCGGTGAAGCCGATCAGAAGGCTCACCACCATGCGCGAGAGGTCGACGAGATCGCCGAGCGACTGATTGGTCGCGGAGGCCTGGTCGTTCACCTTCTTGATGCCCACGATGATGCGCGTGCATTGGCCCACCGCGCCCGCCAGTCCGGCCAGCAGGATCAGCTGCAGCCAGTCGGTGACGGCGAGTTCGGCGGGTGCGGGCGTGCCGGCGACGATCATGAGGATTCTCCTTCGACAACGGGATCGAGCGCCCGTGGCGCACGGGCGCGTTCAACACTTGCAACCGGAAGGACATGCGCAAGCAGACGCGCGCAAACGTTCAATCATCGCGACTCTAGACAGAAGACGTCCCAAAGTAAACGGACGTGAATATTTCGAAGATGAACAGTACAGCCGAATTCAGCTCTCGCGGCAGCAGCCGCCGTCGCGCGCCGCGTCGGAGACGCACCGGCAGGCATTGTTGAACTCGCGCGCCAGGTGGGCGAAGTAGGCGTCCATCGCCTCGCGCGCGATCCTGTGGCGGGTGGTGTTCTTCTTCACCGCCGCGATGCCCAGCGTTTCGTATTCCCGCGCCGACAGCGCCACCATGATGCGGTGCGGCTTCTCGCCGGCCGGCATGGGAAACATTTCGCCCGCCTCGTGGACGGCCGCCGCCTCGTGCAGCCAGGCGACGGGCTGCTTCGCCGGCGCGGGCGCGGCTTCGCCTTTGCGGGCGAGAAGGCTGGCGGTGATCGGCGCGAAACGCGGCTGGCTCATGGCGCTCTATCCCAGTTTGCCGAACGGGCGGTCGGTGGCGCGGCGACCGAAGGGATGCGTGCGCCGTTCCGATCCGAAGAAGCCGTGCTGGCCTTCGCGCCGGTCCTTGCCGGAGCGCCGTTCGGGCCCGCCGTAGAGAGGAAGCTGGTCCGGCAGCTCCTGCTCCCCGGCGGCTCCCAGCGGCTCGGGCTGCGGCGCGCGGGCGGGCAGCACGTCGAGCATCAGCGGCGTGTCCACCGTCTGCGGCGGCTCTTCGTCGGCCGGCGGAACGAGGGCTTCGGCGCGCGCCGGCGCCTCGTCGAAGATCGAAAGCGGCGCCACGGCGAGATGGGCGGGCCGGGCCTGGGGCATCAGGTGGGAATCGTGGGTGATGCGCGACAGCCGGTCCTGCACGTAAAGCCACAATTCGCGCATCTCCCTCGCGGAAGGGGATTTCGGCGCGGCTTCGCCCACCGTGCGTCCGTCGACCATGCTGGCGGCGAAGTCCACGCGGTGATGCAGCGTGACGGGCGCCACGGTGCCGTGCTGCGACAGCGCCACGGCGGCCTCGCCGGTGATGCGCGCGCGCTGGGTGGCGCCGTTGACGACGAAGATGAGCGGCTTGCCGTGGGCCTCCGCGATGTCGACGGTGGCGCCGACCGCGCGCAGGTCGTGCGGGCTCGGCCGCGTCGGCACGATGACGAGGTCGCCATGCGCGACGACTTCGGAGATCGAGGCGGTGATCGCGGGCGGGGTGTCGATCACCGCCAGCCGCACTCCGGCGCGCTCCAGATTGTCGAGGGTGGCGCCAAGCTCGGCGAGCGAGGTATGGGCGAAGACCGGGGTCTCGGCCTTGCGGGCGTTCCACCACAGCGAGAGGCTGCCTTGCAGATCGGTGTCGATCAGCGCGACGGGGCCGATGCCCGCCAGGTCCGCCTCGACGGCGAGATGGCCGGAGAGGGTCGTCTTCCCCGAGCCGCCCTTCTGCGACGCCAACACCAGCACATGCATGCGCTTCGATCCCGCCTCGATCGCAGCTTTGTACCGCGTCCGCATTGAAGCGCGCTGAAGGACAAGCCGCGCCTTTATGTCGAATTTTCGGAAAAGTCCGATTCACGCGGAGCCGCGGAATTCGACCGCCGCATGCCGAATGCCGAATGCCGAATGCCGGCGATCCGGCGCGCCTTCCGGGTGCCGCGTCCGCGCCTGAATCTTCCTACTTCGCGCCCAGCTGGGCCATCAGGAAGGTCAGCTCGTCGGTCCACAGGCCGACGCGTTCGTCGAGCGAGCTGCCGATGCCGTGGCCGGAATTCTTGCTGGTGCGCAGGAAGACCGGATGGGGCGACCCCGCGGCTTGCAGCGCGGCGGCGAATTTGCGCGACTGCTGGGGATTGACGCGCCCGTCGTTTGCGCCGGTCGAGAGCAGCACCGCCGGATAAGCCGTCCCCTTCGTCACGTGGTGATAGGGCGAATAGGCCATGATGGCGGCGGCGTATCTGGGGTCGTCGACCGAGCCGTATTCGGTGGAGGTGAACATGCCGTTGACCTCATGGGCCCAGGCCACCATGTCGTAGAGCCCGGCCACGCCATCCACCGCGCGCGCCAGCTCGGGATGCTGGGTGAGCACCGCGCCGACCAGAAGCCCGCCATTGGAGCCGCCGCGCAGCGCGAGCCTGTCGTGCGAGGTGTAGTGTTGCGCGATCAGGTATTCGCCGGCGGCGGCGAAATCGTCGAAATCGTTCTGCTTCTTGCCGAGCATGCCGTCCTGGTGCCAGCGCTCGCCGAATTCCGAGCCGCCGCGGATGTTGGCGATGGCATAGATGCCGCCGTGATCCAGCCACAGCCGCACGAACGGGCCGAGGAAGTAGGGCGACTGGCTGATGCCGAAGCCGCCATAGCCGTAAAGGATCGTGGGGTTCGTGCCGTCGAGCTTCGTGCCCTTCTTCATCACCACATTGACCGGGATCTTCGTGCCGTCCTTCGAGGTGGCGAAGACGCGCGTAACGTCCGTATCGGAAAAAGAGACCGGTGAGGTGGCCTTGAGGCCGGTTTCGGCGGCGGCGCCGGTCCCCGGATTCCAGCGCGCGTAGTAGCGCGGGCGCAGATAGGTCGAAACGTCGAACAGCACGCTGCCGTCCGCCAGCGCCTCGACCTCGTCGTTGGAGGCGACATCGGGCAGCGGCAGCCTGCCTTCGGGCTTGCCGTCCAGCCCGAACACCCGCACGTCGATGGGGCCGCCCACGATGTCGCGCACGAAGAGCTTGTCGCGGCTGAGGCCCAGATCGACCTCCTGCTCCTCCGCGCCGCCGGACTGGATCGCCTCGCTGCCGCTTTCCGGCACGATCACGGGCGCGCTTGCCAGCCCGCCCTTCGCGAAAGGCGCCTTCAGCTTCACGATGCGGCCGTTGGAGGAGTTTTTGCGCGAGATGCCGTAGACCGCGTCGTCCGGCCCCATGGTGGCGTAGACCACGTCGTCGTCGTAGCTGCCGATCTGGATGGCGGGCGCGCCGGGCTTGAGGACGTAATAGGCCCAGATGTTGCCGTCGCCGCGCTGGACCATGGCCATGATCGAGGGCCGGTCGAAGCGGTTGTCGAGAAAGATTTCGGAGATGCGCTCCAGGCCGTCGGCCTTGCCCAGCGCCAGCGTGTCGGCGGCCTGCGGCTGGCCGAGCGTGTGGAAATAGACCTGCATGTGGAACTGCCGGTCGGCCTTGGGCGCGGATGGGCCGGGATAGCGCGTGTACCAGAACCCCTTGCTGCCTTGCGCCCACGCCATGCTGCCGCCGGCGGTGGGGTATTGGACTTCGGCGATGGGCGTGCCGATCTCCCTGCCGGTGGCGGCGTCGTAGACGTGCAGCGTGCCCTGCTCGCTTCCGCCTTTCGAAAGCGACACGCCGACCTTGGTGCCGTCGCCGGAGGGCGTGAACCAGTCGATTGCGGTGAGGCCGCTCTTGTCGATCGTGTTGGGATCGAGGAGCGGCTTGCGGCTCGCGGGATCGGCCGAGGCATCCATCGTCACCAGCATGGGCTGCTGGAATTTCGGATCGCTGTAGAGCGCGAAGACGCGCGTGCCGCGGGCCACGATCTCGCGGTAGGAGGGCGAAGCCGCTTTCACCAAATCCATGAGCCTGGTCTTGACGGCATCCCGCCCGGGCAGCGCGTCGAGATAGGCGCGGGTGCGCGCGTTCTGCGCGTCGCTCCAGGCCCCGACCCTGGGATCGGCCGCGTTCTCCAGCCATTTGTAGGGATCGGGGACCTTCTTGCCCGCGACAGTTTCGGTGTCGTTGCCGGCCGGCGTGGCCGGTGGCGGCGGCACGGCCGCGGCGGCAACGGTTGCGGCAAGCGCGAGCGGCAGCAGAAGTGTCGAGATCCTCACGGGCGATGTCCCCAATTCCCAGGCGAACGCTAGCGGCGTGGCCCCAAAGCCGCAAGGCCCGCCAAGCTCATGCGGGATCCGGATCGAGGGCCAGCAGGGCGAAGCTCGCCAGCCAGTGCTCGCCCATATAGTCGCCCGCGACGTGATCCATGGCGCTCTCCAGATGTGCGGAAATGACCGGCTCGACGCGCGCGCGCAATGGATCGCCGGCGGGCAGGCCTTCGACGATCAGGCGCCAGCACCACGCGCGGGAGAGATTGAGCCCGTCGAGATGGGCGATCTGGCCGTCGCTGCGGTCGGTGACGAAGGCGGGCTCGAACAGCACGGCGGGCTCGCCCTGTGCCGCGCGCGGCAGATAGCCCGCGAACCAGTCGCGGAACGCCGGCTCCGTCATCGCGCCGCGCACCGCGGCGGCCACGATCAGCGTGGGCGACAGGAAGTCGGACTGCGAGGGCTCGCGCGCGTCGCAATCGCGGTCGCCGCGATACCAGCCGAGCGATCTCTCCGAGAGCATCGCTTCCAGCCCGCCATCGCCCGCCGCGCGGGCGTAGTCCCGTGCCAGGATCGCGGCGAAGGCGGTGTTGGAGTGCAGGCCCGCGCGCACCGGATAGGTCATGAGCGGCAGGAAGTCCCTGAACCGCGTCGCGAAGGCGTCCGCCAGCGGCTTGAGCGTGGCCGCCCAGCGGATGCCGTCGGCTGTCGTGTGGCGCATGAGCTCGGCCTGCAGCATCAGCAGCCACGCCCAGCCATAGGGCCGCTCGAAGCCACGCGCGGAGGGGCGCGCCAGGTAGGCGGCCTCGCCCGCCACTTTCTCCGGCGTGAGCTGCGCATCGAGCAACGCGCGGATCGCGTCCGCCTCCGGCAGATCGTGGAAGCGCCGGTGGAGGCGCGCCAGCGTCCAGTGCCCATGCACGCAGGAATGCCAGTCGAAGCTGCCGAAGAAGATGGGATGAAGCTCGCGCGGGCCCTTCACGTCCTGGGGGCCCGTCAGCACATGGTCCATCTTGTTGGGCCATTCGCGGGTGACGTGACCGAGCGCGGTGCGGGCGAAGTGCGAGGCAAGTTCGCGGGTGAGCTTCATGTGGACCTCAATAGCGGTAGACGAGAAAATACATCAGCAGGATGTTGCCGATGAGCAGCGGCACGGCGGTGGGTATCTGCGCCTTGATCACGCCGTTCCTGTCGGGCAGCTCGAGCAGCGCCGCCGGCACGATGTTGAAGTTCGCGGCCATGGGCGTGGCCAGCGTGCCGCAATAGCCGGAGAGCATGCCGACCGCGCCCATGATCGCGGGATCGCCGTGGAACTTGCCCACGATGAGCGGCAGGCCGATGGCGGCCGTCATCACCGGGAAGGCGGCGAAGGCGTTGCCCATCACCACCGTGAACAGCGCCATGCCGATGCAGTAGGCCGCCACCGCCTCGAACGGCAGGCCGAGCGGGAGATAGTTCGTCGCCACGCTGCCCACCGCCTTGCCCACGCCGGCCACGGCGAACACCGCGCCGAGGGAGGCCAGCATCTGCGGCAGGATCGCGGCCCAGCCGATGGTGTCGGCGAGCCTGCGGCCCTCCTGCAGCGGCGCGAGAGCCGGCGGCCTCAGCCACAGCATCGCCGCCGCCAGCGCGATCAGCACGCCCGCGCCGAGCCAGAACAGCGTCAGCGCCGGAGCGCTGAACAGGGGCGGATGCATGCCGCGGAACGCGAGCGTGCCGGCAAGCGCGGTCGCGGGCACGATGAGCACCGGCGCGAACAGCCAGTTGCCGCGGCGGACCGCGCTCGCCTGCCGCTCCGCGGCGCCGGTGGTGGCCGCGCCGGCCTTGCCGAGCAGGTTGAAGCCGCCGATCCCCGCCAACGCGAGCACCAGCACGCCATTGGCGATGTCGCCCAGCCACGACCCGAAGAGGAAACTCACCGCCAGGAGCGCCCAGAACGCCGTATTGCCGGGGCGCCGGGGATTGGCGCTGTCGAGGACGCTCAATGCCGCGTAAGCCGCGAAGAAGAGGCCCACCACGACGTAGAGCGGCGCATATCCGATCATGCGGGCGGCTCCTTGCGGCGGAGCGCGCGGCCGAAGAGCGCGATGCGCAGGCCGTGGATCGTGAGCGCGAGCAGCGCGGTCGGGATCGCCCACAGCGAGATCGACAGCGGCGTCGCCACGATGCCGCCCGCGGCCAGCGTGCCCTGGATCAGCAGCACCGGCGCCAGCGCGATGAAGATGTCCTCGGAAAAGAACACCGCCACGTTCTCCGTCGCCGCTGCAAAGGCGCGGATGTGCCAGCGCCGCCCGTCGGAAAGCCCGCCCAGCCCCGCTTCCGCCGCGCTTTCGGCCATCGGCGCGATCAGGGGCCTCACCATCTGTGCGTGCCCGCCCGCGGCGGTGAGACCGACGGCGGAGGTGATCTGGCGGTAGACGAAGTAGATGAAGAGGATATGCGAAGCGGTGGCGCCCCTGAGCCTGCCGATCAGGATGCGCGCGCGCTGCTGCAGCCCTGCCCGCTCCATCAATCCGATCACCGGCAGCACCACGAACACCGCGCTGATGTAACGCGTGTCGTTGAAGGCCTTGCCGAAGGCCGCCAGGATCTCCAGCGGATGCATGCCGCCCGCGATCCCGGTGACCGCCGCGGCGGCGGCGATCACCAGAAGCGGATTGAAGCGGAACGCAAAGCCGGCGACGACCACGGCGATGCCGAGCAGGGTCCACATTCCGGAGACCCTACCAGATATGCACGCGGTCCTTGGGCGCGACGTAGAGCTTGTCCCCGGGCTTGACGCCGAACGCCGCGTACCAGGCATCGATGTTGTGCACCACGCCGTTGACGCGGAACTGGCGCGGGCTGTGCGGATCGCTCACCACCTGGCGGCGCACGAAATCGTCCGTCACCTTGCCGCGCCAGGCCTGCGCCCAGCCCAGGAACACGCGCTGGTCGCCCGTGAGCCCGCCGATCACCGGCGCCGGCTTGCCGTGCAGCGAGGCGTGATAGGCATCCAGCGCCAGCGTCAGCCCGCCCAGATCGGCGATGTTCTCGCCCATGGTGAGATCGCCGTTGACATGCACCTTGGGATCGTTCGCCAGCGGCGCGAATTGGGAGTACTGCGCGCCAAGGCGCTTGGCGCGGGCGTCGAACCTGGCGGCATCGTCCTTGGTCCACCAGTCGCGCAGATTGCCCTGGGCGTCGAACTTGCGGCCCTGGTCGTCGAAGCCATGCGTCATCTCGTGCCCGATGATGGCGCCCACCGCGCCATAGTTGATGGCGGGATCGGCATTGGCGTCGAACACCGGCGCCTGCAGGATGCCCGCCGGGAAGACGATGTCGCGCAGCGTGCCGTTATAGGCGTCGTTGGTTTGCGGCGTCATGCCCCAGTCGAGCTTGTCGACCGGATCGTTGAGGCGCCCGGTGTAGTAGGCCCAGTCCGCCGCGGCCGCCGCGCGCACGTCGCCCGTCACGTCGTCGTCGGTGATGACGACCTTGGAATAGTCGCGCGGATGGTCGGGGTATCCGACCTTGATGGTGTAGGTCTCGAGCTTCTTCAGCGCCTCCGCCTTTGTCGCGGGGCTCATCCAGTCGACATTCTTCAGCCGCGCGGCATAGGCGTCGAGCAGGTTGTGCACCAGCGCCTCGATCTTGGCCTTGGAGTCGGGGCCGAAATATTTCGCGGTGTAGAGCTGGCCCACGCCGAAGCCCATCGTGCCCCAGGCGCCGAAGCCGTTGGTGGCGAGGAAGTCGCCGCCCGCCACCGCCGTCACCGCGCGTTTCCAGCGCACGCGCTGCTGCTTCTGCCCGGCCAGCGTCTGGTCGTGGAGCTTGAAATACGCACCGGTGAAGCGGCTATCGAGGAACGGCGCGGCATTGTCCGCGACGTGCACGGCGAGCCAGGCCTGCAGCACCGGAACGGGCGTCGAGGCATAGAGCGCGGAGAGCTTCGGGAAGGCCGACTTCTCCGCCACGATCACCCTGGGCAGCGCCGGAAGCTGCGCGGCCGCCAGATAGGCCTTCCAGTCGAATCCGGGCGTGAGCTTCTGAAGCTGGTCCACGCTCATGGGATTGTAGGTGGCGACCGGATCGCGGTCCTGCACCCTGGTCCAGCTCGCCGCCGCGAGCTTCGTCTCGAAGTCGACGACGTCCCTGGCGCGCGCGTCCGCGTCCGGCCAGTTCACCAGCTTCAGCAGCGTGGCGGCGTATTCCGCATAGGCCGCCTTCTGCGCCGCGAAGCCTTTCTCGAGATAGTAGTCGCGGTCCGGAAGGCCGAGACCCGATTGCGAGAGATAGATCGCGTAGCGGCCGGTGTTCTTGAGATCGACGTCGGAATAGACGGCGAAGAGCTCGCCGTAGAAATCGTCCACGCCCGCGCCCTGCAGGCCCGCCAGATCGTCGCGCGATTTGGCGGACTTGATCTTGTCGAGCTCGGGCGCGATGGGCTTCGCGCCGGCGGCCTCGATCCCCTTCTCGTCCATGAAGGCCTTGTAGAAGGCGCCCACCTTGCCCGCGAGATCGCCGGGCCGGTGCGAGACCCTGGCGGCCTCCGCCTCCATCATGTCGTGCAGGCGCGCTTCGGTGCGGTCGGTCATCTCCAGGCGCAGCGACACGGCCGGCTTGTCGGCGGGGATGGTGTGGCCGGCGAGCCAGGTGCCGTTGGCGTAATCGAAGAAGTCGTCGCCCGGCTTGACCTTCGTATCCATGCCGGCGGTGTCGAGTCCCCAGGCGCCGTAAAGCGGCTTTGGCGCATCGGCGGCGAGCGCCGCGCAGGCGAGCAGGGCCGCGCCGGCCAGCGCGGCGGTTGCGATCTTCGGCATGAAAACACTCCCTCCCACAGCGGGCGCGAGAGTGCGACGCTAGAGCGACAGCCGCAAGCCCCCGTAGATCAACCGTCCGGGAGCGGGGGAAAAGGTGCGCGGATCGGAGAGCGAGAAATTCGGCGGCAAGCCGTCGAGATCGGCGAACGCGCCGTAGGTAAAGTACTTCCGGTCGAAGAGGTTTTCGACTTCGGCGAAGAGGCTCGCGCCGGATGCGATCTCGTAGGCGCCATGCAGGCCGACCGTGGCGTAACCCGGGATTTGAGGCTCCCGGTTGGATTCATCGCCGGCGAGATATTGCGCGCTCTGCCAGCGCAGCTGCGCGCCCAGCGCCCAGCGGGCGGCGGCATAGTCCAGGCTTGCGCTGATGCGGTTGCGCGGCATCAGCGGAATGCGATCGCCCTTGACCACATGGATCAGGCCGTTCGCATCGGCCGCCGGGCTGTTGGAGGACAGCGCCAGCGCGTCGCGGAAGGTGGCGTCGAGAAAGGAATACGCGAGATCGGCCCGCCACGGTCCCTCGTGCCAGCCGAGCGACGCATCGAAGCCCTGGTGCCGCGTCTCGCCGGCATTGGTGAAATAGCCGAAGCCGTTCACGGCCGTGGCGAGCAGCAGGATGTCATCCGACACCTCGGCGCGGTAGACGCTCACGTTCCAGTCGACTCTGGGGTCGAACGCCCCGCGCAGGCCCGTCTCCCAGGTGCGCGCCACGACCTGCTTCAGCGGCGGATCGTCCACCAGGAAGGTGTCGAGGATGCACGGCGAGGTGGGATCGGCGCAGGAGAGCTCGCCCGGCGTCGGCGCGCGGTTGGTTTGCGAATACCCGAGATAGAAGGTGGCGCCCGGCAGCCTGTAGGTGGCGCCGGCGCCGGGATCGAAGCGCGAATAGTCGTGATGGCCGTTGAGGCCGGAGCCGATGCGGTCGGCGAGCGCGACGTGGGCTGCGTTGTAGCGGCCGCTCAGCGTCACGGTCCAGCGCGCGGTGAGGTCGAACGCGTCGATCAGATAGAGCCCCGCATATGCGTTGGTGGCCCGGATATCGACGGGCTGCTCGAGCGGCGGCGACGCGGTGGGGCTCGTCGCCTGGTCGATGATCACGCCCGAACCCACGACCTCGAGCGTCGGCAGGAGCGCACCGAGTTCGCCGAACGCGCCGTAGGCGGTGCGGCCGCGGTCGTAGCTCGCGCCCGCGGCGAAATCGTTGCCATGGCCGAACGCATCGCGCTTCGACGACAGCTCCAGCGCGACGCCCATGGCGTGGCTGCCGGTGCGCGAGAAATCCGTCTCGCCCGGCGTCGCGCCCGCGGGCAACGCGCTCACCGGCACGGGATTGCCGTTTCGGTCGTAGAGCGCATCGCCTGGAAAATCGCCGTCGCCTTCCAGGCAGAACTCGGACGGATCGTTGCCGCAGGCCTTCACATCGGTGGTGTTGCCGTCGACCAGGCCTTGCGAGAAGTGCCGGTAGTAGAGGCTTGCGGTGAGCAGGAAATCCGGCGACGGGCGATAGGTCCCGCGCAACTGCGCGAGCTCCGCCTTGTTCGCCATGGATTGCGGATGGGTGAAGATGGACTTGCGGTCGGCCTCCAGCATTTGGATGGGCGTGGGGCCGGCGGCGTCGATCTTGTCGTTCGCGGCGGACAGCGACAGGTGCAGCGTCGCCCGCCCCGCCTCGTATCCGATGTCCGCATAGGCCTGGCGCAAATTGCTCGCCGAGCGGTCGCGGAAGCCGCCGTCATGCATGCCGCCGACACCGAGATAGACGCCGAAATCGCCGAAACGGCCGCCATATTCCGCGTCGCCGGTGACGCTGCCGAAGGAGCCGGCCGAGATTTGCGCATGCGTGCCGGTGGCGCTGAATCCGTCCTTCATGTCGAGCGCGACGGCGCCGCCCAGCGCGTTGAGGCCCAGCGCGGGATTGCCGCTTTGCAGGGTGAAGCGGTCGACCGCGAATTCGGGCACGAGGTCCCAGTTCACCGCGTCGCCGAAGGCTTCGTTGATGCGCGTGCCGTTCTGGTAGACCGCGAGCCCTTCCGCCACGCCGGAGATCGGCGACGCCTTGAAGCCGCGATAGACGAAGTCGGGCTGCAACGGGCTTCCCTGCTCGTCGCTCAGCGATACGCCGGGCAACCGGCCGGCCACCAGATTGGGCAGCACGTCCGTCTGGCGGTCCTTCGACAGGCTGGAGACGGACAGGCTCTGCGTCTGGCCGGGCAGCTTGTCCGGGTCGATGGTGCCGCCCGGCAGCCGCGTGCCGGTCACCGTCACGACCTCCTGCTGGGCGAATGCGGGCAGCGCCGCGAGCATGGCCGCGAAAAGCACCGGCCTCACGGCTTCAACGCGCGCTCGAGGTCGGCGATGAGATCGCCGGTTTCTTCCAGGCCCACGGAGAGGCGCAACAGATCGGGCGGGCATGGCGAGTTGGCGCCCTCGACCGAGGCACGGTGCTCGAGCAGGCTCTCGACCCCGCCGAGCGAGGTGGCGCGCTTCCACACCTTGATCTTCGCCGCCGCGCCGACGGCCGCCTGCTCGCCGCCTTTCACCCGGATGGAGAGCATGCCGCCGAAGCCGCCCCGCATCTGGCGCCCGGCGATATCGTGGCCGCGGAATTCCGGCAGGCCGGGATAGAGGACCTCCACCAGCGCCGGGTGATGCGCGAAGTGTTCCGCGATGCGTTGCGCGGAGGCGCAGGCCGTCCGCACCCGCGGATAGAGCGTGCGCATGCCGCGCAACAGCAGCCATGCCTCCACCGCGCCCAGGATGGCGCCCAATTGCACGCGGATCGTCTTCAGCCGCTCCCAGTACGCATCCTCCGCGCGCGTGACGAGCGCGCCGGCGACGAGATCGGAATGGCCATTGAGGTATTTCGTGGCCGAATGCATCACGATGTCCGCGCCCAGTTCGAGCGGCCGGGTCAGCACGGGAGTGGCGACGGTGGAATCCACGGCGAGGCGCGCGCCGGCGCCGCGCCCGATCTCCGCCGCCGCCGCGATGTCGGTGACTTCCCACAGCGGATTGGACGGCGTCTCCAGCCACACGAGCCTGGTCTTGCCGGGACGCATGGCGGATCTCAGCGCGGCCATGTCGGTCATGTCGGCCAGCTCGACATCGAGGCCCCATTGCCGCGCGTAGTTCATGAGCCAGTTGCGCAGCGACCAGTACATCACCTTGGGCGCCACCACGTGATCGCCCGGCTCGAGCGCCAGGAAGCACGCGGTGGCCGCCGCGACGCCGGAGGAGAACAGCATCGCATCGGCGCCCTTCTCCAGCGCGGCCAGCACGGCCTGCGGCTGGTCGTAGGCCGGATTGTCGGCGCGGGCATAGATGCGCCCGGAGCGATAGCCGTTGTCCACGTCGCGCACATAGGTGGACGACATCGGGATGCCCGGCGACACCGCCTTGCTCGCTTCCTCCACCCAGCCCAGCGCCTGGGCCGCGATGGTGGCGGGATGGGCGTCCTTCGTATTCATGCTTTCCCCTTTTCCCGGGAACTTCCGCCGTCTCGTGCGTTTTGCAATTGAGGGCAACCGGGCGCCGGATGCATGCAGTATAGGAACGGAATGCGGGCCAATGCCATGTGGCTCGCCGTCATGGCTGCGGCAGCGGCCATGTTCGGGCTCGCGGGACCCGCGGCGGCCGCGGGCGCGGCCGCGCCGCTCCCGCCGACGGGCGAAGCGGCCTTCGTGGCGGAGATCGTGCTCCTGCTCGCGGCGGGCCGGCTCCTCGGCGAGGCCATGGTGCGGCTGGGCCAGCCCTCGGTGATGGGCATGCTGCTTGCCGGAATCCTGCTGGGGCATTCCGTCCTCGGTGCGCTCTGGCCGGGCGCGGAGAGATTCCTCTTCCCGTCCGCGCCGGCGCAGAAGGCGATGATCGACGGGCTGTCGAAGCTCGGCATCCTCTTGTTGCTGCTCCTCACCGGCATGGAGACCGACCTCAAGCTGGTGCGGAAGGTGGGGCGCGCGGCGGTCACGGTTTCGCTGGCCGGCATCGCGGTGCCTTTCGCGCTGGGGTTCGCGCTGGGCGAATTCGTCCCGCAATCCATCCTGCCCGACGCCGGACACCGCCTGGTGACGGCGCTGTTCCTGGGCACGGCGCTGTCGATCTCCTCCATCAAGATCGTGGCGATGGTGGTGCGGGAGATGAACTTCATGCGCCGCAATCTCGGCCAGATCATCGTGGCGTCCGCCATCCTGGAGGACTCCATCGGCTGGATCATCGTGGCGGTGACGCTGGGCATCGCGGAATCCGGCGCGCCCGGCCTCGCCTCGATCGCCCGGATCGCCGCCGGCATCGCCGCTTTCCTGGTGCTGAGCCTCACCTTCGGGCGGCGCATCGTCTTCGCGCTCATCCGCTGGGCCAACGACACCTTCGAAAGCGAGTTCGCCGTGGTGACCACGATCCTGGTGATCATGGGCTCCATGGCGCTGATCACCTCGGCCATCGGCGTGCAAAGCGTGCTTGGCGCGTTCGTGGCGGGGGTGCTGGTGGGCGAATCCCCGATCCTGACCAGGCACATCGACGAACAGCTGCGCGGGGTGATCACCGCCCTGTTCATGCCCGTGTTCTTCGGGCTTTCGGGAATCAGCGCCGACCTGACGGTGCTGCGCGATCCGGCGATGCTGCTCCTGACGCTGGGGCTGATCGTCATCGCGAGCCTGGGCAAGTTCTCCGGCGCCTTCCTGGGCGGCAAGCTCGGCGGGCTGAGGAACGGCGAGGCGCTGGCGCTGGGCTGCGGGATGAACGCGCGCGGCTCGACCGAGGTCATCGTGGCCTCGATCGGCCTGTCGATGGGCGCGCTGACGCAAAACCTCTTCACCATGATCGTCACCATGGCGCTGGTCACCACCACCGCCATGCCGCCCATGCTGCGCCGCGCGCTGGCCAGGCTGCCGCTCGGCAAGAGCGAGAAGGAACGGCTGGAGCGCGAGGCGCTCGACGAGAAGGGCTTCATCCCCAAGCTCGAGCGCGTCCTCCTGGCGGTCGACGACAGCGCGGCCGGGAAGATCGCCGCGCGCATCGCCGGGGCGGTGGCGGGATCGCGCGGCATGCCCATCGGCATCGTGGAGATCGCGAAATCCGCCAGGAAGGCGGATGCCGCCGGGGAAGGCCACGAGCGCGTCATCAAGGACAGCGCGAAGGAGAGCGCCGCCGCGGCCGCCGAAACCGCCGAGGAGGAAAAGCCCCGCAAGGTCGATATCTCCCGCGAGGTCAAGGGCCGCACGCCGGGCGACAAAGTGGCCGAGGCCGCGCGCAAGGGCTTCGGCCTGATGTTCCTGGGCACGGCGGGCAGCCGCAACCGCGCGGGCGAAATCTCGCCGCGGCTGAGCCGCATCGCCGGCGATTTCGACGGGCCCCTGGCGGTGCTGGTGTGCGAGGATTGCCCGGCGGCGGAATTCCTCGACGGCGGCGCGCGCATCCTGGTGCCGGTGAACGGCACGGACGTTTCGCGGCGCGGCGCGGAGACCGCCTTCGTGCTGGCGCGGGCCTGCGGCGCGGGGGCGACCGCGCTCTACGTCTCGGCGGAGAATGGCGGGGGCCGCAGCGGCGCCGCGCGGCGCAACGCCGAGGCCGTGCTGAAGGACATCGTGCGGCTGGCCGCGCGCTACGATCTCGACATCCAGACCGCCGTGGCGTCGGACCGCGCCGCGGGCCGGCCCATCGCGCGCGTGGCGCCGAAGCACGACCTGATCGTGATGGGGGTGAACAAGCGGCCCGGCGAAGTGCTCTTCTTCGGCAACACCGCCGCCGCCCTGATGCGCGACTGGACGGGCCCGATCCTGTTCGTGGCGAGCTGAGGACGCGGGAATTCGGGAGCTCGGGGCCGCGGGGGAAACGCGATTCCGGACGGTGCTATGCCGCCGCCTTGATCACCTGGGGCGGGCGGAAGTCGGCGATCTCGATCAGGCGGTCGGGCTGGATGAGGCGCAGCACGCCGCTCTTGAAGGCGATGAGGTTCTCGCGGCGCAGCTGCTGGAGCGTCCGGTTGAGATGCACGATCGAGAGGCCGAGCGCGTCGGCCAGCATCTCCTGCGTCAGCGGCAGCGGAATCGTGTCGGCGCCGGCAAGCCCCACCATCGAAAGCCGCTCGCGCAATTCCAGGATCAGATGCGCCAACCGCTCGAAGGCCGATTGCCGGCCGATGCGGATCAGCTGGTTGAGAAGATGCGCCTCGTCCAGCGCGGCGGTGCAATGCAGCGCCGCGGCGAGATTGGGATAGGCCTGCGGCCGGCCGAGCAGCACCTCGCGCAGGGGCATCGCGTCGCTGATCGTGGCCGCGGTGAGCGTGACGATGGTCGACAGCGAGACCGCGAGCGGCCTGAGGCACAGCCCGTACATCTCCCCCGGCAGGATGAACTCGAAGATCTGGCGCCGCCCGTCGGGGAAGCCGCGCATGCGGCAGGCCCAGCCGGCCAGCAGCAGCCACGGCGTGTCCAGCCGGTCGCCTTCTGCCACCAGGCTCTGGCCGGGACCGACGTCGCGCGTGACCACGGTGATCGACCGCAGGAGCGCGCGTTCGCTCTCGTTCAGCGCCGCGAAACGCGACAGGCGCCTGACGACGAGATCGGGCGGCGGGCCCGGCGTGAGATTGCGAAGACGCGGCATTCGGAACGCGCTGTTTGTGAGTGCGAATTGTTAACTTGCGGCGCGCGAATTCGATCCCCGCCGGCCGCGCGGGGAACCCGGGAACGATTTGCCGTTTCACAGCGCGTCGACGAAGGCCATGACCGCCGCGTTGAACGCGTCCGGCTGGTCGATGTTCGCGGCGTGGCCCGCGTCCGCGATCACCGTTTTCCGCGCGCCGGGGATCCTTGCTTCCATGTAATCGGCGGCTTTCAGGAAGCCGGTGTCGTTGGCGCCCACGATCACCAGCGACGGCACCGCGATCCGCGGCAGCGAGTCGATGACGCGCGCGTCGCGCTGGGTGAGCATGCCGCGCGCGGCCAGCGCCAGGCCTTTCGCCGAGCGGTGGCGGGCGCCGGCGCGCTCCGGGCTCTGGGACTTGAGCTGGTCCATGCCCTCGCGCTCGAAGCGATCGGCGTTCTTGCGGGCATAGACGTTCCAGTCCTCGCGCGCCGCGTCGTTCCGGAAGCCGGGGCCGGTGTCGACGATGAGCAGCGCGCGGGTGCGCCCGGGATGCGCGAGGTTGAAGGCGAGCGACATGTAGCCGCCGAGCGACAGGCCGCCGACGATGGCGTCCTTCGCGCCCGCCCGGTCGAGCAGCGCCGCCATGTCGGCGACGGTGGCTTCCTCGCTGTAGAGCGACGGATCCTCCGGCGAGTCCGACTGGCCGTGGCCGCGCATGTCCCACAGGATCAGCGTGTGCGATTTCGACAGCGGCGCGATCTGGCCGGCCCACATCTGCGAGGTGGCGGAATAGCCGTGGGTGAGCAGGATCGCGGGGCCGCGGCCGTGCACTTCGTAGTAGATGTTCACGCCGTCGCGGTTGAGAAGCGCCATTCGCCACCTTCCTGTTCCTCTGCCCGGATGCGCGGGCACGGGCTGCGTCAGAGTTTGTACTTGCCCGACAATGCGCGGATCGTTTCCTCGAACTCCCTCACCGCCTCGTCGATGATCTGCTTCACCGGCTTGATCGCGTCGATGCGCCCCGCCACCTGGCCGGAGAGCGCGATGGACGCCTCCATGTCGCCGCCGAAATAGAGATCGAGCGCGGTGCCGAACTCGCCCATGATGTTCGGCCCGGGCTCCTTCTCCAGCCGCGCCGTCCGCTCGGTGCGCAGCGCCCGCAGCGCGGGCCCCGGCCCGAAGCGGTTGAGGAACACGGTGCCGGTCTCCTCCGCGGCGAGGATGGAATTCTTCCAGTTGATGTGCACCGGCGACTCCGCGCTCGACACCATGCGCGTGCCCATCTGCACGCCTTCCGCGCCGAGCGCGAACGCCGCGGCCATGGTGCGGCCGTCGACGATGCCGCCGGCGGCGATCACCGGCACGCCGGTCTTCTCGCAGACCAGCGGCAGCAGCACCATCGTGGCGACCTCGCGCGGGTTCTTGAAGCCGCCGCCCTCGCCGCCCTCGACGACGAGCCCGTCCACCCCCGCCTCGATGGCGCGCAGCGCGGCCTTGAGCGACGGCACCACGTGGAACACGGTGAGCCCCGCCTCCTTGAGCGGGCCCACGATCCTGCGCGGATCGCCCGCCGAGGTGGTGACGAACTTCACGCCCTGGTCGATCACGAATTGCACGATGGAGGGATCGCGCACGAAGGCGAGCGCGACGTTCACCCCGAAGGGCTTGGCGGTGAGCGTGCGCATCTTCCTGATCTCTTCGCGCACTTCGTCCAGCCGGCCGGACGAGGTCTCGATGATCCCCAGCCCGCCCGCGTTGGACACCGCGCTGGCGAGCTGCGCGCGGGCGATCCAGCCCATCGGCGCCTGCACGATGGGATGCTCCACACCGAGCATTTCGGTGATGCGGTTTCGGATGGGCACGCGAAGGCTCCAATGGCGGGTTGCTCAAACTATAACCTCCCCCTTGTGGGGAGGTCGAAAAATTCGAGCGCAGCGATGAATTTTTCGGGTGAGGGGCGCGGTGGAGACAGCACAGCACCACTCCCCTCACCCGAAAAATGCTTCGCATTTTTCGACCTCCCCACAAGGGGGAGGTTATTGGCGCCTCGATCTTCCGCGGACTCACCCCCTCCGTCTCGCGGCCGCTGCGCGGCGCGATCCACCTCCCCCGCTTCGCGGGGGAGGATAAGGGAAGACACACCAAAGCCCTGGACCGTTGGGATGGGCCAGGGCTTTGGGGTGAATCCCCTGGGGCCGGTGACGTGACGCAGTTTAACTCGCCAGCCACATCGCCCTTCCGGGATCTCCACGGCTTTCATGCGGAAGAAGGGATCTTCGCCCCGACGCCTTCGATCCGGTAGCTGTGATGCCCGGGCCACCTCTGGTGCAAACACCCTAGCCTCGCTCCCCGGAGGGGCGCCGATCTGAGGCCCTCCGCCTGGGGGCGCCTCCGGCCTGTCGATCCTCGAAATCCGCGCGGGCCACCCGCAAGTGGGCGCCCTTGCCTGTCTGGTCTTGCGGTCGTCCGTCAGTGGAAGGCTAAACTCCTGCGTGTGATGCTGGAGAGCATATAATACAGCCCACAGTAGAACACAAGAGGTTCGCAGAGGAATATTTCTCGCCAAAAACCCCCGTTTTCCGCCATTCCGCCTTCCTCACCCCGCTTCGGCGGAGCTTCCTCCCCCGCGAGAGCGGGGGAGGTGGATCGCGCGACGGCAGTCGCGCGAGACGGAAGGGGTGTGTCAGTGGTGAAGAACGAAACCGGCTCCCGCCACCGCCGTCCCCCCTCCACCGGCTTCGCCGGTCCCCCTCCCCCGCTCTCGCGGGGGAGGAAGCGCGGGGCCGCTCTCGCGGGGGAGAAAGCGTGCGGGCCGCTCTCGCGGGGGAGGACGCGTGCGGGCTCACGCGGGGGAGGAAGACGCGGCTACCGCTCCTTCATCCCGTTGCGAATCACGTCGCGGATCGGTTCGATGAAGTAGTCGAGGGCGGTGCGGGTGCCGGTCTGGATGGCGACCTGGGCGGGCATGCCGGGGATGAGGCGCACGTCGGGGAAGGGCTTGAGCTCGTTGCGGTCCACGCTCACCACCGCCACGAAATAGGCCTGGCCAGTGCGCTGGTCGGTCAGCCGGTCGGCGGAGACGGTCTCGACGCGGCCGGAAAGCTGCGGCAGGCGGCGCGCGAGATAGGAGGTGAGCGTGACCTTCGCCTCCTGGCCGGCATAGACGTATTCGGCGTCCTCGGGGCGGACATGGGCCTCGACCTCGAGCGCGTCCTTCTGCGGCACGACCTCCATCACCGTCTCGCCCGGCTTGATGACGGCGCCGCGGGTGTGCACCGAAAGGTCGACCACCTTGCCGCTGACCGGCGTGGTCAGGCTGGTGCGCATGAGCACGTCGCGCGCGGCCTGGATGCGGTCCTGCAGGTCGAAGCGCTTGGACTGCACGTCGCGCAGGTCCTTCAGCTCGTCGTCCAGCGCCTGGCTCCTGAGGTTGACGATCTGGATGTCGGTCTCGCCGTTGTTGAGATCGACCTGGGACATCTTCTCGAGCACCTGGCCGCGCTGGCCGGTGAGGTCCGCCGCCTGGCGCTGCAGCGCCAGCAGCCTGGGCAGCGGCTCCAGCCCCTTGTCGACCATCTGCTGGACGTTGCCGGCTTCCTCGTTGATCAGCGTGATCTGGGTGTCGAGCGCCTGCTGCTCGGCCTTGAGGCCGGAGATCACCTTGCCGTTCTCGCCCTTGCGCTGGTTGAGGATGCCGATCTGCTCGGTGAGCGAGCTGCGCTTGGTCTCGAAGGTCTTCTCCTCGCCGCGGATGTCCTCGGCGACCTTGGGGTCGTTCTGGCGGGCCAGCAGGTCGGGCGGGAAGCTGACGTGATCGTCGCCGTCGCGCAGCGCGATGAGCCGCGCCTCCTGCGCCTCCAGGCCGTCGGCCTCGTCCTGCAGCAGGGCGAGCTGGACGCGGGCCTGGGTGTCGTCCAGCTTGATCAGCGTCTGGCCGGCCTTCACGCTGTCGCCGTCCTTGACGTAGATCTCCTTCACGATCCCGCCTTCGAGGTGCTGGATGTCCTTCCTGTGCGATTCCACCACCAGCACGCCGGGCGCCATCAGCGCGCTTTCGAGCGGCGCGAACGCCGCCCAGGCCAGCGCCCCGAACACGAACACCACCACGGTGGAGAGCGCGATGCGCACCACCCGGCCGGTGCGCAGGAAGGTGAGCTGCTCGTCCTCCGGCGTGGGCACGTCGGGGCCGGCGAAGGCGAGCCTCATCCAGTGCCAGGCCGGCGCCATCACGCCGCCGAAGCTGTAGCGCGGGACGGGAAGATTGGCGCGGTCGCCGTCGTTCGCGGCCGCGTCGTCCACGGCGCCCTGGCCGTCCGTTTCGGCGGGAAGATGGCCGGTGTCCGTCATGCCGGCTTGTCCTGGCGCGGATCGATGGCCTGCGCGGTGGCGCCGATGGGCACCACGTTGGGCCGCGGCGGCTGCGGGCGCGGCGTGTATTTCTGGATGACCTCGTTGCGCGGGCCGAAGGCCTCGACCTGCCCGTCGCGCAGCGCCAGCATCTTGTCCACCGCGCCCAGGATGCTGGGGCGGTGCGCCACCACGATCACCGTGGCCATGCGGCGCTTGAGCTCGATCAGCGTATGCAGCAGCGCCTCCTCGCCCGCGGCGTCGAGGTTGGAGTTGGGCTCGTCCAGCACCACGAAGCGCGGATCGCCGTAGAGCGCGCGCGCGATGCCGATGCGCTGGCGCTGGCCGCCGGAGAGCTTGGCGCCGCTCTCGCCGATGTCGGTGTCGTAGCCGTTGGGCAGCGCCAGGATCATCTCATGGGCGCCCGCGAGTTTCGCGGCGGCGACGACCAGTTCCGGATCGCCCTCGGCGAGGCGGGCGATGTTCTCCCGCACCGAGCCGCCGAAGAGCTCCACGTCCTGCGGCAGGTAGCCGATATAGGGGCTGAGCTCGGCGCGCGGCCAGCCATAGATGTCCGCGCCGTCCAGCCGCACGTTTCCGGAGGCGGGCGGCCAGGCGCCGACCAGCAGGCGCATCAGCGACGACTTGCCGGAGGCCGAAGGCCCGATCACGCCGCAGGATTCGCCGGGCTCGAGATTGAAGCTCACGCCGGCCACGATGTATTTGCGCGCGCCGGGCGGGGCGTAGCTGACGCGCTCGACATTGATGCGGCCCTGCGGCGCGGGCAGCGGCATGCCTTCCTCGCGCCTGGGGGCGCGGCGCAGAATCTCCAGGATGCGCCCGCGGGCAAGGCGCGCGGCGGTGACGCTCTTCCAGGTCGACACCATGGTCTCGATCGGCGCCAGCGCCCGCCCGCCGATGATGGAGGCCGCGATCATCACGCCGCCGGAGGCATGGAACATCAGCACCAGGAGCGCGCCGGTGCCGAGCAGCGCCACCTGGATGAACTGGCGCGTGCCCCGCGAGATGCCGGTGATCACCGAATCCTTGTCGGAAGACTGAAGGCTCAGCCGCAGCGACTCGATCCACTGGTCGCGCCAGCGGCCCACGAAGGTGGTGGAGACGCCCATGCCTTCGAGCAGGTCGGCGTTGCGCAACCCGTCCTCGGCGAACTGGTGGGCGCGGATGGTGGCGCTGATCGAGCTCGTCAGCGTGCGGCTGGTGAGCCATTGGTCGAGCACCGCCAGAAAGATGATGATCCCGCCGCCGACCAGCACGATGAGGAAATAGGCCCAGTGCAGGTAGAACAGCACCAGCAGGAACACGAGGAGGAACGGCGCGTCGATGAGGGCGGCGAGCCCGGGGCTGCCGATGAAATTGCGCACCGTGTCGATGTCGCGCAGGCCCTGGCGCGCCACCGCGCCGCCCGCCTGCGCCGACAGCGCGATCATCGAGCGCAGCACATGGGCATTGAGCTGGTTGGCCACGCGCATGCCGACGCGGATGAGGATGCGCAGGCGCAGCGAATCCAGCGCCGAATACACGTAGACGCCGCCCGCCGCGATGATGGTGAGCAGCAGGAGCGTCGAAAGGCT
The DNA here is from genome assembly GCA_035499995.1 of Rhizomicrobium sp. GTDB lineage: Bacteria > Pseudomonadota > Alphaproteobacteria > Micropepsales > Micropepsaceae > Rhizomicrobium. Next base: position 74,582 of record DATJXR010000035.1, on the reverse strand, counting down.
CCGGCTGTTCAGCACCCGGTCGTAGACCTCCAGCATGTAGAAGGAGACGGTCAGCGCCAGGATGCTCATGGCGGCGGCGATGGCGAAGCACGCCGCGATCAGCCGCGCATTGGCCTCCAGCGCCGCCCGGATGGGATCGGCCGGAGGCTTGTTCTGGGCGGATATGACTCCCGGCAAACTCATGTCGGGGGTATGGCTCCGTGGGTTGGCGCGAGGTTGGCGCGGCGCAATTACATTATAGCAGCACGCCTTGCCAGCGGGTTGCCGCCCGCGCCAGGGCGCGGGACGACATTAATTCGCGCGAAGCGTCCCGCCCGAACTCCATCGAATGCAAAGATAGGCCCCAAACCGCAATCCCGCCAAGCACTTAGGACGGGCAGCCTACCCGCGCGCCCTGATCAGCGCCGCCTGGTCGAAGGTGAAGCAGCTCAGGATCATGTTGACCGTGACCCCGTCCTCCGACAGCGGCAGGTACAGGGAGTCGAAGTCGAGGAAGGAGCGTCCGAGCCACCCCGCGCCGCCGAAGGAGCGCAGCACCACCTGGTCGCGGGCGCATTTGCGGTGCACGGCCACCACCGCGTTGACCGCGGCCTCGCCATAGGGCGCGAAGGCCTCGCGCACCGTCCTGCCGGTGGAATCCTGCAGGAAATATTGCGACACCCGCGAGCCGATCATGCGGTACCGGAAGTCCGCGAAATCCGCCAGCGCATCGACCAGGATCACCCAGCCGAGATGCTCCTTCATTTCCGAAGGCCGGATGTCGGCGCGCGCGGGCATCTTGCGGCCCGCGCGCTTGGCCTCCCAATAGTCCCTCAGGAACCTGAGGACCGGATGTTCGAGAATCTGCGGATCGGCTTCGCTACTTACGCCAGACAAACGCGGTGACATGCATGCCCTTGTTCGGGTCTGTTGATGAAATCCGCGCCCAACGCTCCCACGCGGATGCCCGCGCCTTCCCCCGAAGCCGCGCGCGGCAGCGAAGCTAGCGCCATACCGGAAATTCGCAAAGCGGAAATTCGCCGCCTCACCAGCGCAGCACGCGGCTGCCGATCCACGCGCCCAGAAGCGTCACGAACGTTATGGCGATGGTGTACCAGGTGGCGACGAAGAGCGGCGAATCGTCGAAGCAGTGCGCCGCGTAGAACAGCGCGCCGATGCCGCCGGCCGCGAGCCCCGCCAGCGCGCCGGCGCGCGCCGGCATCGCCGGAGCGGCCCCGCGCAGCGCGAGCAGCAGGGCCGCGAGCGGCGCAAGCGAAAGCAGCGGGATCAGGCGCAGGCAGATCGTGGCGTTGTGGCCGATCCAGCGCGCAGTCCATTCGTCCGGCGCGAGGCTGAACAGCTCCACAACCAGTGCCGCGAAAAGCATGGCGGGCGCGATCCACAGCAGACGATCGCGTGCGCCATGCCCGTCGTCGGGGCGGCCGGCGCGCAGCACCAGCGCCGACGCGCTCGCCGCCAGCGCGAAGGCGAGCACGAACTTCGTCACGAAGCGCCAGCTGTGCATCGCCGGCATGAAATCCGGCCGCGGATGGACGAAGGCGAAGAAGACGATCGCCGTGGCGGCGATGCCGGCGGCCGCCGCGGCCGCCAGCGCGCGCCCCGGCTTCATCCCCCGGCTCCTGTCCGCGGCGAGCGCGGCGATGAGATTTTCCGTGCTCATGGCGCGCCCCGGAACAGTTCGGAGAGTTTCTTCAGCCCCCGATGCAGCGTCACCCGCACCGCTCCCTCGCTCATGCCGAGCCTGGCGGCCGTCTCGGCGATGCTGTCCCCGCCCAGCGAGATGCCGCGCACCACCTCGAGCTGGCGGCCCTCGAGCCGCGCGACCAGCCGGGCCAGTTCCCCCTGCGAGGTTTCCACCGCCCCGGACTCGCCGGGCAGCGCATCCTCCAGGCCGTCGATGGGCACCTCGCCGCGGCGGCCCTTGCGGCGCAGGACGTCGATCAGCTTGTGGCGCGCGATCGCGTTCAGCCACGGCTTGAAGGGCTGATCGGTCATCCAGGTATGGCGCTTCAGGTGAATCGCCAAAAGTGTCTCCTGCACCACGTCCTCGATGTCGGCGGAGCCCGCGCGCGACAGGCCGCGCCGCGCGATGACGCGCAGGACCGGCGCAAGCCTTTCGAGGAGCTTGCGATAGGCCGCGTCGTCACCGGCCAGGCCCGCGCGCATCAGCCCGGCCCATTCGGTTTCCCGGGCGCCGTCCTTCGCCCCGGAAGAGGTTTTCGCGTCGGCCATGCGGTTTGTTACAGGAGCGTCATCGGGGTGGCAAAGCCCGGCAGGCGGGGCGCATCCGCCGGCTTTCGGGCCGTTGCGTCATCGCGGCCGGTGGCGGCGGCGGTGCATCGGGGGCGCGGGCGCCGGGCCGGCGTCCGGCGCCGGGGCCTGCGTCGTCCCGGCGCCCAGCGTCCATTGCACGATGTCCTCGATGGCGGCGCCGGTGGCCTGGTTGAAGGCCTGGACCACGGCCGGCACGCTGTTGGCGCCGGCGCGCACGCGCTGGAAGGCGTCATGCGTCGCCAGCACCTCGCGGCGCGGCAGCGACAGCAGCTTGACCACGATGTTGACGTCGATCCGCGGCGCGCCGTCGCCCTGGTCGTAGAGCGCCTCGAAATGGCGCAGCTCCGGCGCCAGGATGAAGTCGCCATGCACGCCGCCGGTGTCGCGCGCCACGCCCTGGATGCGCCCGCTCTTCTCGAACGCCTCCACCATCAGGGACTGCAGCAGCCGCGGCGTGGAGTCCGTCCACTGGGTGTTGGCGTAGTAGTCCATGGTCTCGTTGCGCTTCAGCGCGAGCCGCTCTGTGTCGTAGACGCTGGGCACGTCGGTCTGCGTGATCACCAGCGCCCAATCCACCGCCGGCCCGGGGATCGCCGAGAAGGGGGGATCGAGCACGTAGATCTGGTTGGGCGGATTGGACGGCGACAACAGGCTGCCGCAGCCGGCGAGCGCGAGGGTGGCCGCCGAGGCGAGGAACGCGCGCCGCGAGGTCGCGGGCATCGTGATCGGTGTCGTGGTCATGGCGGGGTGTATCCCTTCCTGCGGTCGCCGTAGATGAGGCGCGTGGGCTCGTGGGAGAACTGGTTCGACAGCCGCGTCAGGCTGGCGGCCAGCGAACGCAGCTGGTCGGAGAGCTGGCCGATATCGGCGCCGTTGACGGCCGCGTCGGCGTCGTCGGCAAGCCGGCCCACCTTCGTCACCGCGCCGTTGGCGTTGGTCAGCGTGACGTGGAGGTCGGAAAGATCGGTGTCGAGCTTGCCCGTGGCGCTGGAGACGTTGGTGAGCGTGGTCTCGATGTCCTTGTCGTGGCGGGCGATGGCCGTGGTCATCGAATCCAGGTTGGCCAGCGTGTGCGTGATGGCCGCCTGGTTTTGCGGGCTCAGCACGTTGTTGAGCCTGTCGGCGATGCCGTTCAGCTTGGCGACGAGCTGCGGCGCGGACTGCTCCAGCTCCTGCAGCGTCGACGGCTTGGAATTGATCACCGGCGGCGCCCCGAACATCGAGGGCTTGAGCGTGGGCCTGCCCTTGGAGCCGCCGTCGATCTCGACATAGGAGCCACCGGTCAGCCCTTCGCTGGCGATGGAGGCCACCGAATCGTCGGGGATGTGCAGCTCGGGATTGATCTGCAGATTGACGACCACGCGCTTGGGATCGTTGGGATCGAAGGTGAGCTTGGAGACGCGCCCGACCTGGATGCCGTTGTAGCGCACCGCCGTGCCCTCGCCCAGCCCGGTCACGCTGCCGGTGAAATAGGTCCGGTAGTAGGCGTACTCCTCGCTGTACTGCGCCCCCGCCAGCCAGAGCAGCGCGATCACCCCGCCCAGCACCAGGATCAGCACGAAGGCGCCGACCGCCACGTAGTTGGCCTTGGTTTCCATGGCTCTCGTCTCCTCAGGCGTCCAGCGCCGCGCGTCCGCGCGGGCCGGAGAAATATTCGTGGATCCAGGGATCGCTGTCCTTCATCAGGGTCTGGATGGTCCCTACCTTCATGCCCTTCTTCACCAGCACCGCGATGCGGTCGGTGGTGGCGCGCAGCGTATCGATGTCGTGGGTGACCATGAAGACGGTGAGGCCCAGGCTCTCCTGCAGGCTCTTGACCAGCTCGTCGAACTGGGCGGCCGAGATCGGATCGAGGCCTGCCGTCGGCTCGTCGAGGAACAGCAGCTCCGGATCGAGCGCCAGCGCGCGCGCCAGGCCCGCGCGCTTCTTCATGCCGCCGGAAAGCTCGGAGGGGAATTTCCTCGCCGCGTCCGGCGGCAGGCCGACCATGGTGAGCTTCAGGGCCGCCAGCTCGTCCATCAGCGATTGCGACATGCTGGTCCAGCGCCGCATCGGCACCTGGATGTTCTGCGCCACGGTCTGGGAGGAGAACAGCGCGCCTTCCTGGAACAGCACGCCCCAGCGCAGCTGCAATCCGCGCAGTTCCTCGGTGTCCATGCCGACCGTCTCCTGGCCGAACACCTTGATCGAGCCTTCCAGCGGCTTGTTGAGCCCGATGATGGAGCGCAGCAGCACCGATTTTCCGGTTCCCGAGCCGCCGACCACGCCCAGCACCTCGCCGCGCTTCACGTCCAGGTCCAGATGGTCGTGGATCACCGTCCCGCCGAACCCGTTGACGAGCCCGCGGACGCGGATGACGACGGGGTCTTTGGTGCCGGTCCCGCTCATGACGCCATACCGTGACCTCCCCCTCGCGGGGAGGTCGAAAAATCCCGAAGCGAAGCGCAGGGGTTTTTCGGGTGGGGGCGCCCCACCCGAAAAAGCTTCGCTTTTTCGACCTCCCCGCAAGGGGGAGGTTGGAAGAACCCGCTCATATCTTCAGCACCGAGAAGACGATGGAGAACATCGCGTCGAGCGCGATGATCAGGAAGATGGATTCCACCACCGAGCGGGTGGTGAGCTTGCCCACGCTGTCGGCGTTGCGCTCGACCCGCATGCCTTCGAAGCAGCCGACCAGCGCGATGACGAAGGCGAAGACCGGGGCCTTGATGAGGCCCACCATCAGCGTGTTGAAGTTGATCGCGCCCTGCAGCTCGCGCATGAAGGCGGGGATGGTGATGCCGAGGTCGAAATAGGTCATCACCATGCCGCCGACGATGCCGACCACGTCGGCGTAGAACGTCAGCAGCGGCAGCGCGATCACCAGCCCCAGCACGCGCGGCAGCACCAGCACCTCGGCGATGTTGAGGCCGATGGTCTGCATGGCGTCGGTCTCCTCGTTGACGCGCATGGTGCCGATCTGGGCGGTGAAGGCCGAGCCCGAGCGGCCGGCGATGATGATGGCGGTGACGAGCCCGCCCAATTCGCGCAGGAAGCCGACGCCGAGGAAATCGATGGTGTAGATCTCCGCCCCGAAGCGGCGCAGCTGGTCGGCGCCCTGGTAGGCGAGCACCACGCCCAGCAGGAAGGCGAGCATGCCCACGATGGGCAGCGCCGTGACGCCGGTCTCCTCGATCTGGTGGACGAAGGCGGGCCACGGCAATTCGCGCCGCGGCGACAGGATCGCCTCCCAGGTCTCCACCGTGATGCGCCCGAGGAAGCCGACGAGATCGTAGCCCTGGCGCAGCGCCTGCACCGTGCCCTGCCCGGTGCGCAGGAGCAGGCCCATCAGCCCGCCCTCGCGATCGTGGGTCACCGGCGGCGATTTGTGCTCGCGCTCCATGGTCTCGAGCAGCGGCGCGTAGCGCGGCGGCATCGCGAAGGAGGCGACGCGGACGCCGCCGTCTTCCATCTCGCGCTTGGAGCGCAGGAGGAGCCAGGCGCCGGCGCTGTCGAGCGCCTTGATCCCGCCGCCGTCGATGTCGGCCTCGCGCGCATCGCCGTAGTCCAGGCGGCGGAGCTCCGAATCGAGCCGGGGGACTTCCGGCATGGTCCAGTCGCCCGTCGCCACCAGGCGCGCCTTGCCGCCGCGCGTCTCGAGGCGCACGACCGCCGGGTTCTCCACCGGCAGGTGGACCTGGAAATTCCTCACCATGGACGAAGTCTTAGCATGAAGGCGGGGTCCCCTCCCCGTCAGTCAAACGCATATTGATCCGATTCGGGCCCCCACACTTCCTCCACCGCGAGAGCGGGGGAGGGGACCGGCGAAGCCGGTGGAGGGGGACGGCGGTGGAGAAGGTGAGCTTCGCCCGTCGGCACTGACACGCCCCCTCCGTCTGTCTCGCGCTACGCGCTCGCCATCCACCTCCCCCGCTCCCGGGGGGAGGAAGCGTCAGGACAGAATCCGCGCCATCGCGGCCCGGTAGCGCGCCTCGGCGGCGTCGCGGATGCGGTGGCGCCCGCCGGCCACGACCTTGCGGCCGTGGCGCCAGACGCAATCGATTCGCGCGCCGGCGAAGATCCAGCTGTCGAGAATCGCATCGCCGGAACGGCCGGCGAGCGAAACGTCCGTGCCGTCGAGACTCACGAGGTCGGCCGGGGCGCCCTCGCCGAGGCCGCCCGCCTCGCGGCCGAGCGCGCGCGCCCCGCCTTCGAGCGCCCGGCCGAAGAGTTCGCGCCCGGTCGAGCGGCCCGCCTCCCGCGGGATGAGATTGCGCGCGCGCCGGGCGAGGCGCTGCGCATACTCCAGCGCGCGCAGCTCGCCCGCCGCGCCGATCAGGACGTTGGAGTCGGTGCCGATCCCGAAATGCCCGCCGGCATCGAGAAAGGCCTCCGCCGGAAACACGCCGTCGCCGAGATTGGCTTCGGTGACGGGACAAAGCCCCGCCACCGCGCCGGACCGCGCCAGGCGCCCGGTCTCGCCCGCGGTCATGTGGGTCGCATGCACCAGGCACCAGTGCGCGTCGATGGCGGCGTGATCGAGCAGCCATTCGACCGGGCGCGCGCCGGACCAGGCGAGGGAATCCTCGACCTCCCCGGTCTGCTCCGCGGCGTGGATGTGCACCGGCCCGCCCCCGGCCAGCGGCGCGATGCGCGCCAGTTCCTCCGCCGTCACCGCGCGCAAGCTGTGCGGCGCCACGCCGATGTTCGCGCCTTCGAGGCAGGCGATGGAAGCGGCGCTCCTTTCCATCAAGGCGGCGAAGCCGTCCACCGAATTGATGAAGCGGCGCTGGCCCGGCGCGGGCGGCGCGCCGCCGAAATTGGCGTGCGCGTAGAAGACGGGCAGCAGCGTGAGCCCGATGCCCGCCTGCTGCGCGGCGGCGGCGATGCGTGCCGCCAGCTCGCCGATGTCGGCATAGGGCGCGCCCCGCGGATCGTGGTGCAGATAGTGGAATTCGCCCACGCGGGTGAAGCCCGTCTCCAGCATCTCGACATAGGCCAGCAGCGCGATGTCCTCCACGTCCTCCGGCGAGAGCCGGTCGAGGAAGCGGTACATCACCTCCCGCCAGGTCCAGAAATTGTCGTGGGCCGGACCGCGCCTCTCGGCGAGCCCGGCCATGCCGCGCTGGAAGGCGTGCGAATGCAGATTGCACAGGCCCGGAAGGCCGATGGCATGGCGCTCGTCCCCGGCCTGCGCCGCGACGCCCGATTCGATCCGCGCGATGCGGCCCTGTGCTATGGCGATCCGCACATCGGCGGCCCAGCCATCCGGCAGCAGCGCGGTTCCGAACCAGAGCGACATGGACTACATAAGAGACGTTCGATGGCCCCAGGGCAAGAATGGGCAAGAATGCGCGTCTGGCACAATGCACGTCTCTTCACCGCGCGGCCGGGACACGCGCCGGCCGGCATCGGCGTCGTGGCGGCGGACGGCGAGCGCATCGTCTATGCCGGCCCGGCCATGGCGGCGCCGGCCTTCCCCAAGGCCGAGCGCATCGACTGCCAGGGCCGCTGGATCACGCCGGGGCTGATCGACTGCCACACCCATCTCGTCTATGCCGGCGACCGCGCCCGCGAGTTCGAGATGCGGCTGGGCGGCGCGACCTATGAGGAGATCGCGCGCGCGGGCGGCGGCATCGCCTCCACCGTGCAGGCTACGCGCGACGCCAGCGAGGGCGAACTCGTCGAGCAGGCGCTGCCGCGGCTGGACGCGCTGCTCGCCGAAGGCGTCACCACCGTCGAGATCAAGTCCGGCTACGGGCTGTCGCTGGAGGCGGAGACGGCCATGCTCCATGCGGCGCGCGAACTGGCCGCGCGGCGCAAGGTGGATGTCGTCACAACGTTCCTCGGCGCCCACGCCCTGCCGCCGGAAGCGGGCAGCAAGGACGCCTATATCGACTCCGTCTGCGCCATGATTCCCAAAATCGCGCCGCTGGCCGCGGCCGTGGACGCCTTCGCCGAGACCATCGCGTTCTCGCCCGCCCAGGTCGCGCGCGTGTTCGAGGCGGCGCGCGCCCACGGATTGCCGGTGAAGCTCCATGCCGACCAGCTCAGCGACGGCGGCGGCGCCGAGCTGGCGGCCCGCTACGGCGCGCTCTCGGCCGATCATCTCGAACACACCGGCGAGGCTGGCGTGCGCGCGATGGCACAGGCCGGCACCGTGGCCGTGCTGCTGCCGGGGGCGTTCTATTTCCTGCGCGAAACGAAGGTCCCTCCGGTCGATCTGCTGCGCGCGCACAAGGTGCCCATCGCGGTAGCCACCGACTGCAACCCCGGCACCTCGCCGCTGACCTCGCTGCTCCTGGCGATGAACATGGCCGCCACCTGCTTCGGCCTCACGGTCGAGGAATGCCTCATGGGCGTGACGCGCAACGCCGCGCGCGCGCTCGGCCGCGGCGATATCGGCGTGCTGGAGGAGGGGCGCCGCTGCGATCTCGCGATCTGGGACATCGCGCGCCCGGCGGAGCTCGTCTACCGCATGGGCTTCAATCCCCTGCACGCCCGGATCTTCGGGGGCGCGGATGGCTGACTGGCTCACCGTCGCGCGCGGCGAGGCGCCGCTGATCGTATCGCTGCCGCACACCGGCACCGAGATCCCCGGCGGCATCGAGGCCCGCCTGGTCTCGCCCTGGCTCGCCCGCAAGGACACGGACTGGCATGTCGAAAAGCTCTACGATTTCGCGCCCCCGCTCGGCGCCACCGTGATCCGCACCGCGATTTGCCGGACCGTCATCGATTGCAACCGCGACCCGTCGGGCCGCTCGCTCTATCCCGGACAGGCGACGACGGAACTCTGCCCCACCACCAGTTTCGACGGCGAGCCGCTTTATCGCGACGGCGAGGCGCCGGACGCGGGCGAGATCGCGGACAGGCGCGCGCGCTGGTTCGAGCCCTATCACGCTGCGATCGAGGGGGAGATCGCGCGGCTGCGGGCGCGCCACGCGCGGGTCGTGCTGTTCGACGCCCATTCGATCCGCTCGCGCATCCCGCGGCTGTTCGACGGCGAGCTGCCGCATCTCAATTTCGGCAGCAACGACGGCGCGAGCTGCGACCCGGCGCTGCTGCTCGCCGTGGAGTCGGCCGCCTTCGCCAGCCGCTTTTCCCGCGTCACCGACGGCCGCTTCAAGGGCGGCTGGACGACGCGCAATTACGGCAAGCCCGAAAGCGGCGTCCACGTGCTCCAGCTCGAACTCGCCATCCGCAGCTACCTCGACGAGCCGGACGCGGTGACGCCGGACAACTGGCCGGCGCCCTACCGCGACGAACGCGCGGCGGCGTTGCGCGCGGTGCTGGCGCGGATTCTCGAAGCGTGTGTTCGGTTCTCTCTTCACACTTAGGTGTCATGGCCCGCGAATGCGGGCCACCCAGGTGACCTCGTAAGGTTTCGAATGAACGCAAGATCATCTTCATCGCCGGTCGCCTTCGTGCCGCTTTCAACTGGGTGGCCCGCATTCGCGGGCCATGACACCAGGGATTCAGGAGCAGAACCATGACCCGCCTCGACAACAGCCGGAAGATCGCAAGCCCGCGCGGGCCGGAGATCAGCTGCAGATCGTGGCTCAGCGAGGCGGCGATGCGGATGCTGATGAACAATCTCGACGCCGAGGTGGCGGAGAAGCCGGAGGAGCTCGTCGTCTATGGCGGCATCGGCCGCGCCGCGCGCGACTGGGAGAGCTTCGACCGCATCGTGGCCGCCTTGAAGCGGCTGGAGGACGACCAGTCGCTGCTCATCCAGTCGGGCAAGCCCGTGGGCATCTTCCGCACCCATGCCGATGCGCCGCGCGTGCTCATCGCCAATTCCAACCTCGTGCCGCATTGGGCCACGTGGGACAAATTCCACGAACTCGATCGACGCGGCCTGATGATGTACGGCCAGATGACGGCGGGGTCGTGGATCTACATCGGCAGCCAGGGCATCGTGCAGGGCACGTATGAGACCTTCGCCGAGCTGGGCCGCAAGCATTACGGCGGCGATCTTTCCGGGCGCTGGATATTGACCGCGGGTCTCGGCGGCATGGGCGGGGCGCAGCCGCTCGCCGCGGTGATGGCCGGCGCCTCGATGCTCGCCATCGAATGCCAGCCTTCGCGCATCGAGATGCGGCTGCGCACGAAATATCTCGACGCGCAGGCCGCGACGCTGGACGAAGCGCTGGAGATGATCGCGCGCGCCTGCCGCGAGAAGACGCCGCGGTCGGTCGGCCTGCTCGGCAACGCCGCCGAAATCCTGCCCGAACTCGTCCGCCGCGGCGTCAGGCCCGACGCCGTCACCGACCAGACCTCCGCCCACGATCCCGTCAATGGCTATCTGCCCAAGGGCTGGACGCTGGCCGAATGGGAAGCCAAGCGCGCGAGCGATCCCAAGGCGGTCGAGCGCGCGGCGAAGACATCCATGGCCGAGCACGTGCGCGCGATGCTCGCCTTTCACAAGATGGGCATTCCCGTCGTCGATTACGGCAACAACATCCGCCAGATGGCGCTGGAGGAAGGCGAGAGCCATGCCTTCGACTTCCCCGGCTTCGTGCCGGCCTATATCCGTCCCCTGTTCTGCCGCGGCATCGGCCCGTTCCGCTGGGCCGCGCTCTCCGGCGATCCGGAAGACATCTACAAGACCGACCAGAAGATGAAGGCGCTGCTGCCCAACGACCGCCATCTCCACAACTGGCTCGACATGGCGCGGGAGCGGATCAAGTTCCAGGGCCTGCCCGCGCGCATCTGCTGGATCGGCCTGGGCGACCGCCATCGCGCCGGGCTCGCCTTCAACGAGATGGTGGCGAAGGGCGAGCTGAAGGCGCCGGTGGTGATCGGGCGCGATCACCTGGACAGCGGTTCCGTCGCCTCGCCCAACCGCGAGACCGAGGCGATGCAGGACGGCTCCGACGCGGTGTCGGATTGGCCGCTGCTCAACGCCCTGCTCAACTGCGCCTCGGGCGCCACCTGGGTGTCGATCCATCACGGCGGCGGCGTCGGCATCGGCTATTCGCAGCACGCAGGACAGGTCATCGTCGCCGACGGGACCGAGGCCGCGGCGCGGCGGCTGGCGCGCGTGCTGTGGAACGATCCCGCCAGCGGCGTCATGCGCCACGCCGACGCCGGCTACGGCATCGCGGTGGATTGCGCACACTCACACGGACTTGATCTGCCGTCGCTGGGGTGAGCTTTAAGCTGTCATGGCCCGCGCATGCGGGCCACCCAGTTGAATTCTGCACGACTCGATCAAGCAGAATCGAGATCGTATTTTCGGCTGCGGCAGAGACGTCACCTGGGTGGCCTGCATTCGCAGGCCATGACACGGAGGGGCAGAATGAAGGGCGCGTTTCTCACAGGTATTGTGTTCGCAATCCTCGCCACCCCCGCATTCGCCGACGATCGCGCCGTCATCACGCGGCAGGAGCAGCAGATGGCCGATGCCATCGCGGCGGGCGATGTGGCGGTGTGGGACAGATATCTCGATGCGGACGCGATCTACGCCGAGGAGGACGACAGCTACAAGGGCAAGGCGGCGATGCTGAAGGAGATCCGGCCGCTGCCGAAGGGGCTCTCCGGCGAGATCGGGATCGTGCTGCTCGCCTATCACCAGGACGGCGACACCGCGGTGGCGCTGTTCCGCCAGGTCGAGACCGAGCACTATTACGGCCAGACGATCCACGCCAGCTATCTCACCAACACGGTGTGGAAGAAGCGCGCCGATGGCTGGAAGCAGATCGAAGGCCAGGTGCTGGCGGAGCGTACCGATCCGCCTTCCGTCGCATTGCCCGCCGCCGCTCTGGCGAAATTCGCCGGCACCTACAAGCTCAAGGATTCCGATCCGGTCTATACGCTCACGGTGCAGGACGGGAAGCTGATGGGATCGCGCAATGGGCGCCCTGCCGCGGAGTGGAAAGCGGAGACCCGCGACGTCTTCTTCATCCCCGGCGACAACCGCATCCGCAAGATCTTCCAGTACGACGCGCAAGGCCGCGTCACCGGCTTCGTCGAACGGCGGGAGAGCTGGGACATCGTGTGGGTGAAGGAATGACTGCCCTCCCCTTGTGGGAGGGCCGACAAAATCAGGAGCGAAGCGAATGATTTTTCGGGGAGGGGGGGGAAGGCCGTACGCGCCGTTCCCCCTCCCCGAAAAAGCTTCGCTTTTTCGACCCTCCCACAAGGGGAGGGTTGACTATTGCAGCGCCTGGTCCAGGTCGGCGATGAGGTCGTCCGCGTCTTCGACACCGCAGGACAGCCGCACCAGCGCATCGGATATGCCGAGCACTTCGCGCTTGTCGGCGGGGATGGAGGCGTGGGTCATGATCGCGGGATGCTCGATCAGCGACTCCACGCCGCCCAGCGACTCCGCCAGCGTAAACAGCTTGCAGCGTTCCAGGAAGCGGCGCGTGCCGGCGAGATCGCGTTTCAGCACCACCGTGACGATCCCGCCGAACGCCGCCATCTGCGCCTTCGCCAAGGCATGCTGCGGATGGCTGTCGAGGCCGGGATAGAACACGCGCTCCACGTCCTTGCGCCCTTCCAGCCAGCGCGCGATTTTCAGCGCGTTGGCGCAATGGCGCTCCATGCGCAGCGCCAGCGTCTTCAACCCGCGCAGCGCGAGGAACGAGTCGAACGGCCCCTGGATGGCGCCCACCGCGTTCTGCAGGAAGCGCAGCCGCTCGGCCACCGCCTTGTTCGCCCCCACCACCGCGCAACCGCCGACGATATCGGAATGGCCGTTGAGGTATTTGGTGGTAGAATGCACAACCACGTCGAAGCCCTGCTCCAGCGGCCGCTGCACGTAAGGCGACGCGAACGTATTGTCCGAGCAGGTGAGGAGGCCGCGTGACCGGGCGAGCGTCGCGATGGCTTCGAGGTCGGCGAGCTTGAGCAGCGGATTGGTGGGCGTCTCGACCCAGACGAGCTTGGTCCTGGGCGTGATGGCGCGTTCGATCGCTGCCACATCGCTCATGTCGACGAAATCGAACGCCAGCCCGGCGCTCTTCCTGCGCACCCGCTCGAACAGCCGGAACGAGCCGCCATAGAGATCGTCCGAGGCGATGACGTGGTCGCCGCTATCCAGCAGCTCGAGCACGGTGGCGATGCCGGCTAGGCCGCTGGCGAAGGCGTAGCCTTCGTTGCCGCTCTCCAGATCGGCGATGCAGCGCTCGAAGGCCTGGCGCGTGGGGTTCTGCGAGCGGGAATATTCGTAGCCCTTGTGCTGGCCCGGGCTCTCCTGGGCATAGGTCGAGGTGGCGTAGATCGGCACCATCACCGCCCCGGTGGTGGGATCGGGGTGCTGGCCGGCATGGATGGTGCGGGTGGAGAAGGCGAGCCGGTTGTGGCCTTTGGCCGTCATGGATTGAGCCTCAGATGATTGATCAGGTCGACGCGGGTGATGAGGCCCACGAACTTCTCGCCCTCCAGCACGATGGCGACCTCGTTGCGCTCGAAGATCGGCGCCAGCACGTCCATCTTGTCGGTGGCCTGCACGGTCTTGAGCCGCGCCGTCATCGCCGTGCGCACGGGGTCCTTGAACTGCGCGGCGCGGAATTCGTCGTGGCCCTCGACATGGGCGAGGATGTCGCTCTCGTCGAGGATGCCCACGATCCGCCCGTCCTTCAGCACCGGAAGCTGCGACACGTCCGACGCGCGCATGCGGTTGTAGGCGATCATCAGCGTGTCGTCGGGCGAGACCGTGACGGTGCCGCCGCTCTCATAGGTCCGCGTGATGAGGTCGGAGAGGTTGCCGGTGAGCTTGCGGTCCGCCAGCCCCTGCTCGATCACCCAGTAATCGTTGTAGACCTTGGAGAGATATTTGTTGCCGCTGTCGGGCACCAGCGTGACGACGCGCTTGATCGTGGTCTGCTCGCGGCAATAGCGCAGCGCCGCGGCGAGCAGCGTGCCGGTGGAGGAGCCGCCCAGGATGCCTTCCTTCGCCAGCAGCCGGCGCGCGGTCTCCACGCTCTCCTTGTCGGAGATGCCGTAGGCGTCCTTGACGAGCGAGAGGTCGCAGTTCGGCGGCACGAAATCCTCGCCGATGCCTTCGATGGTCCACGAGCCCGGCTCGATCTTCTTGCCGGTCTTGATCAGCGGCGCCAGGATCGAGCCCAGGGGATCGGCGAGGATGATCTCGGTGTCCGGCGAGACGCGGCGGAAGAAGCGCGCGATGCCCGTCATGGTGCCGCCCGAGCCCACGCCCACGACGATGGCCTGCACGTCGTGCGCCATCTGCTCCCAGATCTCCGGCCCGGTGCCGGTCTCGTGCGCGAGCGGATTGGCGGGATTGGCGAACTGGTTGACGTAGAAGGCGCCGGTCTCGTCGGCCAGGCGCTGCGCCACGTCCTGGTAATATTCGGGATGCCCCTTGCCCACGTCCGAGCGGGTGATGCGCACCTCCACGCCCATCGCGCGCAGGTGCTGGATCTTCTCCCGCGCCATCTTGTCCGGGACGATGAGGATGAGCTTGTAGCCCTTGACGATGCCGACCTGGGCCAGCCCCAGCCCGGTGTTGCCCGCGGTCGCCTCGATGATGGTGCCGCCCGGCTTGAGGCGGCCGTCGCGTTCCGCCGCCTCGATCATCGACTTGCCGATGCGGTCCTTGATCGAGCCGCCGGGGTTCTGGCTCTCGAGCTTGACGAAGAGCCGGCACGGCCCGGTGTCGAACTTGGTCAACTCCACCATCGGCGTATTGCCGATGAGATCGAGCGCGGATTTGACCGGTGGGCGGAGATTCTCCGTCATGGGAATGGGGGCTTGGATTGCCGGGCGAAGATAGCCGGGCGGCCGCCACAATCCCACCTCCCCCTTCCGGGGAGGTCGAAAAATCCGAAGGATTTTTCGGGCGGGGCTTCGCCGGACCCCCACCCGAAAAGCTTCGCTTTTCGACCTCCCCGCAAGGGGGAGGTGCTTTTTGTTGCGAACCTTCTAAGTTTGACGCCAGAAACCGTTGGGGAGACTCTCATGAAACGTCTGGAAGGCCGGGGCGCCATCGTGACCGGGGCGGCGAGCGGGATCGGGCGGGCGTCCGCCAGGCTGTTCGCGGCCGAGGGCGCGGGCGTGATCTGCTTCGACCGCGCCGATGCCGTCGAAGAAACCGCCAAGATGATCAGGGACGCGGGCGGTCGCGCCATCGCCATGAACGCGGACGCCTCGAGCGAGGCCGACGTCGCCCGGGCGGTCGACACCGCGGTGAAGGAATTCGGCCATCTCGATGCGATCTACGCCAATGCCGGCATCTCCGGCGGTCTCGGCCCCAATTTCTTCGAGGCCACCGCCGAGGACTGGATGAAGATCCTGAGCGTGAACCTGATCGGCGTCTTCCTCGCCATCAAGCATGCCAGCCGCGTGATGGTGCCCAACAGGAAGGGCTCCATCGTCTGCACCGCCTCCGTCGCCGGCCTGCGCTCGGGCGCGGGACCGGGGCCGTACAGCGCCAGCAAGGCCGGCGTCATCAACCTCGTCGCCACCGCGGCGAATTTCCTCTACGGCACGGGCGTGCGGGTGAACGCGATCTGCCCCGGCCTGATCGAGACCGGCATGACCAAGCCCATCTTCGACCGCGCCCGCGAGAAGGGCACCGACGGCAAGATCGGCCAGCTCAATCCGCTGCGCCGCTACGGCCACCCCGAGGAGATCGCCGCCGCCGCGCTCTTCCTCGCCAGCGACGAGGCATCCTACGTCAACGGCCAGGCCATCCCCGTCGACGGCGGCCTGTCGAGCTCGCTGCCGGTGACGGGGCGGAGCTGAAACTCCATTGTCATCCCCGGCCGAGCGAAACGAGGGGAAGGGGACCCAGACGGCAATTTCAAAACCGGTGCTGACGTCGCTGCTTGGGTCCCCTTCCCTCGCGCTACGCGCTCGCCGGATCGACCTCCCCCTTGCGGGGAGGTCGAAAAAGATCGAAGCGAAGCGAAGAGCTTTTTCGGGCGGGGGTCCTGTGCAGATGGAAAAAGCCCCACCCGAAACGCTGCGCGTTTCGACCTCCCCGCAAGGGGGGAGGTCGAAGGTGCATCAAACTCAGTTCGAGTCCGTTCGCTGCAGCCGTTCCATGATCAGCGGCACCAGCGAATTGAGGCTGCCGGCGAGGTTGCCGCCCTCGCCGCCCAGGGTGAGCGCGAGGTTCTCGGGCATGAAGCGCTGGCTGCCGTTGGCGAGCGCCTTGACCGCGTTGACGAACGCGGTCTGGTCCTTGCCCACCGCCGCCTGCTGCGCCTCCATGCCCTTGGCGATGGCCAGGCCCTCGGCCTCCACGCGCACCGCCCCGGCACGGCCGGTCTTCTCCAGCCTGTAGGACTCGCCGTCCGCCTCGGCCTGCACGCCCTGAGCCTTGTTGCGCGCGATATCGATGCCGATGGACGAGCGCGCGAGCTCGGACTGCATGTCCGCCTTGCCGCGCGCCTGCTCGAGCTGCAGGCGCTCGCCCTGCGCCCGCTCCTCGGCGCGATAGGTCTCCTGCTGCTGGTTGGCGATCTCGCGCGTGGTCAGCACGTCGACCAGCGCCTGGGGGAAGATCACGTCCTGGATGTACACCCCGCGGGTCTCGACGCGATATTCCTTGAGCTTCTCGGTGATGTGCTGCTGGGCCTGGTTCTGCACGTCCTGGCGCTTCTCGATGAAGTCGATGGCGGGCATCGACTGCAGCTTGTCGCGGAAATGGTTGCCGACCGCGGCCTGCAGCACCTCCGTCACCAGGTTCAGCATGGTGCCGACGATGGAGATCACCTTCGGCGCCTCGGTGTCGGGGACGTGGATCTGCACCTGCAGGTCGATGTTGAAGACGAAGCCTTCCTTCGACTTGGCGGTGATCTGCTTCAGGCCCTTGTCGAGGTTGTGCGCGGTCGAGCTCGCGTCCGCCCAGTTCAGCGTGAGGATGAAGGTGGGCACGATCTCGGCTGAGTAGCAGCGCGGATTGATCGCGTATTTGCCGGTGCGCAGAGGCTCCTGCCAGATGCCGCGATGGCCGGGGCGCACCAGGCTGCCGAACTTGAAGTCGGCGCCGGAGGTGTCTTCGGTGGCGAGGCCGACATAGGCCTTGAGCACGGCGACCTCGCCCTGGTTGACCACCAGCATCGGCACCATCTCCACCGACACCAGGAACGGGTTCAGGTTGTAGGCGCCGTACATCAGGGGATCGTGCTGCAGGCCGATGCGCCCGCCGCTGTCGAGGAAGGCCTGGAAGTCCTGGTAGTTGTTGTGGACCTCGTTCTTGACCGCGAGGATCGCCTCGACCAGGTCGCTGTCCTTGGACGCGGGATTGCCCTCCAGCTGGGCGAGGTCGGCGAAGTCCCCCAGACGGTTGGCGATGGCGCCCTTGGGCAGCGGCGGGCCTTCATAGGTCGTGACGATGCCGATCATGTCCACGACCTTGCCGTCCTGGAACACGCGCGGCTCGATGCGCACGACGTCGAGCTGCACCGGCTCCAGGCCGAAGCTCTGCGGCTTGAGCGCGCCGTGCTTCTCCAGCAGCGCGTAGTTCTCGTCGATCGGCACGCCGTAGACGGAATCCTTGGTGATGACGAGGAAGCCGACGGGGTGGATCGGCACGACCGTGCCGGGCGCGAGCACCAGGCGCTGCACGCCCTTCTGCCCGCCGCCGGAAACGAAGCCGGCCACGTCCTGGAAATTGCCGAAGGCCGGCTTGTAGACGCCGGACTTGGCGCCCACCGGCAATGCGTCGCCCACCTGCGCGATGACCACGCCGATCTGGCCGGCGGGGATCTGCACCATGGGATGCGCCGTGACGTCGTAAAGCGGCCACAGCTTGAACTGCACGCCGGGCATCATCAGCGCGGCCTGGTATCCGGCCTCGCCGTTGAAGGCGACGGCCGAACCGCCGCCGAGCTTGCGGGAGGAAAAGCGCTTGCGCACCAGTCCCACTTCCGTGGCGCCGATGTTGCGGACGGATTTGGTGGTCACCAGGAGCGCAATCCACGCCAGCACGACGATGGCGAGGAGCGTCCAGGCGTGGGTGAAAAGAAATTCGATCGCGGTGGTCATGACATGCCCCATGGGTTGCCGCAGGTGCGGCCTCACGCCGGTCCGGCGCGCTCGCGCAGTGTCGATGTCGGGAATCGGCGGCAGGGATACCGCGGATGGCGGGTAAGACGCGTGTGCGGCAGGCGACTCCTGCGAAGTGCGTGCGAAATGTGATCCCGGGGCGGCGGAAAACAAGGCCCCCGAAACATTCCGTGAGCACGATATTTCGCTTGACGAAGGGCTTTTCCGGGCGGCGGTTTCAGCCCGCCGCTTCGCTCAGCTTCTCCTCGATCTCCGGATCGCGGTAGGCCGGCACTTCGTCGCCGAGGAATTTGTTGTTCTCCAGGCGAATGCGCGCGGCCTCGTCGTCGTAGAGGAACGGCAGGAAGGCGAAGCGGCGGCCCCGGGTGACCGGCGACACCGCATGCAGCAGCGAGCAGGAGAACACCACCGCCGTGCCCGCCGGCATCTTGAAGCTGCGCGGGCCGTATTCGGGGAACGACAGCTCGCCGCCCTCGAAATCGTCGTTGAGGTTGATCGACACGGCGAAGCGGCGGTGCGCGGTGCCCTTGGTGGTGTTGTCGCGGTGCTGGCGGAAATGCCCCCCGGCTTCGGCCGTGTAGCAGGAGACGATGTAGCGCTCCATGCGCGTGACCTTGAACTGGTGCACCTTCTGCACCTCCGGCAGGATGCGCCGCTGGATGCGCTTCTGCGTCTCCTTGACGATGTGCTCGTCGACGATGAGGTAGTCGCTGCGGCTCTTGTGGTTGCGGTCGAGGATATGGACGGTCTTGCCCTCGACCTCGCGCATGAAGCCGGATTCGGTGCCGCCGTTGATCTCGTAAAGGCCCACCAGCATCCGGCAGAACTCCGGCTCGAACACGTTGGGCAGGTAGATCACCGGCGCCTGGAGCCTTGTGCCCGCGAAGAGCTCCGGCCTGGGCAGCGCCCGCAGGCAGGCGAAGACCTCCGCGATCTCCGCGCCCTCCGGCTTGAACGGGAACACCCGCACGACATGCAGCGTGGGATCGAGCACCACCCACATGCGCCGCGCCGGCAGGTTGGGCTCTTCGATCGTGGAGTCGGCGGGCAGCACGCCGTAGAGCCTGGCGACGGCGCCGTCGAAATCCCAGATGAAGCGGATGCCGGGCAGCGCCTCCTTCACCCGGCCCTGCTTCTCGTCGCCCGGGTCCAGGCTCATGCCGAAGAAGGAGATGTTCTCGTCGTCGAAGATGCCGCGGTTCTCGGCCACCGCCTTCAGCGCCAGTCGCGCCTGGGCGTCGCGCGCGGTGAGGTGGAAGCACAGCACGATGAAGCGGCCGGCGGCGGTGTCGAAGGCGTAGCGCGAATTGCCGCTCGAGCGCTGGTGGAACCAGGGCGCCGGGTCGCCCGTCTGAAGCGAAACGTAGGGTCGGTTGTTCGCGGTCATGGCCGAAAGTCTAATGCCCCGTTAAGTTTTACGACAATCCGCCGCCCGGCGTGCATGAATAAATCGCGCAGATCCCGCCCCGCATCCCGCTACATACCCGCCGGCGCCCCGTTTTCACCCGTCCTTAAGGGCTCCCCTTAATACTAACGGGGGTTGGCCGGGCGCTCCGGTCGTCGGGGTTTGTCCTTCATGCTCCAGATCGGCGGCATCGTCTTCCTGTTCGCGATGGTGTTCGGCGGCTTCCTCATCTCGGGGGGCTCGGTCGGCGTCATTCTCGAGGCCCTGCCGCACGAGATGATGACCATCGGCGGGGCGGCCGTCGCGGCGCTGCTGATCGGCGGCTCGATGTACTCCCTCAAGAAGATCGGCGGCGACGTCGGCAAGGTCATCTCCGGCCCCAAATGGAAGCCCGGCGATTATACCGACCTTCTGTGCCTGCTGTTCCTGCTCACCAAGACGATGAAGTCCAAGGGCCTGATCGCGCTGGAGGCCCATATCGAGAAGCCCGGGGAATCGTCGATCTTCAAGCGCTATCCCAAGATCTCGAAGGACCATTTCGCGCTCGCCTTCATCTGCGACACGCTGCGCATGATGACCATGAGCCTGGAAGACCCCCATCAGGTCGAGACCGCGATGGACAAGCAGCTCGAGAAGCACCACAACGAAGCGCTCGGCCCCGCCACCGCGATGCAGACCATGGCCGACGGCCTGCCCGCGCTCGGCATCGTCGCCGCGGTGCTCGGCGTCATCAAGACCATGGGCGCGATCAGCGAGCCGCCGGAAGTGCTCGGCCGCATGATCGGCTCCGCGCTGGTCGGCACCTTCATGGGCGTGTTTCTGGCCTACGGCATCGTGGGGCCCATGGCGACGCGGCTGAAGGCGATCGTCGACGACGAGGCGCAGTTCTATCACGTCATCCGCGACATCCTGGTCGCGCACCTGCACGGCAACGCCGCCCAGGTTTCCGTCGAGATCGGCCGCGGCAGCGTCCCCAGCGAAGCCCAGCCCACCTTCCAGCAGCTCGAAGAAGCCCTCAACAACATCCCGCCCGATCCGGGCTAACACTTACCGACGCCGTACCAGCGCCAGCCAAGCTGGCCGGGGCCGACGAAGACGCAGACCGTATCGCCGCTATTCTCCGCCCGGTACACAGATTCTGAAACGCGAACGTCGCCGCTCTTGGTCATCGGCCCCCACGGATCGACGGTCAGGTAATAGCGCGTGTTGCTTCTGCCCGTTTCGAAATGCTTCCCGAGGACCCGCGCTGGAAACCGCTGGGGTGATGCGGTGTCCAGCGTGACATCGGCAAGAGCAAGCACGCCGAAGCAGTAGGCCGCCACCAGGACCGCCATCAGGAACACCTGATCCCACCGCACCGGATGGCGCGACCGCCACAGCAACAGCGCCATCACGCTCAACGCCAGAACAGCGGTGTCCGCCAGCGCCGGGCGCCAATCCAGAAGATTCGTGCCGATCCCCGCGCTGACACCAAGTGCCATGCCCGGCATGAAAAACAGCGCCCCCAATGTGGGCCTTGGATCGTTCGCGCGCTCCAGTCCGAAGCGCAATAGCCCGCGCGACCAAAAATTGAGCGCGATGGCCAGAGGCGGAAACGCGGCAAGAACCGCGAACAGCAGGGGATAGGATTGGCCGACAACCACCACCGCCAGGCCGAGACCGAATATGGGCCAATCGACTGCCGAAACGATCCGTTCCATCCATGCCAGCCGAGCCTGCCGTTCCTCCACCGTGGCGCCATAGCGCGAATCCTGCTCGTAGGCTGCGAGCGCGGCATGGTATTCGGCCGCGTCGAGATCGGGGATGCCTTCGAGCCAATCCAGCAATGCCTCGTTCTTGAAGAGCGCCGCCGAGAAGGTGAGCGGCTTGTGCGTGCGATCCGACGGGACGAGCCGGCAACGACGGCCGTTGAGAATCGATCGGATGCCGGCGATCTGGCTGCGCGGCAACGTGCGGCGGCCGAAAATGCCGCTGCTCGCGATGCTGTCCTTTTCCAGCACCAGGCGCCAAATCGCGGTGTGATAAGCTGCCGCAAGCGACGCCAAACTCGCCAGCGCAAAAATGGCCGCGAACACGTCGCCGACGCGATCATCGGTCTTGCCGAAGAATATGGGCACGCCGGCGACAAATCCCAACATCGCCGCAGCGAGGACGAACAGCGCCACCGTGTACAGGCGCAAACCCGCCGTCTCCCGAACGATGATCGGATAAGCGCCCTCCGCCATGGACGCTACCCTACCAGAAAATGCCCCCGCAGCGCGGCGACGGGTCTGGCGGGGTCGTCCTGCCACATCTCGGCGTGGACGTTGACGACGCGGCGGCCCTGCTTGATCAGCCTGGCGCGCGCGAAGCTGTCGAGCGCGCGGGCGCTCCTCAGGTAGTCGATGGCGATGTCCACGGGCCTGGGCATCCGCTCGGGCGCGGTCTCCCACAGGATCTGCGCGATGGCCGCGGTCTCGAGCAGCGAGCCGATCACCCCGCCATGCAGCGCCGGCAGCATGACGTTGCCCACCAGCTTCTCCGCGAACGGCATGGTGAGCCTCAGCGCGCCCTCCGCCGCCGCGGCCCCGATGCCCAGATGCGCGCAATAGGGAATGCGCGCGACGAGCGCGGCCACGTCGCGCACGGGCGGCCTGCCGCCGTCGTCCGCGCTCATGGGATGCCCGGCGACACGCCGCCCCTGATGAGGATGAATGCGCCCGTGCACAGCGCGATCGCATCGGCCGGATCGGCGTGATAGGCCGCGCCGCGCACGAAGGCGATGTCGTGCGTCACCTTCAGGCAGGTCACGTCCGCGACGATCGCCTCGCCCAGCGTGGCCGGCTTCATGTAGTCGATCCTGAGGTCGAGCGTGGCGATGGGCACGGGCCGGCGCAGCTTGCCGAACACCGCCATGCCCGCGGTGTGGTCGAGGATGCCGGTGACAACGCCGCCATGGACCACGCCCGTCCGCGGATCGCCGACGAGATGCGGCCCATAGGGCAGCCGCACCCGCGCCCGCGCTTCCGAAAGCTCGATCATCTCGCCCCCGATGGAGGCCAGGTACGGCGTCAGGTTCATCCGCTCGCGGACGAGGTCGTTGAAATCCGGGCTGCCGGCCGAGCTGCTCATGGCCGGGATCGACACCAAGCCTGACTTTCTGTCAACTTCATGAAATTGACGACGCGTCACGGAAGGCTACACTCCCCGGCCGTTTTCGAGGAGCGCCATGGACGCCCAGGCCGCACGACCCGCTTCCGCCAAGCCGCCCGCCAAGGCGCCCGGCAAGCGCGAGCAGACCAAGCAGCAGAACCGCCAGGTCATCCTGGAGGCGGCGCGGCGGGTGTTCGCCGAGATGGGCTATGGCGCGGCCACGGTGCGCGACATCATCCGCGCCACGCCGCTGGCCTCGGGCACCTTCTACAACTATTTCGACTCCAAGGAGGAAGTGTACGAGGCGATCCAGAACGAGGTGGCGCTGGTCATCCGCCCGCGCCTGCGGGAAGAGCGCAACAAGGCCTCCACCGTGGAGGAGTTCATCTCCGGCACCTTCCGCACCTTCTTCGAGTTCGTCACCCGCGACGAGATGAATTTCCGCAACCTGCGCCACTCCGCCGACACCACGCGCGTGCGCATGGACACTCCGGAGGTGATCGCGGGCTTCGAGGAGCTGCGCGAGGATCTGGAGCGCGCCATCGCCCGCGGCGTGTTCCCGCCGGTGGACGCCGATTTCCTCATGGCCTCGATCGTGGGCGTGGCGTTCGAGATCACCGAGCGGCTGCTGCGCCGCGAGCCCCGCGATCCGGCCTATGCGGCCAACTTCGCCACCGCCCTATTCATGGGCGGCGTGCGCGCGCTGCCGCCCTCCAGCAACGGCCACGCGCAGGAATAGCCCCCCGCATGAAAGCGCTCGTCTGCCGGGCGAATGCCGAGGACATCGGCACGCTGCAATTCGAGGACGTGACGCTGCCGCCGCCGGCGCCCGGCGAGGCGCGGGTGCGCATCCGCGCGGCCAGCGTCAACTTCCCCGACATCCTGATGGTGCAGGGCAAGTACCAGCACCGGCCGGAGCTGCCGTTCGTCGTGGGCGGCGAATTCGCCGGCGACGTGATCGCGACCGGCGACGGCGTCACCGACGTTTCGGTGGGCGACCGCGTCGTCGGCGGCGGCTTCCAGGGTGCCTTCGCGGAGGAGCGGCAATTGCCGGCGGCGCTGTTGCGCAAAATTCCCGGCGAGGCGGGCTATGCCGAGGCCGCGAGCTTCACCACCGCCTATCTCACCGCCCATGTCGCGCTGGTGCGCCGCGGCGCGCTGGAGGCGGGCGAGACGCTCCTGGTCCACGGCGCGGCCGGCGGCGTAGGGCTTGCCGCCGTCGATCTCGGCAAGGTCCTGGGCGCGCGGGTGATCGCCACCGCCTCGACGGAGGCGAAACGTTCGTTCCTGAAGGACTACGGCGCCGATCTGGTGCTGGCGCCGCGCGGCTTCCGCGAGACGGTGAAGGGTTTCACCGGTGGCGCCGGCGCGGACGTGATCTACGATCCGGTGGGCGGCGACGTGTTCGACGAAAGCGTGCGCTGCATCGCTTTCGGCGGCCGGCTGCTCATCATCGGATTCACGTCAGGGCGCATCCCCTCCATCGCCGCCAACATGCCGCTGATCAAGGGCTTCTCGGTGGTGGGCGTGCGCGCGGGCGAATATGGCCGCAAGAATCCCGCCAGGGGCCGCGAGAACATCGCCGCCATCGACCGCCTCCTCGCCGAGCGCAGAATCCGTCCCCACATCGGCGCGCGCTTTCCCCTGCGCCAGGCGGTGGACGCCATGCGCGCGCTCCAGGACCGCAGCATCATCGGGAAGGCCATCGTCGAGCCCTAGCCTGAAACGGAACCCGCTTGCATTGTTCCACAAATGTTCCTATGCTGTCCGGCTGTGGCTGCGGCCCCGAAATGCGGGAATTCCGAAGCCCTCGGCGAAGGGATTTGAGTCACCCCCCTCCCCCCAATTTTTCGACGTTCGAATACCGTGGGGCCGGGCGAGCGCAAGGGGTGGCGTGGCCATCAAGGGCTGGTAGGGAAGACGATGGGACGGACAATAGTGGACAGGCGGGCGGGGGCGCCAAATTTCTCCAAGTCCGGCGCGCGCGGGGCGGCCAGGATCGCGCGCCAAAGGGGATTTGCATGACCGACCTGACGCCTGGTCCATCCGAGAGCCATGTGGGCGAGGACATCCCGTCCGGCGCGCCGCCCGAGGCGCCGACCATGACGGGCACGGCCAGCCGGCTGGCGCTGGTCTTCATCTTCATGACCATGTTCATCGACACCGTCGGCCTCGGCATCGTCATACCCATCACGCCCAGGCTGATCGGCGACCTCACCGGCGAGGCCATGAGCGGGGCCGCGTGGTGGGGCGGCTGGCTGCAGACGGCGTTCGCGGGCATGCTGTTCCTGTTCTCGCCGCTGATCGGCAACCTGTCGGACCGCTTCGGGCGCCGCCCGGTGCTGATCGTGTCGCTGTCGATGCTGGGCGTGGACTATTTCATCACCGGCATCGCGCCCACCATCGGCTGGCTGTTCGTGGGCCGCGTCCTTTCCGGCATCGCGGGCGCGGCCTATACCACCGCCAACGCCTACATCGCCGATGTCTCGCCGCCGGAGAAGCGCGCGGCGAATTTCGGGCTGGTGGGCGCGGCCTTCGGCATGGGCTTCGTGGTGGGGCCGGCGCTGGGCGGACTGATCGGCGGCAGGTTCGGGCCGCATGTGCCGTTCTTCGTCGCCGCGGCGCTGGCGCTGGCGAATGCGCTGTTCGGCCTGTTCGTGCTCAAGGAGTCGCTGCCGCCGGCGAAGCGGCGCGCATTCGAGCTGTGGCGCGCCAATCCCATCGGCTCGCTGATCGCCATCGGCCGGCATCCCGCGGTGCTCGGCTTCGTGGCGATCTTCGTGCTGATGCGGCTGGCGCACGACGCCAATCCGGTGATCTGGAGCTACTACGTCTATCTCAAATTCCACTGGACGATCGCGCAGGTCGGCTGGGCGATGGCGTTCCTCGGCATCGTCATGGCGGGCGTGTTCGGGTTCCTGACGCGCATCCTCATCCCGCTGCTGGGCGAGGCGCGCGCGGCCTATATCGGGCTCGTCTGCGGCGCCATCGGCTTCCTGGGTTATGCGCTGGCGACGGAAGGCTGGCAGATGTATCCGTGGATGCTGGTGTGGTCGCTGATGGGGCTGGTCATGCCCTCGCTCAACGGCATCATCTCCCGCCAGGTGCCGATCAACGAGCAGGGCGAGGTGCAGGGCGCGCTGGCGAGCGTGGGCGGGGTGACCTCGGTCGTGGCGCCGGTGCTGCTGACGAACGTGTTCGCGTACTTCACGGCGAAGAACGCGCCGGTCTATTTCCCGGGCGCGGCATTCCTGTTCGCGGCGGCGATGCTGGCGCTGGCGGCAGTCCTGCTCACGCGCGCGCGCCATCATTTCGCCGCGCAGCCGGCCGCCGGAAGCTAGAAAGGAGGATCAGTGTACCGCTGTTCGAAGGCGCTCGAGTTCGTCCTTGATGCGGAGTTTTTCTTTCTTGAGGGCTGAGACCCTTACCTCGTCCCAATCGGGATGCGCCATTTCGGCTTCGATGAGGTCTTCGAGTTTCTTGTGCTTATCCGAGAGTTCCTGGATATGCCCTTGCAGTGCCATACCGCACCTCGTCCTTGAAAGGGACGGGAATTAGAACACCAAAGCCCGGGGCTGTCACCCACCCCTTTCGCGCAAGCCTGCCAGAATGTAAACGGACACCCATGGCGAAAAGCGCGGAAAAACCGGGAAAAAGACTGGTCGTGGGCATCACCGGCGCCTCGGGCGTGGCCTACGGAATCCGGCTGCTCGAGGCCCTCAGGGAGCTCGGGATCGAATCGCACCTGGTGGTGTCCAGGCCCGGCCAGATGACCATCGGCTACGAGACCAATCTCCCGCCCGCGGCCGTCGCCGCCAGGGCCGATCGCGTCTATGGCATCGACGACATAGCGGCGCCCATCGCCTCGGGATCGTTCCGCACGGCGGGCATGGTGATCGCGCCCTGCTCGGTCAGGAGCTGGTCGGAGATCGCCACCGGCGTGACGACGAACCTGCTGACCCGCGCGGCCGACGTGACGCTGAAGGAGAAGCGCCCGCTGGTGCTTCTGGTGCGCGAGGCGCCGCTGCATGTGGGCCATCTGCGTTCGCTGACCCAGCTTGCGGAAATGGGCGCCACGATTCTTCCGCCGGCGCCCGCGTTCTACGCCGAGCCCAGGACGATCGCCGACATCGTCGACCAGCAGGTGGGGCGCGTGCTGGATCTCTTCGGCCTGGACTGGCCCGATACCAGGCGCTGGGGCGAGGATCTGTCGAAAGGCCGCCGCAAGGGCGGTGCGAAATGACGGAGGCCGACGAACAGGCGCTGCGCGCAAAACTCGCGGAGCTCACCCAGGAGCATCGCGATCTCGACGCCGCCATCGCCGCCATGGCCGAGCAGGGCGTGCTCGACCAGATCCAGCTGACGCGCCTGAAGAAGCGCAAGCTTCAGCTGAAGGACATGATCGCGCGCATCGAGGACGCGCTGCTGCCGGACATCATCGCCTAGCGCGCGGTGCGCTTGTGCGCGTACATCGCTTCGTCGGCGCGGGCCATGGCGTTGTCGGCGTTTTCGCCGCCGATGAGCTCGAAGGCGCCGTACGAGAACGCGACCTGCAGCGCCTTGCCGCGCCACATCGGCGGGCTCGCCTTGAGCGTGGCGGCCAGGGCCTGGGCCTTCTTGTGGGCCTGGGCATTGTCGGCATGGGAAAGGATGATGCCGAACTCGTCGCCGCCGAGGCGGCCGACCACGTCGCTGTCGCGCACATGGGCGAGCAGCGTGTCCGCGAAGTGGGAGAGCACCGCGTCGCCGGCCGCATGGCCGTGGGTGTCGTTGATCGCCTTGAAGTCGTCGAGGTCGAAATAGACCAGGCTCGCGGGCGTGTCGTAGCGGGCGGTGAAGTTGATGTGGCGGTTGAGCTCGCGCACGAAGGCGCGGCGGTTGAGCAGCGGCAGCAGCTGGTCCTGGTCGGCGGCGCGCTCGACGTCTTCCAGGCGCGAGCGGGTCTGCTGGAGCTCGCGGCGCAGGCCGTCGACCTCGCTCATCAGGGTCATGATGGCGTCGCGCACCCGGGGCGTGAACTCCGCTTCGGGGATGCCCAGCACGGTGGCCGCGGCGGCCACGGGCGCGGCGGCGGCCACGGGCGCGGCGGCCTCGGCGGCGCGCGCATAGCCGGTGGCGGCCACTCGCCTGGCGCCCGCGCTGCGCTCCGTCCGCTCGACTTTCATGGCGTCCCGATTCGACACAGATCGGCTTAACAATCGGGTCAATCCTGTCACCAAATCGTTAATAGCCGGTTGACCTTGGCCTTCCCAGGCGGCGAACGCTGCCTATAATGCGCCGCTTCCCGGGCGTTCGCCCCCACCGGAAGGCATGCATGGCCAGCCCTCTTGTCGGCCTCATCATGGGAAGCCAGTCGGACTGGGCGACGCTCAAGGCGGCCGCCGCGATCCTCGACGCGCTGGAGATCCCCTATGAGAGCCGCATCGTCTCCGCCCACCGCACGCCGGACCGGCTCTACGACTATGCCAAGAAGGCGGCCGGCCGCGGGCTGAAGGCCATCATCGCGGGCGCGGGCGGTGCGGCGCACCTGCCGGGCATGACGGCGTCGATGACGGCGCTTCCGGTGCTCGGCGTGCCCATCGAATCCAGGGCGCTGAAGGGCATGGATTCGCTGCTCTCCATCGTGCAGATGCCGGGCGGCGTGCCGGTGGCGACCTTCGCCATCGGAGAGTCCGGCGCCAAGAACGCCGCCCTGCACGCGGCCGCGATTCTGGCCCTGTCGGACGGCGCGCTGGCGGGGCGGCTTGCCAGGTGGCGCACATCGCAGACGGAGTCCGTCGCGGAGATCCCGTCCGACAAATGACCGCGATCAAGGCCCTCACCGCTCCGGTCCCGCCCGGAGGAACGATCGGGATTCTCGGCGGCGGCCAGCTCGGCCGCATGCTGGCCATGGCCGCCGCGCGGCTGGGCCTGAAGACGCACATCTATTCCGACGAAAACGACGCGCCCGCTTTCCAGGTGTGCCACGCGCGCACGCATGCGCATTACGAGAACCGCGAGTCGCTGTCGAAATTCGCCAGGGCCTGCGATGCGGTGACCTTCGAGTTCGAGAACATTCCCGAAAGCGCGGTCTCCTACCTCGCGGGCTTCAAGCCGACCAATCCCGGCGCGGCCGCGTTGGCGCCGACGCAGGACCGCTTCCTCGAGAAGGAGCTGGTGAACGGGCTGGGGCTCAGGACCGCGCCCTACATCAACGTCGAGGCGCCGGAGGATGTCGCGGAATTCGCGCGGCTGGGCGGCGCGGGCATCCTGAAGACGCGGCGCTTCGGCTACGACGGCAAGGGCCAGGCGAAAGTCGCCTCCGTCGAGGAGGCGCGCGGGGCGTTCGCCGCGTTCAAGAACGCGCCCGCCATCGTCGAAGGCTTCGTCGATTTCGCCTTCGAGGCCTCCGTGATCGGCGCGCGGGGCCATGACGGTTCTTTCGCGGCCTACGATCCGCCGGAGAACGCGCACGAGCATCACATCCTGCGGCGCTCCACGGTGCCGGGGCGGCTGACGCCGCGCCAGGGCGAGGAAGCCCGCGCCATCGCCCGCAGGATCGCCGACGCGCTCGGCCATGTGGGCGTGCTGTGCGTGGAGCTGTTCGTGCTCGGATCGGGCGAGCTGCTGGTCAACGAGATCGCGCCTCGCGTGCACAATTCCGGGCACTGGACCGTCGATGCCTGCGAGGTCAGCCAGTTCGAGCAGCATGTGCGCGCCGTGGCGGGCTGGCCCCTGGGCTCGCCGGCGCGCCACAGCGATGCGGCGATGGAGAACATCATCGGCGAAGAAGCGCGCGACTGGCAGGTGCTGGCCGCGCGCGGCGGCGCGCTGCATCTCTACGGCAAGGCCGAAATCCGCCCGGGCCGCAAGATGGGCCACATCACCTGGCTGAAGAATTCCCGCTGAAGGCGCCGAACACGCTGGAGAGCGACGGCAGCCCCTTGGCGCGCTCGCGCACCCGCGCCTTGAATTTCTCGAACTGCATGACGTTTTCGATGCGGGCGTCGAGGAAGGCGCGCGTCGCGGCCTCGCCCGGATCGTCGTCGGTGAACCAGCGCATCAGCGTGGACGTCCAGACCCCGGCCAGGATGGCGCGCTTGGTGTAGAAGTTGAAGTCCGTCGAGGTGTCGCCGGCCGCGCGCCAGATGGCATCCACCGTGCGGTAAAGAAGCTTCGTCGCCAGCACGGCGTTGGGCGGCAAGGTCAGGAACGC
This sequence comes from Rhizomicrobium sp., assembly GCA_035499995.1. Taxonomy (GTDB): domain Bacteria; phylum Pseudomonadota; class Alphaproteobacteria; order Micropepsales; family Micropepsaceae; genus Rhizomicrobium. The sequence goes on along the minus strand of DATJXR010000035.1, from coordinate 44,613 downwards.
CGCCGCGCGCCGCGCCGCTTCCTTGTGCGGCCGCAGCACCGCGATCCGCGCCGTCACGGCGCGGGCGATGCGCTCGCGGACCTTGAGCCCGGCGAGTTTCTGGCCGGCGAGCCGGGCGCGCATTTCGGCGTCGGCGGATCGCGAATAGGCCTCGACCAGCGAGCGCGGGCCGTCGGGAAACAGGCGCGCAAGATCGGATTTGCCGGCGCCCGCTGCCCGGGCGGCTTTGGCCAGTGTCGCGTCCGTGAAGCCGTCGAAGGCGGCGTGTTCCAGAGCGTGCTCCAGAACGGCCGCCTTCAGGGAATCGTCCGCCGGTTTCTTCCGTGCCGCCATGGCGCGGAGATTACGACGTTTGCCGCGGCGCTCCTAGGTCGGACGCGGCGGGCATTCATTTCTCGCCATCCGGCTGGACCCAGTGACGAATCTCCGATTCGAAGATCAGTTGCGAGAGATCGTCCATGCGCTGCGGATAGAGGATGCCGTCCAGATGATCGACTTCATGCTGGACGACCCTGGCGTGGAACCCGCGCGCCACGCGCGTGACGCGCCGGCCGTCGAGGTCGTAGCCGCCGTAACGGATGTGATCGGGCCGCGAGACCACGCCGCGCAAGCCCGGAACCGACAGGCAGCCCTCCCACCCGGCCTCTTTCCCCGAGCCCAGTATCTCGATTTCGGGATTGACCAGCACGGTCAGGGGCACGGTGTGATCGAAGCGCTCGGCTTCCGACAGTCCCGGATCGGTGCTGCGGTCGTCCGGGGCCTGGAACACGACCAGCCGTAGCGGCACATGGACCTGCGGCGCCGCCAGCCCCGCGCCGCTGGCGTCGATCATCGTCTCGATCATGTCGGCGGCGAGCTTGCGGATTTCGGGCGCCGCCGGATTGGTGACGGGCTCGGCCCTGGCGGCCAGCACCGGGTGGCCCATGCGGGCGATCTTGAGAATGGCCATGGCCCTAATATGGTTCAGCCGCGCCGAAAGTCCAGATTCCCCAGCGAATTCCGGGGTTTCCGCAGCGGCCCGGGCCGGACGGGGCATGGTGGACAGGCCGCAGGCCATCTGTTATTTACCGCGCCCTCAATCGGCCACGGAAACGTACCAGGAGCCTCGCTTGCAGATCATCGTCCGCGACAACAACATCGACCAGGCGCTGAAGGCGCTCAAGAAGAAGATGCAGCGCGAAGGCATCTTCCGCGAGATGAAGCTTCGTGGACATTACGAGAAGCCGAGCGAGAAGCGGGCCCGCGAGCGCGCCGAGGCCATCCGCCGCTACCGCAAGCTCCAGCGCAAGCGCCTCCAGCGCGAAGGCGTGCTGCCGAAGTGACCTGGCGCGAGCCGGTCCATCCCGGCGAAAGCGGGGCTCGGATTTGAAGGAATTCCAAAGGCCGTCCGCCGCGGGCGGCCTTTTGCATTGGGTGCGTCCGATGACCGAAATCGCCGGCAGGGTGAGAATCGAAACCGACGAGATCCTCTCCGACAACCATTACACCCTGCACAAGGTCACCTTCTCGTGGCGGCGGGGCGACGGCGCCTGGCAGCGGGCGGCGCGGGAGAGCTACGACCGGGGCAACGGCTGCGCCATCCTGCTCTACAATCTCGCCAGACGCAGCGTCGTGCTCACCCGGCAATTCCGGCTGCCGGCCTACATGAACGGCTACCGCGAAATGCTCATCGAGGCCGCGGCCGGCCTGCTCGACGAGGCCGGCCCGGAGGCGCGCATCGTCTCGGAGGCGAGGGAGGAAACGGGCTACACGCCGCGCAACGTCCGCAAGGTCTTCGAGGCGTTCATGAGCCCCGGCGCGGTGACGGAGAAGCTTCACCTCTATGTGGGCGAATACGGGGCACGGGAGAGCGCGGGCGGCGGGCTGATGGAAGAAGGCGAGGATATCGAGGTGCTGGAGCTCGGCTTCGGGGACGCCGTCTCGATGATGGCCGATGGGCGCATCTGCGATGCCAAGACCATCATGCTGCTGCAATACGCGCAGCTTCACCTTTTCCCGCGGTGAAAAAGCACCGGCGGGGTGCCTGCGCCCGCCGGTGAGTCTTCACGAGAGGACGAAAGCTATTTCCAGGCGTCCGCGCCGAGGTTGGACGTCCAGGAGCGCTCGATCTGCTTCACCACGCCGTCGGGGAACGGGACGTAGTCGAGCTTGCGCGAGTCGGCCTGGCCCTCGTGCAGCGCCCAGTCCAGGAACTCGAGCACGGCATGGTTCTTCGAGGCGGCGTAGTCCTTGCGCATCAGCATGTAGGTGGCAGCCGTGATCGGCCAGCTCCTGGCGCCGGGCTGGTCGGTGAGGATCAGGTAGAAATCCTGCACCTTGGAGAAGTCGGCGTTGGCGGCGGCGGACTGGAATGCGTCCATGGTCGGCTTCACGCGCTTGCCGGCGGAGTTGATCATGTCCATGTAGACCATGTTGGACTGCATGGCGTAGGCGAACTCGACATAGCCGAGCGTGCCCTGCACCTGCGTGACTTCGCCCGCGACGCCGGCGTTGCCTTTGCCAGAGAGCCCGTTGCCCGGCCACGAGACCGATGTGTCGGAGCCCACCTGCGATTTCCACTCCGGGCTCATCTTGGAAAGATAGTCGGTGAAATTGAAGGTCGTGCCCGAGCCGTCGGCGCGGTGCACCGTGGTGATCGCCATGTCCGGCAGGTCGACATGCGGGTTGAGCGCCTTGAGCGCGGGATCGTTCCACCTGGTGATCTTGCCGAGGTAGATCTCCGCCAGCGTCTTGCCGTCGATGACGAGCTCGCCGGGCTTGATGCCGGGCAGGTTCACGACCGGCACGATGGAGATGATGACCTGCGGGAACTGGATGAGGCCGTTCTTGTCCAGGTCGTCGGGCTTGAGCGGCTTGTCGGAATTGGCGAAATCCACCGTCTTGGATTCGATGGCCTTGATGCCGCCGCCGGAACCGATGGCCTGATAGTTCACCGCGGTGCCGGTCTTGGCCTGGTATTTCTGGGCCCAGACCTGGAGCACGGGATAGATCGCGGTGCCCCCGGCACCATTGAGCGAATCCGCCGCCGCGGGTGCGGCGATCAGCGCGGCCGAAACGGCAAGCGCCGCCGAAAGTGCACGAAACATATTCTCCCTCCTTGCAAGGCGCCCCAAGCGGGTCCAGCGGTTAAGCTCGCAGTGCGACACAGATGTGAATTCGGGCCGGCAATATTCTTTTGTTCACGGCCAAATCGCCGCAGCGGCGCGCCGCCTGGGCCATTGCGGAAATGTGACGCCGGCCGTCAGGCGCGCGGTATCGGGCCGATGGAGAACAGGTCCCGCTCGCCCAGCTCGGCGCTGCGGCGGCGCTCGAACTCCTGGGTGTAGCGCCGAAGCGCGAAGGCCTCCGTCAGATAGCCGACCAGCTTGCGGTCGGCCCGGGAGTCCACCACGGGCAGAACCTCGCTTTCGCTTGTCTCGAAGCGCGCCGCGGCCGTGCGCACGTTCTCGCCCGGCAGCAGCACGGCGCAGTCGCGCGCGAGCGATCCGACGCGCCGCGAATCGGAGTCCGCGTCGTATTCGGCGTCGTAGACCTTGGCGAGATCGAGCAATCCCTTGAACCGGCCTTCGCCGTCCGTCACGAAGATGCGCTTGGCGCTGCCGATGGGATGCTTCTTGCGCAGCATGGCGATCGTCATGTCCTCGGCGACGACCTTGGGATCGGAGCGCATCAGCCGCCCGACGGTGAGGTCGGCGATCCAGCCGACGTCGTGCGCGCTGCGGATGCCCAGTCCGCGCTGGTGGAAGCGCCAGGTGGAGAAGGAGTACCCGAACGCCAGCCGCGAGATCGTGGAGGCCGTCACCACGCCGATGAGCACGCCCACGGTGAGCGGGAAATCGCCGGTCCCCTCCAGCACGAGGAACACCATCGTCAGCGGCGCGCCGATGATCGCGGCGGCGATGGATGCCATGCCGACGATGACGAAAGCGTCGTATTGCTGCGACAGCGCGGGATCGAGCAGGGCCACGCCCTGCGCGAAGGCGGCGCCGAACAGGCATCCGAGAAACAGGGACGAGCTGAACAGCCCTCCGCGGAATCCCGAGCCCACGGAGATCGCGGACGCAACCAGCTTGGCGAAGAGCAGCGCCAGCAGCGGCAGGAGCGTCCAATGCAGGTCCAGGTGGTACTGGATGCCGCCATGGCCGCTGCCCAGCACCTGGGGAAAACTCAGCGCCACGACGGAGAGCAGCAGCCCGCCGAGCGCCGGGCGCAGCCATTCCGGCAGCGGCAGCCGGCGGGCGCCGCGCTCCACCCACGTTACGGCCAGCATGGCCAGGATTGCCAGTGCGGCGGCGAGGACGCCCATCGCGCCGAACAGGACGTAGCTGATCGTTTCATGCGGCGTGCCGGCGGGCGCATGGAACAGGACGGGAGGGTGGGAGAGCGCGTCCTGCGCCAGCGTGGCGGCGACGCAGGCGACGGCGATGGGCGCCAGCGCGCGCACGGTGTATTGCGCCAGGATCAGCTCGAAGCCGTAGAAGGCGCCGGCCAGTGGCGCGTTGAAGGCGGCCGCGATGGCGGCGGAGGCGCCCGCGGTGACGAAGACCCGCATGTCTTCCCGGCGCAAGCCGAAGTTGCGGGCCAGCGCGGAGAAGAGCCCGGCGCCGATCTGGCTGTAGCCCGCCTCCATGCCCAGCGAGGCGCCCGCGGCATTCGACAGCACGGTCGCGAAGGTCAGCCGCATACTGTCCCTGAGCGACATGCGCCCGCCATACATCGCGTTGGCCTCGATGGGATCGACGATATCGTGGCCGCGCATGCGCGACGTCCACAGCGCGAAGAGGCCGACCGCGAGCCCGCCCAGCAGCGGCACGACGACGATCCGCTCCGGCGACACGCCGATGCCGGTGCTCAGCAGCCCGTGCCGGCCCAGAAGGAAATTCAGCTGGTGGAATTTTTCCACCGCCTGGCGCAGCAGATCGACGAGCGCGCCGATGAACGTGCCGGCGACCCCGCAAGCCAGGATCTGCGCGAAATCGTTGGATCGCAGGCTCCGGCGGAGGCCCGCCGCGGACCGGCCGCCTGCCGATTGCAGCCGCGCGAGAAGCCCCGTTGAAATGTCCTGATTGGCGGTCATCTTGGACTGGAAAAGACATAATCGCTGACGCTTGCGCGGGCCAGTGGCCAAATGCCGCTGGATCAGCGCGCCTGGGAAATCCGATAGGAACAGCTCCGGTCGCCGGACACGATGTGCGTGGAGCGCTCGACGCGGACATCCTTTCCGAGCACCCGGCGGAAAAGCGCGAGTTCCTCGCGGCAGATGCCGCAGCATAGGCGGGCGGCCGCGCAGATCGGGCAGTGGTTTTCGACCAGCAGCCATTCCCCGCAGTCCGGATCGCGCTCCACCCGGGCCATGTAGCCTTCCGAGGAGCGGATTTTGGCCAGCCGTTCGAGCCTCGCCTTGAGCGAACGGGCGGCCGCCACGCGCGCACGATAGGCCCTTTCCTGCTCGCCGGTGCGCAGCGCGAGAACCCGGTCCACGCCCTCCTCGCCGAAGGCCTTGCGGGTCTGCAGGATCAGCTCGCCCGCGAGCGCCGCGTGGCAGTCCGCGAAATAGCTGTCGCCCTTGCCGGTAAGCCGCCAGATCTGCACGGGGCGGCCGCGGGGGCGCAACTGACGGGTGAATGCGGCGATCCCATCGCTCTCGAGCGCGGCCAGGTGCAGGCGCACGGCGGCGGCGGTGATTCCGAGCCGCCCGGCCAGCATGCCGGCGGACATCGGCCCGTCCTGCTTCAGGAGCGCGACGACGGCCATCCGGCCCGGGGGTTGCGATGCCTGCATGGCTTATTTTCTAAAGTTTCGACTTGCGAAAAGCAAGAGGCGGGTCCAGACTTTCGAAAGTACAGACTTGCAAAAACGAAGGAGCCGCCGGCGATGCTTGCAGCCACGCGAATCCGCGAAGCGGAGGTTCTCGCCGCCGGGCGCAAGCTGGTTCGGCAAGAGGGCAAGCAGGTTCTGCTGATCGCGCGGGCGGGACGGATTTTCGCCATCGCCAACCGCTGCCCGCACGAGGGCTATCCATTGAGCGAAGGCACGCTGGGGCCGGGCTGCGTGCTGACCTGCAACTGGCACAACTGGAAATTCGATCTCGGCACGGGCGAAGCGCTGGCGGGCCGCGATCCGGTGCGAACCTATCCCGTCGCCGTAAAGGGGGGAGAAATCTGGCTCGATCTCGCCGACCCGCCGGCGGAGGCCCAGCGGGCGCGGGCGCTCGGCGGGCTCCAGGCGGCGCTTGGCGACAACGACGCGGCCCGCATGGCGCGCGAGGTCGCCCGGCTGGAGCGCGCGGGCTATGACGGGCGCAAAGCGCTCGTGCATGCGCTCAACGCCGTCAACGACCGCTTCGAGGACGGCGCGACCCACGCCCATGGCGCCGCCGCCGACTGGCTGGAGCTTTCCGCGCGCGCGGCCACGCCGCAGCTGCGCCTGGCCGCGCTTTTGGAGCCCATTGGGCATCTGGCCTGGGACAGCCAGGGCGCCGGCGCCTATCCCTACCCGGTGGAGGCCCGGCGCTGGGACGAGTCCGCCTTCCTCGCGGCGGTCGAAGCCGAACGGGAGCACGAGGCCGTTTCGCGGGTGCGCGGCGCGCTGGCGGAAGGCAGATCGCTCGGCCAATTGCGCGCCGCCTTCGGAAAAGCCGCGCTCGCCCATTACGCCGATTTCGGGCACAGCGCCATCTACAGCGTCAACCTCGCCCGCCTCGACGACATGCTGGGCGGCGAGGCGACGGAGGCGCTGGCGCTGTCATTGACCCGCTCTGTCGTGCGCGCCACGCGCGAAGAGCGGCTGCCGGAATTCCGCGGCTACGCCAGGGCGCTCGCCGAATGGGACGGCAGCGGAACCCGGCGCGCGGCCGCGGAGGATTTCGTGGGCATGCCGGTCGATGCGATCCTGGCACGGACGCTCGGCTCCTCGGGCCGGCCGGCGCGGGAGCTTTTCGATGCGCTGCTGGGCGCGGCGGGCTGGAACATGCTTCATTTCGACATCGCCGTGCAGGAAGCGGCCGGCAATGCCATCGCCGACAATGTCGGCTGGCTGGATTTCACCCACGCGCTGACTTTCGCCAGCGCGGCGCGCGAGCTCTGCGAGGAAGCACCCGCGCTTTGGCCCAGCGCGCTGCTCCAGCTGGCGCTGTTCGTGGGCCGCAACCGCAAATATGTGCGCGATGCCGGCGAGGCCGCCGGCTGGACGGTGACGGACCGGGCGCGGTTCCTGTCGGAAGAGACGCACGCGCTCTACGACCACGGCGTGCCGGAGCCGATCGTCGCCTGCCACCGGCTCAAGGTGCTCAACGCGCTCCGGCGCGAGCTTGCATGCGCGCCGGATGCGCCCTGGGCCGCCCCGATGTGCGCGGCGGTCAACCGCTACCTGCATGTTCCCATGAAGCGCCATCACGGCCTGCGCAATGCGAGCCAGGCGCTCGACTTCGTCGCCAGGGAGGGCTGAGATGCGCGACTTGCTATACGTAGCGGTTCTGGGCGGGCTGCTGCGGATCGCGAACACGTTCCCCGTCCACTCACTCGATACGCTCGCGCTCCAGATTTCCTACGCGGTCACCGATGCGGCGCTGCTGCTGGGCTATACCGGCTTCTTCCTTGCGCTGCGCGACCGCATCGGCTGGCTTGGCATATTCGGAATCGTCCTGGGCGCGCTCGGCCTGCTCACGATACGGCTCAGCGTGGCGATGCACGTGAATGTGTATCAAGAGGCCGCGGGCCTCACGCTTGTGGGCACGGCGCTGTTCGCGGCCGTTCTTCTGTACCGCAGGGCGCCGTCCCAACTGGCCGCGCTGGCGTGGCTGGGCGCGACGGTGGCGGGAGTGGCATCGCTTGTTCAACCGGCGTTGGCCGTGGCTTCGGGCGTGCTGTATGGCGCGGCGTTCGCGCTCGAGGGCGCGGTGCTGCTGTGGCAGCGTTGAGGCGCGGCTAGCGGAGATATTTGCGCAGCTGCAGGCCGTAGTCGGAATAGCCCGCGCGGCGGTAGATCCCGGCGGCGCGCGCATTGCCGGGCAGCACGCCGATCTGCATCAGGCCGGCGCCCTGGCTGCGGCCCCAATCCTCGCACGCCGCGATCAGCGCCCGGCCCGCCCCCTGCCCGCGCAGCGCCTCGATCACGAACAGCTCCGCCACGTAAGCGAAGCGGCGCTCGGTGGGCACCACGAACACGTCGTCGTCCTGAAGATACACGACGCCCCATCCAGCGGCCTCGCCATCCTCGCCTTCCACCACGAAGAACTTGCCGCCGTTCTCCGCAACCCTGCCCTTCAGGACCTTGAGATGTTCGCCGGCGACGGGGGCGTCGAGCCGGCGATTGGGCTCGATCGCGTGCTCGAAATGCTGCGATCCCATGATGAAGCCGAGCGCCGCCGCTTCGTCCCGCGGCCAGACGGCTTCGCGTATCCAGTGCATGGGTTACTCCGCGGGCGCCGCGCCCGTGGCGGCGGCCGGACGATAGCGCATCGCGACGTAGATCCAAACCAGCGCGATCATGGGATACATCAGCCAGCTCGCTTCGGTGCCGAGCACGCCGCCGGTGAGCCAGGCCGGGCCGTTGAACGTGACGTCCAGCATGCGGCCCTGCGGGATGAGGTTGCCGTTGGGCGTGCCGATCACGAAGAACTGCATGAAGTCGAACGCGATGTGGAACCCGACTGCGAACCACAGAAAGCCCGTGCGCTTGACCGTGAAGCAGAGCAGCATGCTGATCGAAACCAGCGTGATCACGTCCCAGATGTTCTCGCCGTCCTTGTAGAAGTAATGCAGCGCCGCGAAGATGGCCGCGATGACGATGGCCGCCGGCCAGAAGCCGATGCTCCTCCATAGCGATTGCAGGAAATAAGCGCGGAACCAAAGCTCTTCCGCGAGGCCCACCAGCACATTGGCGCCGAGCCAGGCCAGCGCCGACAGCGCGAGCGCTTCGCCCGTCAGTGCCAGTCCGTGGATCTGCATGCCGCCCAGCGCGATCATGCCGGCGGCCACCGCACCAGCCATCGCGATGCCGGTCAGGAAGCCTTCCCAGGTCTGCGCGCCGAAGGCACGGCGCAGCGGCAGGCCGTAGGCGCCGAGGCCGCGCCGCTCGAACGCCGCGAACAGCGCCGTCGCCAGGAGCGCGAAGACGAGATTCATGCCCTCGCCGAACGCGATGTTGGTAGCGCTCAACGCCTGCTGCATGTGGAAGCGGCCGACCACCCATTCGACGGCGGGCTGGGCCGCGAACGGGAAGGCGAACGTCACCAGCGCGAAGAAGATCGCCGCGCGCCAGATGTGGTGAAGCGCGCGGTTTTCACCGACGAAAATCTTCGCGATCATGCCCATGAGCGCCCCCCAGACGTCCGCGCATGCTATCACGCGGGCGCGCACGGCATGAGCGCAGATTTTTCCCAAGCTGGATGCCGTAATCCGCATGCTCGTGACGCTGCGATCCCAGGGCGAAGGAGAGAAACGCCGCATGGTCGCGGCCGAGATCGGCCTCGCGGATGCGGAACGCAGTCATCGCACAAGGCCTATCGCGGCCAGGCCGAGGAACACCAGAGCCAGAAATGTCAGGTACAGGGCCAAGTTGAAGACGGCGCCACGCCGCGAGGCCAGCAGTGCGGTCCGCACAGCGATCTCGAGCTCCGTGTCATTGCCGCCGCTGGAAGGCCGCAGGTCGCTGATGAGCACCGTGCGCAGATTGGTGAGGATCGCGAGCGCCGAGAGCATGAGAAGGACGATGGCTACGAGCGCCAGCGTGCGGATCCAGCCGTGTGTGAGCAGAAACGCGGCCACCACCACGAACAATCCCTGCGCCTGCAGCAACGCGCCGGACTTGCTGGTGATATGCGCGAGATTCTCGCTCATGACCATGCGCACGGCGTGAACGTCGCGCAGGCGGACGAAGGCCTTCACCTGCGCGCGCACCGCCCGTTCTCCCACCGGGAGCCCGAGGATGGCTGTCGCGAGCCTGCGCATTGCGCGAGTCTACCCCAGCGATTTCACGATCTCTTCGGTCATCTTCTTGGCGTCGCCGAAGAGCATCATCGTGTTGTCGCGGAAGAACAGCTCGTTCTCGATGCCGGCATAGCCCGAGCCCATGCCGCGCTTGACGAAGAGCACGGTCTTGGCCTTCTCCACGTCCAGGATCGGCATGCCGAAGATGGGCGACTGCGGATTGGTCTTGGCGGCGGGGTTGGTCACGTCGTTGGCGCCGATGACGTAGGCCACGTCGGCCTGCGCGAATTGCGAGTTGATGTCCTCGAGCTCGAACACCTCGTCGTAAGGCACGTTGGCTTCGGCGAGGAGCACGTTCATGTGGCCGGGCATGCGGCCCGCGACAGGATGGATGGCGTAGGAGACCTTGACGCCTTCCTTCTTCAGGATGTCCGCCATCTCGCGCACGGCGTGCTGGGCCTGCGCCACCGCCATGCCGTAGCCCGGCACGATGATGACCGAGCCCGCGTTCTTCATGATGAAGGCGGCGTCCTCGGCCGAGCCCTGCTTGACCGGCCGCGTCTCCGCCTTGCCGGCCGCGGCCACCTCGCCGCCGAAGCCGCCCAGGATCACGGAGATGAAGCTGCGGTTCATCCCTTTGCACATGATGTAGGAGAGGATCGCGCCCGAAGAGCCGACCAGCGCGCCGGTGATGATGAGCGCGGTGTTCTCCAGCGTGAAGCCCATGGCCGCGGCCGCCCAGCCCGAATAGGAGTTCAGCATGGAGACGACCACCGGCATGTCCGCGCCGCCGATGGGGACGATGAGGGTGATGCCGAAGATGAAGGATAGCGCCGCGATGGCCCAGAACGCCCAGGCCGGCTGATACAGCGCGAACCAGACGATCAGGAAGACGATGCCCGCCGCGATCAGGAGGTTGAGCAGGTGCCGCGCGGGGAGGAGAATCGGTGCGCCGCTCATGTTTCCGTTGAGCTTGGCGAAGGCCATGATCGAACCGGCGAAGGTGATCGCGCCAATGGCGACGCCGAGGCTCATCTCGATCAGGCTCTGAAGGCGGATCGCGCCCTCGCTGCCGATGCCGAAGGCGCCGGGCGAATAGAACGCCGCGCCCGCGACGAGAACGGCCGCCAGGCCCACCAGCGAATGGAACGCAGCCACCAGCTGCGGCATGGCGGTCATGGCGATGCGCCGCGCCGTGACGGCGCCGATGCCGCCGCCGATGGCGACGCCGGCCACGATCAGCCCCCAGGTCAGCGGATCGGTGACGCCCGACACCCACAGCGTCGTCGCCACCGCGATCGCCATGCCGATCATGCCGTTGCGGTTGCCGGCGCGCGACGACGCCGGCGACGACAGCCCTTTAAGCGCGAGGATGAAGAGCACGCCGGCCACGAGATAGGCGAGAGCGGCGAGATCGAGCTTGAGCGTCGCGTCCATCAGCCGTTCTTCTTCCTGTACATGGCGAGCATGCGCGCGGTGACAAGGAAGCCACCGAAGATGTTGACGCAGGCCAGGATCAGCGCGGCGAATCCGAGCAGCTTGGAGGTCCAGGACGACGCGCCGATGGTTTCGACGGACACCGCGATCAGCGCGCCGACCACGATCACCGAGGAAATGGCGTTGGTCACGCTCATCAAGGGCGTGTGCAGCGCCGGAGTCACGCCCCATACCACGAAATAGCCCACGAAGATGGCGAGCACGAAGATCGACAGCCGGAAGACGAACGGGTCGATTGTGGTTGCTTCCATGGTTCAGCCTTTCAGGCTCGGATGCACGATCTCGCCGCCGTGGGTGAGCCCCGCGCCCTTGACGATCTCGTCGTTCCAGTCGAGCGCCAGCGCGCCGGTCTTCTTGTCGACGATCAGGCTGACGAAATTGAAGAGATTGCGGGCATAGAGCGCAGAGGTGTCCACCGCCAGCCGTGCGGGCAGATTGGTGTAGCCCATGATGGTGACGCCGTGCGTCTCGATCACTTCGTCGGCCTTGGTCAAGGGGGTGTTGCCGCCCTGCTCGGCGGCGAGGTCCACGATGATCGAGCCCGGTTTCATCGTCGCGATCATCTCGGCGGTGACCAGCACCGGCGCCTTGCGCCCGGGGATCAGCGCCGTCGTGATGACGATGTCCTGCTTGCGGATGTGCTCGGCCACCAGGGCCGCCTGCTTGGCCTGGTACTCCGCCGACATCGGCTTGGCGTAGCCCGCGGCGGTCTCGGCCTGCTTGAACTCTTCGTCCTCGACGGCGACGAAACTCGCGCCCAGCGAGACGACCTGCTCTTTCGTGGCGGGACGCACGTCGGTCGCCGTGACGATCGCGCCCAGCCGGCGCGCGGTGGCGATCGCCTGCAGGCCCGCCACGCCAACGCCCATGATGAACACGCGCGCCGGCGCGATGGTGCCCGCCGCCGTCATCATCATCGGCATGGCGCGGCCGAAGGTGGCGGCGGCGTCGATCACCGCCTTGTATCCGGCGAGGTTGGCCTGGCTCGACAGCACGTCCATCGCCTGGGCGCGGCTGATGCGGGGGATGAATTCCATGGCGAAGGCGTCCACGCCGCGCGCGGCGAGCGCCGCGATCGTGTCTTTCTCCGCATAGGGCGCCATCAGCGAGGCGTAGACCGCGCCCTTCTTCATCGCCGCGATCTCGCCGGCATCCGGCGGCCGTACCTTGAGCACGATGTCGGCGTCGGCCAGGAGCGTCGCGCGGTCCGGCGAGACCGCCGCGCCAGCGGCCGCGAAGTCGTTGTCGAAGAATTGCGCCTTCTCGCCCGCGCCCGCCTCGACCGCGACCTCGAGGCCGAGCCCCTTGTACTTCTTCACGGTGTCCGGCGTGGCGGCGACGCGCGCTTCGCCGGCGCGACGCTCCTTCAGGATGGCGAGCTTCATCAATCGTGCGTGCGGAAATAGGCGAGGAAGATCAGGAGCCCCACATTCGCGATGATCATCCATTTCACGAAGGACATGAAGCCGTGCCAGGTCCTCAGGTGCTCCTTCATGTCTGTGTCGCTCATATGTCCGGAATCGTCGGCCATTGCATTCCCCAAGCGGCTGGATCGTGAACCGGGAGCGAATATAGCAAAGGGATCAGCCGGGTCTACGGGTCGAGATCGAGTGGTCCCAATCCGCCAGAAGGGCCCTGAGCGCGGCCACCAGCGCCAGCGGCTGGTCCAGCATCACGTGATGCTGGGCCTCGGGCACGGTGACGATCGGCACCGCCTTGTCGAGCAGGTTGAACATGTAGGCGCCGATCTCCGGCGGCATGAGGACCGAATTCTCGCCCCGGAAAATGGCGATTCGGCACTTGATCGCCTTGAGCCGGGCCGCGGTGTCGCCGATGGAAAAGCGCTGCCAGATGGCCGGATCGAACTTCCAGGTGAAGCCGGATGGCCCGTTTTCCTGGGGCACCGCCTTGAGCGAGCGCCGGCCGATCCAGTCCACGAGGTAGAGATTGTCGCAGGTCTGGGGCGGCATCAGCCGGAAGCGGGCCAGCGCCGCCGCCATGGTGGGATAGACCTTGTGTGGCTTGATCACGCGCTTGGGCGGGCCGCCCGGCCGGTCGGGCGGGTTCACCGGCGAGTCGACGATCACCGTGCCGGCCAGCCGGTCACCATGCAGCGCCCCCGTCAGCATGGTGACGAAGCCGCCGAAGCTGTGCGCCACGATGATGGGCGGCTCGGCCGGCGCGAACATGCCCGCGTCCTCGCAGACGGCAAGCTCTTCCTTCGCGAACGTCTCCATCGAATAGGCCTGCCGCCAGCCCGAATCGCCCATGCCGGACAGGTCCATGGCCGCGACATTGTATTCGCGGGCGAGGAACGGCGCGATGAAGCTCCACCAATAGGCGTGCGCGGCATTGCCGTGGACCAGCAGCAGGCCCGGCCGCGCGCGGTCGCCCCAGCGCAGATAATGGATCGGCGCGCCTTCGACCTGGACGAAGCGGCTTTCCGGCGTCTCGCCGGTGGCGCGCCCGAACCAGGCCGGCGCGGGAGGCGCGGCCCCGCCGAGCGGAGCCAGGGGACCTTCGGCCGGAACGACGAAAGCCGGTTCGCTCACCTAGCGGCGCTCCGGGCGCGGACCGAGCGTCTTGAACACACCGGTGCCGGCCATGACCGTGCGCTCGCCGCACCAGATGCGGCCCATCACGGTGAAGACGCCGTCCTCCTCGCCCACGACCTCGGCGTTGCCTTCCACCCAGTCGCCGAGCCTGGCGGCGGACAGGAAGTCCGTGACCAGCCGCACCGTGACCCAGTAGTGGCTGCGTTTGCGCAGCGACACGGCGTGGCCGAACGCGGTGTCGGCGAAAGCCATCAGCATGCCGCCGTGGCAGTTCATCATGCCGTTGGTGTGATGCTCGCAGACGAGGAAGGCGCGCGTATAGCCGAGTTCCCCGCCCAGGCGCTCATAGAGGGGCCCGATCTGCCGGCCGAAGCCGCGGAACCAGTCCATGCGGCGATAGCCTTCGGGAATGACGGGCGCGTCGTCGTCGAGGAGATCGTCGGTCATGCGTCCTGCCACTCTAGCCACGCGCCATGCGGGTGGCAAAGCCCGAGCTGGCGCAGCGCGCGCGTGCCGTCGTGATAGCGGGCGAGCTTCATTTCCGCGGTGCCGGGCGTGTGCACGCTGCCCTCGATGGAGAGCCGCCACACCGGGCGGCGCAGGCTCGCGGCGACCAGGATGTCGTTCAGCGTGGCGCGCATCTCTTCGGTGAACTGATAGACGACATGGGTGTGGTAGACGCAGACCGGCAGGTCCTGCGGGATCCCGGCGATCGCGCCGGAGAGCAGATCGAGCGCGGAGCCGGGGCGGATGTCCTGTTTCTCCTCCGCCGCGATGTCGATCGCTGTCTCCAGCCGCGTGAAACGCTCCACCTGGTCCGGCCACACCAGCGCCCTCAGCCAGTCGCGCCAATACGGATCGGAGAGATCGACGGGATTGAGCTCCAGCCCCATGCGCCGCGCGACCCTGGGCGACGGGCCCATGGGAGGAACCTGCTCGCCGCGCAGCACGCAATCGATGGTGAGCGCCGCGTCGCCGGGACCGGCATGAAGCGTCTGGCCGGCGCGCGCATAGCGGACGCGATACTTGTCCCATACCATGTTGAGCCCGGCGCTGGGGCCGATCTCGATCAGCGCCAGCGGTTCGCCCGCTTCCTTCGCCACGGTGCGGAAAGCCGGATGCAGCGCCGAGCAGCGCGCGACTTCGTTGGTGTTGGTGATGCCTCTGGCAATCAGCGCGGCGACCTCGTCGCGGTGCGCGTTCACGAAATCCTTGAACAGCGGGAAGGCGTCTTCGCCGTTCCGGCGCTCGCCGCCGTTGAGATTGGCGTAGCATTGGCGCAGCGGATGCTGGGCGCCGCGCAACAGGAGGAAATGGACGGCCGCGAGAATGACGTTCGCCATGGGCTGGCCGGGCGTCAGATGCGAGGCCAGCTCCTTGAGATCGTCATCCGCGCCGATGCCGCGGACGATCTCGACATAGAGGGGAGCATTGGCGCGCTGGCATTCGACGAGGAAGAAATCCCAGTAGTCGAACGACTTCGCCTCGCTCATGACCCCTCCGGCAGCGGCACGCGCGCCTGTTTGAACGCCGCGCACTGGCGCTTGGCAAGGGCGTCGACGTCGAAATCGGCGATCTCTTCCTCGAAAAGCCGGTGGAAATTGAGCCGCGCGCCCAGCCGGATGAGCGCGCCGCCGAGCCCGATCGCCGCGCGATCCATGAACACGAATTCCCGCGGCGGCCGGATGCCGCCCAGCGCGCGCAGCTTCGCATGCACCTCGTTGGCCTGCTTGAGGCCGTATTCCGCGGCCGCGACGCCGTTGTCCACGGCGCGGACGCGGTCATCCAGCAGCGGATCGAAGATGAATCTTGCCCAGAGATTGAGCACCTGGACCATCTCGGCGGAGACGTTCGTGAATCCCCAGGCGCGATAGGCCTTTGCGGCAAGCGCGTCGTCCTTCTTCCGGATGGCGCGGTAGAGGCCGACGACGCCCGCCACGAACCGGGGCGTGAAGGTGCGCACGCAGCCATAATCGAGAAGATTGATGCCGCCGTCCTCGCGCACGGCATAGTTGCCCAGGTGCGGATCGCCATGGATCACGCCATGGCGCGCGAAGGGGCTCCACCAGGCCTTGAACAGAGCGACAGACGCCGCATTGCGCACGTCGAGCCCGGCGTTCTCGAATTCGGCGATGGGCCGGCCATCGAGCCAGCGCATGGTCAGGAGCCGCCTGGTCGAAAGCGCGGCATACGGCTCGGGCACGGAGATGTCGTCGCGATGGGCGAGCATGATCGCATAGAGCCGCATATGCGCGGCCTCGAGATCGTAGTCGAGCTCCTCGCGCAGGCGGACGGCGACCTCGCGGCCGAACTCCGTCGTATCGATGGTCGGATCGATCCCGCGCTGGACGGCGAGCCAGCCCCTGAGCTGGCGCACGTCGGCGTCCACCGCGGAGCTCATGTCGGGATATTGGAGCTTGCAGGCGAGCGCGGTTCCGTCCTTCGCCACGGCGCGATGCACCTGGCCGAGGGAGGCCGCGTGGGCCGCCTCCCGCTCGAAGCTCCGGAACTTCTTCTCCCAGTCCGGCCCCAGCTCGGCCGCCATGCGCCGGCGCACGAAGGCCGAGCCCATCGGCGGCGCGTTGGACTGCAAAGTCAGGAGCGGAGCCGCAACCTCGGGCGGCAGCACGCCGGGCACCGTGGCCACGAACTGCGCGGCCTTCATCACCGGGCCGCGCAGATTCCCGAGCACCCGCGTGAGGTCCGCGGCATTGGCGGCGCTGATCACGTTCGTGCCGCCGAGCCTGCGGCCCGCGCCGCGCGCCGCCACGCCGGCCATGCCGGCGGAGACCCTGGCGAAGCGCGCCAGGCGGCCGGTGAAGCTGCTGCCTTCCTCTTTCGCCATGTTTCAGCCGCGCGCCGCCATGACCTCTTCGGCCGCGCGGACGCCCGACAGCAACGCGCCCTCGATGTAGCCGTACCAGTGCTCGGCGGTCTCGCTGCCCGCCCAGTGGATGCGCCCGCACGGCTCGCGCAGCGCCGTGCCGTAGCGCGTGAGCAGCCCCGGCGGCATGAAGCCGACATAGCCGCGCGCCCATTCGTCCGCCACCCAGTCCTTTTCCGCATAGCCGATGGCGTCGTTGGCTTCGGGCCCGAACATCTCGACCAGGCAGTCGATGACCTTGGCGCGACGCTCGTTGCCGCCCACGGCGGAGAGCTCGTAGGCATGCGCGCCTTCGATGAAGCCGATGAGGAGCGCGGGGGCCCCCTCTTGCGCGTCGTCCAGCGTCAGGCCCAGCGTCCGGTCGTTGGCCGCGATCTGCCCCGAATAGCCCTTCCGCCGCCAGAACGGCTCGTTGTAGGCGACATGCACCTTGATGATGGCGCCCTGCGGCATGCGCTGCTGCAGCGCCGCGCGCCTGGCCGAGATCGCCGTGCCGAAATCGATGCGCTGGCAGATGACCGGCGGCATGGCGACGATGACGTCATCGGCGTGGAACGTGCCCCTGTCCGATACCACCGTGACGCCGGCTTCGCCCTGCGCGACGGCGCGGACCGGCGCGGACAGCGCCACGCGATCGCCCAGCCTCTCGGCCATGCGCCGCGCGATCTGGTGCATGCCGCCCTTGAACTTGGCATCCACCGCGCCGCCCTCGACATTCATCAGGTAGTCGAGCCCGCCATTGGAGCGCAACATCTCCATCAGCCAGAGGTAGGATACATCCGTTGCCTCCGCCCCGTAGGCGCCGCTCGGCACGAGCCCGGCGAAACCGCGCGTCATTTTTGTGCTCAAGTTCTTCCGCGACCAGGTGGCGAGCGTCTGCGCATCCCATTCCTTCGCCTTCGGCGCTTCCCATGGCGCGCCCCTGGGCAGCGTCTTCATCTCCTTGTTCCAGCGCGCCTGGAGCATGGCGAGCTCCACCAGCGAGATCGGGCCCATCTTCGGGATGTTGCCCTTGAACTCGCTCTTCCGTCCGCCGAGGGAGAGGATGGTCTTGCCCTGGGCGTATTGCAGATACGTCTCGCATCCGAAGCGGCGGCCTTCGGCGAGCAGGAGGTCGTGGCCGGGCCCGATCCACTGGCCGCCACGATCGATGGTGCGCCCGCACAGCTCGCCGGCTTCGACACGGCCGCCCACGCGGTCGCGCGCTTCCAGGACGGTGACGCTCAGGCCCCGCTCGGCCAGCACGCTCGCGGCCTTCAGGCCCGCGAAGCCCGCGCCGATTACGATTGCGTTGACGCGGGTGGCCATTCTTTACCGCTCCTTCACCAAGCCGCCGGGGTTGCGCACATCGCGGCGGGCTTACGTGCTTTCCTATAGCCGCGCGGGTGTCGCAAAGCGATACGGCTTAAAGCGGTTTTTACCGTCCGTGGGCCACGATCCGTGCTGCATCGGGGATATTGCTCATGGCGCAGACCATTCTTATTGTCGACGACGATCCCGTGCAGCGCCGGCTGCTCGAAGCCGCCATCACGCGCGCCGGGCACACCGTCGTGACCGCCCCGGGCGGCCAGCCCGCGCTGGACCTGCTGAACGGCCCCCGCGGCGACCAGATCGCCATCGTGCTCCTCGACCTCGTCATGCCCGACATGGACGGGCTGACGGTGCTCTCCAAGGTCCGGGTAACGAATCCCGACCTGCCGGTGATCGTGCTGACCGCCAAGGGCGGCATCGATTCCGCCGTCGAGGCCATGCGCGCGGGCGCCAACGACTTCCTGGTCAAGCCGGCCAGCCCCGAGCGCATCACCGTCTCCATCCGCAACGCGCTCAAGATCGGCACGCTGTCGGGCGAGGTGACGCGCCTCAAGAAGAAAACCGAGAACCGGCTCGCCTTCGACGACCTCATCGCCAAGTCGGGCGAAATGCGCCAGGTGATCCGGCTCGGCCAGCGCGCCGCGCAATCCAACATCCCGATCCTCATCGAGGGCGAGAGCGGCGTGGGCAAGGAACTGGTCGCGCGCGCGATCCAGGGCTCGTCCGACCGCGCGGGCAAGCCGTTCGTGACGGTGAACTGCGGCGCCATCCCGGAAAACCTCATCGAGTCGATCCTCTTCGGCCACGAGAAGGGCTCGTTCACCGGCGCGACCGACAAGCACCTGGGCAAGTTCCAGGAGGCCGACGGCGGCACGCTGTTCCTGGACGAGATCGGCGAACTGCGCCTCGACATGCAGGTGAAACTGCTGCGCGCGCTGCAGGAAGGCGAAGTCGATCCCGTCGGCGGCAAGCGGCCCGTGAAGGTGGACGTGCGGATCATCTCCGCCACCAACCGCGATCTCGCCGAGCGGGCGCGCGAGGGGCTGTTCCGCGAAGACCTCTACTATCGCCTGAACGTGTTCCCCATCTTCGTGCCGCCGCTCAGGCAGCGCCGCGAGGACATTCCCGCGCTCGCGCGCCACTTCATCGCGCGCTTCGCGGCCGAAGAGAACAAGCCCGTCACCGGGCTCGCCCCCGAAGCCACCGACCTGATCGCGCGGTTCGAGTGGCCCGGCAACGTGCGCCAGCTCGAGAACACGATCTTCCGCGCCGTGGTGCTGTGCGACAGCACGATGCTGGACGTCTGCGACTTCCCGCAGATCGCGGCCGCCATGGGCGTCGAGCCCCATGCGCGCCGCCCCGTGGCGACCATGGAAGCGCCGCTGCGCGTGCACCAGGCGCAAGCCATGGCAAGACAGACCACGGTGGAAAGCTCGCCCTACGCGCTCTCGGCCACCGACGCCGCCGGCCACATCCGCAAGCTGGAAGATATCGAGGCGGAGATGATCCGCATGGCGATCTCCCGCTACGAAGGCCATATGTCGGAAGTGGCGCGCCGGCTGGGCATCGGCCGCTCGACGCTCTACCGCAAGCTCAAGGATCTCGGCCTCGAGCACCACGTCTCCGGCGACGCCGACGACGCGCCGCGGCAGGCGGCGGGCTGAGCCGTCAGAGCTCCACCCCCAGCGCTGCGCGGAATGCCGCGCGGATCTCGTCTGCGGTCGCGAAGGTCCCGTTCGGCCAGGGGCCGGTCTTGAGCCAGGCAAATCCCTGGCCGCCGCCGAAAAAGCCGTCCATGGCGTGGAAGCCGAGCGCCCGATAAACCTCGAACTGTTCCTCGGTGAAGAACTGGTCGCCCGTCGATTCGTGGGGGAACACGGGATTGCGCTGCTTGTAGTTGACGACGTAGTCGGCTTCGTCGCCGGTCACCGACGCCTTGACGTAGAGCAGCAGCCCGTCGGACCCGTCCGAATAATGGATCGCGCCGACGGCACAGTGCGGGCCGTTCGCGACCGGGATCGGATCGCCCGCCTTCGCGCACCTTGTGGCCTCGTTCGACACCCGCGCGATTTCCTGCCACGGGATGTCGATGCGGATGCCGAGGTCGATGCGCGCGTAGCGCTGCACGATGGAGAGCGCGTTGAAGCTCATCGTGGGGTCGGACTCGCCGTCGACCACGATGATCGCCCTGCAACGGCGCGCCAGCAGCTGATAAAGGCCGAGATTCTCGATGTGCCCGCCGTCGGTCAGGTAGATGTCCGGCTTGGTTTCGTCGAGGCGGCCGAAAGTCTCCGAAAACAGATAGAACCGCGTGAGTTTCGAGAACAGTTGCCGCAAGCTCTGAACGAGTTGATGGAGCGAGGGCCGGACCAGTTCGCCGAGTGTGCCGGCTGTGTTTGCGGGCATCAATTCGGCCAGGCCGCGCGACCGGCTGGCCAGCCTGTAGAGCGGATTTCCGATGATGCCGGGCGCGATCTTCATGCCATAGGACACCGTCCGGCTCACAAGTTTCTCCAGCGTGTCTTTGGGGAAGAATTTTGGATTCACCATCCAGTAGCCGAGCCGGATGTTCAGCAATGTCAGCGTGGGCGTGAGCGGGCGGATCGACGCGGACCCCATGTTCGAGGACACCGCCGCGCCGGAGATCGCCATGGCCGACCCCAGATCGATGTGGGGATCCGTGCGCTGGACTTCCGCCGTCTCGACATAGCCCGTCACGCTGCTGCCGACATGCCCGGCGCTGAACAGGAAGAAGGTGCCGTTGCGGCCGCGCCGGTTGGCGAATTTCGATCCTTGCAGGTTGATGGTGGCGTTGATCAGCTGGTAGGGCCCGCCGGTGGCCGGCGCGATATCGGTGAGCCTGCAATCGTCCCGCGGCACCAGATCGTCGGCGTCGGGTCCGGAGGTTTCGCGCCACTTCGGATCGAAAAGAAACGCCTTGCTCAGCTTGTCGCGATAGAGCTGGTGCAGGGAGTTCGCGTTGCGCCCGAACGCGAAGGCGATGGACCACAGCACGGCCGCGAGCCAGAAAACCGCCCAGGTGTCGGACATCAGCCACGGCGTGCCCCAGACCGGCATCGGCCAGTTCAGGCCGAACAGCCCGGGATGTTTCACCGGATTTTCCGTGAATCCGACGGTCCAGAGGAAAGCCGACAGATAGAGGAGCCACAAAAGGATAGGCAGAACGGCGGCGGCGGCAAGGATCAGCGCTTTCGCCGCCACGCGCTGGATCAACCCGGTCCAGTCCTGCCTCTGTCCCGCCGTCTTCAGCACGCTCGCGAGCTTGTCGCTGAAAAATGCCACCACGGCTGCGAATGGCGCGGTGATCGTGGCGAACCATCCGGCAAACCCCTTGGCCTGCCATTCGGCGCTCCACTGGCGCAGCGTATCGATCGCGACGGGTTGCAGATCGAGCGCCGCCACCACGATCAGGAGAATGGCGAGCCGGCGGGCGCCCACGATCCAGCCGCCACGCACATCCGATCCCGGCGATGTCGTGAGAGACCGCCACAGGCCCCATGCAATCATGTAGATCCCGAGCAGCAGCGCGACCCACCCCGTCAGGGCGAACGGACAGGGCCCGACCGTTGCGTTGAGGTTGTGGCCGAACCACGCCTCGAAATAGCGCGGCAAGAAGCTTCCGGTGCCCAGCGTATCGATGTCCGGATAGGCGACCAGTGTGGCCGACACCAGAAACGTGACCCCCGCGATGACGAACACCATGTTGACCGCGAGCCCGCGCAACACGACGGCGATGGCATCGATGAAGCTAGAGCTACCGCGCGGCAGAAGGTAGTTGGAAAAGTCCCGCAGATGGCCAACCGCGGGCCGGTCGCGGAACTCGCGCGGCGCCGCGAAAGGAAAATCCTGGAACGCGCTCCCTTTCGCCGGCGGCAGCGACATCGCGGCGGACACCGACGCGCCGGTGTAACCGCCTCCGGACACCGTCGAGAGGTAGTCGATCTGGCCGATCAGATCCCGCGCCGCCAGCGACTGCAGGGCGCCCAGACAGAATGCCGCCGAGCGGATACCGCCGCCGGAGAGCGCGACGCCGGCGGTGTCGAACACGGGCAGCTCGCCGCGCTCGTCCATGCCCGGCACTTCGGGCGCAACGGGGCCGCGGCCGTGGGCGCTTCGGCGCGCCGCGATGTTCTCGTGCTCGGCGGCGAGGATTTCACGAAAGCGTTCCGCGATCCGCCGCTCTTCGAGACTTGCATCCTTGCGAAGCGAGCTCTTGTCCTTCTTCCCGAACGGCCACACGGTCCCGCCCCCGGCAATGGTCACGCGATGCTACAATATTCGGCGGACGGGTGGCGCGTGACCGCCGTCACGGACGGAATTGGGGATAAGTCGGCCCAAATACAGACAAGTAATGATCGAATCAGGCCCGTGCTCAGCGCCGCATGCCGAGAGCCGTCATGTAGAGATCGAGGATGGCGTCCTGCTCCTGCCGGTCGGCCGTGTCGAGCTTCCTGAGGCCCACCACCTTGCGCATGATCCTGGTGTCGAAGCCCTGCCCCTTGGCCTCGGAATAGACTTCGCGGATGTCGGCGGCCAGCGCCGACTTCTCCTCCTCGAGCCGCTCGATGCGCTCGATGAAGGATTTCAGGTGTTCCTTTGCGAAGCCGCTCTTGGCCATGACGGATCCCGGATGTGCGAAGGGCGCGGACCCTAGCCCGCGGCCCCATCCGCGCGCAACGGGCTTAGCTGTGGGTATGTTTGCTTTTCGCGAAGGCCGCCGTCTGCTCGGGCGAGGCCTCTTTCTGGTAGCGCGCCTTCCATTCGGCCGGCGCCATGCCGTAGACGATCTCGCGCGCGGCATCCTTGTCGAGCGCGATGCCTTTCGCGGCGGCGGCCTCGCGATACCAGTCGCCCAGGCAGTTGCGGCAGAAGCCCGCGAGATTCATCAGGTCGATGTTCTGCACATCCGTGCGGGCGCGCAGATGGGCCACCAGCCTGCGGAAAGCGGCGGCTTCGAGCTCGGTTCGTGTGCATTCGTCCATTGTGGTCTTTCCCTTGAGCGGACGAGTATAGCGGATTGCGGGCGGGCCCATCGCCACGATGGCCTCGTCCAGAATGGGCCTCAGGCGGGCGGCGATGGCGCGCGCGGCAGGCTCCGCCGCGACGAGGTCCTGGCGGATCTCGATCAGGACGTGCGGCAGCCCGTTCATCGTGCCGTGGCGATACAGGCAATCGTTCTCGAGCTCGCCCGAATAGGGCTCATTGTCGCCCGTGACGAAGCCGGCGCGAGAGAGGGCTGCCAGCAGCGGCCTGGCGAGCCTGTCGTCTCGGTCCCACAGCACCCCGATCTCCCAGGGGCGGCGGAAGCCCTTCCAGACCGGCGTGAAGCTGTGGATCGAGACGACGATGGGCACGCCGCCAGCCGCCGAAATTTCGCGGGCGATGGCGGCGTGATAGGGCGCGTGGAATTCCGCCACGCGCCTTGCGACCTCCTCGGGCCCGGCATCGCGGTTGCCGGGGATGATCCGGCCATCGGACAGCTTCACGACCAGCGTGGGGTCATCCTCCCCGCGGTTGAGATCGATCAGCAGCCGGGACCAGCGGGCCAGGACCGCGGCGCTGCCATAAGCCGCGCTGAGGGCACGGGCGACGATGGCCGCGCCGATGTCGCTCGCGATATGGGTCTCGAAATCCTCCGGCTTCAGGCCGAGCGTGCCGTAGGCGGCGGGAAGCGCGCTCGAGGCGTGGTCGCAGACAAAGACCGTCGCCGCGCCGCCCGGGCGCGCGGGAATTCGCTCGAAAGCAGGTCCATCCATGACGGGATCATAACAAGGCGCGCGTTGACACCAATGCGGCCTTGCGCGACACCCCCGGGGATGCGCTGCCTGGTTGCACTGACGATTCTTGCCGCGAGCGCCGCCCCGGCGCATGCGGGTTTCGTGCTCTGCAACAAGACCGAACGCGTGGCCAAGGTGGCGCTGGGCCGGTTCGACGGCTCCGACTGGGGCAGCGAAGGGTGGTGGATCATAGCGCCGGGCAAATGCGCCCGGCTGATCCAGACCCCGCTGGACGCGCGTTACTACTACCTCTATGCCAGCGATGGCGGCGCCGGCACCTGGGACGGCACCTTCGGATTCTGCGTCGCCGACACCCAGAAATTCGCCATCGCCGGCCGCGAGGACTGCGGGGGCCGCGGCTACGCGCGCCGGGGGTTCTACGAAGTCGACACGGGCCACGACACGGACGTGACGAAATACATCGCGGATTGAAGCATGAGACGCGGACGCAAGACCAAGATCGTGGCCACCGTCGGGCCTTCCTCCTCGTCGCCGGATACGCTCAGGGCGCTGTTCGACGCGGGCGCGGATGTGTTCCGCATCAACATGAGCCACACGTCGCATGACCGCCTGCGCGAGCTGCACGGCCTTGTGCGTGCCCTCGAATCCCAGGTGGGCCGGCCCGTGGGCGTCCTTGTGGACCTCCAGGGTCCGAAGATCCGCCTTGGCTCGCTTCCGGGCGGCGCGGTGACGCTGACGGACGGCGAGCGCATCCATCTGATCCGCGCCGGTTCCTCCGGCGACCCCGGGGTCCTGCCCATCCCGCACGCCGAAGTGTTCGCGGCGCTGAAGCAGAAGCACGGGCTGATGATCGACGACGGGCGCATCCGGCTGCGCACGTTCGCGGCAAAGGCCGACTCCGCCGAGGCCATCGTGGAGGTCGGCGGCGTCGCCAGGGACAAGAAGGGCGTCAATCTTCCCGACACCCTCCTGCCCTTCTCGGCCATGACGGACAAGGACCACGCCGACCTCGGTGCCGCCCTCGCGCTGGGTGTGGACTGGATCGCGCTCTCCTTCGTGCAGCGGCCGGACGACGTGGCGGAACTGCGCAAGATCGTGAACGGGCGCGCCGGCGTGCTCGCCAAGATCGAGAAGCCCAAGGCGCTGGAGACCCTGCCGCAGATCATCGAGCTCGCCGACGCCCTGATGGTGGCGCGCGGCGACCTCGGCGTCGAGCTTCCGCTGGAAGCCGTTCCCGGCCGCCAGAAGGAGATCACGCGCGCGGCAAGGCGGGCGGGCAAGCCCGTGGTTGTGGCGACCCAGATGCTGGAATCCATGATCGAATCCGAGGCGCCGACGCGCGCGGAGGTCTCCGACGTCGCAACCGCCGTGTTCGACGGCGCCGACGCCGTGATGCTTTCCGCGGAAACGGCGACCGGCAAGCATCCCATCGAGGCCGTTTCGATGATGGATCGCATCGCGGCGGCGGTCGAAGGCGGACCGCTCTATCAGTCCTTCCTCGACGCCCAGCGCAGCGCGCCGGAAGAGACGACGCCCGACGCAATCCTTTCGGCGGTGCACGACGTGGCGCACACCATCCACGCCAGGGCGATCGTGTGCTGGACCAAGACCGGCTCCACGGCCTTGCGCGCGGCGCGCGAGCGGCCGGAGGTGCCGATCGTTGCGCTGACGCCGCTGGAGCAGACCGCGCGCCGGCTTGCGATCGCCTGGGGCGTCCATTGCGTCCACACCGAGGACGCCCACGACCTCGACGACATGGTCGTGCGGGCTTCCAGCATCGCCTACCGGGAAGACTTCGCCGCGGCGGGCGAGAAGATCGTCATCACCGCCGGCGTGCCGCTGGGCACGCCGGGCGCGACCAACATGCTGCGCGTGGCGTTCATCGGCGGACGCTGATCACCGCCACTTGTCGAGCGCGGCCTCGTCCGACTCCCGGGCCTCGACCCAGTCGCCGCCCTGCTGCTTCCAGAACGGCGCTCGCGTCTTGAGATAGTCGATCAGGAATTCGCAGGCGCGGAACGCGGCCTCGCGATGCGCCGAAGCCACCGCGACCAGGACGATGTTCGCGCCCGGGGGAAGATGGCCGATGCGGTGGATGACCGTCACGCCCTGGATCGGCCAGCGCGCGCGCGCGTCCTCGACATGGCGGGCGATCTCCCGCTCGGTCATGCCCGGATAATGCTCCAGCGACAGCGAGGCGTCGCCGCGGACGACGCCTGTGAAGGTGGCGATGGCGCCCGTGGCCCCCTCCCGCAGCTTCGCGGCCTCGGCCGCGAGGTCGAAATCCTCCTCCTGAACGCGGATCGCGATCATCCCCCGGTCACCGGAGGAAAGAACGCGACTTCGTCGTTCGCGCCGACGGGCGCGTCAAAAGAGGTATGCTCCCGGTTCACGGCGCAGCGCAGCCGAGCGGGATCGGCAAACGCGTCCGCATAGCCGCCACCTCTCGCGCGCAACCACGCCAACAGGCCGCTCACGCTGCTCACGCCTTGCGGCAGATCGACCGTCTCTTCGCTCCGCCCCACCTTCTGCCGCACCCAGGCGAAGTAGAGCAGCGTCATGCGCCGACTCCGCGCTTCAGATGCGCAAGGCCAGCGCGGAAATAGACATAGCCAGTCGCGACCGTGAGGCCGGCGGCGATCCACAGGCCGGCATAGGCGGCCGCGCTGTAGCTCATGCCCAGCACGTCCGGCAGGTGGCGCGCCGCGACGGGCGCGAGGATGAAGGCGCCGATGGCGATCATCTGGATGGTCGTCTTGAGCTTGGCCACCGCCGTGACGGGCACGCTGACGGACGCGCCCGCCAAGAACTCCCGCAGCCCCGACACCAGGATCTCGCGCGTGAGGATCACCAGCGCGGGCACCAGCTTGAGCAGGCTCTGCAGGCTGGGCTCCAGATTGAACTGCTTGAACTGCTGCACATTGCCCTCGGCCACCAGCATCATCAGCGCCACGGCGACGAGGATCTTGTCGGCGATGGGATCCAGCATGCGCCCGAAATCGGAGCCCGCGTTGAGCCGGCGCGCGGCCAGCCCGTCCAGCGCGTCCGAGAGCCCGGCGATGCAGAACGTCACGAACGCGACGATGCGCCAGCCGTCGCCCGGCAACACGTAGGCGACCGCGAAGACCGGCACCAGGAGGATCCGGCTGATGGTGATAGCGTTGGGAAGGCGAAACATCCGGTCACTCTAAGGTGTCACGCGCCCGGATGGAAGAAATCGTAGATCTTTTTCGCCAGCGTCCGGCTCACGCCGCCCACCGATTCGAGATCGGTCAGGCTCGCCGCCGACACCGCCTTGGCCGATCCGAAGTGCTGCAGCAAGGCGCGCTTGCGGCCCGCGCCCACGCCCGCGATCTCGTCCAGCGGATTGGCACCGATGGCCTTGGAGCGCTTCTTCCTGTGGCTGCCGATGGCGAAACGATGCGCCTCGTCGCGCAGCCGCTGCAGGTAGTAGAGCACGGGGCTCCTGGGATCGAGGCGGAACGGCTCGCGGCCGGCCATGTAGAAATGCTCGCGGCCGGCGTCGCGGTCCGGCCCCTTGGAGATGCCGACCAGGAGCACGTCCTCCACGCCGAGGTCTTCCAAAACGCTCTGCGCCACCGCCAATTGTCCCGGTCCGCCGTCGATCAGCGCCACATCCGGCCACTTGGTGCGCACGTCCTCGCTCTCTTTCACCAGGCGCGAAAAGCGGCGCGTCAGGACCTCCCGCATCATGCCGTAGTCGTCGCCGGGCGCGATCTCCTTGTCCTTGATGTTGAACTTGCGGTACTCGCCCTTCTCGAACCCGTCCGGCCCCGCCACGATCATGCCGCCCAGCGCGTTCGAACCCTGGATGTGCGAGTTGTCGTAGACCTCGATGCGGCGCGGCGGCGCATCGAGACCGAAGGCTTCGGCGACGCCTTCCAGCAATTCGCGCTGGGCGGAGTTCTCCGCCATGCGGCGGGCGAGCTGCTCGCGCGCGTTGGCGAGCGCCATCTCCACGATTTCCCGCTTCTCGCCGCGCCGGGGCGTGGAGATCTCGACCTTGTGCTCCGCGCGCAGCGACAGGGCTTCGGCCAGAAGCGCCGCGCTGGGCAGGTCTTCGGACGCAAGGATGAGCCTGGGCGCGGTACGTTCGTCGTAGAACTGGCCGATGAAGCTTTCCAGCACGTCGGCCAGCGGCAGGTCGCGGTCGTGGCGCGGGAAGTAGGGCCGGTTGCCCCAGTTCTGCCCGGCGCGGAAGAAGAAGACCTGCACGCAGGTCTCGCCGCCCTGCGAGAAGGCCGCGAACACGTCGGCCTCCGCGAATGTCGACGGATTGATGCCCTGGCTCGATTGCACGTGGCTCATGGCGCGGATGCGGTCGCGCAGGCGGGCGGCGCGCTCGAAATCGAGCGCTTCGGAGGCGCCGCTCATGTCGGCGGCGAGGCGATCCTGCACGGCGCGGCTCCTGCCGGCCAGGAACAGTTCGGCTTCCTCCACCAGTTCCCGGTAGCCCGTTTGGCCGATGCGGCCGACGCAGGGCGCGCTGCAGCGCTTGATCTGGAACAGCAGGCACGGCCGCGTGCGGGACTCGAACACCGAATCCGAGCAGGAACGCAGCAGGAAGGCCCGTTGCAGGGTATTGAGCGTGCGGTTCACCGCGCCGGCGCTCGCGAACGGTCCGAAATAGACGCCCTTGGCGGTCTTGGCGCCGCGGTGCTTCAGGAGCTGCGGGTAAGCGTGATCCTGCCTGAGCAGGATGTTGGGAAAGGATTTGTCGTCGCGATAGGAGACATTGTAGCGCGGCTTCAGCCGCTTGATCAGGTTGGATTCCAGCAGCAGCGCCTCGATCTCGCTGGCCGTGGTGACGAAGATCATCTCCGCCGTCTCGGCGATCATGCGGGTGAGCCGGTCGCTGTGGACGGCGCCGCGGGCGTAGGACGTGACGCGCTTCTTCAGGCTCTTGGCCTTGCCGACATAGAGCACCTCGCCTTTGTCGTTCAGCATGCGGTAGACGCCCGGGCCGTCCGGGAGCGTCTTGAGATAGGCCTGGATGCGGGCCGGGCCCTTGAGTGGAACGGATGCGTCGCTCATGCGCCATCAACTATAGCGCTTTCCGGCGGATGCAAGGGCGCGTGCGCGCTATGCGGCCGCCGGCCGGACATCCGCCGACGAGGGCGCCACCAGATGCGCGAACAGCAGGCGCACCACCAGAAGAATCGCCGCCGAGATCGCCATCAGCACGACATGCATCAGCCAGAACCGCGCATCCGACATGGTGCCCAACAGACCGCCGAGATAGCCGGTCAGGAGGTTCCCGATGAAGAGGTGGATGTAATATACGGCGATCATCATGCCGCCCATTCCCTTCGGCGCAGCACGGGAATAGAGCGCAAGACCCACCGGCAGCACGTTTGCAAATCCGATGTCGTTGAGCAGGTGGAATCCCAGCGCCCAGAACAGCGGCACGCGGGCATGCGTCTCGGCGGCCACGGCGCCGCAATAGGCCAACACCAGCGGCCCCAGCGCGCTGATCGACACGCCGATGACGATCTTGGTGATCTCGTCCGGCTCCTTCCAGCGCTTGCCGTACCAGCGCCAGAACGCGATCACCCCCACCATCGTGACGGTGCTGACAATGGCGTCCACCGACACGATCCAGGTGATGGGCATGTCGAAGCCGAAGAAGACTTTCTCGAATGTGCGGTCGCCCCAGACCAGATAGGCGTCGAAGATCTCCTGGTTGCCCACGATAGAGAGCGCCAGCACGGGCAGCAGCGCCACCAGCAGCACCACGGCCGCGATATCGCGGCCGCTGAGCGGCGGGCGCTCGACATGATCGCCGGTCTTGCGCAGCGGTTCTGGCGGGAACGTCTTGCGACCGGCGATGTAGATCGCCAGGCCCACGACCATTCCCACGCCTGCGCCCACGAAACCCAGATGCCAGTCGACCCGCTGGCCGAGATAGCCGCAGATGATCGGGGATATGATCACCGCGAGCTGGATGCCGAGGAAGTAGATCTGGAAACCGTCGGCGCGGCGCGGGTCGTCGATCTTGTAGAGATCGCCGACCTGGCTGGCGATGTTGCCCTTGAAGCAGCCGACGCCGATCAGAAGCAGCGCAAGGGCGATCAGGAATGTCGCGTTCAGCGCGAGCAGGAAGCTTCCCAGCACCATCAGCATCGCGCCCACCGTGACGGTGGGCGTGCGGCCGAAGACGCGGTCGGCCAGAAGCCCGCCCAGCAGCGGCGTCAGATAGACCAGGCTCGCATAGGCCTGCGCCGTGTTCGAGGCCAGCGCCATCTGCGATTGCGTGCCATAGGCCCACGCGATCAGGTGGCGGAACGCATCGTAGCCGATCACCTGCTCGATATGGCCCGGTAGCAGCAGGTACTTGGTGAGATAGAGCACCAGAAGCGTCTGCATCCCGTAATAGGAGAAGCGCTCCCAGAACTCCGAGGAGGACAGCCAGGCAAGCCCGATGGGATGGCCGAGAAAGGTCGCCGTCGATCTGGGCGCCGCGGCGGACGCGTTGTCGTCGCTCAAGGATATCCCCACCGGAAAAGCGGGGGCACTGTCACGAAGCGGACGCAATCGCGCAAGCCCTTGACAGATCACATGGCAGTCAATTCGGCAGGATCAGGAGGGCCGGTGGCGCTCGATCTCCACGCCACCCGACTCCGCGCCGGGCAGCGCGTGCAGCTTCTCCACCCGCACCCGCGCGGTCTTCACGCGGCCGTCGGCGAAACAGGCCTGGGCGATGCGCTCCGCCAGCGTCTCGGCGAGATTGATGTGGCCCTTGGCGATGATGGAGCGGATCGCGGAATCGATGGCGCCGTAGTCCACGACCTTCTCCAGCCTGTCCTCGATCGCTGCGGCGTCCTCCACGGCGAGGTCGACGTTGATGCGCACCGGCTGAAGCTTGCCCTGCTCGTGGCCATAGACGCCGATATGCGCCAGCACTTCGAGGTTGCGGATGAAGACGTGGCGCACGGCCTTCTGGGCGTCGGCGATGCGAAACGGGTGAACGTTGGGCGCCATCACGCGGTGTCCTGCAGTTTCCAGATCAGATGCTGGCCGCCGTCGACCACAATGGTCTGGCCCGTCACGGCCCGGGCGCCCAGAAGATAACGCACGGCACCGCAAATATCGCCGGGATCGGAGCCGCGGCCCAGGACGGTCGATTGCCGCTCCCTGACGAAATGCGCCGGGCTCTGCGCCGCGGCCTTCAGCGTGGGACCGGGGGCCACCGCGTTGACGCGGATGCGCGGCGCCAGCGCCTGCGCGAGCGTGGTGGTGAGCCAATGGAGCCCCGCCCGGCTCACGCCATAGGACAGGAATTGCGGATCGGGCTTGAACAGCCGCTGATCCAGAAGGTTGACGATGGCGCCTTCCGCACCCGCGGGAAGCTGGCGCGCGAAAGCCTGCGAGAGCAGAAACGGCGCGCGCAGGTTCACCTGCATGTGGGCGGACCAGCTCTCGCGCGTGGCGCTCTCCCAGGTGTCGTTCTCGAACAGCGAGGCGCTGTTCACCAGGGCGGTGAGCGGGCCGATCCCGGCCGAGGCGCGCGCGACGATGTCGCGCGTGGCATCTTCATCCGCCAGGTCGGCCTTCACGGTCGTGGCATTGCGGCCGGCCTTGCGCGCCTCCTCCGCCGCGCTCTGCGCGTCGGCGTCGGAGGAATTGTAGTGGATCGCCACGTCCCAGCCGTCGCGGGCGAGGTCGAGCGCGATGGCGCGGCCGAGGCGCCGTGCGGCGCCGGTGACGAGGACGGTTCCGGTCATGGCATGAGACTATCGTGGATTGCGCGCATCTCGTCACGCGCGCGTTCGACATAGAAGCCCTCGCCGCAAAGCGTGCAGGCGAAAAGCGCGCTGTCGGGAGCGCCGTTCATCACCATCCATGGCCGCAGGTGCGCCGCGGCGTCGAACGCCTGGAGCATCTGCGACCACTGCCGCGTCAGGCCGCGGGCCGCCAGCGCGGCGGAATAGTCGGCGCCGAGCCCGTGCAGCACGATGTCGTAGGCATAGAGCCTGCCCTTGGCCCTGTAGAAGAGATCGTCGCTGCCGGTATCGAACGGCCAGCCCGATTCCGTGGAGACGTAGCTGCTCAAGGTGGCGGAGGTCGCGTCCAGATCGGCCGCCACGCGGTCGAGAAGGCCGGCCAGCGCCGGCGCGCTTCTGTCGAGCGCCGCCTGCCCGCTCGCAAGTCTCGCGTTGAACTCCCGCAAGTCCCTGGCGCCCAGCCGGTATTGCGAGGCCGAGGAATTCCACAGCCACGCATCCGGCCGGTAGTGCAGCAGGTCGCCGGCGGCCTCAAGCGTATCGTCCGGCTTGCGGTCGTTGAGGCCGTACACGACATTGGCCAGGGCTTCGACGATGCCGGTCTGATAGTTGGGCATGTCGTCCAGCAGCGCGTAGGGCGAGAACCATGGCGCATTTGCAGTCCAGCCGTTCTTGTGGATTTCGCGCGAGATCAGGGCGGCGGCGGCGGCCACCGCATGGCTCATTCCCGGCCGCGGCGCCTTGCCCGTGAAGGCGAGATCGTCGTCGATGGTGGAGTGCCACCACGCCAGCGCCGGATAGAGCACGAACAGCACCAGCACCGCGCCGAGCGCGATGCGCGCCACAGGCCCGGCGCGCGGATGGCCGATGGCGTCGCGGCCCGCCTCGGCGGCGCGGCCCGCGGACAGGCCGGCGCGCGTCCACAATTCGGCGAGATGCGCGCGCACGGCGCGCCATTGCGCGCGGACGGACTGTTCGAACTCCATGGCTTGGAGGCCTTGGGGCCTTGAGGTTTGCCGCCTCAATCTAGCCGGGCGCGCTCAGACCACAAAGCCGACCTGCCGCTTGATGTCGGTCATGACCGGCGCGGCGATGGCCGAGGCGCGCGCGGCGCCGGCTGCGAGCACGCGGTCGATCTCGGCCTCATCCGCCATCAGCCGGCGCATTTCGGCGGCAATGGGCCTGAGCTTCTCCACCGCCAGCTCCGCCAGCGCGGATTTGAAGGCCGAGAATTGCCGGCCGCCGAACTCCGCCAGCACGTCGGCGATCTTCTTGTCCGCGAGACCGGCGTAGATTGCCACCAGGTTCTCCGCCTCGGGCCTGCCCTCGAGGCCCTTCCCGGTCTCAGGCAGGGGATGCGGGTCGGTCTTCGCCTTCCTGATCTTCTGCGCGATGGCGTCGGCATCGTCCGTCAGGTTGATTCGCGAATTGTCGGACTCGTCGGTCTTGGACATCTTCCTGGTGCCGTCGCGCAGGCTCATCACCCGCGTGCCGGGCCCGACGATCACCGGCTCCGGCAACGGGAAGTAATCCGGCACGCCGAAATCGTTGTTGAACTTCTGCGCTATGTCGCGCGCCAGCTCCAGGTGCTGCTTCTGATCCTCGCCCACCGGCACGTGCGTCGCCTTGTAGACGAGGATGTCGGCGGCCATCAGCACCGGATAGGTGTAGAGGCCGACGCTCGCGCGCTCCTTGTGCTTGCCCGTCTTCTCCTTGAACTGGGTCATGCGGTCGAGCCAGCCGAGCCGCGCCACGCAGTTGAAGATCCAGGCGAGCTCCGCATGCTCGGGCACGCGCGATTGGTTGAAGATGGGCGTGCGCTTCGGATCGACGCCCGCGGCGATGTAGGCCGCGGCGACCTCGCGGGTGGCGCGACGCACATCGGCCGGCAGCGCGTAGCCGGAATCCTGCGTGAGCGCGTGCATGTCCACCACGCAGAACAGGCAGGGCATCTCGTTCTGCATGCGCACCCAGTTCTTCAGCGCACCCAGATAATTGCCGAGGTGCAGCGTGTTGGTGGGCTGCATGCCGGACAGGACGAGCTGGGGATGGGTGGTCATGGCACGTCGTCTCTCTGGAAGGCGCGCCTTATGCCCTCAAAGGCTGGCGCGCTTCAAGCCCATCCCCCTCCAGCGCCGCCATGACCTTTTCCTGGATGGCTTCGAGCCTCTCGGGATGGGTGATCTTGTGGCCGAACACGTCGCGCACGTAGAAGACGTCGATCGCCCGCTCGCCATAGGTTGCGATGATGGCGGAGGAGATCGACAGATTGGCCGCGAATATGGCGTGGGTCACGTCGTAGAGCAGACCCTGGCGGTCGAGGCCCTCCACTTCCAGCACTGTGGCGGTGGTCGAGGCCTCGTTGTCGAAGCTCACGCGCGGGCGCACCGCAAAGGCGCCGGTCCGGGCCTTGCGGGTGCGTGTCGCGAGCACGTTGCGCGGGCGGATTTCGCCCGACAGCACCTTGGCGATCGTCGCGCGCAGCCGCGCCACCCGCGCGGGATCGCCGAACGGCCCGCCCTCGGCGTCCTGCACCGAGAACACGTCCAGCGCGAAGCCGTCGGTCGTTGTGAAGGCCTTGGCGTCCACGATGGAGCCGCCCGACACGGCGATGGCGCCGGCGAGCTTGGAGAACAGGCCTGGATGGTCGGGCGTGTAGATCACGATCTCCGTCACGTCGCGGAAATCGTCGCTCTCCGCCGAGAGCGCGAGCAGCTCGCCTTTCGCATCGGCTTCCGCGGCGAGGCGCGCATTGTGCTCCAGCATCGCGTCGTTGAAGGCGAGCCAGTAGGAATCGTAGTGGCGCATGAGCGCACGGGCGCGCCGGTCCTCGGGAAGATCGGCGAGCCTCGCGGCAAGCTTCTGCCTGGCGGCGTCGATGCGGGCGGCGCGCGCGGGCACCGTGTCGCCGCCGCTCATCAGCGCTTCCGCTTCGTAGTAGAGTTCGCGCAGCAGCTGGCCTTTCCAGCCGTTCCACACGCCGGGGCCCACCGCGCGGATATCGGCCACCGTCAGGACCAGCAGCAGGCGCAGCATCTCCGGCGACTGCACGGCGGCAACGAAGTCGCGCACCGTCTTGGGATCGGCGAGATCGCGCTTCTGGGCCACGTCGCTCATCACCAGGTGGTTCTTCACCAGCCACGACACCGAGGCCGTATCCGCCGCCGACAGGCCGAGCCGCGGGCCCAGGCTCTCCGCGATATCGGCGCCCACCGCCGAGTGATCGCCCGGCAGGCCCTTGGCGATGTCGTGCAGCAGGATCGCCACGTAGAGCGCCTCGCGCGACTTGATGCGCTTGATCACTTCCGTCGACAGCGGATGGTCCTCGCGCAGCTCGCCGCGGTCGATCGCGGCGATGTTGCCCACCGCGCGGATCAGGTGCTCGTCGACCGTGTAGTGGTGGTACATGTTGAACTGCATCAGCCCCACGGCGTGGTCGAAGGCCGGCACGAAGCGGCCGAGCACGCCGGCCTCGTTGATCCAGCGCAGCGTGCGCTCCGGATCGCGGCGCGAGGTGAGAATCTCCAGGAACAGCCGGTTGGCCTCGGCATCCTCGCGCAGGCGGTCGTCGATCAGGCCGAGCGAGCGGGTGATGGTGCGCACGGCGTCGGGATGCACGTCCACGCCCTTGGCGTCGGCGGTATGGAAGATGCGGATCAGGTTGACCGGATCGTGGCGGAAGATTCCGGCGCGCGCGTTGAGCCGGCCGTTCTCCACGTAGAAATCCTCGCCGCCGGTGCGCGGCTTGAGGAAGCCCGGCAGGAGCCGCGTCAGCGACGGCCGCGGCTTCTTGTTCTGCTCCTCGAGCGCGGCGCAGAAGATGCGCGTGAGATCGCCCACGTCCTTGGCAACGCGGAAATAGGCCCGCATGAAGGCTTCCACGGCGCGGCGCTGGCTCGCGCCGGTGAAGCCGAGGCGGCGCGCGAGCTCCGGCTGCACGTCGAACGACAGCCGCTCCTCCGCGCGGCCCACCGTCCAGTGCAGGTGGCAGCGCACCTCCCACAGGAACGCCTCGGCCTCGGCGAAGAGGCGGTATTCCTCGCGCGTGAAGACGCCGTGGCCGACGAGGTCGGCGGGATCGTCCACGCGGTAAAGGTATTTGCCGATCCAGAACAGCGTCTGCAGGTCGCGCAGCCCGCCCTTGCCGTCCTTGATGTTGGGCTCGACGAGATAGCGGCTCTCGCCCTGGCGCACGTGGCGGCCGTCGCGCTCGCCGAGCTTGGCTTCGACGAACTCCTGTCCCGTCTTCGCGGCGATGTCGCTCCAGAAGGTCTTGCGCAGCTCGTCGAAGAGCTTGCGCTCGCCCCACAGAAAGCGCGCCTCGAGCAGCGCCGTGCGGATCGTGGAATCCTGCCGCGCGAGGCGCACGCATTCCGCCAGCGAGCGCGTGGCGTGTCCCACCTTGAAGCCCAGATCCCACAGCATGTGCAGGATGAACTCGATCACGCTCTCGCCCCAGGCCGTCTGCTTGTAGGGCCTCAGGAACAGGAGATCGACGTCGGAGAACGGCGCCATCTGGGCGCGGCCGTAGCCGCCGGTGGCGACGATGGCGAGCCGCTCGGCCTGGGTCGGGTTCTGCGCGTAGTAGAAGTGCTTGGTGGCGAAATCGTAGAGCACCTGGAGCAGCGTGTCGTGGATGTCGCTGAGCGCGCGCGCGGCTTCCAGACCGTGCATCGCGCCGGCCTCGGCCTGCGCCTCCACCGCGCCGCGCGACGCCGCGAGCACCGCCTTCAGGTGCGCCAGCGCCGCCTTGCGCAGCTTTGCCCGGTCGGGCTGCGCATGCGCCAGCGCGGTGAGGTCGCGCCTGAGCGCGTCGCCGTCGAGAAAGTGCTGCGGACCCTGATAACCCAATGCCGTGCCTTGCCGGATGCCGAAACCATAAGACGGCGCGGCTCCGGCAAAAACAAGGCGGCTACATCTTCGCCGCCACCGGCGTGGATTCCTCGCCGCCGAGCCAGCGGTTGACCAGGCCCGCGATGCCCGCGCCGGCCAGCGGCGCGAGCCAGAAGGCCCAGAGCTGCGCCAAGGCCCAGCCGCCCTGGAACAGCGCCACGCCCGTGGACCTCGCCGGATTCACCGACGTGTTGGTCACCGGGATCGACACCAGATGGATGAGCGTGAGCGCGAGCCCGATCGCCAGCGGCGCGAAGCCCGCGGGCGCGCGCATCGAGGTCGCGCCCAGGATCACCATCACGAACATGAAGGTCATCACGGCCTCGCAGAGCAGCGCCGCCTCGAGCGGATAGCCCTGCGGCGAGTGCGCGCCGTAGCCGTTGGACGCGAAGCCGTCCGACGCGTCGAAATCGGCAAGCCCGCTCGCGATGGCGTAGAGCACCGCGCCGGCGGCGGCCGCGCCGGCGAGCTGGGCGATCCAGTACGGCACGACGTCCCGCCCGGAGAAGCGGCCGGCGGCGAAGAGGCCGAAGGTCACCGCCGGGTTGAAGTGGGCGCCCGAGATGTGGCCGAACGCATAGGCCGCGGTCAGCACGCTGAGCCCGAAGGCGAGCGCCACGCCGGCATAGCCGATGCCGAGATTGGGCACGCCGGCCGCCAGCACCGCGGCGCCGCAGCCGCCCAGCACCAGCCAGAACGTCCCCAGGAATTCCGCCGTCAGCCTGCGCGCGATGTCCATGCCGGTCCCCTTCGAATCCAGACGCGTTCCAGTGTACGCTGAATCGCCTCGCACGGAGCATCACATGGCACGCATCACCGGAATCGGCGGCGTCTTCTTCAAGGCGAAGGATCCCAGGGCGCTGGCGGCCTGGTACGGCGAGACCCTCGGCCTTGCCATCGAGAGCTGGGGCGGCGCGATGGTCAGGAACGATGGCGGGCCGGCTTTCGCGGTGTGGTCGCCCTTCGCGGCGGACACGGGCTACTTCGCGCCGTCCGGCAAGCCGTTCATGATCAACTTCGCGGTCGACGATCTCGACGGCTTCATCGCGCAGCTCGAGGCCAGGGGCGTCGCGATCCTGAAGCGGGCCGACGAAGGCGAAATGGGCCTGTTCGCGTGGCTCATGGATCCGGACGGCAACAAGGTCGAGCTCTGGCAGCCGGCGAAATGAAGACGGCGCGGAGATCGCTCTCCGCGCCGCCGCCATGTCTTTCGCCGATCTCAGACCAGCTTGAGGTTGACGGCCTTGGGGCCGCGCTTGTCGGCTTCGATGTCGAAGCTGACGCGCTGACCCTCGTTGAGCCCGCGAAGACCCGCGGCCTGCACGGCGGTGACGTGCACGAACACGTCCTTTCCGCCGCCTTCCGGCGCGATGAATCCGAAGCCCTTCGTGGTGTTGAAGAATTTGACCTGACCGGTCGTCGACATTTTAGGCTTTCTCCTGAAAGCATTGAGGGACGCGCTTCGCACCATGCCAAACGCGTTTGTCGTTGCCGCGGCTTTCTTCCAGGAAAAGCGTCGTCGTCACTCCAGGCCATTGCTCCGTCCTGCGGAGCATCGGTCGGACGCGCAGAAAACTTGTTCTCGTCAGTCCACGCGGCCTCGACGGCGCGGATATAGGCGCATCGCGCCTCATCCGCAAGCCTGTCACGCCGCGGACAGGGGAATATGGCCCTTTTCGGCGGCGACCCGCGCCATCCAGCGCCCGATCGCGGGGTAATCGGCGAGCGTGAAGCCGCCCTCCTCCGCGCAGTGGGTGTAGGCGTAGAGCGCGATGTCGGCGATGGAATAGCGCGGGCCGGCGAACCAGTCGTGCGCCGCGAGATGGCCTTCCATCACCGCGAGCGCCGCATTGCCCTCCGCCATCAGCCTGGTCCAGTCCGGCTTGCGGCGCGCCAGCAGCTCGGGCGTGGCGTAGCTCCTCAGGAAGCGGGCCACCGCCACATGGGGCTCGTGGCTGTACTGCTCGAAGAACATCCACTGCATCATCCGCGCGCGGTCCCATTTGTCCGTAGGCTGAAGATGCGTGCCCTCGGAAAGATGGAACAGGATCGCGCCCGATTCCGCCAGGGTGCGGCCGTCGTCGAATTCCAGCAGCGGCACGCGGCCGTTGGGATTCCTGGCGAGGAAGTCCGGCTTGCGCGTGGCGCCGTCGTGCAGCCCATAATCCTTCAGCGCGAGCGGGATGGCGAGCTGGCGGGCGGCGAGCCGGACCTTGTAGCAATTGCCGGACATCTGCATCTGATGAAGCGTGAGCATGGGCGTCTCCGGATGGGGTGCCGCCCTTGTGCACGATTCGCCCATGCGCGGGACGCAGACATCGTAAGCGCCCGGCTAAGCCGTTGATCTGTCTCAATGCATGGCCCACCCCGAAAAAGCACATTTGTCCCGGCACCGATGTGCCGGGCTGTGCGTTTCCATGTCGGAGCAATCGGTATGCGCGCGATGGCGCGCGCATGGTCGGGAGAAGATCATGAAATACGTTCATCTGGCGGTGGCGGCGGTGATCGCGGGCGGCGCGGCGGGGTTTCTCTGGCCCGCGCAGGCCGACCCGATGGCCATGGACAATCCGGTGACCATGAACGGCGTCGAAACCGTCTGCACCGGCATCGGCAGTTCGCAGGACAATCCCGCCTGGAAGGATTATCCCATCCGCGTGGAGTTCTCGAACGGCGGCGCGCAGTACCTGGCGGGCGCGCATATCGAGCTGTCGAAAGGCGGCAAGGCGCTGGCGAGCTTCGACTGCCCCGGCTCCTGGGTGCTGTTCCGCACGCCGGACAACGCGACCTACAAGGTCGAGGCGACGCTGACGCGCCAGGACGGCGGCAAGGGCGACACCCGCAGCGCCACCTTTAGCCAGCCGGCCACGGGGCAGAAGCGCGTGGTGATCCAGTTCCCGGTGCAGCCGAACATGTGAGGCGGTCCGCGGAGGCAGCGGCGACGCAAGGGCGGAGCCGCACTTCGCCGCCGCTTCTCTTCCTTCCGCGATATCCCTGAGCCTCGCGGCGAGGCGCAGCGTGGCCGTCAGCCGCCGCGTCCGCGCCAGCAATGCCGTGAGCTCGGCCCGGCGGCCGATGCAGGCGCGGCTGTAGCGGCCGTGACGGCGGCGGTTGGAATTGCCCGGCTGGCCGCCCCGTTTGCGCTTGACCGGGCGGGCCTCCGGCGTTTCGCCGGCACCTTCTATTCGAACCTCATCCGCGAGGGGCCCCCCCTCCCCCCGCCGGACGGCCATCGCGGCTTCCGCGAGGAACCAGGCGTTCGCGACGGCCCGCGGCGTGGCGCGTAAGGCGGGCACCGTCTTCCGGACCGTCCGGCCGCCGGCATATTGGGTGATGTATTCCGCCTTGTAGTCGCGGATCCAGAAAAGCCGCACCTGCGCGCGCACCAGGTCTGCCGAGGCGCGCATGAGGCGCGCCACGCGGTGGCTGTCGGCGAGGAAAAGCGCGATCTCGTCGCGGCCGGGCGGCCGGCCGGCGGCATCCAGGACGGCCTTCCGGGACCGGCGCCCGCAATCCTGCACCGCCCCCGTCAGCCGGACGAGCTGCACGCCCACGCGGCGGCGTATGAGGCCCGCGATCGGGTCGTCATCCTGGCAGGCCTCGAAACCCGGCCCGGCGGCGTCGCCTTTGGTCATGGCGGAAGGATATACTACTTTAGGTTTAATGCGTCAATATGTTCATAACACGTTCTGATTGAAGGTCTTTTCCCGATGACCTCCCAAGGCGAACAACCCGCCCCTGGTGGGCGGGTCGAAAAACGCGCGAGCGTTTTTCGGGGAAGGGGAGTGGTGCCGTGCGTTTGACACCGCGAAAGCGATCTCCCATCTGCCCTCCCCTTGAGGGAGGGCCGACAAAATCAGGAGCGCAGCGACTGATTTTTCGGGGTGGGGTCAATGCTCAGACGGCGGAATCATGACCCCACCCCGAAATTTGCTTCGCTGCGCTACGCAAATTGTCGGCCCTCCCTCAAGGGGAGGGCGGATGTGCGACCCGCTTTCGAGGGAGAGGTTAGAAGAGGACCGCCGATCCGCCCCCTTAAATCTTCTCCCCCTCGACCTCGCGGCTCAGTTCCTCGACGTGTTTGGCGACACCTTCGATCTGGGGGTCGAGAGCGAGCGCTTTCTGGTAGGCGGCGAGCGCGGCTTTCTTGTCGCCGTAGTCCTCCAGCATGCCGCCCAGCTCGGAATAGGCCAGGAACTCGCGCGGGTTCAGCTTCACCGTGCGCTGGAGCGAGATCATCGCGCCCTCGTCGTCGCCCGAATCCTGCTGCAGGACGGCGCGGCGGTGCCAGGCTTCGGCGAAATCGGGCGCGATGTCGGTGATGGAATCGATGAGCTGGCGGGCCATCTTGCGGTCGCCGGCGGCGAGCGCGGCCTGCGCGCGCGTCATCAGCAGATCGACCGTGGCGCTGCCCGACTGCTCGAACTGGGCCAGCAGCTCGTCCTCGATCGGCTTGGCGTCCTCGGTGGTGGGCGCCGCCTTCAGCTCCGCGAACAGCTGCTCCAGCGGCGGCCGGGGGGCGGGCGTCTTCGCCGCGGGTGCGGCTGGCGGCGCGGGCTTGGCGACGGGGGCGCCATGGGCAGCGCAGATTCCGGCCAGCAGGGCGGCGATCACGGGCAAAACGGGACGCATCGGCGCAATCTAGCGGAAGACCCGGCCCCGATCCATGAGGCCGCGCGCGGCAAATCTGTGGCAGAATGGATTGTAAAGCTGCGCGCCCCGCCATGACACTCGCACGAACCATCGAAGTCGTCGTCCGCCTTTCGCGGGAAGGCGTGATCGGCAACTACGCCATCGCGGGCGCGGTCGCGGCGCTCAACTATATCGAGCCGACGTTCACGGAGGACCTCGACATCCTGATCTCCGTCGAAGCCTTCGAGAACCGGCAGTCCGGCCTGCTGCTTCTCGGCCCCATAGAAGCCGGCCTCGCGAGGATGGGCTACACGCGGCGAAGCGATGTCGGCTACGAGATCGAAGGTTGGCCGGTGCAGTTCCTGCCCGTGGCGTCGCCGCTGGACGAGGAGGCGCTCGCGCAGGCCGTGGAAATCGATCTTGGGGACGGAATCACGCGCGCCCGATGCCTGCGCGCGGAGCACATTGTGGCGATCGCGCTCAAGGTCGGCCGGCCCAAGGATTTCGCACGCATTGAGTCGTTCCTCGAGCATTCCGCGGTCGACCTGCGCGCCTTGAACGGCGTGCTGGAAAGGCACAATCTCATGGCGTCCTGGCGGGCCTGGTGCCTGAAGGCCGGACGGAAGGACGCACTGGCCGATGAACGGCGGACATAAGGACTATCCGGACAACAGCGGCATACACGCGCGCAAGGCCGCCGGCCGGCGGCAGCGCGCGGCGCTGACATTCGCGGAGAAGCTCGCCGCGCTCGACGCCTTGCGCGCGCGCGCGGCTCCGATCGTCCGTGCCCGCAAGGCGCGCGAGCGTTCGCGCCCGCCCGGCTAGAGCAGGATCGCTCTTCGTCGAATCGCGATCCCGCTCCAGGTATTTGATTGACGCGCAATTTTTCGGGCGAACCGCTGCACACTTCGCCCGATTGCGCTCTAGCCCATCGCGCGCGGCCTGGGGCCGCCTTCGGACCAGTCGATCAATTCGGCGAGATGGACGACGGGCGGCGCGTCCGGCCCGCGCAGGTGGATGAGGCAGCCGATATTGGCGGTGGCGATGGCGGCGGGCGCGGTCGCGGCGGCGTTGGCGAGCTTGCGGGCGCGCAGGGCGGTTGCGATCCCCGGCTGAAGCAGGCTGTAGCTGCCGGCGGAGCCGCAGCAGAAATGGGCTTCCGGGACGTCGGCGACGGCGTAGCCGGCGGCTTCGAGCAGCGCGCGGCCCTCGCCCGCCGTGCGCGTGCCGTTCTGCATGGAGCAGGGCGCGGCCCAGGCGATGCGCGGCCCGCGCGGAGCGGCGTTCGCCGGCGCGCGGGCCGTGGCGGCGAGCGTGGCGAAGTCCCGCACCTTGGCGGCGAAAGCGCGCGCGCGCGGCGCCCATTCGGGATCGCCGGCGAAGAGATGTGGATATTCCATCAGATGCGCGGCGCAGCCGGTGGCGGCGATGGTGACGGCTTCCGCCTGGGCCATCGTCTCGAACGCGGCGATGACGCGGCGGGCGGCGGCGCGCGCGTCCACGCGGCGGCCCAGGTGATGGGCGAGCGCGCCGCAGCAGCCGGCGAGCGCTTCGGTGCCGATGCCGCGGCGGGCGAGCACGCGCGTCGCGGCGGCGCCGATGGCGGGCTCGAGCGCCGGTTCCACGCAGCCCGGCATCAGCGCCACGCGGCGGGCCGGGGCGGCGTTCGCGGCGTCCGTGACGCACGTTGCGCCGGGCGCGCCGGCCTTCGCGGCGGTGCGGGCGAGCGCGCCGAGGGATCCCGGCAGGCGCGTGGCGAGCGGCGCGAAGAATCGCGCCAGCGCCACGGCGGCCCTGGCGAGGCCCGGCCGCGGCAGGATCCTGGCGACGAGCCAGCGCGTGGCGCGCTCGCCCGGCGGGCGCGCGTAGCGGGCCTCGATATGGGCGCGCGCGGCGTCGGCGAGGCGCGCGTAGTCCACGCCCGAGGGGCAGGCGCTGCGGCAGGCGAGGCAGGAGAGGCAGCGGTCGACATGCGTGACGGTCTCGCGCGAGGGCGTCGCGTCCGCCTCCAGCATCGCCTGCATCATCACGATGCGCCCGCGCGGGCCGTCGCGTTCGTCGCCCAGCAGCACATAGGTCGGACAGGTCGCGGTGCAGATGCCGCAATGCACGCAGGCGCGCAGGTTCCGCTCCGCCTCCGCCAGAACCGGATCGGCGAGCTGCGCGGGCGAAAAGGCTGTGCGCATTCAGACGCCCTCCCACATGCGGCCCGGATTGAACAGGCCGAGCGGATCGAAGGCGGCCTTGACGGCGCGGGTGAGCGCGGCGCGCGCGGCCGGCTCGGGCGCGAAGGGCGGGACGGCGCCGCCGCCGGTCAGCCGCACGGCGCTGCCGCCCGCCCTCGCGGCGGCGGGATGGAGGTCGGCCGTAACGTCCGTGACAATCCAGAGGACGCCGCCGGCGCCGTCGGCCCACCAATCCGCCGCGCCGCTCCCGGCGGCGACGGACGCGGCTTCCGACGGCGGAACGGCGAGCCGCCACAGGGCGCCCTCGGGCGCCTGCATCGGCGCGTCGAAATCGTCCGCGCTCTCGCGCAGGCGCACGCCGGCCAGCAGCGCGCGCAACGCGGCGATCTTCTCCTTCAGCACCTCGGCGCTGCCGTCGAGGCGGATATGCGCGGCGCCGGCGCGGTACATCAGGCCGGAGGGGTCGAGCGGGCCGGACCACACGCGGCGCAGGCAGGCGAGGCCGTCCTCGGGCGGCATCTCGTCCGTTACCAGCACCGCGCTGCAGTCCGGCCTGGGGAACACGCGCAGCGTCAGCTCCGTCAAGGGGCCGAGCGTGCCCATGCTTGCGCACATCAGCTTGGGCAGATCGAAGCCGGTGACGTTTTTCACCACCTTGGCGCCGCCACGAAAGGCTTCGCCCAACCCGTTCACTGCGCGAAAGGCCAGCAGCGAATCCCGCGCCCCGCCATGGCGCAGCTTGCCCGAGCCTGAGGCGTCGGCTGAAGCCGCGCCGGCCAGTGTCGCCACGCCATTGGAGCCCAAAAGCCTGGACCAGTCCGCCGGATCGAACCCCAGGCGCTGGCCTTTCTCGGCCAGCACCGCCTTGATCTCGGTCAGCGGCGTGGCGGGCTGGGCGGTGATGATCAGCTCGGCCGGCTCATATTTGACGATGCCCGACAGGCTTGAAACATCCAGCATCGGCAGATCGCCGAGCGGACGGCCGACCGCGCGGCGCGTGCCGCCAGCCACGATCTCGAACGGCGCCTTGGCCGCGCGCGAGGCGCGCACGAAGTCCACCACCTGATCTTCGTTGGCGACCCGGGTCATCAGTAGCGCGGCAGATGGGGATGAGGCAGCTGGGCGCCATGGACATGGATATGGCCCTGCTCGATGCAGACCGACAGGGTGGGGAAGACCTTGCCGGGATTGAACAGGCCGCGATTGTCGAAAGCGCATTTCAACC
>DATJXR010000034.1:0-31376 GCA_035499995.1 Rhizomicrobium sp. | reverse complement strand
CCCGAGACTCCAAGTCCACGTAACTGAACAGCGCTCCAGACCGTTCGTCGCTTCCTCGCATCGCAAATCCCCCAGCAACGCATCGCTAAAGGAATCACGATCCAAAGCCGCCCGCTAGGGACTTTTTCAACAGCCTGCTAGCCGGTCTCCGGTTCCGGCCATCACCTCCAATGCCATCCTTGCAAATAGAGCGAGTTGAAGCGCTGCGTTCGGGGACGTCGAATTTCGCCAGAATGTTAAATGCGCGTCAATGGAACACCCAAGCTTTGCCAAACCACAAAGCCATTCTGGCGCACTCAGCCCTTCGTCAGGGTGGGTTTCGACCGCGCGCTCAAACGCCGTTCGAAAT
The DNA here is from genome assembly GCA_035499995.1 of Rhizomicrobium sp. Taxonomy (GTDB): domain Bacteria; phylum Pseudomonadota; class Alphaproteobacteria; order Micropepsales; family Micropepsaceae; genus Rhizomicrobium. The sequence continues at coordinate 31,027 of DATJXR010000034.1, read as the reverse complement.
ACTTCCAGAACGGTGTCGTGCTGTCGCGCCGGCCAATGGATCCAGTTTCCAAGCGTTATCCGGCCTGCGATTACGGGCGCCATCAATCCCAAATGGGTCGGACTCTCGACGGCCAATTCAAGTATGCGCGGCAGAAAATGGCGGTAGTCCATTTCTGAGCCCACCGTTGTGATCGCCCAGCCAGCGTAGGGACCGACTTGCTCGCTGGTCAAATGACGCAATGGTGCGGCGGCAAGAGTCCGAAGAATTTTTCCGCCGTCTCTGAGCGGCGAAGTTTCCAAATACCTTGGAAAGGGAACGCTACTGAAAGCCTTATAAGCCGCTTCCAGCGCCAAACGGAGAGAGTCGCCTGTCTGCATGTGAAACTATATCACCTATGGAGGTGCGAATACGCGTCGAATTGCATGGCACTCGGCGTCCGCACCTTCGGCTAAGCCCGTGATCTATCTGGATTGTGGGACAACTCTCGAACGCATGTTATTGATAGCCAGCGGAAAGTTGGGGAACCGCGCCCAAGCCCTTCTAGAAATCAAAGGCGCATTTAGCGCCCCACCTTTTTTAGGTGCATGATTCGGACCGATTGTGGTTCATTTCTCGAGCGCACCAGCCTTCTCGCGCACAGCGAGGGAAGGCTTCCGCGAGCTACGGCTCGGCCGCCGCTCTCACAGCGGCCAACTCCGCTCCTCTTCGCGCTCGTAGCGGATGCGGATCGATTTCATCCGCCGGTGCGTGAATGCGATAAGCGCCAGGGTTGCGCCGGTATTCATGATCGAGGCGATGGCCACCACCGTGGCCGCCGTCTGCGTATAGGCGAGCGCAATCTCGATCAGGATCTCGGTGCCATAGACGGCGCTCCAGATCGCGGTGAGCGACCGCAGGCCTGAGCGGAACATGGCGTTTTGCCAAAGCCCGTTCCAGCTCTCGGCGCGCGACGCATCGCCCGCCGCCACCACTTCGCGAATGAGATAGAACAGCACCGGTCGCGCGAAGAGCAGCGACACCAGGAACGCCAGGCACCAGCCCGCGTTCAGCACGCAATCGGTGACGATGCGATAGGAGACGTTGCCCGAGACGACGGACGCCACGGCGCCGCTGGCGATGGACGCCATGATTAGGATGCCCAGCGGATCGAGCTGGCGCGAGATGACCCATGTCCGCAGATTGTTGAGCGCGGGCGGCACGCAGCCGATGGCAAGCGCCCAGGCCGGAAAGACGCCGAAGTGTTTCAGGGCCAGGAAGATCGCGACGGGCAACACGCCGTCCACGACAAGGGTGGGAAGGAGCATCGCGATGCGGAACGGTCGCGCCACCGGTTCGGTCTGGCCGCTCATGTTCGCCTCCGGCTCTTCTGTTTCCGGCGCGGCGCGCCATGTCCGCCGGCGGGCAGAAGCGCGCCGCGCACCATGTCCTCGATTGTCGTCGCGGTCAGGCCGGCATCGAAGCGCCCTTCCCATGCCGCTTGCAGCGTCAGCCCGCGGAAGAGGGCGATCAGCGCGCGCGCGAAGCCTTGCGGCTCGGCATCGGCGCGGAACTGGCCGGTTCGCTGCCCGCGCTCGATGAGGCGCACGATCTCCCGCTCGACGCGCGCATTGTTGGCGAGCAGCTGGTCGCGGATGGCGTCGTCCCGCAGCGCTTCGGCCCAGCCTTGAATGCGGACGCGGTGTTCGTCGATATGCTGCGCGCTGGCCAGCGTGCCGCCATGCTGGTTGAACAGCACGGTGAGCCCGGCGATGGGATCGGCCTGCGCCGCCGCCAATCCGCTGATGAGCGCATCGCTTTGATCTTCATCGTCGGCGAGGGCGGCGATCACGTCGGCCTTGGTCTTGAAGTACAGATAGAAGGTGCCCTGCGCCACCCCGGCGTCCCGGACGATGTCGGCAGTCGTCGTGTTGTGGAAGCCGTTCCGCGAGAAGCACCTCAAGGCGGCATCGAGGAGTTGCCGCCGGCGGTCGCGTTTTTGGCCGGCCGCGGCCTGGATCATTCGCGAAATCCGCATGACTGACTAGTCAGTCATATCACGTTCCGTGGCCCCGTCAATGGGGTACCGCCTGTCCTGTATGGCGGCAGGCGCGCGTTCCCCGGCCGGCCGAGGGCGCGACGTCCGGTTCAGGCATGCCGCAAATCCGCCCGCACGCTCGCCGTTCGGCAGCGTCTGACAGTATCGCCCGCCCGCGACGGCTATCATCCGCGCGCCGCTCTGCGCGCGCGCGTTGGCGCACGGCCGAATAGCAGGGCTCGCGCCGCCACATGTCCGGGCGGGCAGGGTCCACGGTGACCACCATTTGCGGGCCGTTCGCCATGAGGATGAGGCCCGAGACGCGCGGATGCCACTCCGGCCCCAGGCTCGGCTCCAGAAGATAGCCGCACAGGAAGGTCCGGCACAGTTGCGGCCGCCCGTCGTAGATCGTGCAGCCCTTGCCCTCCTCACAGTGGCGGCATAGGACGTTGGGCGGCTTTTCCAGCGCTTCGACCGCAAGAACCTTGCAGCAAAGCGTGCATCCGTCGCAATTTCGCGTGCCTTGCGTCATTTGCCGTTCAGAGTAGCTTCTCCCGGCCCGCAGCGGAATGCCCCGGTGATCTCCAACTCGTACCCCACTCTCGATTTCGACCTCGGCGACACCGCGGACATGCTGCGCGATTCGGTGCGCAGCTTCGTCTCCGACCGCATCGACCCGGTTGCCGACGAGATCGACAGGACCAACACCTTCCCCCGCCATCTGTGGCCGGAGCTGGGGGCGCTGGGCGTGCTCGGCGTCACCGTCGAGGAGGCGTATGGCGGGGCAGGGCTCGGCTATCTCGAGCACGTCGTGGCGATGGAGGAGATCAGCCGCGGTTCCGCCGCCATCGGGCTCTCCTACGGCGCCCATTCCAATCTCTGCGTCAACCAGATCCGCAGGAACGGCGACGAGGCGCAGAAGCGCCGCTACCTGCCCAAGCTCATCTCCGGCGAGCATGTCGGCGCGCTCGCCATGAGCGAGACCGGCTCCGGCTCCGACGTCGTCTCCATGCGCCTGCGCGCGGAGAAGCGCGGCGGCCGCTACATGCTCAACGGCACCAAGATGTGGATCACCAACGGGCCGCAGGCCGACACGCTGGTGGTCTACGCCAAGACCGAACCCAGCGCCGGCCCGCGCGGCATCACCGCCTTCATCATCGAGAAGGACTTCAAGGGGTTCACCACCGCCCAGAAGCTCGACAAGCTCGGCATGCGCGGCTCCGACACTAGCGAATTGGTGTTCGAGGATTGCGAGGTGCCGGAGGAGAACGTGCTCGGCCGTGAGGGCGGCGGCGTGAACATCCTGATGAGCGGGCTCGACTACGAGCGCGCGGTGCTTTCCGCCGGCTGCATCGGCATCATGCAGGCCTGTCTCGACCTCGTGGTGCCCTACGTCCACGACCGCAAGCAGTTCGGCCAGCCCATCGGCTCGTTCCAGCTCATGCAGGGCAAGCTCGCCGACATGTACGTCACGCTGTCGGCGGCGCGGGCCTATGTCTACGCCGTCGCCCGCGCCTGCGACCGCGGCCTGACCACGCGCAAGGACGCCGCGGGCGCGATCCTCTATGCGGCCGAGAAGGGCGTGTGGATGGCGCTGCAGACCATCCAGGTGCTGGGCGGCAACGGCTACATCAACGAATTCCCAGCAGGACGCCTCCTGCGCGACGCCAAGCTCTACGAGATCGGCGCCGGCACATCCGAAATCCGCCGCTGGCTGATCGGCCGCGAACTGTTCGAGGAGACGGGCTAGGCTTTGGGCGGATAGTCCCGGGCGGTGTGAATGATATTCAGTACTTCGATTTCGTCTTCAAGGATGCGGTAGACGCCAATGTATGGGATGTCGGTGAACACGAACTCGCGTGTATCGGAGACGCGGCCAGCTCGGCCCATTCGAGGAAATCGCGAGAGACTTTCGAGGCCGGAACGCAGCCGCTGAATTACGCGCTGCGCGGCGGCAGGATTGTCCGACTGGATGTAGTCATGAATGCGTTCCAGATCGTCGAGGGCCCTTTCGACCCAGATCACCCGCATCGGTCAGCGCCGGATTGTCGCCTTGGGCCGCGGCAGTTCGTTTGGAGTTCCCCAGCTCTCGATCCAGCGCATGACGTCCTCATGCTCGACGAAGGGGCCGCCGGCTTTGGCCTGCGCCAGGGAGCGCCGGATGGAGGCCATCTGCTCGTCTTCCATCTCGAAAAAGGCTTCCACGGCGTGAGCAACCAGGCTCGACTTCGACCTCTTTGCTTGCCGCGCGCGCTTCTCCAGCCTATTGGAGAGCTTGCGGTCGATGCGTAGCGACAGGGTCACATCCTTGGTCATCGCGGCGGCCTCGCACAAAATGTAACACATTGTAAGACAATCCAGGGTGAAAGCCAATGTCCGACATCGTCATCCTTTCCGGGGCCCGCACGCCGATGGGGGCGTTCCAGGGGGTGCTGTCGTCGCTGACGGCGCCGCAGCTGGGCGCGGGCGCCATCGCGGGCGCGATCGCGCGTTCGGGCGTCAAGGCGGACGAGGTGAGCGAGACGCTGATGGGCTGCGTGCTGCCGGCCGGGGTCGGGCAGGCGCCCGCGCGCCAGGCCTCGCGCTTCGCCGGCGTGCCGGACGGGGTTCCATGCACCACCGTCAACAAGGTCTGCGGCTCGGGCATGAAGGCGGTGATGATGGGCGCCGACCAGCTCGGCATGGGCCGTGCCGAAATCGTGGTCGCCGGAGGCATGGAGAGCATGTCCAACGCGCCCTACTTGCTGCCCAAGGCGCGCAGCGGGTTCCGCCTCGGCCATGGCGAGGTGAAGGACCACATGTTCCTCGACGGGCTCGAGGATGCCTACGAGCACCGCCTCATGGGAACCTATGCCGAGGACGCGGCGCGGCACTACCAGTTCACCCGCGAGGACCAGGATGCCTATGCCATCCAGTCGCTGCTGCGCGCCAAGCAGGCGCAGGAGGGCGGCGCCTTCCGCGACGAGATCGTCAACATCAAGATCACCTCCAAGGGCTCGGTCGACACCGATGTTTCCGAGGACGAGCAGCCCCGCAAGGCGGACGTCAAGAAGATCCCGACGCTGCGCCCCGCCTTCGCCAAGGACGGCACCGTGACGGCCGCGAATTCCTCCTCCATCTCCGACGGCGCCGCCGCCGTGGTGCTGACGCGCGCGGATTTCGCCGGCAGGCGCGGCCTCAAGCCCATCGCGCGCATCGTGGCGCAGGCGAGTCACGCCGGGGAGCCGCGCTGGTTCACCACCGCCCCGGTCGGCGCCATCGAGAAAGTGCTGAAGTCCGCCGGCTGGGCCAAGGACCAGGTCGACCTGTTCGAGATCAACGAGGCCTTCGCCAACGTCGCCATGATCGCCATGCGCGACCTCGGCCTCGACCATGCGAAGGTCAACGTCAACGGCGGCGCCTGCGCGCTCGGCCACCCCATCGGCGCCTCGGGCGCGCGCATCATCGTGACGCTGCTCAACGCGCTGAAGACCCGCGGCGGCAAGCGCGGCATCGCCTCCCTCTGCATCGGCGGCGGCGAGGCGACGGCCGTGGCGGTGGAGATGGTCTGAGCGCCAGTTTCCCTAATTCGCAAAATATCCCGGCCGCCCGATGTCCTCGAGCATGCCGATCTCCTTCGGCTTCCAGCCGAGCCATTTCTGTGTGAGGGCGCTCGAGGCGGGGGCGTCCATCCCGATGAACATGGCGAGCCAGCCGAAATGGGCGGGCGCATCTTCCGGCCGAATCGAGACCGCCGGCACCTTGAGGTGGCGGCCCAGCACCTCGGCGATGTCGCGCACCGGCACCCCTTCGTCGGCGACGGCGTGATAGGCCTTTCCGGCTTCGCCTTTCTCCAGCGCGAGCCGATAAAGCCGCGCGACATCCAGCCGGTGCGCGGCCGCCATGCGGTTGGCGCCGTCGCCGGCATAGGCGGACACGCCCTTCTCGCGCGCGATGTCGAGGAAGAATTCGATGAAGCCGCATTTGCCTTCGCCGCCATGCACCTGCGGCAGGCGCACCGCCATGGCGCGCACGCCGCGCCCGGTGAAGGCGAAAGCCGCGGCTTCCGACACGCGCGGTATGCCCTCGCCCGAATGGGCGGCGTCGTGCTCCGTCGAGAGCCGTCCGGGCGCGAGCAGGGCGACACCCGAGGTGACGATGAAGGGCTTGTCCGTGCCTTCCAGCACCTCGCCCATCGCCGCGATGGCGCGCTTGTCGATCTGGCCGTTCTCGGCGAATTTCGAGAAATCGTGGATGAAGGCGAGGTGGATCACGCCGTCGGCCTTTTCCGCGCCTTCGCGCAGGCTGTCGAGATCCTGCAGCGTGCCCCAATGCACTTGGGCGCCCATCGCGGTCAGCGCCTCGGCATTGGCGTCCGAGCGCGCCAGGCCCACGACCGTGTGCCCGCCGCGGATCAGCTCCGGCACGGTGGCCCGGCCGATGAATCCGGCGGCGCCGGTGACGAATACGCGCATGGTTCGCACTCCCTGTTCAGTGGCCGGCCGTTCGGGGGCCGGCGGCGACGGTGTCGAGTTCCGCGAGCGCGGCGGGCGGCAGCGTCAGCGCCGCGGCGTCCAGGTTCTCGCGCAGATGGTCGGGCGACGAGGTTCCCGGGATGAGCAGCATGTTGGGCGCCCGCTGCAGCAGCCACGCCAGGGCCACCTGCATCGGCGTGGCGCCGAGCCGCTTTGCCACGTCCGACAGGGTCGAGGATTGCAGCGGCGAGAACCCGCCCAGCGGGAAGTACGGCACATAGGCGATGCCGTCCGCGGCCAATGCATCGAGCAGCGCGTCGTCGTCGCGGTGCGCCAGATTGTAGTGGTTCTGCACGCAGACCACCGGCGCGATGCGGCGCGCCTCGGCGACCTGGTTCGCGGTGACGTTGCTCAGCCCGATATGGCGGATGAGGCCCTTGCGCTGCAGCTCGGCCATCACCGCGACCTTGTCGGCGATCGAGCCTTCCGACGGCGCGTGAACCGCGCCCATGATCCGCAGATTGACGATGTCGAGCGCGTCGAGGCCGAGGCGGCGCAGATTGTCGTGCACCGCGCTCTCCAGCTCCGCGGGCGAGAACGCCGGATTCCACGACGCGTCCGTGCCGCGCCTGGCGCCGAGCTTGGTGACGATGACGAGGTCCCTGGGATAGGGATGCAGCGCCTCGCGGATCAGCTCGTTGACGACATAGGGTCCGTAGTAGTCGCTGGTGTCGATGTGATTGACGCCGGCATCCAGCGCCTGGCGCAGCACCGCGAGCGCCGCGCCGCGGTCCTTCGGCGGGCCGAAGACGCCGGGCCCGGCGAGCTGCATGGCGCCGTAGCCCATGCGCCTCACCGTCAGGCTCGTGCCGGGAAATGTGAACGCGCCGCTGAGCGCGGGCTCCGTCTGGGGCATCGTCTGGTCTCTTTCTCCGGCGGGGGGCTGTGCCGGTTTTGGGCCTCGAGGGCCTATACTGCCCGCGAGTCCCATGAGATCACTCTAGCACAATTACTCTCGCGAGAGCAACATGTCCTCCATCCGCCTCTTCATCCTGTCGTCCTTCGACGAATTCGGGCCGATGCACGGCCATCTGCTGCGCGCCATCGCGGAGAAGATGAAGGTTCCGCTGTGGACGGACATCTCGGTGGGCGCGGTCTACGGCGCGATGAAGCGGCTGGCGGCGGAGGGGCTGCTGCGCGAGACCGGCCGCGAGCAGGAGGGCCGGCGCCCGGCGCGCCAGGTCTACGAGATCACCGACGAAGGCCGCCGCGTGCTCGCCGAACTTCGCCGCGCCGGCCTGAGCGAGGTCTGGTTCAAGCCCGACCCGTTCGACCTGGCGCTGACGCGGATGGACGCAAGGACGCAGAAGATGCTGCCCCAGATCATCGCAAAGCGGCTGGAGACCCTGAAGGCGATGCTGGCCGAGCGCCGGCGTCTCGCTGGCGAAGCCAAGGCCCATGCCGGCCCCGCCAAGCAATGGGTGCTCAAGCACAGCGAATACCGCCTCGAGGCCGAGATCCGCTACCTGACCGACCTGCTCAAGGCCGCCGCCGCCATCGCCGGGACGCGCAAGGCATGACGCTGCGCAATGTCCTCTGTATGTTGGCGGCGGAGTGAATCGATGCCGCAGCTCAAATCATCCGTTTCGCCGTCCGGCGCCGCGTTCAAGGCCAACGCCGCGGCGATGGGGGCGCTCGTCGCCGAATTGAAGGCGAGGATGGCGGCCGCGGCGCTTGGCGGGGACGAGCGCTCGCGGCTGCGCCATACCGAGCGCGGCAAGCTTCTGCCGCGCGCCCGCGTGGAGCAGCTGCTCGATCCCGGCGCGCCGTTCCTGGAGCTGTCGCCGCTCGCCGCCAACGGCATGTACGACGGCGACATCCACGCCGCCGGGATCATCACTGGCATCGGTCGTGTCGCCGGCCGCGAATGCGTCGTCGTCTGCAACGACGCGACGATCAAGGGCGGCACCTACTATCCGATGACGGTGAAGAAGCATCTGCGCGCGCAGGAGATCGCGCGCGAGAGCCGGCTGCCCTGCATCTACCTCGTCGATTCCGGCGGCGCGAACCTGCCGAACCAGACCGAGGTGTTTCCCGACCGCGACCATTTCGGACGCATCTTCTTCAACCAGGCGAACATGAGCGCCGCCGGCATCCCGCAGATCGCCGCCGTCCTGGGCTCCTGCACCGCGGGCGGCGCCTATGTGCCGGCGATGAGCGACGAGACCATCATCGTGAAGGGGCAGGGCACGATCTTCCTGGGCGGCCCGCCCCTGGTGAAGGCCGCGACCGGGGAAGTGGTGAGCGCCGAGGAGCTCGGCGGCGCGGACGTGCATGCGAAGATCAGCGGCGTCGCCGACCACTACGCCAATGACGACAGCCACGCGCTCGCCATCGCCCGCCGGATCGTGTCGCATCTCAACGCCGGGAAGCGGCCGGACATCCCGCTGCGCGAGGCGCGCGCCCCCGCCTACGACCCCGCCGAGCTCGACGGCATCGTGCCGCCCTCGCTGATGACGCAGTACGACGTGCGCGAGGTGATCGCCAGGCTGGTCGACGCCTCGGAGCTGGACGAGTTCAAGAAGACCTACGGCACCACCCTCGTCACCGGCTTCGCGCATATCGCCGGCATCCCCGTCGGCATCCTCGCCAACAACGGCATCCTCTTCAGCGAGTCCGCGCTCAAGGGCGCGCATTTCATCGAGCTGTGCTGCCAGCGGCGCATCCCGCTCCTGTTCCTGCAGAACATCGCCGGCTTCATGGTGGGGCGCCGGTACGAAGCCCAGGGCATCGCCAAGGACGGCGCCAAGCTGGTGACCGCCGTGGCCTGCGCCCAGGTGCCCAAGATCACGCTCATCATTGGCGGCAGCTACGGCGCGGGCAATTACGGCATGTGCGGGCGCGCCTATTCGCCCCGCTTCCTCTTCACCTGGCCGAACAGCCGCATCAGCGTGATGGGCGGCGAACAGGCCGCCAGCGTGCTCGCCACCGTCCACCGCGACGCCGCTACATGGAACGCGGAGCAAGCCGAAGCCTTCAAGGCCCCCATCCGCGCGAAATACGAAGAGGAAGGCAACCCCTACTACGCCACCGCCCGCCTCTGGGACGACGGCATCATCGCCCCGGCGGACACGCGGCGGGTCCTCGCGCTCGCCCTCAGCGCCTGCCTCAACGCCCCCATCCCCGACACGAAATTCGGCGTGTTCAGGATGTAGCCGATGCCTCGCACAGCATGTCATCCCCGGCCGAGCCGCGTAGCGGCGAGGGGAAGGGGACCCAGGTAGTCGGGTTGGCGCACGCTCTTCACGAATTTGTCTCATCGTACCACGCGGATCCCCTTCCCCTCATTTCGCTCCGCTGCATTCGGCCGGGGATGACAGTTGTGGTATGATGACGGCGTGTGGTGCGCCGCACGTGGGAACGCAAAAACGACCTGATCGCGGGCTTCACGAAGAAATACGGCCTTCACATTCTGGTATGGTTCGAAATGTACGGCGACATCACCATGGCCATCGCGCGCGAGAAGCGATTGAAACGCTGGAACCGCGCTTGGAAAATCAAGCTGATCGAAGAGAACAACTCGGGCTGGAACGATCTCCACGACCGAATGATGGGCCAGATCGCGCTGCCCGATCTACCTGGGTCCCCTTCCCCTCGCGTCGCTGACGCTCCGCCCGGCCGGGGATGACAAGTGGGGAAGGCGCGATGACGACGCGGTTTTTGTCCGTTTTGGCGGTCGCGATCTTTTCTGCGTTTTCAGCCGATGGAGCCGCGTATTGGCTTAAATCTCCGCAGAGGTTGGTAAGACCAACCGAATGCATGTTGCGTGTTTTGCGTCATTTTCCAGGCGTCGATCACGTGGCAACCGGGGTAAGCGATCTAAATCGGCGCGCATACATTGAATTTCGATACAAAACCGTGCGCGGGTATCGACCGACCATTCGCTTCGAAGCGATAGAGGCAGGTTCGTCAAATTCCGATGTCTATTTTCAAGCCGTTTTTGGCGGATTATTTGTACCGCCGGACAAGGGGCCGCCGACTTATGGTGCAGATGAAATCGCTCAGCGTTGGAAGACTCAGTGCGGAGTGAATGCGGGTATCCTATTTATCTGAACTGCTATGCATGTGGTGAAAGACGCTGCAACGTCTCGCCGCCGATCCCGGCGCTATGCATCTCTACGAAGCCGTGGAGATTTCCGCCGATTGAACCGCGACGGCCGGCCTAGCCTTCCCCCGGCGCATGTCCGCCGAGCTGTTCCAGCACGGCGATGCGTTTGGCGATGGGAGGGTGGGTGTCGAATATCCGGGCGAAGGCGGAGGTGGCGGGCGGGTTCTCGATGAACATCTGGGCCACTTCGCTCGACACGTGCGGCACTTCGGGATTGCGGGAGATCTTCATCAGCGCGGAGATCAGCGCGTCGGGATTCTTGGTCAGGTCCACCGATCCGGCATCGGCCTGGTATTCGCGCCGCCGCGAGATCGCGAAGCGCAGCACCAGAGCCAGCACATAGCCGATGGCGAAGGCGACGGCCGCGATCAGCACCATCACCAGCACAGCCGCGCCGCCCCTGCCGCGCACGCGGCCGTAGGAGAACACCCGCAGGCTGCGCCACAGAAGGTGCGTCAGGAACGAGATCATGCCCACGAACACGATGGTCACGATCAGAAGCCGCGTGTCGCGCTCCATGATGTGCGTCAGCTCGTGCGCCAGCACGGCCTCGAGCTCGTCCCTGTTCAGCGCGCCGAGCAGCCCGCGCGTCACGGTGATGGCATAGCTGCGCTCGTCGATGCCGCTGGCATAGGCGTTCATCGCATCGGTTTCGACGATGTAGAGCCTGGGCATCTTGAGCCCGCGGCTGATGCAGAGGTTTTCGACAAGGTTGTAGAGTTCGGGCTGCTCCTCGCGCGTCACCGGCCGGGCGCCGGTCGCGCGGTGGATGATCGCGTCGTTGAAAAGGTATCCGATCAGCACCCAGGCGCCGGCGATTCCGAGGATGGCGGGCCACCATGCGTAGACGACCGCGAGCGCGAGATCGAGCGGCGTGTCGGTGCCGAGCACCGGCGTCAGGCCGAAGGAATCGAAATACGAGCGCACGTCGCCGAACAGCCCGAAGACGAAGAACATCAACCCCAGCAGGGCCAGCAGAAGGAACGGGAACGCCAGCAGCAGGAGCGTGGACTTGATGTTGTTGTCCTGCCGGTAGGTGGTGAGGCCGAGCAGCGCCATGGCTCAGCCGCCGAAGCTCACCTTGGGCGCGTCCTTGGCCTGCGCGCGCTCCGCCGCGTCGAGCTCGAACATCTGGGCCGGCCGGAATCCGAATGGGCCCGCGATCAGCAGCGCCGGGAATTGCTGGATGGCTGCATTGTATTCCGCCGCCGCATTGTTCATGAACCGGCGCGCGGCGGCGATCTTGTTCTCCAGGTCGGCCAGCTCGTCCTGCAGTTTGAGGAAATTGTCGCTCGCCTTGAGCTGCGGATAGTTCTCGGCGACGGCCATCAGATTGCCCAGCGCGCCGGAGAGCGCGCCTTCCGCCGCGCTCTTCTCCGCCACGCCGGTCGCGCGCATCGCCGCGGCGCGCGCCTCGGTCACCTCCGTGAACACCTTGCTTTCATGCGCCGCATAGCCCTTCACGGTCTCGACGAGGTTCGGAACCAGGTCCTGCCGCTGCTTGAGCTGCACGCCGATGTCGGCGAAGGCCCGCATCCAAGCCTGGCGCAGCGTCACCAGCCGGTTGAAGAGGAAAATGCCGAACAGCACGGCGAGCGCGGCGGCTACGATGGCGAGGATCATGCGTGCCCCTTCCTTGCGGGTGAAATCCGTTGAAAGACTATACGATTCCGCCCGGCGCGCGGAATTCGGGATGGCTGGAGGGACGATCGGACCCGCGATGATACGCGACGCAACGCGGGCGGATTTCCCCGCCATCCTCGCCCTCAATGCGGACTGGGTGGAATTCCTCTCGCCCATGGACGCGGCCGAGCTTACGGCGTTCGCGCGGGCGTCGCGCCATTTCCGCGTGGCGGAAGAGGGCGGGGCCGTGGCGGCGTTCCTGCTCGCGTTCCGCGCGGGCGATGCCTATGGGGGCGCGGTGTTCGCGCGGTTCATGCGCGAAGGCGGGGACTTCTTCTACATAGACCGCATCGTGGTGGACGAGCGCTGCCGCAACCTCGGCCTGGCGCGGGCGCTGTATGACGATCTCGAAACCGCGGCGCGGGCGGCGGGCGTGCCCCGCCTCGTCTGCGAAGTGAATGCCGATCCGCCTAACGACGCTTCGCTGCGCTTCCACCTGCGCTACGGCTTCGCCGAGACCGGCCTGATGCCCCACAACGGCAAGAGGGTCGCGCTCATGGAGAAGCTGCTCGCGGGGTGAATCGCGAGAAAGTCGAGCTCCGAGGCTGTCCATCCGGACGTTTACCTAAAGGTAAAGATTTCCAGAATTGCGGCCTTGCTTCTGTGGTTTTAACCATGGCACGGGGCGCGGGCCCGCCCGGATGGGTTGTATAATTCTTTCGGGATTCTAATGGGTTGCTCGCGGAATTCCGCCAATTTTATCTCCGGCCGGAGCATAATTAACCTGTTGGTCCGATGGCATATTTGCAACGGATTCAAGGGCTTTGGGGTCCTCACGAAATTTTTTTGCTTTAACAGTGGATTCCGCCATTAACCCTTGGTAAAGCATCCGGCGTACGTGCTGGCTATGCAAGTCAGGGACGCCGTCCCGGGTTGGCACATGGGTGTTCGCATGTATGCGTTGGAGAACAAGCTCGGTTGCATCATGTTGAAGGGGCCGGCCGAGCCGAAGAGTTCAAAAGCGGGCTGCATCATGTCGCTGAGCGCGGATGCAAAAGCCGGCTGCATCATGTCGTTGAGCGCCGACGCGAAGGCCGGCTGCATCATGTCGCTGAGCGCCGACGCGAAGGCCGGTTGCATCATGTCGCTGACCGCCGACGCGAAAGCCGGCTGCATCATGTCGCTGACCGCCGACGCGAAGGCCGGCTGCATCATGTCGCTGACCGCCGACGCCAAGGCCGGCTGCATCATGTCGCTGAGCGCCGGTGGCGTCGAGGAATCGCGCCTGCCGCTCGCCAAGAAGCTGCATGAGCGCGCCGCGGCATGGGACCTCGGCAAGGTCAAGAAGCATGCCGTGAAGAAGGGCATCTTCGGGGCCGACGAGATCGACCGCATCCACGCCGAATACGTGCGCTACATCGCGCTGGCGTGCGCCCATCCCGATGGCGCCATCGCGCCCTCGCTGAAGGTGGACGATTTCTGGCATGCCCATATCCTCTTCACCGAGGATTACGCGGCGTTCTGCCAGGCGATCGCGGGCCGCTTCATGCATCACCGCCCGACGGTCGAGGACTGAGTCTCTCGACATCGGCAAGCATTCTCCGGCCGGCGGGCGTCTCCGCCGGCCGGTTTGCTTTTGGGGCCGGGCCTTGTGCCGGAGCGGCGCGCCCCGCCGCCACCGAGTCGCCGATCGCGCCCGCCCACGGCGTCCCTGCCGCGCCGCAAGACGGAAGCGGCGCCCGCCGCCGCGGCGAAAAGCTCCGCATCCTCAAGGGCTAACCGAGCCACAACCAGCGGGCGCGGCGATCGCCGCGCCCGCGGTGGAAACCATCATAAGGTTATGGCGTTGTTAAGCATCATTTGCTGCTTCCAGGGGGATCTCATGGATGGGTTTCAGCATCTGCTCGACGTCGTCATCGCGTTCTTCCAGGACGGCTTCGCGCACGTCAACGCCGTGCTCGGGCTTCTGATCGCGCTCTATTCCGCCTACCGCATGCACGAGTGGAAGGAGTTGTGGAAGATCGCCATCGCCGCGGTCGTGATCCACGTCATCGCCGCGATCCTGGTGCCGGTGATCGACCACGATGCGCCGTTCCGGCTGCCGCCGCTGCTCGAGGTGGATTTCTGGAAGAGCCTGATCGCGCTCTATCTCGGCTACATCGTCGCCATCGCGGCCTTCTTCTTCGTCAAGACCAGCGTGCTCAGGGGCGGAGGAGGCGGCGGACACCACTAGCCGCCACGCTCGCGCAGGCGGGGCTGCCGCGCGCGGGAAGCCGCCGCGGGGCCGCTTTCGTCCCGCTCATCCCTGCAAAGGAGGAATGCGATGGATATCCAGCACATGCTCTATTCGATCTGGGATTTCTTCCGGGCCGGATTCCAGCAGGTCAACGCCGTGGAGGGGCTCGTCATCGCGCTGGTCGCGGCGCTGCTGCTGCCCGCCTGGAGCCGGCTGTGGGCGGTCGCGCTCGGCGCCACGCTCGCCAATCTGGTGATCGACGTCCTGATCCCCGTGGTCTCCTACCATCGGTCGTTCCGCCTGCCGCCGGATCTCCTGGAACTGCCCTACTGGGAACATGCGCTGATCCTGTTCGTGGGCTACCTCGTGGTGATCGCCGTCTTCTTCGCGGTGAAGCGGCGGCTGACCGGCGGGGGGCACTGATTACCCACAGGCTTCGCCCTGCCAACGCGCCGGTCGACCCGCTATAAGCGGGGCATGTTCACGACCCTGCTCATCGCCAACCGCGGCGAGATCGCGTGCCGCGTCATCCGCACCGCGCGGCGGATGGGCTTGCGCACGGTCGCGGTCCACTCCGCCGCCGACGCGGGCGCGGCCCATGTCGCCATGGCGGACACGGCCGTGGCCATCGGCCCCGCCGCCGCGCGCGAGAGCTACCTGCGCGGCGACGTGATCCTCGACGCCGCGCGCCGCACCGGCGCCCAGGCCATCCATCCCGGCTACGGCTTCCTGTCCGAGAACGCGGCGTTCGCGGAGGCTTGTGCCAGGGCCGGCATCGCCTTCGTCGGGCCGCCCGCGGCGGCGATCCGCGCCATGGGGCTGAAGGACCGCGCCAAGGCGCTCATGGCCAAGGCGGGCGTGGCCGTGGTGCCGGGCTATGTCGGCGAGGACCAGTCGCCGGAACATCTCGCCCGCGAGGCGGAGAAGACGGGCTATCCCGTGCTCATCAAGGCCGTGGCCGGCGGCGGCGGCAAGGGCATGCGCCGGGTGGATGAGCCAGGCGCGTTCGCCGCCGCGCTGGAAGGCGCCAGGCGCGAGGCGCGCGCCTCCTTCGGCGACGACCGCGTGCTGATCGAGAAATACGTCCTGCGCCCGCGCCATATCGAGATGCAGGTCTTTGCGGACCTGCATGGGAACGCGGTCCATCTCTTCGAGCGCGACTGCTCCCTGCAGCGCCGGCACCAGAAGGTGATCGAGGAGGCGCCCGCGCCCGGCATGCCGGCCGCGATGCGCAAGGCGATGGGCGAGGCGGCGGTGAAGGCGGCGAAGGCCGTAGGCTATGCCGGCGCCGGCACGGTGGAATTCATCGCCGACGCATCCGAAGGCCTCAAGGCGGACCGCTTCTGGTTCATGGAGATGAACACCCGCCTGCAGGTCGAGCACCCCGTCACCGAGGCCATCACCGGCTTCGACCTCGTCGAGTGGCAGCTGCGCGTGGCGGCCGGCGAGAAGCTGCCGGTCGCCCAGAAAGACATCCATGCCAAGGGCCACGCCGTCGAGGCGCGGCTCTACGCGGAGGATCCGCGCAAGGGCTTCCTGCCATCCATCGGCACGCTCGAGCGGCTCTGGCTGCCGCAGGGCGAGGGCGTGCGCGTCGACACCGGCGTGCGGGAGGGCGACGCCGTCACGCCCTTCTACGATCCCATGATCGCCAAGGTCATCGCCTGGGCCGAAACGCGCGCGGAGGCCGCCGGACGGCTCGCGCAGGCGCTCGCCCGCGTCCAGATCGCGGGGGTGGCGACGAACAACGCCTTCCTCATCCGCGCGCTGCGCCATCCCGATTTCGTGGCTGGCGGGATCGATACCGGATTCATCGCGCGTCATGAAGGCGACCTGATGCCGGGGGGCGGCCCGCCCGGGCACGTGCTGGCCGCGGCGGCCGCTCGCGTGCGCGCGGAGTTCCACCGCGCCGGTGGCGATCCGTGGGACGCCCAGGACGGCTTCCGGCTTTGCGGCAGTGCCCGCCAGTCGGCGGAGTTCGTCATGGACGGCAGGCGCGTGGCCGTGCCGTTCCCGTCCGTGATGCCCGACGTGGCGACGTTGCGGCTGGCCAACGGCGACATCGCGGCGATGGAGGAGGGCGAGACGCATGTGCTGCGGCCCTACGATCCTTTCGCCGCCGCCGAGGTCGCGGGCACCGCCGGCGACCGCATCTCCGCGCCCATGCCCGGCAAGGTGGCGCAGCTCTTCGTGAAGACGGGCGAGGCCGTGAAGAAGGGCCAGCCGCTCGCCGTGCTCGAGGCGATGAAGATGGAGCACACGCTGTCGGCGCCGGCGGACGCCAGGGTGGCCGAGGTCGCCGTGGCGCAGGGCGACCAGGTGAACGAGGGCGCCGTGATCCTGCGCTTCGAGACCGGCGGGAAAGCCGCGGCCGGCGCACGCACATGACGCTGCACATCATCAAGCTCTGCGTCGGCGCCGAATCCATCGAAGATCTCGCGCAGTGGCAGGCGGGCCGCATCCGGGAGCAGAAGAAGCGCGGCGTGAGGACGCCCGAGCTCGTCCACGTCACGCGCATGACGCCCAAGCGCAGGGACGAGATCCTCGACGGTGGCTCGCTCTACTGGGTGATCAAGGGCCAGATCGCCGTGCGCCAGAAGCTGATCGACATCCGCGCCGTGACGAAGAACGGCACGCCGCATTGCGGCCTGGTCTACGATCCCAAGCTCGTCCCCGTGCAGCGCCGCGCCCACCGCGCCTTCCAGGGCTGGCGCTACTTCGACCCCAGGGACGCGCCCGCCGACGCACGCGGCACCAAGGGCCTAAAGCAGCTACCCGAGAAGCTTCAGCGCGAACTGGTGGATTTAGGACTGCTCTGAAGTCAGAAAGGTGCTACGATCGGCGATCGGATTAGAAATGGGGAGCGCTAGGTGCGCCGGATTTTTTTGCTGTTGCCACTAACTATTCTCGCCGCTTGCCACGATGCTACTCAGTCCAATATGCGATACGCCGTCTCGCCTGAAAGCGGCGGGGGCGTGTGGCGTCTCGACAGAAGCAGTGGAGAGCTTCAGCTGTGTTTGATGGGCGGAGATACTCATATAAGATGCTGGTTGGCACCTACAAATAAACCTGAAAAACGGTTGAGTGAGATACAGTAGAGATCAGATGACAGTTATGCCATTCAGCTTTGGCTTGGAATTGGAGCCCACGAATGATCCCGGCACCGAGCCCATCCGGCCCTCGCGCTTGCAGTCCGCGAAGTCAGACACCTTGCGCACCTGCATGAAGTAGTCCGGATATTCCTCGATGATGCGCTGGAAGGCGGCGATCTCCGCCACCGTGTCCTCGAAGCTTTCGTCGAAGCCGCCCAGCGAACACTTCATGGCCGTGACGCCGGAATTCCGTGCCATGTCGAGCAGCGATTGCGGGAACGGGAACTTGTCCTGCAGCGGCGGGTAGCCGTTGGCCTCGAAGACGAAAGCCGTGCCGTAGAGCGCGTGCGCCGTGGGCGCGATGCCGTCGCCGTCGGCGGCCGGCGCCGCGCGCGGCAGCACGGTGGCGGCCGCCATCGCGGCCAGCACGTCCCTGCGGTTCATGTCAAATCTCCATATTGTCGATCAGCCGCGTCGCGCCGGTCTTCGCCGCCGCCAGAATGCGCATCGGGCGGGTCGAATCCACGGCGGGCGCCAGCGTTTCGGCGTCCCGCACCGCCACGTAGTCGACCGTGTCGAATCCTGCCTCCAGCAGGGCCGCGGTCGCGTAGGCCTCCGCGGTCGCGGCCGTGTCGCCATGCCGTATCCGCATGGCCGCGTCCTTGAGCACGAGGTTCAGCCGCCCGGCGATCCTGCGCTGCTCCGGCGAGAGATAGGCGTTGCGGGAGGACATGGCGAGACCGTCCGCCTCGCGCACGATGGCGCCGCCCGCGATCTCGACCGGCAGCGCCAGATCCGCGACCAGGCGCCGGATCACCAGAAGCTGCTGGTAGTCCTTCTCCCCGAAGATCGCCCAGTCCGGCATGGCGGCGATGAGGAGCTTGGCGACGATCGTGGCCACGCCGCTGAAGAAGTGCGGCCGGAAGTCCGTCTCCAGTCCCGCAGACGGCCCGCCGGCCTCGATCTTCGTGGCGAACCCGTCCGGATACATCTCGCGCACCGAAGGCGCGAAGACAAGGTCGCAGGCGCCGGCGAGCCTGGCGATGTCGGCCGGCTGGTCGCGCGGATAGCGGTCGAAATCCTCGTGCGGCGCGAATTGCGCGGGGTTCACGAAAATGCTGACCACGACCCTGCCACATTGCTTTCGGGCCTCGCGCACCAGCGACAGGTGCCCCTCGTGCAGCGCGCCCATGGTGGGCACGAGCCCGATCCGGGCGCCGCCGCCGCGCCAGCCGGCAATCCGGGAGCGGAGATCGTGAATGGTGGCGATCGTGTCCATTTTCATTCACCCTCCAGCGGAGGGAGGATCGAAACGCGTGAAGCATTGTCCGGGAAGGGGCCAGCCACCCCTTCCCCGAAATCCGCGCCGCTACGCTTCGCAAATTGCCGGCCCTCCCTCAAGGGGCGGGCGAACCGATCAGCCGAAATCGCCCAGCGCCAGCGTTCCGGTGGCGCCCGTCACGTCGATGACGAGGTCGGCGCCGGCCTGGTAGCCGGCGGTGCCGTTCTCGTCCACGACCAGGAAGGTGTGGCCCGACAGCGTGCCGGAATCGGCGGTGAACAGCACCGCGGTGTGCGCCGTCATCTGGCCGGCCCCGATCGCGGCGGCCAGATCGCTGTCGAACGTGGCGGTGGACAGCGCGCCGCCGGTGACCGCGGAATCCACGCCCACCACCGCGCCGCCCGCGGCGTGGACGTTGAACTCGTCCGTCGCGAAATTCACGCCGCTGATCGTGTCGTAGCCCGTGCTCGTGGAGTCGCCCGCGGCCTTGTAGACGAAGTGCTCGTGTGCCGATGAATCCGCCATGATCGTATCGGCGCCGCCGGCGGCGTAGACGGTGCAGGTGCCGCCGCCGGTGAGATCGAAGCTGTCGGCCTGCATGCTGCCGGTGGCGATCAGGTCGTTTGCGCCATTGACGAGATGGATTCCGCCGGTGTCGTTCGCGTCGTTGAGCGTGAGGTTCTGTGCGCCGGTCATGTCGCTGGCATCGACGGTCAGGTCCTTGCCCGCATCGGCGACATGGCCCTTGGTATAGAGCGAATAGTTGCCCCCCGCATGGCTCAGGACGACGGTCTCGATGCCCTGGGCGACCTTGTGGAAGTTGTCGCCGCCTGCGTCGCCGCCATCGTAGTAGAGCGTGTCGTTGCCGGCTCCGCCACTGATGCGGTCCGCGGCGGTGACGGCGCCGCCGAACACGTCGTCGCCCGCGCCGCCCTTGAGCAGCATCGTGCCCGCGCCCATCACGAAGCTGAAGGCGCCGTCGGTCTCGGCCGAGCCGTTGAAATTGTCCGTCTGCCCGACGTCGGCGACGCAGCCGACCTGCATCGTGAAGCCGGCGTCGAGGTTCGCGTCGTTCTCGACGAAGCGGTAGCTGTGCGTTGCGTCCATGCTGAAATTGGCGATGTTGTGGATGGTCTTCGCCGTGAACCGCATGTCGTAGTCGC
This sequence comes from Rhizomicrobium sp., assembly GCA_035499995.1. Classification (GTDB taxonomy): domain Bacteria; phylum Pseudomonadota; class Alphaproteobacteria; order Micropepsales; family Micropepsaceae; genus Rhizomicrobium. The sequence continues at coordinate 11,013 of DATJXR010000034.1, read as the reverse complement.
CGTCGAGGTAGAGATAGGTGTAGCCGGCGCCGCCGTCGATGTGATCGGTCGCCTTGAGCTGGGCGCCGAAATCGACCTGGTACTGGGGCGTTCCCGAGCCCAGCTTGACGATGTAGTTGCCGTCCGTCGCCGCGGTGGCGTCAAGCGTGAGCGCCACCGTGCTGTCGGTGACGGCGAGCTGGCGGGCATCGACGGTCAGGGTCTCGCCGGCCGGCGCCGCGCCGGCGTCGAGCGTGATCACCATGTGATGCGGCCCCTTGAGCACGACGTCCTCGATGCTGGTGAAGATCGTCGAATTGATGTGCAGGCCGCCGAAGCGCGAGTAGTTGCCGGAGAGGATCACAGAATCGGTGCCGGTGCCGCCGTCGAGTCGGTCGTCGGGGTCGAGGTTGCCGCCCATGAAGAAGGTGTCGTCACCGCCCAGCCCGGAGGCGGTATCGTGCCCGCCCTGGCGCAGGTCGAAATAGTCGTCGCCCGAAGTGCCGGTGAGGTTGTCGTCGCCCGAGGTGCCGAAGATCGTCACGCCTGTTACTCCCATGCCGGAGGTGCCAGTATCGCCGGGATCGGGTCGTCATGTCGAGGTGGGAACACCCCCGCGAGGGAGGGCGGCTTGCACGCTGGAATTGCGCGTTCTTTTGCCCCATATAGCCGCCCATGGAATCTTCCCCGCTGCGCCAGGCCATCTCCGGCGCCTTCCTCGCCGAGGAGAATGGCGCCGTCGACCGCCTGATCGCGCTCGCCCGCCTCAGCCCGGCGGAGCGCGCCGCCACCGAGGCGCTGGCGCGCGACCTGGTGCGCCGCATCCGCGAAACCCGCGGCGAGAGCGGCAGCGTCGATGCCCTGATGCAGGAATACGCGCTGTCGAGCCAGGAAGGCGTGGTGCTGATGTGCCTCGCGGAGGCGCTCCTGCGCGTGCCCGACGCCGCCACCGCCGACAGGCTGATCAGGGACAAGATCGGTTCCGGCGACTGGTCGCGCCACCAGGGCAAGTCGGACTCGCCGTTCGTCAACGCCTCCACCTTCGCGCTGATGCTGACGGGGCGCATCGTCAAGCTGGACGACGCCGCGAAGTGGGATTTCGAGGGCATCTGGAGGAAGCTCGTCGCCCGCACGGGCGAGCCGGTCATCCGCCAGGCCGTGACTTACGCCATGCGCATCCTGGGCCGCCAGTTCGTGCTCGGCCGCACCATCGGCGAAGCCCTGAGGAACGCCCGCGAATATGCGAGCCAGGGCTACCGCTTCTCCTTCGACATGCTGGGCGAGGCCGCCTACACCGCCCATGACGCCGCGCGCTACTACGACTCCTACCGCGACGCGCTGGCCACGCTGGCGCGCGCGCAGCCGGACAGGGCGGGCTCGATCTTCGAGCGGCCCTCCATCTCGGTGAAGCTGTCGGCGCTGCATCCGCGCTACGAATGGGTCAAGCGCGCGCGCGTGATGGACGAGCTCTTGCCGAAGCTGGTCGCGCTGGCCGCCGAGGCGCGCGAGGCCAATCTCGCCTTCACCGTGGACGCCGAAGAGGCCGAGCGCCTCGATCTGATGTTGGACATCCTCGAGGCGATGGGCGAGGCGCCGCCGCTCCGGCAGTGGGACGGTCTGGGGCTTGCCGTGCAGGCCTATTCCAAGCGCGCGCTGCCCGTGGTGGCCTGGCTGGCCGACCTAGCGCGGCGCCAGCGGCGGCGCATCCCCGTGCGGCTGGTCAAGGGCGCCTACTGGGACACCGAGATCAAGCGCGCGCAGGAGCTGGGCCTGAAGGACTATCCCACCTTCACTCGCAAATCCGCCACCGACACCTCCTATCTCGCCGCAGCGCGTTCGCTGTTGGCGGCGCGCGACGCGATCTATCCGCAATTCGCCACCCACAACGCCCACACGCTGGCCGCCATCCAGACCTTCGCGGGCGAGCGCACCGATTTCGAATACCAGCGCCTGCACGGCATGGGCGAGCAGCTGCACGCGCTCTATCGCGAGATGAACCGCGGCGGCGGCACGCGCATCTACGCGCCCGTGGGCACGCATGAGGATCTGCTCGCCTACCTCGTGCGCCGCCTGCTCGAGAACGGCGCCAACACCTCCTTCGTCAACCGCCTGGCCGACGACGAGGCGCCGGTCGACGACATCGTCGCCGATCCCGTCGAGCACATCGCCGCGCTCCATCCGCACCGCAATCCGCGCATCCCGCTGCCGGCCGACCTTTTCCCCGACCGGAAGAATTCCTCCGGCTTCTACTGGAACGATCCCGTGATCACAGACCCGCTCCTGGCCGAGATGCAGGCCTCGCTGACCGCGCCGCAGCGCGCCGCGCCGATTGTCGGCGGAAACGAACGTGCCGGCACGGCCGTAAAGATGTTCGATCCCTCCGACCGCCGCCGCGAAGTCGGCGAGGTGGTCGAGGCCGGCGCCGCCGACGCCGCGGACGCGCTCGCCGCGGCCCACAAGGCGCAGGAAGAATGGGACGCGCTGGGCGGCAATGGCCGCGCCGCGATCCTGGAGCGCGCCGCCGATCTCTATGAGAAGAACCGGCCACACCTGATGGCGCTGGCCGTGCGCGAGGCGGGCAAGACGCTGCCCAACGCGCTGGGCGAAGTCCGCGAGGCGGTCGATTTCCTGCGCTATTACGCGACGCAGGCCCGCGCCCAGTTCGAGGATTCGCAACGTCTTCCGGGACCCACCGGCGAAGAGAACGATCTCTCGCTCCACGGCCGCGGCGTTTTCGCCTGCATCAGCCCGTGGAATTTCCCGCTCGCCATCTTCACCGGCCAGGTCGCGGGCGCGCTCGCGGCGGGCAACGCCGTGCTGGCCAAGCCCGCGGAGCAGACCCCGCTCATCGCCGCGGCCGCCACGCGCCTTCTCCACGAGGCCGGCGTGCCGCGAGACATCCTCGCGCTGCTTCCCGGCGAGGGCCCGCGCATCGGCAACGCCTTGTTCGGCGACGACCGTCTCGCCGGCGTCGCCTTCACCGGCTCGACGGAGGCCGCGCTCGCCATCAACCGCGCGCTCGCCGCCCGCAGCGGCCCCATCGCCACGCTGATCGCCGAGACCGGCGGCCAGAACGCGATGATCGTGGACTCGACCGCTTTGCCCGAGCAGGTTTGCCGCGACGTGCTGGCGTCGGCCTTCGACAGCGCCGGCCAGCGCTGCTCCGCCTGCCGCGTGCTGTTCGTGCAGGAGGACGTCGCGCCCAGGATGCTCGACCTCATCCTCGGCGCGATGGACGAGCTCAGTCTCGGCGACCCGATGCTGCTCTCCACCGACATCGGCCCCGTCATCGACGAAGAGGCGCGCGGGAACCTGCAGGCCCATGCCGACCGCATGACGAAGGAGGCGAAGCTCCTGCGCAGGCTGCCGCTCGGGCCGGAGCACGCGCACGGCACCTTCTTCCCGCCGCACGTGTTCGAGATCGCCTCGCTCGCCGAGCTCCGGCGCGAGGTCTTCGGCCCGGTGCTGCATGTCGTCCGCTACCAGGCCGGCGCGCTGGACAAGGTGTGCGACGCCATCAACGCGACGGGCTACGGCCTCACGCTGGGCGTGCACACCCGCATCAAGGAGACCGCGCGGTTCGTGCGCGCGCGCGTCCATGTCGGCAACATGTACGTCAACCGCAACCAGATCGGCGCGGTGGTGGGCGTGCAGCCCTTCGGCGGCGAGGGCCTCTCCGGCACCGGCCCCAAGGCCGGCGGCCCCCGCTACCTCGCCCGATTCGCCCACGAACGGACCTTTACCGTGAACACCACGGCCGCGGGCGGCAACGCGAGCCTGCTGGCCGGGGCGGCGGTGGAGGGGACGTGATTGCAAACGCCCGCGTCATGGCCCCATTCGCGGGGCCATGACAGGCGGCGAATCGCGATAATCTCGGGCCCATGCCCGCGCACATCATCGTCTTCGGGAATGAGAAGGGTGGCTCCGGCAAGTCGACGGCGGCGATGCATGTCGCGGTCGCGCTGGCGCGGGCAGGGCGGACCGTGGCCGCCATCGATCTCGACACCCGCCAGCGCAGCCTCTCCCGCCAGCTCGAGAACCGCGCGGAATGGGCGGCGAAGCAGGCCGTCCGGCTGCCGATGCCGCAGCTCTTCGCCGTCCCGCGCTCGGCGTCGAAGTCGCTGGACGAAGCCGCCGCCGAGGAGCTGGCGACGCTCGCGGGCGTGCTCGCCGATACCGAAGCCCGCTTCGACTACGTGGTGATCGACACGCCGGGCGCCGACACCCCGCTCTCCCGCGCCGGCCATGCCGCGGCCAACACGCTCGTCACGCCGATGAACGACAGCTTCGTGGATTTCGACCTGCTGGCGCGCATCGATCCGGCGAACTACGAGGTCAGGGGCCCCAGCCTCTATGCCGATTTCGTCTGGGATTGCCGGAAGCGCCGGCTGATGGCGAGGAAGCCCGCGCTCGACTGGGTGGTGATGCGCAACCGCGTCGCCACCGCGCAGGCGCGCAACAAGCAGCGCGTCGGCGCGGCGCTGGGCAACCTCGCCCAGCGCATCGGCTTCCGGCTCGCGCCCGGGTTCGGCGAGCGCGTGATCTTCCGCGAGCTGTTCCCGATGGGTCTCACCATGCTCGACCTGCCGCAGCCCTCCGTCGGCATGCCGCTGACCATGAGCCACGTCGCGGCGCGCCAGGAAGTCCGCGAACTGGTGGAGGCGTTGAAACTCCCCGGCATGGACGTGAAGGCCGCCGCGTAGAGCGGCGATCCCGCGCTGTCATCCCCGGCGAGTCCGTTCTACTCCTCCGTCGCCGCGAAGCAGGTTTGGCCGCGTTCGGTGAGGCGCTGGCAGACGGCGCGGGCTTCGGCTTCGACGAAGGGGCCGAAACGGGCGCGGTAGAGGGTGTGGCCGTCCACGGCGGTGAACGGCGCCACGATGCGCCGCGCCTGGCCGAGGACGTCGAGCGAGCGCTCGGCATAGGCGGCGAGTTGCGCCTTGGCGGCGGCGGGATCGGCGAAGGCGCCGATCTGGATCGTCCAGTCGCGCACGCCGGAGAATGCCGCGGCCACCGCGTTGCGGTGCGCCGGGAGAGGCGCGCTGTCGATGTCGCCTTCGCCTTCCGGCGCCTGGCGCGGAGTCGGCCGGACGGCGGGTATCCGCGCACGCGCCGCCGGCTGCGCGTCCGGCGTGCCGGGCGCCGTGCGCGGCGGCGTGTCGATGCTGGCCACGGCCACCGCCGGGCGCTTCTGGGCGATGGCGGGCTGCGGCCGCGGCGCGGGCGCGATCACGTTGGAGCGGAGCGGGGAATCGTCGTCGTCCGGATCGTGGCGCGATTCGGCGCTATCCTCGTCGTCCACCGTGCCGTTGGGCTGGATGCGCAGCACCGAATCCGGCGAGCCGCCGGGCGCCGCCGTGCCGCCGAGATCGGCCACCAGCTCCGGATGCGCCGACTGCCAGGGCACATGGGTGCGCGCCACCAGCGTGGGATCGGCGGCGATGCGGGTGAAGGTGTCGTCCAGCAGGCGCACCATCTCGCGGTCGCGCATGTGCGCGCTGCGCCCGCCCATCACCACCGCGAGGATGAGGTGATTGTCGCGCACCACCGAGGAGACGAGGTTGAACCCGCTGGCCTCGGTGTAGCCGGTCTTGATCCCGTCCGCGCCGTCGTAGTTGCCGATCAGGTTGTCGTGCGTGACGTAGGTCTCGCCGCGATAGGAGAAATAGGGCGTGGCGAAATAGGGGAAGTATTGCGGGAAGTCGTAGGCGAGGTGGTGGGCGAGCAGGATGAGGTCGGATGCCGTCGTCACCTGCATGTCGTCCGGCAGGCCGGAGGCGTTGTGGTAGAAGGTGTGGTTCATGCCGAGCTGGCGGGCCTTGGCCGTCATCATCTCGGCGAAGTGCGATTCCGTGCCGCCGATGAATTCCGCGATGGTCACCGCCACGTCGTTGGCCGAGCGCACCACGATGGCCTTGATCGCCACCTCCACGGGGATGGTGCTGCCGGGCCGCAGATGCAGCTTGGTCGGATGCTGCTCCGCCGCGTGCTCGGACACCGGCATCGGCGTGTCCATCGTGATCTGCCCGCTCTTCAGCCGCTCGAACAGCAGGTAGAGCGTCATCATCTTGGTAAGCGAGGCGGGATGGCGGATCTGGTCGGCGTTGCGGGCGTAGAGGACCTTGTCGTCGGTCCCGTCGACGATCAGGGCGGCGTCCTTGTCCGGGTCGGTAAGGCCCACGAAATGGCCGCCGGCCCTGGAATGGTGACTATTGTGGTGCCGGGCCAGCGCCGGAGAGGCCGCGGCGATGAGGCAGGCCGCGGCAAACACCGCTTCCCCGATCGCGCGCACTCGCGGTCGTCCCGACATCGACACCTCAACTCGACGAACCAGTCAGCCCCCTCGCGAATGAGACCAAATTAAGTCCCCGCCCGCAAGGCGAAAAACACGAAATTATCATACGTTCCGGGTATTTACGATGCGTTAACAGATGCTTTCCGGAACTCTTTGGCGGGGTTCTGCGTATGACTCCCCATGAATTTGGTGCGGCGCAACAAAGCTCTTGACATCGGGTTTGCTGCACCGCATATAGGGCATGTTGCAGCGCAGCAATGACCGCCGGACCCCCCGGAACGCCGCGCAAAACAAGGAAAAGGACCAAGACCATGGCGAAGAGCAAGACGACGAACGGCGCCGCCGAAGCCGCCGTGAAGAACGGCGCCGAAGCGTTCAAGACCGGCTTCGAGAAGGCCGTGAAGAACTACGATCACTTCGTGGGCTACGGCAAGGACACGGCCGAGGCATACCTCAAGGCCGCCAACGCCGCCGGCAAGGGCTTCGAGACCCTGCACAACGAGATCTACGGCTTCTCCAAGCAGTCCATCGAGGACTCGATCGCCGCGACCAAGGCCGTGCTCGGCGCCAAGTCGGTGCACGAGGCCTTCGAGCTGCAGACCGATTTCGCCAGGACCGCGTTCGACGCCTATGTCGGCCAGATGACCCGCCTCGGCGAGATCTTCACCGCCACGGCGAAGGAGACCTTCGAGCCGATCCAGGGCCGTTACCAGGCCTGGGTGGACGTGGTCCAGTCGTCCCGCGCGGCGTAATCCGCGCCAGAAATAAGATCGTTCCGCGGCTCCTCCCCCAAATGCGGAACGGCCTTCGAAAGGGTCCGGCGCGAGTATCGCCGGGCCCTTTCAATTTCCGGACACCGCCGCGGCGCCGGCCCGCCGTCACGACGGTGATTCACACGGAGCCAAAGAGCCACGGAGGACGCCTCGCAGCTTCGTGATTTCCGCTCCGCGCAGCGGATCGAAAAAAATCGGATCCCCCGCTTCGCGGGCAAAGCGCCCGGTGCGGCGCGGCGCGCGGGAGCCCACCGTGTCTCCGCGTGAATTCCTGCCGTTCTTCCGCCGCGCGGCGCGCGAGCGCGAAAGCGGCTTTTGCTTGCCGGTAAGGTCTTTCCCGTAGGGTAAGCAAGGGTTCACTGGAACATTGCGCGCACACCCCCCATATCCGCTAGACTGACTCCATGAGCGACCGGAAGGACAACGGACAGGGCAACGGCGCGAACGGGGCGGGCAGCGGCACCGGTATCGTCACCAAGACGCGCCCCAAGACCAAGAAGCCCAGTCTCTACAAGGTCCTCATCCTGAACGACGATTACACGCCCATGGAGTTCGTCGTCCACATCCTGGAGCGCTTCTTCAACAAGGGGCGCGAGGAGGCGGTGACGATCATGCTGCACGTCCACCGCCACGGCGTGGGGGTGTGCGGGGTGTTCACGTTCGAAGTGGCGGAGACCAAGGTGGCCCAGGTGATTGAATTTTCCCGCCGCCATCAGCATCCTCTGCAATGCACGATGGAGAAGGAGTAGCGATGCCATCCTTGTCGCGCAGTCTCGAGCAGGCGCTGCACCGGGCCATCAAGCTCGCCAGCGACCGCCATCACGAGTATGCGACTCTCGAGCACCTTCTCCTCGCCCTGATCGACGATCCCGACGCCCAGCAGGTGATGAAGGCCTGCAACGCCGACATCGAGGGCCTGCGCCGCGCCTTGCAGAAATATGTCGACGAGGAGCTCATCACCCTCGTCATCGAGGACGGCGAGGACGCCAAGCCCACCACCGGCTTCCAGCGCGTGGTGCAGCGCGCGGTGCTGCACGTCCAGAATTCCGGCCGCGACGAGGTGACCGGCGCCAACGTTCTGGTGGCGCTGTTCACCGAGCGCGAGAGCCACGCCGTCTATTTCCTCCAGGAACAGAACATGAGCCGGCTCGACGCGGTGAGCTTCATCAGCCACGGCATCGCCAAGCGCCCGGGCATGAGCCAGCAGAAGACCCCGCGCGGCGCGGAGGAGGACGAGGAGGGCGCGGAGAAGCCCAACAAGTCCGGCACCGATTCGCTGGAGGCCTACTGCGTCAACCTCAACGAGAAGGCCAAGACCGGCCGCATCGACCCGCTGATCGGCCGCGACACCGAAGTCGAGCGCACCATCCAGATCCTGTGCCGCCGCCAGAAGAACAATCCCTTGTTCGTGGGCGATCCCGGCGTGGGCAAGACCGCCATCGCCGAGGGCCTGGCCCGCAAGATCGTCAAGGGCGAGGTGCCCGAGGTGCTGCGCGCGAGCACGATCTACGCGCTCGACATGGGCGCGCTCATCGCCGGCACGCGCTATCGCGGCGATTTCGAGGAGCGGCTGAAATCCGTCGTCAAGGAGCTGGAGGGCATCAAGGGCGCCATCCTGTTCATAGACGAGATCCATACCGTGATCGGCGCCGGCGCCACCTCCGGCGGCGCGATGGACGCCTCCAATCTCCTGAAGCCCGCGCTGCAGGCCGGCCTGCTGCGCTGCATCGGCTCGACCACCTACAAGGAATACCGGCAGTATTTCGAGAAGGACCGCGCGCTGGTGCGCCGCTTCCAGAAGATCGACGTGGTCGAGCCCACGGTGCCCGACACGATCAAGATCCTGAAGGGCATCAAGAGCTACTACGAGGAGTTCCACAAGGTCCGCTACACCGCCGACGCCATCAAGGCCGCCGTCGAGCTCTCCGCGAAATACATCAACGACCGCAAGCTGCCCGACAAGGCCATCGACGTGATCGACGAGGTCGGCGCCTCGCAGATGCTGCTTCCGGAATCCCGCCGCAAGAAGGTGATCGGCGTGCGCGAGGTGGAGGAGGTCGTCGCCAAGATCGCGCGCATCCCCCCGAAATCCGTGTCCAAGAGCGACGCCGAGCAGCTGCGCGACCTCGAGGGCAACCTCAAGCGCGTGGTGTTCGGCCAGGACCACGCGATCCAGCAGCTGTCGAGCGCCATCAAGCTGGCGCGCGCGGGCCTCAGGCAGGCGGAGAAGCCCATCGGCTGCTATCTTTTCTCGGGCCCCACTGGCGTCGGCAAGACCGAAGTGGCCAAGCAGCTCGCCTCCATCATGGGCGTGGAGCTGATCCGCTTCGACATGAGCGAATACATGGAGCGGCACACGGTGAGCCGGCTGATCGGCGCGCCGCCGGGCTATGTCGGCTTCGACCAGGGCGGCCTGCTCACCGACGGCGTCGACCAGCACCCCCACTGCGTGCTCCTGCTCGACGAGATCGAGAAGGCCCATCCCGACCTGTTCAACATCCTGTTGCAGGTGATGGACCACGGGAAACTCACCGACCACAACGGCAAGAAGATCGACTTCCGCAACGTTGTCCTGATCATGACCACCAACGCCGGCGCGTCCGACGCCGCCAAGGACGCCATCGGCTTCGGCCGCGGCAAGCGCGAGGGCGAGGACGAGGAGGCGATCAAGCGCCTGTTCACGCCGGAATTCCGCAATCGCCTGGACGCCACCATCGGCTTCGCGCCGCTCGGCCGCGACACCATCGACCGCGTGGTGGAGAAGTTCGTGCTCGAGCTCGAAGCCCAGCTCACCGACCGCGACATCGTCTTCGACCTCACGCCGGAGGCCACGCGCTGGCTGGGCGAGAAGGGCTACGACGACGCCTTCGGCGCCCGCCCGCTGGCGCGCGTCATCCAGGACAACATCAAGAAGCCACTCGCCGACGAGATCCTGTTCGGCAAACTCAAGAACGGCGGCACCGTAAAGGTGCTGCTGGACCGTGAAAAGGACAAGCTCGCCTTCGAATTCATCACCGACGCCGACCTCAAGCCCAAGGCCCTGCCGCCGCCGAAGCAGGAGGAGAGTGTTTAGCATTCTCCCGCCATGGCCCGCATGCGTGGGCCATGGCCAGGAGTTTGGGTGTGTCCTTTTGACGGCAACCGACTCTAGAAAAAGAATCCCGACACGCTCGTCCGCGCGGCGGTGCCTGCGGCGGGCTCGACCTTGCCGATGCAATGGCGCGCGCCACCCCTGACCAGCACCAGGCGATTGGGCGCGGGCGCGATCGGCACGGGGTCGCGCGCGCCGTCTTCCGCCACCAGCAATGCGCCGCCCCAGTCGTCGCGCCATTGCGGGTGCATGTAGTAGATCCACCCCGCCAGCCAGCCCTGATCGGTGTGCCAGGCCAGGCCCATGCCGGCGCGGAAGGTCCAGAGCGACTGGGTGAAGCCCGTCCATGGCGCAAGCGCCAGCGGCGGCGCGGCGGTCATGCGCGCGAAGAGCTTTTCGCCCACCACCCGCAATTCCGGCGGCCCCGGCTCGCCGCCCGCCGTGTCGTCCCGTAACGAACGTTCCGGCACGCCCGCGCCGCCGTCCACGGCGGAGAAGGCGCGGTTCCAGTTGCGCGTGTCGGCGGTTCGCGCGAAGGCGTCCCACAGCGCCCGGTGCTCCCGGGGGGCAAGGAATTCGTCGATGACGGCGTGGGTCGGGGTCATGCCGGCGGCTGGCGTGCGAAGGCGTCGCTATAGCATTCGCCCTCCCGCAAGGGGAGCGCGGATGCGTGCTAGAGCGGAATCCGATCAGGTAGAAGCGTAGCCTGCTTTTCTGAAGTATCCACGGCAGTACTTTGGTTTGCAGAGCGGTATGGCGTTTCCGATCTCGTCGATGATGTCTGGGATGGTTCGCCTTGCGGCTTTGCGCAGATGGGCCTTGAGGGTGGCGAAGGACAGCTCGATCGGGTTGAGGTCTGGGCTGTAGGACGGCAG
>DATJXR010000033.1:0-37958 GCA_035499995.1 Rhizomicrobium sp. | reverse complement strand
AGGGTATGTCCATCGCCACAGCACCAATCCGGTCCAGGTTAAGACAGGATTCCCCTGCTCTGTGACCGGGGCGCAACATTACTGCATAAGGTGCTGTATTGGTTCGCTGCCGCTACGCCACAGGAATGCATAACGGCCTGGAAGAAGGGTCAAAAGCCCATTCTTTCGATTTGTTCCCACCTTTACAGCCTCTAGTCTTCGCAGAATCTCCACTCTTGGCGAAACATGGAAAATCTTCAGCCATGCTCGCAGCACCTTGCCGCCGATAGCGCCGAGACCCGTCAAGTCTCCAAAGTCCACGATATGAATTTCGCCATTTTTGGCGAGCGCCGAAGAAGCTGACTTAAGCGCCTGTTTCCAATCGGGAATCATGGAAAGGCTATAGGAGAAAACAGCCCCGTCAAACGGTTCGGCCCGGCCGAACATGGCGGGCGACAGCTCTTCGGCGAATCCATGCGCCAGATGGATTCGGCTGGAGAGCCCGGCGCGGGCCACGGCCTGACGTGCCGTGGTTAACATTTCCTCTGATGCATCAAGGCCATAAAAGAAAGTGTGGGGATATAACCGCGCCATCTTGATGAGATTGCGTGCCGTACCGCAGCCGATCTCGACGATGCTTGCGCCCGGCCGCGCGGCCAACTCGGCAATCAGCCGGTCCCGTCCGAAAAGATAGTATTTCCTTGTAAAATCATAGATATAGCGTTGCTTCCGGTAAACCGAATCCATCAAGGCGGCATGATCGCCGGCAATCTCGGCCATCAGGATAGCGACCGCCGCGCATAGAGGTGAAAGCCGCCATAGATCGAGGAGCGGTCCTGGGTGTGCAGCGCCAGACTCTCTTCCTCGCGATAGGTCCACGGTGCCAGCAGGGCGGGGGGCAGTTTGCGCGGCAGGGGTGAGTCGGGCCCGGCGGTACGGAAGATCACGCGGGCGTCGCGATTGTCGGCGACGCGATCGATCTGCTCCCACAAGGCGGTGTTCACCTCCGGCGTCATCCAGTCCTGGGCGTCGAGCAGCACGAAGCGGTGCAGCGATCCTGCCGGCTGCGTTTTCAGAAAATCGATCATGGAGGCGTGATGGACCTGAACGCGATCTGTCCGTGTACGGATCATATCGTATACGTCCCGGCGCAGATAGGGCGGCACGGCCTCGCGGGCCTCGGTATCATAGCCGCGCGAGAAAGCCTGCCAGGCAAAATAGTTATCATTGACCGGAAAATCGCAGGCCAGTTTTTCGATGCGCTGCCGTAAAACGCTTATGGCATCACCATTAGACGACGCGACAAGTTCGTCATACTGCGCCGGCGGAATGCCCAGCGCGTAGAGCGACACGGGCGATTTCGACAGCAATTTTACGGACTTATATTCAAACAGCGGCGCGATGGAGCGCTCGAAATGATGGCGCTGCTCGTCGCGGCTTTTCGCCGTCACGATGCCGTCGAGCCGCTTGCCGTGCAGCCGCGCCACGGCGTGCAGGATGCCGATGAAACGCCCCAGAAGCCCGTGGCGATAAAGGTCGCGCGCGAACATGTCGATGCGCCGCCCGCGCAGCGGCCGGTGCTTGTCCCAGTAGCGCCGCGTCTCCGCGTCGAGGTGCCGGCTCAGCATGGCGTCGAACAGCGCGCGGTTGGCCTTGTCGTTGGCGCAGCCGAAGAAGCGGAAGAACTGCTCATAGGAGGAGAGGTTGGCGAGCGCCGCCAGCTTCAGCCGCGACAGCGCCACGTGATTGGTGTTGAGGTCCACCGCGGTGATCTTCGCCGGGTCGGCGGCGAGATAGTTGAGGATGTTGCAGCCGCCCGAAGCGATGGTGACGATGCGGTGATGCGGCTGAAGCGCCAGCGCCTCCAGATCGACCTCCGGGTCCTCCCAGATCTGGTTGTAGACGAAGCCCTTGAACATGAGGGTGAACAGCCGCTCCAGCGCGCCGCGCCTGGTGGAGGCGGGCTTCGTGTGGGCGGCCTGTTCGAGCAGCAGATTCGCCATGAAGGACTCCGAAGGGATTTGCGCCTCTGTACGACGCGAGTGCGACAGTTCGGCGAATCCGGCCGTCGCCTGATGACTTGCGGGGCCGGGCGGGCCTGACTATTGGGAGCCCATGACCGGACCCGTCGACGACCTGATCGCGCTCCTCGACCTCGAGAAGATCGAGGAAAACATCTTCCGCGGCACGTCCCCGAAAGACCGCTCGCAGCGGGTGTTCGGCGGCCAGGTGCTGGGCCAGGCGCTGGTCGCGGCCGGACGCACCGTCGAGGGCCGCATCTGCCACTCCATGCATGCCTATTTCCTGGTGGGCGGCGATCCCAAGGTGCCGATCCTCTACGAGGTCGATCGCAGCCGCGACGGCACGAGCTTCTCCTCCCGCCGCGTGGTCGCCATCCAGCACGGGCGGCAGATCTTCCACATGTCGGTGTCGTTCCAGATCGCGGAGCCGGGGCTGGAGCACCAGATCGATCCGCCCCGGGTGCCGGGACCGGACGAGCTGCCGAGCGAGGACGATTTCCGCAAGGCCATGGCCGACAAGCTGCCGCCGGAGATGCGCGAGCATTTCACCCGGCCCCGGCCCATCGAGCTGCGCTCCGTCGACCGCAACGACATCTTCGCGCCGCAGAAACGCCCGCCGCACCAGGCGGTGTGGGTGCGCGCGACGGGGCCATTGCCCCATGACATCGCGCTCAATCAATGCGTCCTCGCCTACGCCTCGGACATGACACTGCTGGACACCTCGCTCCTGCCGCATGGGATCGGCTGGTTCGACGGCACCATCCAGATGGCGAGCATCGACCACGCCATGTGGTTCCACCGCCCGTTCCGCGCCGACGACTGGCTGCTTTACGTGCAGGACTCGCCCAGCGCCTCGGGCGCCCGCGGATTCAACCGCGGCCTGATCTACCAGGACGGCAGGCTGGTGGCCTCGGTCACGCAGGAAGGGCTGATGCGCCAGCGCCCGCCCAGGAGCTGAGCGTCCGCACCGCCTAGTTCGTGTAGCTGACGGTCGCCGATTTGCGCGGATGGGCGTAGAAATAATCGCTCATCGTGTTGGTGCCGGTGATGATCTTCCCGAGCGGCGAGGTGTACTGGTAGTTCACCGTCGCCAGGATCACGCTGCAGGCGTTCGCCGGGCACTGGCTGGAGCTCATCAATCCCGTCGGCACGGTGACGGCCGTGCCCACCGTGAGCGGCGTGGCGTTCTGCGCCTGGCTCCACGCCACCGTGCCGTTGCCGTTGCCGTCGCTGACGATGCTCGAGACCACGATGCCGGAATTGGCCGAGGAGAACGGATAGATCAGCGCGTTGGCGGCGGAGAAGATGTTGGTCATGTCGCTCGCCGACACGCTCTTGGTCTGCGCCACGAGGTCGGCCACGCTGGAGGCGATGCTGGTCACCTTCTGCTTGCACTGAAGCGCGTTGCAGACTTCGATGGTGCCCAGCAGCATCGTCGCCAGCACCGGCGCGATCAGCCCGAACTCCACGGCGGCGACGCCGCGGCGGTCCTTGCGGAAGCGGAAGCCGGGTTTCAGCATGTGGCGTTCGTCGTGTAGGGCTCGCTGCGGAACGCGGCGGCCGCGGAGAGGAGATACTGCCCGTTGGGCATGTTCTGCAGCAGCGGCTGCATCAGGGGCGTCATGATGTTCCAGGGATAGAACGCGCGGATGAGCACGACCTGGCAGGGCGACAGCGATCCCGGATAGCTCATCGATCCGGCGTTGAGGCTGCCGTCGGCGTTGGTGACGCTGGGATAGGTGGCGGCCGAGAACGTGGCGTACTGGCGCACGTCGATCTGCAGCGTGGCGGTGCACGTCGCCGAGCTGATGAAGCCGGTCAGCTCGCTGCAGATCTGGTTCTTGAACTGCGCCGACGTGAAGGCCGAGGCCTGGCCGGTGCGGACCATGCGCGCGGCATCGTCGGTGGCGTTCTGCAGCGCGGTGCCGGCGAAATAGATCACGCCCGTCTCGATGATGCCCATCAGAAACAGGAACAGGACCGGCGCCACCATCGCGAATTCGATCGCGGCGGATCCGGAACGGCCGCGGGCCCGCCACGCGCGGCGTAAACGCGCGAGCCTCGAAGGCGTATTCCGGCCCGTAACCATGGCGCGATCATACGCGCGCGGGTCTTTCTCAAAAGAAAATCGGGATTTCGTGTTGAACGAAGTCTTAAATCGCCGCCGCGATTTCGTGCCGAAGCGGCACAATCCCGTTAAGGGCGGGATAACCAGGGCGGGATTTTGATCCAGCTTTCTTAAGCGTCTTGCCGGATGATGCGTGCCGGGTACTAGGGGCCTCGGGCTCATGTCCTTCGGCAATCTCTGGCGTGGCGCGCTTTCGAGCGCGAGGAACTTCGTCCGTTCCAGGCGCGGGAACGTGGCGATGATCTACGCCCTGTCGCTCATCCCGATCACGGTGGCGGCGGGCGCGGGTCTCGATCTCGGCCGCGCCATGGTCGTGCGCGCGCGGCTGGCCGAGGCCTTGGACGCGGCGGGCCTCGCCGTCGGCGCCACCTCGGGGCTCACCACGTCGCAGATGCAGACGATGGCGCAGCAGTATTTCAACGCCAACTACACCGCCGATTCCACCTTCGGCACGCCGGCGGCGGTTTCCGTCACCACCGCCAACCAGCAGATCACGCTGACCACCTCGGTGCAGATGCCGACCACGCTGATGAACGTCGTCGGCATCAAGACGGTGAGCGTGGGCTACACCTCCAATGTCGTCTGGGGCCAGACCAAGCTGTGGGTGTCGCTGGTGCTCGACAACACCGGCTCGATGACCGAGACCGACTCGACGGGCACAAGCAAGATTTCGGCGCTCAAGACCGCGTCGGACAATCTGCTCACCACGCTGCAAAGCGTGGCCGCCAATCCGGGCGATGTCGAGGTTGCAATCGTCCCCTTCAGCAAGGACGTCAATCTCGGCACGTCCTATTCCGGCTCGAGCTGGCTCGACTGGACGGACTGGGAAGCCGCGCCGCCCAGCTCCACGCCCGGCTCCAGCGTCGGTCCCGGCTCCAGCTGCCCCTACGGCACGAACACCAGCCCCTATGGCTATCGCTGCACGACGGGGCCATCCAACGGCAGCTCCAGCACCAGCACCATCCCGTCCAGCGGAAGCTACAAGGGCTATATCTGCCCGGGCCAGGACAACGGCAATTACAACACCGGCCGCGGCGGCCATTATTACAACGGCTGCTACAACTCCACGCCGACGCAGACGCTGACCACGACGACGACGCAGTCGACGCCCAAGACCGTCAAATACAATTGCACGACCGTCAATGGCGGCTCGCCCTCCTGCTCGCAAAGCTCGAGCTCGACCGGCTCGACCACCACGAACACCACCACTTCGACCAGCGCGGGCTACACCGGCGACAGCACGAGCAGCAGCACCTCTTCCTCGTCGTCGACCTCGGACGGCTCGCAAAGCTGCTCTACCCATCACGGCACGACGACCTGCACCTACACCGAAACCGTCGTGACCACGACGGTGGTGACCACCGTCACCAAGACCGGCACCGCGCCCTACACCCACAGCTGGGTGGTCAACGATCACTCCACCTGGGGCGGCTGCATCGAGGATCGCACGCAGGATTACGACGTGGACAACACCGCGCCCACGAGCACCTCGACGAATTTTCCGCCGGAGAATACGCCCTATTGCCCGCCATCGACGATGTCGAAACTCTCCTATGACTGGACCAGCCTGAAATCGGCCATCGACAACATGAGCGCGTCGGGCTCGACCAACCAGCCGATCGGGCTGGACTGGGGCTGGGTCGCGCAGTCGAGCGGCGATCCGTTCGACGCCGGGGCCGTGCCGGCCAACACCACGCAGGTGCTGATCATCCTCTCCGACGGCCTGAACACGCAGGACCGCTGGTATGGCGACGGCTCCAACCAGAGCACCTCGGTCGACGCCCGCATGACGCTGGTCTGCCAGAAAGCGAAGACCGCGGGCTTCACGATCTATGCCGTATTCGTGGATCTCAACGGCACGCAGGGCAATTCGACCGTGCTGCAGAACTGCGCCACCGATCTCGACCACTATTTCGACCTGACCACCTCGGGCGCGATCGTCACCGCCTTCAACACCATCGCGACGCAGATCACCCAGCTGCGCGTGGCGCAATAAGCGGAAGCCGGCTGCCGGAAATCGGCGGCCGCGTTCGCGGCAGCCACTGCCGATGCCTGATACCCGATTACCGGATTACTGCGCGCCGGGGCCGCCGTTGGCGCCGATGCTGGCGGACTTCACGCCCAGATCCTCGTGCGCCTGCACGGCGCCGGTGGTGGAATCGAAGTAGCCCTTCTCGTCGCCGGGCACCGGCTGGGTCTCGCAATGGGCGCTGGTGCAGGTGAAATTGTACTGGTTGACGCCCTTGTTGAGCGTCACCATGCCGGTGCGCCGGCCGAAGACGGTGACGTGATCGTTGGCGACCTGCCGTCCGTTCGCGCCCAGCGCGATCAGGTTGGTCTCGCCGAAGGTCTTGCCCAGCACGAAGGCATGGCGGGAATCGATCATGTTCACGTCGGCGATGGTGGGGTTGCCCATGAACACCGTCGACACCGGCTCCTTGAAGGCGACGATGCGCACTTCGTCCATCGGCACGGACACCGTGCCGGCAAGAGCGGGCGCGGCGAACGCGCCGATGAGGAGAGCGGGCAGGAGGGCGCGGCGCATGGGCGGTCCTTTCGGATTGCTCCTTTCATGGTAGCGCGCGCGCCGTAAAGGAAGCTTTAAGCGGCGGATTTCGCGCCGATGCATCGCGCCGCGGATTTTCATGCCTCAAACGTCAGTAGCGTTCCCGGAAGTTCCGCCTCCGCGGCGGCCAAATTGCGCGCCGTGGTAAACAGCGGGGAAAACTTAACGGTCCAATGCCTCCGAACCCCCCGGTTTCGTATCGCCGCGAGACACAATCGCGGAGTCGGCGGCACCTCCATTTAAATCCCCATTAAGGGAGCGCGCGTAAGCTTTTCGCCGTGTCCTCGCATTGGCCGCGACAAAACGGCAGCGCCGGACGTCCTAGGGTGTCAAATCAAGCGGAGGTTATCATGAAGAATCTCGTTTCTCGTTTCGTGCGTGACGAATCCGGCGCGACGGCCATCGAGTACGGCCTGATCGCGGCGGGCATCGCCGTGGTGATCATCGCGGCCGTGCAGCTGGTCGGCACGAACCTGAAGGGAACCTTCTCGACGGTCGCCGGCGCGGTGAAGTAATTCATCGTCCGCGATCTGCTCGAAGCGGATCTTGTCGCGGCGGCCGCCTCAAGGGCGGCCGTTCGCACATTCAAGGGATGGCCATGCTCTCGGAATTCCTCGTTCTGGCGGTGTTTCCCGGCCTCCTCGTCGCGGCCGCGTGCTGGGACGTGGCGAGCTTCACTATCCCCAATTTCCTGCCCGCCGCGATGCTGGCGATGTTCGCCGCGCTGGCGCCGGCGCTCCACATGCCGCTGGCGGTCCTGGGTTCGCATCTTGCCGCGGGGGCCGTGGGCCTCGCCGCGGGGTTCGCGCTCTTCGCCTTCGGCTTCATCGGCGGGGGCGACGCCAAGCTCTTCGCCGCCACCGCGCTGGCGCTGGGGCTGGGCGACCTGATGGAATACGCCCTCGTCGCCTCCCTGTTCGGCGGCGCACTGACGCTTGCGCTCCTCACGATGCGCAAGGTTCCCATGCCGCGGGTCCTCGCCGCCCAGGGCTGGATCATGCGCCTGCACGACGACAGGGAAGGCATCCCCTACGGCGTGGCGCTGGCGCTGGGCGCGCTGGTCATCCTTCCGTATACAGACTTATTCCGCGCGGCAACCGGCGGTTAACTGTTGGAACGGGACAAAGTCTCGTTAAGCACTTTCTAAAGACTTGTGTGGTCGGATTGGGCCAAAGGAGCCGGTCCCCATGAACAAACGCGCGCTCGTGGTTGGAGGCGCCGTCGTCGCCGCCTTGCTCGTCGCCCTCATCGTCCGCTCGCTTCTGGGCGGCGGCACGCCCAAGGTGGAAGCTGCGATCCCCCAGCCCAGAGTGGTGACCAAGGAAGTGCTCGTCGCCGGCAGCGACCTGCAGCCGGGCACCCCGCTCAACGTCAATTCCGTGCGCTGGCAGGCCTGGCCCTCCAGCGCCGTCGACGGCTCCTTCATCACGCAGGACGAGACGCCGAGCCTCGCCGAAGCGGTACAGGGCACGGTGGTGCGCGCGCCGATGGTCGCGGGCGAGCCCGTCACCAACACCAAGATCGTGCATGCCGACTCCGCGGGCTTCATGGCGGCCACGCTGGCCCCTGGCATGCGCGCCATCTCCGTCGCCATCACCACCGAGACCGGCGCGGGCGGCTTCATCCTGCCCAACGACCGGGTCGACGTGCTGCTCACCCAGCAGAACGAAGGCTCGCAGCACAGCTTCCGCACCCGCACGGTGCTGAGCGACGTGCGCGTGCTCGCCGTGGACCAGACCTACAAGGAAGACAAGGACCAGAAGGTCGTGCTCGCCAAGACCGCCACGCTCGAGCTCACCCCCGCCGAGGCGATGACCGTCCAGCGCGCGCAGGCCTCGGGCACGATTTCGCTTTCGCTGCGCCCCCTCGTCGAGGGCAACGCCAGGGCGACCGCCGATCGCCAGAACACGCAAGCCGACAGCGACGTGACCGTCATCCGTTACGGCCACGGCGACCACAAGGAGTAAGGGCGACATGAAGAAGCCCGTTCTCGCCGCAATCCTGCTCCTGGCCGCGCTGGCGCCCGCCTCGGCGCGCGCGCCCAATTCCGGCGAAGGCAATTCCAAGGTCATCACGGTGGCCACGCGCGACGGCGCGCCGGCCTCCCAGCGCATCACGCTGGCGCTCAACAAGGCCGCCATCGTGCAGCTCGACGCCGACGCGCGCGACGTGCTGGTCTCCAATCCCGAGATCGTGGACGCGGTGGTGCGCACGCCCCGCCGCATCTTCCTGCTGGCGCAGAAGATCGGCCAGACCAACGCCTTCTTCTTCGACGCGCAGGGCCGCCAGATTCTCTCGGTCGACATCCGCGTGGAGCGCGACGTCGCCGACCTCGCCCAGATGATCCACAGCGACATCCCCGACGGCTCGGTCAAGGTCGGCGCCCTCAACGACAACATCGTGCTCACCGGCACCATCTCCAACGCCAAGGACTCGGCGCTGGCGCAGGATCTGGCGGCGCGTTTCGCGGGCGATCCGGCCAAGGTCGTCAACATGCTCAAGATCACCTCGCACGACCAGGTGATGCTGAAGGTGCGCGTGGCCGAAGTCTCGCGCACCATCGCCAAGCAGCTGGGTGTCAATCTTTCCACCGCCGTGATCAGCCAGGGCGTTCCGATCGCGGTGTCGACGCAGAATCCGTTCGGCCTCGTGGGCCGCGCGCTGTCCTCGCTGTCGGGCGGGCGCATCGGCCAGGTCTGCCAGAACGGCGCCATCCCGCTTTCGGGCTCGGACTGCACCGTCGGACCCAACAACGTGCAGGGCTCCTTCCAGGCGCTGGAAACCGCGGGCCTCGTCCACATGCTGGCCGAGCCCAACATGGTCGCGGTCTCCGGCGAGACGGCCAAGTTCCTCGCCGGCGGCGAGTTCCCCGTGCCGGCGGCGCGCGACCAGTTCGGCAACGTCACCGTCGTGTTCAAGCAGTTCGGCGTGGGCCTCTCCTTCACGCCGGTGGTGCTGAGCGAGAACCGCATCTCGATCCAGATCTCCACCGAAGTCAGCGAGCTGACCAATACCGGCGCCTTCGTGCAGGCCGCCACCACCAGCACCGATTCCAACGGCAACCCGATCACCACGCAGGGCCTGACCATCCCCGCGCTCGCGGTGCGCCGCGCGGAGACCACGGTGGAGCTCCCGTCCGGCGGCTCATTCGCCATCGCGGGCCTGATGCAGCACACCACCAAGCAGGAACTCGACGCCTTCCCGGGCCTCAAGGACATGCCGGTGCTGGGCGCGCTGTTCAGGAGCCGCGACTTCCAGAACAACGAGACCGAACTCGTCGTGATGGTGAGCGCCTACCTCGTCAATCCGACGACGGAGAAGAAGATCTCGCTTCCGACCGACGGCTTCCAGGCCGCCGCCGACGTCGAGACCATCCTGCTCGGCCGCCTGAACGCGGTCTACGACAAGGCGCCCAAGGCCGTCGCCGCGGCGGGCGGCGCCACCAATCTCGGCTTCATCGTGGAGTAGGGAACATGACCACGAAAGACATCATCCGTTTCGCCTCGCTCGCGGCCCTGCTGCTGGCGGGCAGCTGTGCGGCGCCGACGAACGACGGCACCGGGCTGATGGCCGACGGTTCGGCCAACCATCCCATCGCGGTGGAGCCCAGCGCCCACACCATGACGGTCTCCTTCGCCGGCACCGGCGTCGGGCTCAGCGAGGCCGACGATGCGCATCTCAGCGCCTTCGTCGCCGCCTACATGCAGCACGGCAACGGCGCCATCAGCGTGTCGGTGCCGCAGGGTCCCGCCTCGGGCGACACCATCACCTGGTTCGGCGAGCATCTGGCGGAGATGGGTGTGCCGCGCTCCCACATTCTCGTCGGCCAGCATGACGGCCCCGGCGTGGAGCTCAACTACATCAGCTACGAGGCCCACAGCGACGATTGCGGCGACTGGTCGCAAAACGCGGGCGACACCTCCTCCAACCTGGTGATGCCGAATTTCGGCTGCTCCACCCAGCACAACATCGCCGCCCAGGTCGCCGATCCGCGCGATCTGGTCGAGCCGCGCGGCATGGGCGACGTCGACGCCAACCGCCGCCAGACGGTGATGGGCAAGTACGAGAAGGGCGAGATCACCCAGGCCGACAAGAACAAGGCGGACAAGGTCAACGAGCAGTCGGGCGCCGATTCCGACGTCGGCAGCAAATAGGCGGTGGCGATGGCAAAGCAGCAAGAATCCGAATCCGGGGCCTTCGGCGCGGCGCCGCACGAGCGCCCGGTCCCGCGCATCGCCATCCAGGCCTTCTGCGAATTCCCCGACACGGGCGCGGCCTTGCAGCGCGCGGCGTCGGACCGCCGCCTCGCCAAGGCGCATGTCACCGTTCAGCTGGGCGGCCTGCAGGCCGCGGTCGACTACCACGCGAACGGCGTGGCGCCGAATCTCCTGATCGTGGAGACGCGCCTGCAGGGCAAGGCCGCCGTCGAGGAAATCGACCGGCTGGCCGAAGTCTGCGATCCCTCGACCAAGGTGGTCGTGGTGGGCCGCGTCAACGACGTGGAGCTCTACCGCGAGCTGATGCGCAAGGGCGTGAGCGAATACATGGTCGCGCCGGTCAATCCGCTGCATCTGATCGAAGTCATCTCGGGCCTCTATCTCAATCCCGACGCGCAGCCCATCGGCCGCGTGGCGACCTTCGTGGGC
Organism: Rhizomicrobium sp.; assembly: GCA_035499995.1. Lineage (GTDB taxonomy): Bacteria > Pseudomonadota > Alphaproteobacteria > Micropepsales > Micropepsaceae > Rhizomicrobium. The sequence goes on along the minus strand of DATJXR010000033.1, from coordinate 26,618 downwards.
GCGCGCGGCGGCGTGGGTTCCTCCACGCTCGCCCACAATATCGGCTGGTGCATCGCCGAGCGCATGCATGTGAACACCGCCATCGTCGATCTCGACCTGCCGTTCGGCACCGCCGGCCTCGATTTCAACGAGGAGCCCGGCCAGGGCGTGGCCGACGCGCTGTCCGCGCCGGAGCGGCTGGACGACGTGCTGCTCGAGCGCCTCCTGCTCAAATGCGGCCAGCATCTGTCGCTCTTCACCGCCCCCGCCACCATCGACCGCGACCCGGAGACCGATCCCGCCGCGTTCGAGGCGGTGATCGACGCGGTGCGCCAGATGACGCCCTGCGTGGTGGTCGACCTGCCGCATCTGTGGACGCCGTGGATGAAGCAGACGCTGCTCGCCGCGGACGAGATCTGCATCGTGGCGGCGCCCGACCTCGCGTCGCTGCGCAATGCCAAGGGCATCGTCGACCTGATGAAGCAGAACCGGCCCAACGACACGCCGCCCAAGCTGATCATGAACCAGGTGGGCGTGCCCAAGCGCCCGGAGATCCCTGTCAAGGACTTCGCCGAGACGCTGGGCATCGCGCCCGCGCTCGTCGTGCCGTTCGATCCGGCGCTGTTCGGCGCCGCCGCCAACAACGGCCAGATGCTGCCCGAAGTGCAGCCGCGCGCCGCCGCCGCCGAGGCCATCGTGCGCATGGCCGAGGTGCTCACCGGCCGCCAGCCGGCGCCCGAGGAGAAGACGGTGCTGCCGTTCCTGTCGTTCCTGTCGGGCAACAAGAAGCGGGCGTGACGGATGTTCGGCAAACGCACGAACGAAGCGCCAGCTAAGGTCGCGCCCAAGGCGATGACCGTGCCGCCGCCTCCCGCGGCGGCGGACGCGAACGCGCCCGCCAGGGCCGCTCCGGCGCCGGCGCCGGGCGCCAAGGCGCAAAGCGTGCCGATGCCGTCCAAGCCACTGGCCAAGGCGGTACCCGACCAGCGCTCCGAGGACTACTACGCCATCAAGACGACGATCTTCAACGCGCTCATCGACACCATCGACCTCGCCCAGCTCGCCCAGCTCGATCCGGAATCGGCGCGCGAGGAAATCCGCGACATCGTCAACGAGATCATCTCGATCAAGGCCGTGGTGATGTCCATCGCCGAGCAGGAGAACCTGCTTCAGGACATCTGCAACGACGTCCTGGGATATGGCCCACTCGAGCCGCTCCTGGCGCGCGACGACATCGCCGACATCATGGTCAACGGCGCCAACCGCGTCTTCATCGAGGTCGCCGGCAAGGTGCAGCTCACGCCCATCCGCTTCCGCGACAACGCGCAGCTGATGAATATCTGCCAGCGCATCGTGAGCCAGGTGGGCCGCCGCGTCGACGAGAGCTCGCCGATCTGCGACGCGCGCCTGCTGGATGGCTCCCGCGTCAACGTGATCGCTCCGCCGCTCGCGCTCGACGGACCCACACTCACCATCCGCAAGTTCAAGAAGGACAAGCTCAAGCTCGACGACCTGGTGCGCTTCGGCTCGATTTCGCCCGCGGGCGCGCGCGTGCTGGGCGTCATCGGGCGCGCCCGCTGCAACGTCCTGATCTCCGGCGGCACCGGCTCGGGCAAGACCACGCTGCTCAACTGCATGACCGCCTATATCGACGTAGACGAGCGCGTCATCACCTGCGAGGACGCCGCCGAACTCCAGCTCCAGCAGCCTCACGTCGTGCGCCTGGAAACCCGCCCGCCGAACCTCGAGGGCCAGGGCCAGATCACCATGCGCGATCTCGTCAGGAACTGCCTGCGCATGCGTCCCGAGCGCATCATCGTGGGCGAGGTGCGCGGGCCCGAAGCCTTCGACCTGCTCCAGGCGATGAACACCGGCCATGACGGCTCGATGGGCACGCTCCACGCCAACTCGCCGCGCGAGGCCATGTCACGTCTGGAATCGATGATCACCATGGGCGGCTTCCAGCTCCCCATGAAGACCATCCGCGAGATGATCGTCGCCTCCATCGACGTCATCATCCAGGCCGAGCGCCTGAGGGACGGCTCGCGCCGCATCACCAAGATCACCGAGGTCGTGGGCACCGAAGGCGAGGTCGTCATCACCCAGGATCTCATGAACTACGAGATCGACGGCGAGGACGAGACCGGCCGCATCAAGGGCAAGCACACCGGCACCGGCATCGTGCGCCCCAATTTCTGGGAGCGCGCGCGCTATTTCGGCATGGACCGCGAACTCGCCGAGGCGCTCGACGCCTTGCAGGAGTAGCGGCGGATGTTCTTCTATCTCGCCGTGATCGTGTTCATGCTGGCCGTGGGCGGCGCGGCCTACGCCTTCGCCGGCGCGGGCGGCGAGGCCTCCAGGAAGCGTCTGGCGGCCGTTTCCGGTCCCGCGCAGGCCACCGGCGCCGGCGGCCGCGCGCCGGCTTCCGACGCCTCGCGCCGCAAGAACGTCCAGGCCCTGCTCAAGGATATCGAGAAGCAGAACGCCGCCAGCAGGGAACGGCCCACGATGCGCCGCCGGCTGGAGCAGGCGGGCCTCTCCATCGAGCCGCGCAGCTTCTACATCGTTTCCGGCATCGCCGGGCTCTGCGCCGCCGCGGCGTGCATGCTCTTCAAGCTGCCGCTCCTGGCCACGCTGGGCATCGCCTTCACCGTCGGGCTCGGCCTGCCGCGCTGGGTGATCGGTTTCCTGAAGAACCGCCGCCTCAAGGCCTTCACCGTCAGCTTCGCCGACGCCATCGACGCCATCGTGCGCAGCGTGAAGTCGGGCCTGCCCACCAACGAAGCGCTCAAGCTCATCGCCAGGGAGATGCCCGATCCCGTCGGCAGCGAGTTCAGCAAGCTGGTCGAGGGGCTGAAGGTCGGCGTCACGCTGGAGCAGGGCCTCAAGCGCATGTACGAAAGCATGCCGACCTCCGAGGTGAGCTTCTTCGCCATCGTCATGACCATCCAGCAGAAGTCCGGCGGCAATCTCTCCGAGGCGCTGTCCAATCTCTCGGGCGTGCTGCGCGACAGAAAGCGCCTGCAGGGCAAGATCAGGGCGATGTCGTCGGAAGCCAAGGCGTCGGCCATGATCATCGGCTCGCTGCCGCCCATGGTCGCCTTCCTGGTGTGGATGTCCACGCCCACCTACATCGAGGCCCTGTTCACCGAGCGCATGGGCAACCTCATGCTGCTCGGCTGCGCCGTCTGGATGAGCGTCGGCATCTTCGTGATGAAGAAGATGATCGACTTCAAGCACTGAGGATGCCATGAGCGGCCTGGACATCGGTATTCTCAACATCCTGTTCGACAAGCAGTTCGACTTCATGGCGATCGCCGCCATCCTGGTGTTCGCCACCATCGTCACGCTCGGCCTGCCGCTCCTGGAGCGCAACCAGCTCGGCCAGCGCATGAAGGCGGTGTCGGAGAAGCGCGAGGAGTTGCGCGCCCGCCACATGGCCAATCTCGGCAAGCGCGGCGCGCTGCGCTCCGAGCCGATCAGCTACATGAAGCAGACGGTGGACCGGCTGAAGCTCTCCAACCTGCTGCAATCCGCCGACACGCGCGATAAGCTCACCCAGGCCGGCTATCGCGGCCAGGCGCCGCTCGTCACCTTCATGTTCTTCCGCTTCGTGATGCCTTTCGTGGTGTTCGCGGCGGCGCTGATCTATCTCTTCCTCATCACCCATTTCACCTGGTCGCCGGTCATGAAGTTCCTGGCGGCGCTGGGCGCGGCCCTGTTCGGCTTCTATCTGCCGGACGTGTTCGTCTCCAACATGATCCAGAAGCGCCAGCAGTCGATCATGAAGGCGTTCCCCGACGCGCTCGACCTGATGCTGATCTGCGTGGAATCGGGGATGTCCATCGAGGCGTCGTTCACCCGCGTGGCCTCGGAGATCGGCGCGCAGTCCGTCGAGCTCGCCGAGGAGCTCGGCCTCACCACCGCCGAACTCTCCTATCTTCCGGAGCGCCGCCAGGCTTTCGAGAACCTTGCCAAGCGCACCGGCCATGCCGGCGTGAAGGCCGTCGCCGCCGCGCTCAATCAGGCGGAGAAATACGGAACGCCGCTCGGCCAGGCGCTGCGCGTCACCGCGCAGGAAAATCGCGAAATGCGCATGAGCGAGGCCGAAAAGAAGGCCGCGGCGCTGCCCGCCAAGCTCACCGTGCCGATGATCCTGTTCTTCCTGCCCTGCCTCTTCGTGGTCATCCTCGGCCCCGCCGTCATGCGGGTGATGAGCACGTTCCATCATTGAATTGCCGCCCCCGGCGGTGGCGGGGGACGTGCCGCGCGGGCGCCGCGATGCGGGACAAGTGCGTCTCCGTCGGGAGACTGGCCCCCGCCGTCCCGCGGCCGCTTCGCGGCGCGGTCCACTTTTCCCCGCTGACGCGGGGAGGATGACTTTTCAGTGCGTGTCCGCCGCGGTGCGCAGCGCGGGCGCGGTCGTGGCGGCCTTCCGCTCGGCGACGCTCATGCGGTGGGTGGCCGCGCGATGCGCGGCTGGCGCGGTCCTGGGCTTCACCGGCCCGGCCAGGGGATCTTTCGGAACCGCCTGCATGATCGCCTTGTCGCCGTCCGCCAGCACGATGGCGCGCGGGGCGCCGGTCGCGCCGGGCGCGTTCGATTCGGACTTGATGGGGCCGTGCGAGGGCGCCGCGTCCGGCGTGGCGGCCGCGGCGACATGGGTGGACGGTGCGGCGTTCGCCGGTGTTGCGGCTTCCGCCAGCGCCTGGGCCTTCACCGGCGCGGAGGCGGGCGCGGTGTATTTCGGCGCGGCTGCCATCGCGGGCGCCCTGGCCGGCGTCCTCGCCGGCATCCTGGCGGCCAGGATCTCCGCGGCCATGGCCTTGTTGTTGGCGATGCGCGGGTCGTTGGCGCCCTGGATCTGCTCGAACAGCTCCTGCGCGCCCACATAGTCGCCGGCCAGAAGCCGCGACATGGCGTAATTGTTCAGGACGGCGGGCTCGCCCGGCTTCAGCGCCAGCGCCCGCTTGTAGGCCGCCGCCGCGTCCCCGGGATTGTTGTTCTCGTCGAAGGCCACGCCCAGCGCCGACCACAGGGTCCAGTCGCCGTCGTTCAGCGCCACGGCGCGCTGGAGGAAGGCCAGCGCATCGTCGCCGCGCTTCTCCTCGGCCATGACCTTGCCGTACTCGCCCACGATGCGCGCATCGTCCGGCTGGACGAGCATGAGCTGCGCCAGCACCGAGGCCGCTTCCTTGAGATTGCCCTGCTCGCGCAGCGCGTGCGCGCGCGCGATGTCGGCGCTCACATCGCTGGAGGCGGAAGGCGCCTGCGGCGCGTCGTCGTCGGCGTAGACCGGCGGCGCGACGAGCGCCATGAGTGCGAGCGCCGCCGTGCCGGCGAGAAGGCGTTTCGTGGCCCGGGTCATGAGTGGGGATCTCCGCACGATCTTGGCCGCTCAAGGATGGACCCTGGGGGGTCAACAAACCCTTAAGTATGTTGCTAAGAGGCCTTGGGACGCGGCATTTCGCGGGGCCGTCCAAATCTTGTCGCAATGAAATCGTTCTATCTTGGGCCATGATGCGTCGAGTCGCCGGCTGGGGAGGGGCTCTCCTGCTCGCGGGGTTCGCCTTGGTGGCGGTGGCCCTGCTCGGGCCCGCCCGGACCGCGCCCCAGCGCGCCGCCTTCGTCATCGACACCGGCCCCACGGGCGGAACCTATTTCCCCGTCGGCGAGGCCATCGCGGCCATCGTGAGCCATCCGCCGGGCGTGGTGCGCTGCGACACCCCGGGGGTGTGCGGGCCCGCGGGCCTGATCGCATCCGCCCGTACCAGCGCGGGCACCATCGCCAATATCGAGGACGTGAACGCCCATTTTGCGGACGCCGCGCTCGCCCAGTCCGACGCGGTGGCCGAGGCCGTGGCGGGCAAGGGCGTGTTCCACGACAGGCAGACCCACATCCGCGCCATGGCATCGCTGTTCCCCGAAGAGGTGCATGTGGTGGTGCGGGCGGATGCGCATATCCATTCCATCGCCGCGCTCAGGGGCCGCAAGGTCTCGGTCGGCACCGAGGACTCCGGAACGATCGTGACGGCGCGCGAGGTGCTCGCGGCCTACCGCCTGTCCGAGCGGTCGCTGAAAGCCGCGCATCTTCCGGCCGATCAGGCGGCAAGCGATCTCGCGGCGGGCAGGCTCGACGGCTTCTTCTTCACCGGCGGCGCGCCGGTGCCGCTGGTGCGCGATCTCATGGCCCAGGGCAAGGCCACATTGCTGCCCATCGCCGGGGCGGAACGCAAGCGCCTGCTCAAAGCCAATCCCAGCCTCGCGGCCGACGCCATCGCGGCGGGCACCTATCCGGGCACGGGCGCGACCGACACCGTGGCGGTGCGCGCGGTGCTGATCGTCAACGATCAGGTGCCAAACGATGTGGTGGCGGGCGTGACGCGCGCGCTGTTCAATCCCGCCAATCGCGACATGCTGAACGCGAGCCATCCGCGCGCGGCGCTCATCCGGCGCGACGCGGCGACGGACCACCTGCCCGCGCCGCTCCATCCCGGCGCGGCGCATTACTACGGCGAAGCGAAGTAGGCGCGCGCCAAAGCCCTACGCCACGCCCGAATCGACTTCCTTTTGCGAGTCCCGCATCCAGTCGCGCATCGCGGGCAGCGCCATCATGCGGTCCATATAGGCGCGGATGAGCGGCGGCACCCCGATGCCATAGGTACGCAAGCGCGACACCACCGGCGCGTACATTGCATCGGCGATGGAGAAGCCGCCGAACAGGAAGCCCCGCGCGTCGCTATGATGCTCCAGCGCATGCATCCAGGCCTCCTGAACGCGCGCGACGTCGGCCCTGGCCGCGTCGTCGAGCGCGGGCGTGGGCAGCGTCCGCGCGAAGTCCATGGAGAGTTGCGCGCGCATGGCGGGGAAGCCGGAATGCATCTCCGCCGCGTAGGACCGCGCCTCGGCGCGGGCGCTGGCGTCCTTCGGCCAGAGCTGCGCCTCGGGATGGCGCTCGGCCAGCGTCTCGCAGATGGCCAGGCTGTCCCACACCGTCGTCTGCCTGCCGTCCTGGGCGATCTTCAGCACCGGCAGCTTGCCCGCCGCGGAATGGGGCAGGAAGCGGTCGCGCGAATCTCCCTGCCTGAGCGGCACCACGATCTCCTCGAACGCAGCCCCCGTCGCGCGCATGGCGAGATAGGGCCGCAGGCTCCAGCTCGACCAGTCCTTGGTGCCGAGGATCAGGGTGTAGTTCGCCATGACGTCTTTCCGTTGCGCCAGAGTTGCGGCTTTTGGTTGCGGTTCTCGGTTGCGGTCCTCGCGCGCGATTCCTAGAGTCGCGCCGCCCGTCATTGGAAGGCCGCGCCATGCATGAGAGCCTTGTCAGAAGCGCAAAAGGTGCAACCAGGCTTCACGCCGTCAAGGCATCGGGCCTCAAGCGCTGGCGCGCGGCGCTGCCAAGGCGCGAGGCCCAATGGCTCGAAAACGTGGGCTTTGCCGCGAAAGACGGCGAACTCGTCCTCATCCCCGGCGCCAGGGGCGTGAGCGCCGCGGTCCTGGGTCTCGGCAAGGGCGAGGACCGGCTGGCGCTGGCGCAGTTCTCCGAATCCCTGCCGCAAGGCACCTATGCGCTGGGCGACGTGCCCGAGAGCCATGCCGGGGCCAACGCCGCGCTCGCGTGGCTGCTCGGCACCTATCGCTTCGGCCGTTACAAGAAGGTGGACCGCAAATCGCCCAGGCTCGTGGCGCCGGCGGGCGTGGACGCCGCGGAAGTGACGCGCATCGCCGAGGGCGTGTTCCTGGCGCGCGATCTCGTCAACACGCCGTCCAACGACATGGGACCGGAGGAATTGGCCGCCGCCGCGCGCGATCTCGCGAAGCGTCACGGCGCGAAATTCGCGCTCACGCTGGGCGAGGATCTGCTCAAGAAGAACTATCCGCTGATCCACACCGTAGGCCGCGCCAGCGTGCGCAGCCCGCGGCTGATCGACTTCACATGGGGCAAGGCCGGCGCGCCCCGGTTGACGCTGGTCGGCAAAGGCGTGTGCTTCGACACGGGCGGCCTCGATCTCAAGCCGTCGTCCGGCATGCTCACTATGAAGAAGGACATGGGCGGCGCGGCCGTGGTGCTGGGGCTCGCGCACATGATCATGGACGCGCAGCTGCCGGTCCGGCTGCGCGTGCTGATCCCGGCGGTGGAGAATTCCGTTTCCGGCAACGCCTATCGCCCGGGCGATGTGTTCAGGAGCCGCAAGGGGCTGACGGTGGAGATCGGCAATACTGACGCCGAAGGCCGACTCGTGCTCGCCGACGCGCTGGCGGACGGCGACGACGAGGCGCCCGATCTGATGATCGACGTGGCGACGCTCACCGGCGCGGCGCGCGCCGCCACCGGTTTCGACCTGCCGCCCTTCTTCACCGACGACGAGGCGCTCGCCGCCGAGCTCTATTCCGCGGGCCAGGCGGTCAGCGACTTCGTGTGGCGCCTGCCGCTGTGGCGCGGCTATGAGAGCGCGATCGCCAGCCCCATCGCCGACCTCAACAATTCGCCCGACTACAATCTCGCCGGCGCCATCACCGCCGCGCTGTTCCTCAACCGCTTCGTCACCCGGGCGAAGAGCTGGATGCATCTCGACATCCCCGCCTGGATCGACCGTCCCAAGCCCGGCCGCCGCAAAGGCGCCGAAGCCAGCGCCGCGCGGGCGCTGTACGGCATGCTGAAGAAGCGCTATCCGCCCGCTGCGTAAGCCAGGCCCGATTCAATACCCGCGCGCCATGTCCACCACATGGTCGAGCGCGTCGCCGCGCGTGTGGCGCTTGATGCGGTCGTAGACGTATTGCGCCGCCACGCGCGGGTCGGAGATGGCGCCGACATGCGGCGTCACCGTCACCTTGGGATGCCTCCACAAGGGATTGTCCTCCGGCAGCGGCTCGGTCTGGAAGACGTCCAGCACCGCGCCGGAGAGGTGCCCGGAATCCAGCGCCGCGATCAGGTCGGGCTCGATCAGATGGCCGCCGCGCGCCACGTTGATCACATAGGCGCCGGAGGGAAGCTTCGCGAAGGTCCTCGCGTTCAGGATGCCGCGCGTCTGCGGCGTCAGCGGCAGCAGGCACACCAGGATGTCGGTGCTGCCGAGAAACGCTTCGAGTTCGCCATCGCCGGCAAAGCTCGTGATGGCGTCGACGTGCTTTTTGGTGCGGCTCCAGCCCAGAACTTGGAAGTCGAGATCGCGCAGGTGCCGCGCCGCCAGCATGCCGATCTCGCCCAGCCCCAGGATGCCCACGCGCGTGTCTTCCGTGCGCCGCGGCGGGATGGTCTGGCGCCACTTGCCGTCGCGCTGCGCCTGTTCGAAGAACTTCGCCATGCGGTGGTGCATCAGCACGTGCATGACCACGAACTGCGCCATCTCGCGCGACAGCGTGTGGTCGACGAAACGCACCAGCGGCACGCCTCCCGGATAGTCCTTGTCCGCGAGAAACCCGTCCACGCCCGCGCCCAGCGAGAACACGGCCTTCAGCTTCGGCAGCGTGGCGAGGAATCCCGGCGCCGGGCGGAAGCTCAGCACATAGTCGACCTCGGCCTTGTCGTAGGCGTCGCGGCCTTCGACGGCGAGGGTGAGCTCCGGCGCGATCTCGCCGAGCGGCGTCGTCCAGAGCGGCGCCCAGGTCACGGGCACGGCGAGCAGCAGCATCGTCATGCGCCTACGCTCGCCGCTTTCGCGATGTCAGACAAGAACGATCTCGGGTGAAAACCGCCGGGGCGCGGACGTCACTTCTTCGGCGGCGTCGCGGCGGGTGCGGCCGTCTTGCCGGCGGCGGGCGCGGCGGCGGCCGGTGCAGGCGCAGCGGCGGCGGGTTTGGGCGCGGGGATCGGCGCGGGCGAATCCGCCAGCGTGCGCAGATAGGCGATCAGGTTGATGCGATCGTCGGCGCTCCTGAGCCCCGCGAAGGTCATCTTGGTGCCGGGGATGTAGGCGCCCGGCAGCTTCAGGAATTTGAACAGCTCGTCATAGGTCCAGGTGCCGCCCTTGGACTTCATGGCGGAGGAGAAGTCGAAGCCGCCGCGATCCACGCCGCGGCCGGCGTCCACGATGGCCCACAGATTGGGGCCGATCTTGTTCGGCCCGCCCTTGGAGAGGTCGTGGCACTGCTCGCAGCGGCCCGAGATGGTCTTGCCCGCGCCGAGATCGGCCTTGGGCAGGACGGTGCCCCAGTCGGGCATCGCTTCTTCCGCGGCTGCCGCCTCGGTGCCGCTCGTCTCGGTGCTCGCCACGCCCTCGACCACATAGCCGGGCTTGGCCGGCTCAGGCACCTCGAAGATCGCGCCGGCCGCGATCTTGAGAATCACCACGAACATCAGTGTACCGAGCACGCCACCCGCGATCTTGTTCCATTCGAAGGAATCCATAAGGTCAGGCTCCGCTGGCAGGTGGCTTGGCACGGGTCGACTGGGCGAGGCGCCCCCCGGATCGGGGCGACATTACCCGGCGGCTTTTGACCGTCATTGCGGCGAAGCGTCGCATAAGTTTGGAGTATTTCGAGTGGCTCGCGCATGAACCCGATCGTCGTCATTCCCGCGCGCATGGCGTCGTCGCGCCTGCCCGGCAAGCCGCTGGCCGACATCGCCGGCGTGCCGATGATCGTGCGCGTGTGGCGCCAAGCCGTGGCCGCGAATCTCGGGCCGGTGATCGTGGCGGCGGCGGAATCGGATATCGCGCGCGCCGTCGAATCCGCGGGCGGGCGCGCCATCCTCACCGAGCCCGATCTGCCCTCGGGTTCGGACCGCATCTTCCGGGCGCTCGAGATCGCAGACCCCGAAGGCGCCCACGACGTGGTCGTCAATCTCCAGGGCGATCTGCCGGCCATCGATCCCGCCGACATCCGTGCCGTCGCAAATGCGCTGGAAGGGGCCGACATCGCCACGCTGGTGGCGGAGATCGACGATGCCGCGGACTTCGACAATCCCAGCGTGGTCAAGCCGGTGGTGGCATGGGACGCGGGCGGCAGGCGCGGCCGCGCGCTCTATTTCAGTCGCGCGCGCGTGCCCGCGGGCGAGGGCGCGCTTTACCATCATGTCGGAATCTACGCCTACACCCGCACCGCTCTGGCACGCTTCGTCGCGCTCCCCGCCTCGCCGCTCGAAAAGCGCGAGAAGCTCGAACAGCTGCGCGCCCTCGAAGCCGGACTGACCATCGCGGTGGCACGCGTGGCGGCCGTGCCTCTGAGCGTCGACACGCCGGAGGATCTGGCGCGCGCGCGGCGCCTGTTGGGAGGAAGATCGTGAGTCCGCACCAGACACTCGTCTCCAAGGCCAGGCGGGTCGCGTTCCAGGGCGAGCCCGGAGCTTATGCGAATCTGGCGGCGCGCGAGGCCTTGCCCGGCGCGATGGCGGTCCCGCGCCCGACCTTCGATGACGCGGTCGCCGCCGTGCGCGACGGCGAAACCGATCTCTGCATCATCCCGGTGGAGAATTCGCTGCATGGCCGCATCGCCGATATCCATCATCTTCTGCCCGAGGCCGGGCTCTACATCGTGGGCGAGCACTTCCTGCCGGTCCATCATCAGCTGCTCGGGGTAAAGGGCGCCGAGCTCTCGGCCATCAAGTCCGTGTTCAGCCAGTTGCCCGCGCTCGGCCAGTGCCGGCGCATCGTGCGCGAAATGAAGCTCGTCCAGCACAATTGGCACGACACCGCGGGCTCCGCCAGGCATGTCGCCGAATTGAACGACCCGAGCGTCGCCGCCATCGCCTCCTCGCTGGCGGGCGAGATCTACGGGCTCGATGTGCTCAAGGCCAATGTCGAGGACGAGGCGCACAACATGACGCGCTTCCTCATCATGGCGCCGGAGCCCGACGACGCGCCGCACGATGGAACGGACGTGATCACCACCTTCATCTTCCGCGTGCGCAACGTGCCGGCCGCGCTCTACAAGGCGATGGGCGGCTTCGCCACCAACGGCGTGAACATGACCAAGCTGGAGAGCTACCAGTTGGGCGGCTCGTTCAACGCCACGCAGTTCTACGCCGACATCGAAGGCCATCCCGAAGACCGGGCGGTGCGGCTGGCGCTGGAAGAACTTCAGTTCTTCACCTCGAAGCTCTCGATCCTGGGCGTCTATCCCGCGCACCGGCACCGGGGCGAGTTGCCCTGACCGTGCGTCTCGCGGCCGCCCTCGCGTTCTTGCTGGCCGCGGGCGCGGCGCAGGCGGACGACCTGATCCTCAAGGACGGCGCGGTCTACACGCTCGATCCCGCCAGGCCCTGGGCGCAAGCGGTCGTCGTGCGCGACGGCCGCATCGCCTTTGTCGGCAGCGATGCGGGCGCGGCGGCCTTCGCCCAACCGCACGCACGCACCATCGCGCTCGACGGCCGCATGGTGCTTCCCGGATTCCACGACGCGCACGTCCATCCGATGTCGGGCGGGCTGCGGCTCCTGCAATGCCGGCTCGAGGGCCTGAACAGCGCCGCCGCGGTCGACGGCGCCCTGCGCGTCTGCGCGGCGGCGAAGGGCCAATGGCTGCAGGCGATCGGCCTGTCGCCCGGCGCGTTCGGCCCGGCGGGTCCCTCGCGCGCCCATCTCGATGCGATCGTGCCCGGCAAGCCCGCCTTCCTGCGCACGGAAGACGGCTTCACCGCCTGGGCCAATTCGCGCGCGCTCACCATTGCGGGGATCGATGCAAGGGGTCCGGACGATCCCGGCATCGTCCGTGATCCGAAAACGCACAAGCCGACGGGCCTGTTGCGCGACAACGCCGTCGCATTGGTGCGCAGCCACATTCCCAGGCCGGCGGAGGCCGAATACCGCGAGGCGCTGAGGCGCACGACGTCCATCCTCAACCGCTACGGCGTGACGTCGATCTTCGACGCGGCCTGCATCGCGCCGATGCTCGAGGCCTATCGCGCCGCCGACGATGCGCATGAACTCACCGTGCGGGTCGTGGCCGCCCAGCTCGTCGACCCGTCGAAGGGCCCCCCCCAGGTGGACGACTTCGTCGCCCGCCGCGCCCGCCTGGCAGGGCCGTTCTTCCGGGCCGACGCCGCCAAGATCTTCCTCGACGGCGAGATCGACCGCCACACCGCGGCCCTTCTCGCGCCTTATGCCGACAGGCTGGGCGAGCGCGGAAGCCTGTTCGTCCGGCCCGGGGCGCTGAAGGCCATCGTGCGCCGCCTCGACGCGGCGGGCTTTCTCATCCATTTCCACGCGATGGGCGACGGCGCGGTGCGCGAGGGCCTCGATGCCTATGCGGACGCGATCGCCGCCGATCCGCCGCGCGACCGGCGCAACCAGATCGCCCATGTCGGCGTCGCCGATCCCACGGACATTCCGCGCTTCGCCCGGCTCGGCGTCACCGCCAATTTCCAGCCGCTCTGGTTTCCCGCCTCCGATCCCGCCGCAGCCGGGACCGAGACCGCGCTGGGGCCGGTGCGCGCGCGCTGGATCATGCCCATCGCCGCCATCGCGCGCGCGGGCGGGCGCATCGTCGCGGGCAGCGACTGGCCGGCGACGGACATGAACCCGCTCGATTCCATCCAGGCCGCGATCACCCGCCAGCCGCTCGACGGCAGCCTGCCGCCGCGCCAGCCGGAGGAGCGCATGACGCTCCCCGCCATGCTCGCCGCCTACACCCGCGACGCCGCCTGGGTGGTGCGCGAGGACGGCATCGACGGCACCGTGACGGTGGGCAGGCAAGCCGACCTGATCGTCCTCGACAAGAACCTCTTCGCGCTGAAGCCCGGCGACATCCACCACGCCCGCGTCCTGCTCACGCTGCTCGCCGGCAAGCCCGTCTGGCGCGATCCAACGTTCTAATCCCTTGCCCACGCCTCCAGCAGGTGCCGGGCGATGGCGATCGACGGGGGGATCCACAGCCCGTCGACTTTCTCGCCGGCGATGAGGGCGCGCAATTTGCTCTTTTCCAGCCAGAAGGCTTCGGCGAGCTCGTTGGTGTCGACCACGATGTCCCGGCTTTCGGCTTCGGCGAAGCAGCCGATCATCAGGGAAGAGGGGAACGGCCAGGGCTGGGTGGCGTGGTAGGCGACGCGGCCGGTCTTCACGCCGGCCTCTTCCGTCAATTCGCGGCGCACGGCTTCCTCGATGGTCTCGCCGGGCTCGACGAATCCGGCCAGCGCGGAGAACATGCCTTGCGGGAACTGCTTGCCGCGCCCGACGAGGCAGGCGTCGCCCAGGATCGGATCGCAGTGCGTGGCCAGCATGATCACCACCGGGTCGGTGCGCGGGAAGTGATCGGCGCCGCAGCTGCCGCAATGCCGGCGATAGCCCGCGTCCGCCATCGCGGTGCGCGCGCCGCAATTGGGACAGAAACCGTGGCGGGCGTGCCAGTCGATCATCGCCTTGGCCTGGCCGCAGATGGCGGTGTCCCGTCCGCCCAAGAGCATCGCCGCCCCGCGCATGTCCCGGAAATGCCCAAGCCCCTCGAGCGCGCCCTGATTGGCGGGATCGGGCGCGGCGCTGATGTCGAGCGCGAAGATGGCCCGGCCCCGTTCGAGCCCCAGCAGCACGCAGCACGCTTCAGGCCCTGCGATGGTCTCCGCGAGCCCCGGCCTCAGGTAGCAGGCCTCGATCGGTCCCTTGGTGCGCTCCGGCCCCAGCAGGAAGGGCTGCAGCCGCCACATCGGCAGGATCAGCGAGTCCGGATCGCGGCGCCGGGCCGCGAGCCATTCGGAATCGGTGCGTTTCTCGCTGGCGCGGTCGAGGGGATTGCCGGAGAACGGGATCATGCGGACGTCCACGGAAGGGCCGGCCGCGAGCGTCGCATTCGACGCCGCCCCATGCTAGGGGCTTCGCCCGCATGATCGTCCTGCCCTATCTGGTCTTTACAGCCCTCATCCTGGCCGCGGCCGCGTTCGTGGCGTGGCCCGTCTTGCACGCGCAGACGGGCCGCGCACGCCTGGTGCTGGCGGGCGCGGTGGCCGCCCTGGTGCTCGGCATCGGCGCGGGCGTCTATCTCATGGTCGGATCGCCGGAATTGGCGCTGCGCGAGGCCGCGCCGCTCAGGGACGACGACCTGCGCGGGATCGTTGCGAGGCTCGTGGCCAACGCCCGCGCCCATCCCACCGATCCCATGGCATGGGCCATGCTGGGCCGCGGCTATCTCCTCATCCATGACGGCCAGGACGCCGCGGGCGCGTTCCGCGAGGCGCTGCCCTACGCGCCGAAGGACCAACAGGCGCGGCTCTACACCTCCATTGCCGAGGCGCTCACCGCCCAGAACGACGGCACCGTCACGCCGGACGCGGAAACGGCGCTGAACGAGGCGCTGAAGCGCGACCCCGGAAATCGCGACGCGCGCTACCTGCTCGGTCTTGCCTATGCGCAGCGGCACGACAATGCACATGCGCTGGCGCTGTGGAACGGGATCCTTGCCGAACTGCCGGCGGATTCGCCCGGCCGCGACGCGCTGCTCGACAACATCGCCTCGCTTGCGGCGCGATCCGGCGGTGCGCCGGACGTGACCGCGATGGTCGCGGGCCTGGCGGCGCGCCTGAAGACGCAACCTAACGATCCCGAAGGCTGGCAGCGGCTGGTGCGCGCCTACACCGTGCTGGGTGACCGCGCCAGGGCCAGGGCCGCGCTCGCCGATGCGCGCGCCGCGCTCAAGGCGGACACAGCCTCACGCGCCGCGCTGGACGCGGAAGCCCGGGAACTGGGGCTGGACAAGTAGGCTCAGTTGGAGACGCGGCCCTGCCAGACCGGCCAGCAGGCGGAGCGGCCGTGGGCCTTGGTGGCGTCGTAAAGCTTCATCTGGGCGTCTTCGGCGGTCGCGCCGGCGGCGGTCGCCATGTAGTCGCTGCCGCCCGCGCACCAGACGTAGAAGCGGTGCTTGCCGGGGGAGTAGAAGTCGGTCCGGGCGCTGTGGGAGAAGGTCGCCGCCATGGCCACCCCCGCAATCGCAACCAGCACGCCGCCCGCCATGGCCCCCAGAACACGCTTCTTCGTCGTCATTGCTGGCTCCTTGACTGACCAGAGAGAAGTTGACCCGCCGCGACCGGATTAACCAGTTCGGTTTACTACTGGTGGTTCGGACTTCTCCCCCGCGCCCCGAAGGGCGCACCCCGTACCTGAAGCGCAACGTACAGGGCCAAATCCGCCCTGTCGACCTTTCTTTTCGCTTGCCAAACAGGCGCTTATAGGTTCTCACGCCCCGCGTGGGACCCTAAGCGGCTCGATTCCCTCAATTTTAATGGCAGTTTCAATTTCCGCGGCGGCGGCCTCGACCGCTGCCTTGTCCCGCCCCCGGATCACGAATTGCGCGCCGATCCCGTCCTCCCGGTAGAAGGGATAGCTGCCGATGGCGGTGTCGCGATGAGCCTCCTGGATGCGCGCCAGCGCGGCGGCGATGCGCCCCTCGGGGATGCGCGCTTCCACCGTCGCCGAGTGGAGTTCGGCGCCGCGGCGCAGGGTGGGCGCGATCGCCTCCATCATCGCCCGCATCACCATCGGCACGCCCGCCATGACGTGCACGTTGCCGATCAGAAATCCCGGCGCGGTCGAGACGCTGTTCCTGATCAGCGTGGCGCCCAGCGGGATGCGCGCCATGCGCCGGCGCATCTCGTTGAACTCGCCGGGCTTGTAGCGGGCGGCGAGCATCGAAAGCGCTTCGGGGTGGTAATCGATGCCGACGCCGAAAGCCGCCGCCACTGCGTCCGCTGTGATGTCGTCATGGGTCGGCCCGATGCCGCCCGTGGTGAAAACGTAGGTATAGCGGGCCCGCAGCGCGTTCAGCGCGGCCACGATCTCCTCCTGCGCGTCGGCCACCACGCGCGCCTCGCGCAGCTCGATGCCGAGCGCGCCCAGCACGCGCGCGATGTGGGCGGTGTTGGTGTCCTGGGTGCGGCCGGAGAGGATCTCGTCGCCGATCACCAGCACCGCGGCGGTGGGATTGTCGCTCATGGCGCCGTCTTACACCGCGTCCATGGAGCGGAACAGCATCGGACAGGCGGCGTTTCCCCAACAGGCGGCGGCCGTGCTAACCCATCCCCGCATCATGGCAGATCGCGTGCCCCACAACGTGCCCTCGACCGTGTTCGTCATCGCAGGCAAGCCCCTGCGCGAGACGCTGGCGCCGTTCCTGACCGCCTTCCTGGCGGGTGCGCTCGCGGCCGACCTGGCGGCGCTGGCGCTGGGCAATCCGCTGTGGGCCTATGGCGGACTGTGGCTCCTGGGCGCGGGCGCGCTGGCGGCGGCGTCCGCGACGGCTCTGGGGCTGGTGGAATTCCTCGGCGTGCCGCGCGACGGGCCCACGGGGTGGCGGCTGTTCGGCAATACCGGACTTGTCGCCCTCATCGCCCTCATCGACTTCTACCTGCGCTGCGAACGCGGCCCCGCCGGGGGCCCCGCCCATTTCGTCTGGCTCACGGTGGTGGCCGTGCTGCTGCTGTTCCTGGGCGGGCGCGGCAGCGGGGAATCCGAGGCGCCGTCAGCCGATCTTTGAGAATCCCCGCGCCAGGGTTATATCGGAGGCCATGATGTCCCTGCCGCAATTCGAGACCATCGAAGCCGCCCGCCGCGCCAATCTCGGCGTGCCGCTCCACGGGCCGGAGGGTTTCGAGGGCATGCGCCGCGCGGGCAGGCTGGCGGCCGAAGTGCTCGATTTGATGGTTCCGGAAGTCAAGCCCGGCGTTACCACCGAACATCTCGACAAGCTCGCCTTCGAATACACCATGGACCACGGCGCGGTTCCCGCCTGCCTCGGCTATCGCGGCTACCGGCATACGCTGTGCACCTCCATCAACCACGTCGTCTGCCACGGCATCCCGGGCGACAAGCCGCTGCGCGACGGCGACATCGTCAACATCGACGTCACCGTGATCCTCGACGGCTGGCACGGCGATACGAGCCGCATGTACCTGGTGGGCGACGTCAAGCGCAAAGCCGCGCGCCTGGTCGACATCACCTATGAGTCCATGCTGCGCGGCATCGCGGCGGTGAAGCCGGGCGCGACGACCGGCGATATCGGCCACGCCATCCAATCCTACGCCGAGAGCGAGGAGCGTTGCGCGGTGGTGCGCGATTTCTGCGGCCACGGCCTCGGCAAGGTCTTCCACGCGCTGCCCAACATCGTGCATTACGGGCGCGCGGGCTACGGCCTCGGCCTCAAGCCCGGCATGTTCTTCACCGTGGAGCCGATGATCAATCTCGGCGGCTATGGCGTGAAGATCCTGAGCGACGGCTGGACGGCGGTGACGCGCGACCGTTCGCTCTCCGCCCAGTTCGAGCATTCCGTCGGCGTGACGCAAACCGGCGTGGAAATCTTCACCCGCTCGCCCAAGGGCTGGGACAAGCCGCCTTACGGCTGACCGCCGGGGGCGCGGCCAAGGCCTTGCGCCCGCACTCAGTCCGCCGTGATGCGCTCGTAGACGTCTTCTTGCAGGCCGTTCAGCTCCTTGGCGACCGACGCGCGCAAGGCCGCAAGCTGGCCGACGTTGCGGACGAGGCCCGCGCGCCTGAGAGTCTCCGCGGCCTCGACCAGCTTGGCGTCGGCGCTGAGCAGAAGCCCGAAGCGGCTCACTTCGGCATGGGCTTGCGGGCGGAATTTCGCGTGCGAGTTCATGACTTACTTCCTTCAATGCGGCTTCAGTGGGGGTTGGTCGGCGGGCGCTCCGCGGAGCGTTCGAGGATGCCCGGCTGGTCCCACAGGCCTTCGGGCCTGAGGATCACGTAAGGATCGCTGTGCATGGACAGCGCGTCCTGGTGCGGTTCGAGATCGCAGGCGACCTCGACATATTCGTGGTCGGAAAAGACGAGAGGGACCTGCTTGTCCATCGGCTTGAAGCCGTATTGCGCCCAGAAGCCGAGCAGCCTCTTCTGGCTGTGCCCGTACATCTTGCGGTAGCCCTTGCGGCGCACGAAATCGATCGCGGTCTGGATGGTTTGCCGCGCGATGGCCGTGCCGCGGAAATGCGGCAGCACGGCCAGCCGCTCGAGCTTCACGAAGCCGGCGAAGTAGCGGATGCGGATCGTCGCCGCCGGCGCGCCGCCGATATGGCCCACGAGATGGGTGCAGGTACGGTCGTTGCCGTCGAATTCTTCCTCGTACGGGCAATGCTGCTCCATCATGTAGACGGCGGCGCGGATCGCCAGCGCCTTCTCCACGTCGTCGGAGGTGCGCGCGACGTCGATGGTGATGCGGGGCTCGGCCAGGGCGGGGCGGGACGATGCCGGGTGGACGGCGGGCGGCACCAGGCTGCGCGCGGAGATGGCCGCGCCCCTGGTCCGCTCGATGGTCGGCTTGTGGAAGAGGAACAGGCTCCCCAGCTCGCCGGTGTCGGGCGCGACCGGCTTGAAGCCCCGCCGGCGCAGGATCGCCAGGCCGGCATTGGTCCCAGCCGTCGCGTAAAGGGGGATGCCGGCGCAGGTTTTGCCCAGCGTCTTGATGATGGGCATGGTCGCCTGGGCGCTCAGGCCCTTGGCGATGACCGTCCACATATGGGCGGCGGCGGGGCGGCTGCCGGGCGTGGCGAGGAATTCGGGGGCGGGGTTCTTGCGGTCCAGGCTGCGCGCGATGAGCGCCTTATGCCCGGCCTCGTTAAGCAAAAGGAACGCATAATATCCCTCCAGCGTCCCTTCTTCGCTATCGTTCTGGGAGACGAACACGCCCCACGTCGTGTCGGGGTTGTGCGCGTGCACGCGTTTGAAGACCTCACCGGAGCCGATGGTCAGTTCAGGATGACGCCGCGTCAATGCCAGCGCTTGGTCAATTTCTTCAAGTTTGAGTTGGCGAATCGAAATCTTTTCCCGGGCAACGTGTGGTAGACTGCGGGGACCAGCGTCTGCACCTGCCGGTCTGTCGGTGTCCAATCTATGGATGAAACTCATGCCGTACTCCCACCTCCTTGCCCCAGCCCACTCATGCAAAAAACGCCTGAATGGAGCGTGATCCGGTGACCGGGCGGGGAAAAGACCGCAATCGCGAATGGGGGCATGCCTCAAACGATGAGGCGGCCGAAATGCCCGATCTGGACTGGGACGATTTCCGGCTTTTCGCGATCGTGGCCCGGCAGGGGAGCTACACGCGCGCGGCCAAGAAGCTCCGGATGACCCAATCGGCGGTGAGCCGGCGCATCGCGCGGCTGGAAAAATCCATCGGCGCGCGACTTTTCGACCGGGTTCCCCAGGGCATCGCGCTGACCTCGCAGGGCGGCAAGCTCCTCAAATACGCCAACAGCGCCGAAGACATCATCGACCGCGCCAAGGGCAGCGTCCGCGAGGCGGTGAACCGGGTGGAGGGGGACTGCAAGCTCCTGATGGGTGACGGGCTGGCGGGCTACTGGATGCCGCCGTTCCAGTCGGCATTCTTCGACCGCAATTCCTCGGTGACGCTGCAGATATTCACGGCACACGATCTCAGCGGCAACTTCACGCCGCCCTACGACATCCAGATCCAGTACAAGGTGCCGATGGAGACCGACCGCGTCGCGGTGCGCGCCGGCACCATCCATTTCGTGCTTTGCGCCTCCGCCGCCTATGTGCAGCGCATGGGTGTCCCCAAGACGGTGGCCGATCTCGTGCACCACAGGCTGGGAGACACCACGCCCCATCTGGGCGAGCGCGGCGCGCTCTCCATGCGCGCCAATCTCGATCTCGTCCCGATCATCACCACCAATTCGAGCGCGGCGCTGGGCGGCGCCATCGAAGACGGCACTGTCATGGGCCTGATGCCGACCTACATGCCTGTGCTCAACCCCGCACTTGTGCCGGTCATGGCCGACACCTTCCATTTCGACGCGGCGATCTACATCTGCTTCGAGCGCGAGACCGGATCCAAGCCGGCCGTGCGCGCCACGATCGATTTCCTCAAGGAATACGTGTTCGATCGCCAGCGCATGCCCTGGTTCTTCAACCATTTTCTGCAGCCGCAGAAGGACTGGAAACGCATCTACGATTCCTGCCTGACGCGCGCTTCGGAAGAGCTATCGCAACAAGCCGCAACTGGTAGTTAGGAAGAATGCCCAAGAAACCCACCACCTGGATCGACGAGCACGTCGGGCGGAGACTCCAGGTTCTGCGCAAATCGTCCGGCGTCAGCCAGCAGAAGCTGGCCGAGCAACTCGGGGTCACCTATCAGCAGGTGCAGAAATACGAGGGCGGCACCAACCGCGTCTCGACCGCCTTCCTGCTGCGCGTGGCGCAGATGTTCACGGTCCCGCTAGACTATTTCTTCGAGGGCATCGACGCGCTGGCCGGCCAGCCCGCCTATCCCGACGCCGGGTCGGACGCGGGCAAGATCGCGGCCTTCGTGGCCACGGCCGAAGGGCAGGAGCTGGTGCGCGCCTATCTGGCCGTGAAAGAGCAGAAAGTGCGCCGCCGGATGATGGCGCTGCTCAAGTCGCTCGGCGAAGACGGCGAAGAGTGATAAACCCCGCGGCATGCGCAAGACCGCTCCCGCGAAGCAGGCTCCCCAGGCCCAGGAGGCCGCGCGGGAGTTCGAGGAGCCTCACTATCTCGAGCATCGCCAGCGCTTGCGCGGCCGCTTCCTGGAAGGCGGCGCCGACGCGCTGCCCGATTACGAGCTTCTGGAGCTGGTCCTGTTCGCCGCCATCCCGCGGCGCGACCTCAAGCCGCTCGCCAAGGCGCTGATCGGCCGTTTCGGCTCCTTCGCGGAGGTGCTTTCGGCCCCGCGCGAGCGCATCCTGGAGGTCGAGGGCGCGGGCGAGAGCGTGGTCACGCAGCTCAAGATCGTCGAGGCGGCGGCGCTCCGGCTCACCCGCGCGAAGCTGCTGAACCGGCCCGCCCTGAGCTCCTGGTCCGCGCTCATCGATTACTGCACCGCGGCCATGGCGCGGGCGCCGCACGAATCGTTCCGCGTGCTGTTCCTCGACCGCAAGAACGCGCTCATCGCCGACGAGGAGCAGTCGCGCGGCACCGTCGACCACACGCCCGTCTATCCGCGCGAGATCGTCAAGCGGGCGCTGGAGCTGGCGGCGTCGGCGGTCATCTTGGTTCACAATCATCCCAGCGGCGATCCCACACGTTCCGTACCCCCTTGGGCACGTATTTGCGGGTCCGCTAAGTATTGGAGCCGAATGGCAATTTCCTCATCGCCCACGGTGATCTCCTCGGTGATGGCTTGGACGATGTCCCGCTTGTCCTGGTCCGTTAGGTTGTTCCAACGGCCATGGAGGGTCTGGGCTTCTGACCGCATATGGTCGCGGTTGACCTTCATGATCTTGCCCACGTCGATCTGGGCCTGAAGGTCGGCTAGCTCGTCCTCAATCTGCCGCCTACGCTCCTCTAGGGGGGCGAGCTTGGCGCCAAAGCCGTCCTTGGGGACTTCTCCGGCCAAATAGAGCTCATAGAGGCGGTCGATGTCCTTGGCGGCCTTGTCCCGGTCTCCTGAGCGTCCCTGGAGCCTGTCCTCAAGTTCGGCCAGGGCTCCATCCGCCCCCTCGAAATAGGCCGCCACGTCCGCGTCAGAGAGCAGGAAGCCCTCAAGCTGGGAATGATAGACGGCCTCCAGGTCGGCGGCCGGAATTTTCCGGTTGCAGGTCTCGCAGACGTACTTCCCGGTCCGCTTCCGGGCATACATTTTCCGTCCACAAGTACACCGCACGACCCCGCCGAAGATGTGGACGGGCAGGGGACCGGGTGTCCGGACGCCCTCCTTTTGGGAGAGGAGAATGCGGTTGCACTCTTCCCAAAGCTCTTCCCGCACGATGGGCTCAACCTGAGTGAAGACCCACTCACTTTCGTCCTTTTCCTCGTACTGGCCGGTATTGCGCCGGGTGGAGAAGTTCGAACGGTAGAGACCCTTGGGCGTGGTATCGCGAATCAGATCCTCGACGACCTTGGGCACGTACTTCTTGCCCGAGCGAGTCCGGTATCCCTTCTCATTCAGAATACGTGCAACGGTCTTCTTTCGACGGTGTTCGAGGTATAGCTCGTATATGAGCTTGCGGACCGCGACCTCATCGGGTTTCGGGACGAGCTTCTTCTCGAGCCAGTGATAGCCGTAAGGTGGCTTGCCGCCGAGCGGCTTGCCAAGTTGGGCGCGAACCTTAACGGACGCGGCAACGCGGTCGGCAATCTCGGAGCGTTCCCATTCCGCCAGCGCGCCGATGACGGTGTAGAAAAAGCGGCCGGCCGGTGTGCCGGTATCGAGGCTCTCCTGTAGCGAAATCAGCGCGGCGTCGTGCGCGCGGAAGATGTCGGCAAAGTCGAGCAGCTCACGGGTATTGCGAGCCAAGCGAGCGAGTTTCGAGAAGATCAGACCGCCAATCCGCCCGGACTTTACGTCCGCGAGCATCCGCTTGGTTTCGGAATGCTCCATAACTGATTTACCGCTCACGGCCTCTAGGCGGTATATCTCTACGACCTTATATCCCTGCGCTTCAGCATATAGCCCAGCTCGCTTCTCATGATGCTCTGGGCTGTCGCCCCGCGCTTGGTCCTCGGTGCTGACGCGGATCCATATGCCTATCGGTTTGGATGCTGGCGCCAATTTGACTTTTGAGTTTTTCATTGCAGCCTCAATTGCTGCTCAAACTGCTAGCGAGTCTAGGACCTCATTTAATCGCAGTTCAAGAAGAAATAGGTTGCCTCGAAAGTTCAGTTTGTCCGGTTAATATTCCGAAAAGACCCTCTTGAACTTCATTAGCGTGTGCTTGGCATCCCTCTATGAAAGAGGCGCTATCTGCTGAGCAATCGTCGGAATTGACGGTTCGATTTTCTTTGCCCGCTCGCATCCGGCATTGTGTCCCGAGCAATCTTCAGCCTCGCGCCGCCCCTTCTGCTTCTACCTCGATGAGTTCCAGAACCTCACCACCCTGATGATCGCCAACATGATGAGTGAGCTTAGGAAGTATGGCGTCGGCCTCACGCTCGCGCACCAGTACATGCATCAGCTCGAGCCGGACATCCGGCACGCGGTCTTGGGCAACGCCGGGACGATTATCTCGTTTCGGGTGGGGCCGGAGGACGGCGGGATTTTGGCGAAGGAGTTCCAGCCGAAGCCCGATGTGCCGGACATACTTGGCCTTAACCAAGAAATCTATCTGAAGCTGATGATCGACGGCGTGCCGAGTGCCGCGTTTAGTGCCTTTTCCGTGTACCAAATTGAGCCACTCGCAAGGATAGACACAACTAGAAAAGCTGCCGCGACGTAGAGAAGAGCGTGCGTGGACTGGACAAAAACGCCTGGGAGCGCGCGCCCCGCGTGTCTCCATTCGATCAGGTAAATCTGGTCCGTCTCGTCGTCATAAGTCCTACCTACACGGAACGCGTAGGGAACAAAAGAGGACAGCTTTAGCCATTGAAAGTTTCCTGGTTGCACCCAACTTCTAGCCACGCGGAGCCCCGCACCGCCCACCCCGAAGCGCTCACCACAGGCATTCTCTATGTATGAAGTATTCGATGCCTTTCTCGCCATGGACACGTGGCACACATCCCACTCTCTCGATGATCAACGCTTTTATCGGGCACTCGACACAGTTGTGCGTGATCCCGATTTCAATGCGGACGACCTGAGGCGCTATCTCCGCGAGAAGCTCAATATTGCGCGTGACGACCATACGGGCCACTTCTCAAAGGCGGTCGATCTCAGGGCGATGCAAGCGTGGGCTGTTCGTGATTTTCTGGCGGCGAACGACCTCGCCGTCGTCTCATAGCGGAAAGCGCTATGCCCATATGCACCACTCACGTGGTTATCTGCTTTCTTTACGACTGGCAGACGTTCATCGCGGCGTTCGTGGCTTTCCTTGGTGCATACATAACCGTGCGGACTATGAACCGACAGGCGCGAGAAACGGCAAAGCGCAAGCGCCGCGCGGTCCGGGCGCTTCTGCCGTCCGTTATAAACGAAGTCCATCAGTACGCGGTCAGCAATGTGCGCTGGCTCAATGCCACTCTTGAAAAAGGTAGATTTGTCGATACTCAAGTTGTTCCACCTGGTTCGATTCCTGTCGGAACGCGTCCGGTGCCCGACCTCGGGATGTTATTGAGGCTAGCCGATGCAGCCGAACATCTGGATGACGGAGCGGCAGATTTCATTAGGGGGTTGCTCTCGCGTATTCAGGTTCTCTACGCGCGGACTGACTCGCTACAGGACTATTTCGACAACTACCACTCGTACTCTTCAAAGAAAGTTGGGGTAGTCCGTGAGATCACGCGATATACGGCAGACAGCTTGGAGACATTAGCGTATGCGTATCGTGTGTTTCCCTATGCGCGATTTGAAACGGACGCCGCTCCCACGCCTCCCGATTTTGCAGCAATAGCTCCTACATTCCGCGTCACCGGAATGGGCGAACATCAATATCCCGATGTCTGGAACGAACTTACGAAGCGCTATCCCCCGCCAACGCGCATCGCCAACTAGCCGAGGTTGATATAAACGATCTGTTGTGAGAGCTACAATGCCGGCCAACCACCAACGATGCAGCTGCCGCTAAGCGGTGCTACACTTCCTCACAATGTCGCGCGAACGGAACATCCTAAAGCTTGTGCTGCCTTTGTCGGCGGTGGTATTCATTGTTGTGTCCGTCGTTGTGTTTGGTACTCGCGCCACGTCGCAACAAGAGCCCGCGACGCCGGATCGAGACGCGAACGCACCATTTTCAGAATTCGTGAACTATCTAAAATTGGCCTCGTCGAACGAGTACGTCGGCCATAGTGGGTATCGAGTGGAAAGTGCCCGTGCTTTCGATCAGATGAAGCAGTACTTGCTTGAGCGGTATGGTGGCATCTCGGTCAACCGCAGCATCGAGCTATCGGGTAATACGTTCGATTGCATGGCGATTGAAGACCAGCCTGGACTGCGTCAGGGCGGCAATGCGGTAGCCATGCCTCCGCTAGGGGGTGCGCTTCCGAGCACGGATGTGCTGCCGAACTATATATCCGAGGCCCACGCTGCCAGTACGGCGAATAATTGTCCGCCCGGTACGGTGCCTGTTGAGCGCCTGACGCTGGCAGAGCTCGCGCAATTCCCGACGCTTGAAGCGTTCTTTGCCAGGAGCGCGAGCGAGAAGGGGCCTGCTCCGACAGTCCCTTAGCGTGCATATGGCACTAGGAACACGCGCAGATTGTTGGTAGGTTACCTATCATTCCTGCGCTGATGGCGCGGCTGCTTTTCTGAATTGGAGAATTTGATGCGAAATTTTGGACGCGCCCTATGTACTGCTGCCCTGCTCGGCGGGCTGCTTAGCTGGCCCAGCAGCGCACAGGTCTCAAGCGATCAAACCATCCTCTTCCGTACGTTTCAGCTGGCGCTTAAGGACGCGCAGTCGCGCGCCTACGTCGGTCACGCGGGATTTAGGGTTCGCGATGGGGCGGCATTCGAGACCATGCGTGCACACATCATCCGGATGTACGAGGGTTCCGTCGTAGTCGGTAGCTACCAGCGCGACGGCGAGATATTTGATTGCACAACGGTTGCGAGCCAGCCGAGCGTGCGTCTGCTTGGGCTCCACTCAATCGCATCGCCGCCTCCGTTCTCACCCTTGGCTGGAGCGCGCCCACACGTGACAGACCCTTCTATCGTCGAGGTCAGTCAGGATACGTCGAACGAGCGAGACGCATTCGGTCATGTTGAGTGGTGTCAGCCCGGCACCATTCCAATGCGTCGGCTCACGCTCGACAACATCGCTACCTACGAAACGCTCGATCAGTTCTTCCAAAAGAGTTCGTATCAGGCGAGTTCGGTTCCGCTCCAACCAGCAAACAACGGGCATTCCTACGCGATCCTCT
>DATJXR010000032.1:0-94901 GCA_035499995.1 Rhizomicrobium sp. | reverse complement strand
GGTCGGGTGGCCTGCCAAATGCAATACCCAACTCAAGGGGCGCTTCGGCGCGTCGTGAGCGGAAATAAGCAGGGCGTGTTTAAGCCTCTGGTTTGTCACGCAGCTAACCACCTGGCACCAGGGTGTCTGGAACCGGCATGGGCTTCGCGAGTAAAGCGGGGCTCCAATGCCGAAATTTCTTTCAATAACTCGCGCCAGTACTCGTCGCGTAAGGATCAAGGGAACAAAAACTGCCACGCGAACGGTGGTCGTCAAACCCCATTTCAACAAAATCAATCGCAAGCCTCGGAAGAAATAGGAGGCTTCGATGAAACGATCTAAAATCTTAGTCATCGCCACACTGATCTGCTTTTCCTCCGTTATCGTTGCAGTCGCTCCAGCACACGCCGACAATTGGCACAAACTTGTCTGTACGCAAATTCAAGGGGATGGCGATATAACCGGCATGGACGATCATTCAATGCATCTAACACTAAATCTCACGAAAATGCTGGTATGGAGCTCTTTCGGCACACGTAGCGAAATGACAGCAACAGATACAACGTTGAAATGGGATGTGAAGTCCGGCGGTGATCTATTGGATCAGTACGTACTCGATAGATCCACATTGCAGCTAACTGGCGCTAGAGGTTGGATCGATCAATGTGAAGAGGACGTGCCCCAATTGTAATTGAGGCGCTATAATGATGGGCGAGTCGTTGTTAGCCGCAACGACTCGCCCCGAAACTACAACACGGAGTAGAGCCGTGAGCAGCTTCGTTTTCCTTTTGCACGAACAGCGAATGGCTGATCTGCGCAATTTGAATTTCAGTGAGGCCCAGCGAATGCGCGTCGCATTGATGCACGAAATCTTCAGGCGTTTTCTGAATCGCGAAAAGCTAAACAATTGATTTCGCTGGCCGATTGGCTGGTACTTTTCAAACAGTCACTTATGCCGCCTGCGATTGCGGTGAAGCAGACGACATGCAGCCTGCGGTCGATGAAGCCCAGGGCATTGAAACGGGCTTCGGGGTAGTCAAAGCGTTCACCGGCGGAAACCACCGCCGTCTCCCATTCGAACAACTCCACTATGTCGAACGGCAGCCCGCGCTCGCGGGCGTTGCGGGCGCTCTTGGCGGGGGTCGAATTCGATCCTCATATTTAATCGTAGCTACGAAAAAAGTCAATCCGCGGTCAGGAAGAAAGTGCGTTCCCGGGTGCGGCGGTTGTTGAGGCCGTCGATGACGACCTTCTGGCCGTTCACCGTGCCCTTGTTCCACATCATGAAGGCGTCGGCGGAGGCCTGGAGGTCGCCTTCGTTGAACTTGCGCAGCACCGTGGACGTCCGGAAGCCGGCGACGCCGATATTGTAGGCGAGCGAGAGCATGGCGGAGGCCTGGTGCAGCGTGGCGGCGCGGGTGAGGAGCGGCGCCATCTGGGCGGTGCGCCCGGCGATGTCGTTCTTCAGGAAGCCGCTCGCCTGGTCCTCGGTGATCTGTGCGTCCTGCATCGTCACCGCCTTGCCGCCGGGATATTTGATGGTGCCGTAGCCGATGGTGGCCACGCCCACCGAGTCCAGGTAGGGCTTGCTCCGGAAGCCCTCGAATCCCTTGATCAGCGGCGCGGCCACGGGAAAGAGCGCATCGTCGTCGGGCCAATTGGGCATCGGAAATCCCCCTCGAATCGTCAACCAATACATCCTATATTAGAGCCGTTCGGGCTTGCCCGGACTATGGCGATAAACGGCTTCGTAATAAGCGGCCCGGACCCGGGGGCGGTACCCGGCGCCTCCACCGCAGGGATCGGAAGTGATCCCTGATCCCTGCGGCGGGGGCGAAACAGGATCGACGGACGTGTAAAGGTTGTCCTTTTGCCCGGTATGATATCCGCCGTTATCGGGTCGATCGTACAGGTGCCAACGATAACGAAATGGCCCTCGCTGCCTAACAGGTAAGCGCAGCCCGGGGAGAGCTGGGCAACAGAATCTCCCCACTTGCTTTCGTCTCCGGTGCGGCGAGCCGGAGGCAGAACCGGACTGACGGACCGGCCGGGCTGTCGTAGAGTGTCCGGAAGACCATGCCCCCAACCCTCACCCTCGTTCTCGCGCGTGCGCAAAACGGAGTCATCGGCGTGCGCGGCCGGATCCCGTGGCGCATCGCGGCCGACATGAAGCGCTTCAAGGCGATCACGCTGGGCAAGCCCGTGGCGATGGGGCGCAAGACCTGGGACAGCCTGCCCAGGAAGCCGCTGCCCGGGCGCGCCAACATCGTGATCACCCGCGATCCGGCGTGGCGGGCGGACGGCGCCCTGGGCGCCGCCTCGCTCGAGGACGCCATCGCGAAAGCCGGCGCGGCGGACGACATCGCCGTGATCGGCGGCGCGGAAATCTACGCGCTGGCGCTGCCCTGCGCCCACGCCATCGAACTCACCGAAGTCCACGCCGATTTCGACGGCGACGCGCGCATGGCGCCCTTCGGTCCGCAATGGCGGGAAGTGGCGCGGGAGGACGGCGCGACGGCGGAGGGGTTGAAGTATTCCTTTGTGAGGCTGGAACGCCGTCCGCCCTCCGCCTGAGGATTGGGCCTCGAGGATTGGGCCGCGCCAGCGGCGACACCGGCAATTCGCGCAGCGGCGCGGATTCCTGCACGCGTCAGGCATGACAATCCTGGCAAGCAGAACCAGCCAAGTTTCATTTGAGGAGGAGATTCGTGAAAAGCGTTCGATCGATGGGAGTTCAAGCAGCGTCAGGCCCCGCTACCGGCCTGCAAGCAGGCAGGTTGCATTTCCGCGTCCGCTCTCGGGCGGTGCTTGCACAGCACCGAACGGGAGCCGCGTCTCCGCGTGGATCATCGTACTGAACGGGGTCCAATCGTCGCCGCTTCTGGAAAATGGGTCGCCGCCACAGGGGCAGACGAACAACGAGGAGATGTTCAGGATGCGAATCCGATCCGGCTCCCGTCGCGCCAGAAGAACGCCACCGCCGCTGCCGCCATCACCACGGCGCCGCCGATGGTGACCGCGTCGGCGACGCCCAGGTACTTCGCCACCGCGCCCAGCATCAGCGAGCCCCACGGCATCATGCCGAGGAAGCTCTGGGTGTAGTGGGAGATGACGCGGCCGCGATAGCGCTCGCCGGCGGCGATCTGGATGATGGTGTTGGTGGTGCCGCCGAGCAGCATCAGGCTGAGCGCGGTGGGCAGCAGGAGCAGCACGCTCAGCCACATCGCGTGCGAGCGCGAGAACGCGACCAGGCTCAGCCCGAAGCAGAACGAAGCCACGATGGGCGCGAGATCGAGCCAGCGCTCGTGGATGCGCGAGAGGCCATAGGCGCCGATCAGCGCGCCCGCGCCCACCCCCGTCATCAGCGTGCCGTAGCTGGTGGAGGCGCCGTGCAGCACGTCGCGCGCGAAGGCGGGCAGCATGGAGAGATAGGACGCCCCGAACAGCGAGGAGGCCGCCACCAGCATCAGGGCGGTGCGGATGCGCGGATTGGCGAAGGTGTAGCGGTAGCCGGCCAGCATCTCGCGCAGCGGATGCTCCTGCGCCCGCGCCGCGCGCCGCGGGAAGCGCATCAGCACCAGGCTGGTCAGCACCGCGGCGAAGGATATGGCATTGAGGCTGAAGCACACGCCCTCGCCCACCACCGCGATCAGCGCGCCCGCCACGCTCGGCCCGATCACGCGCGCCAGGTTGAACATCATGGAGTTGAGCGCGATGGCGTGGCGCAGGTCGGCGCGGCCCACCATGTCCAGCGTCATCGACTGCCGCGTCGGCACGTCCACCGAATTGATCAGGCCGAGCCCGAAGGCGAGCGCGATGATCTCCCACACCTTGACCACGCCGGTGAGCGTGAGCACGGCCAGGGTCGCCGCCTGGATCATCGCGGCGGACTGGGTGGCGATCAGCATGCGCCGCCGGTCCACCCGGTCGGCGATCATGCCGCCGAGGGAGGCCATGAAGAACACCGTCACCTGGGCGCAGAAGCTGGTGAGGCCGAGCAGCACGGTGGAATGCGTCAGGCTGTAGACCAGCCAGGCCTGCGCCACCGTCTGCATCCAGGTGCCCATCAGCGAGACGAGCTGGCCGGAGAAGAACAGGCGGTAGTTGCGGTGACGGAAGACCTTGAGCAGCGCCAGCGCCGAGCTGGCGGTGGCGAGATCGGCGACTTCCTGCTCGGCCGGCGGCTCGTCGAACCGCGTGCCGGCGCCGGCGCCGGCGCTTGTCAGGGCCGCGTCGCGCGTGCTTGCGTCGGGGGAACCGCTATCCGGGGACTGATCCATGGTTTCGACCGGCCTACTCTTCGCGCCGTTCCGGCTCAAGGGACTTTCGCTGCCCAACCGCATCGTCATGGCGCCCATGACGCGCTCGAAATCCCCCGGCCAGATACCGGGCGCCGACGTGGCGGCCTATTACCGGCGCCGCGCGGAGGGCGGCGTGGGCCTGATCCTGACCGAAGGCACCTCGCCCGAGCACCGGTCGGCCTCCAACGACGCCAGCGTGCCGGCCTTCTTCGGCGAGGCCTCGCTGGCGGGCTGGGCCAACGTGCTGAAGGCGGTGAAGGCCGCGGGCGGCCACATCATGCCGCAGCTCTGGCACCAGGGCGTGGTGCGCCATCCCGGCACCGGGCCTTACCCCGAGGCGCCGAGCATGTCGCCGTCGGGGCTTTCGCGGCCGGGCAAGAAGGTCGCCGAGCCGATGACGGACAGCGACGTGGCGGACGTGATCGCGGGCTTCGCCAGGAGCGCGGGTTACGCCAGGGCCATGGGCTTCGATGGCGTGGAGATCCACGGCGCGCATGGCTACGTCGTCGACCAGTTCTTCTGGGACGGCACCAACACGCGCGAGGACCGGCTGGGCGGGAGCCTGGAGAAGCGCACGCGCTTCGCCGCGGAACTGGTCGCGGCCGTGCGCGCGGCGGTGGGGCCGGACTTTCCGCTGCTGCTGCGCTTCTCGCAATGGAAGCAGCAGGATTTCACGGCGAAGCTCGCGCGCACGCCGGCGGAGCTCGCGCGCTTCCTCGGCCCGCTCGCGGAGGCGGGCGTGGACATGTTCCACTGCTCGACGCGGCGCTTCTGGGAGCCGGAGTTCGAAGGCTCCGACATGAACCTCGCGGGCTGGACGAAGAAGCTGTCGGGCAAGCCCACCATGACGGTGGGCTCGGTGGGGCTCGACGAGGATTTCATCAATGCCTATCGCGGCAAGGGCGCGGCGACCGATCGCGCCCGCCTCGAGGTGCTGCTCGCCATGCTCGAGCGTGGCGATTTCGACCTCGTCGCCGTGGGCCGCGCCCTCATCGTCAATCCCGACTGGCCGAGGAAGGTGCGCGAAGGCCGCTACGACGCGCTGAAGCCCTACACGCCGGAAGCGCTGGCGACGCTGGCGTGATGACCAAATCGACCTCCCCACAAGGGGGAGGTGATTGTGCTTCGGGATCGTTGACTCATTGAACTTCAGGGTTACTCTCCCCCCATGGCGAAGGACTACATCGGCTATCAGCAGCTCACCGATGCCGCGTTGCGCGGCGTGGTGCGCGACGCGCTGCGGCGGGTGGAGAAGCAGGGCCTGATCGCCAGCCATCATTTCCGCATCACCTTCAAGACGGCGTTCCCCGGCGTGGAGATTCCGGATTTCCTGCGCGAGCAGTATCCGGAGGAGATGACGGTGATCCTCCAGCACCAGTTCTGGGGCCTGAAGGTGAAGGAGGACGTGTTCGAGGTGACGCTGTCGTTCAAGAAGGTGCCGGCGACGCTCAGCATCCCCTTCGCCGCGCTGACGCAATTCGTCGATCCCGGCGTGGATTTCGGATTGCAGTTCCGCGAAGTGAGCGAGGACGGAAAGCTGAAGCCGCCGCATCCCGCGCCCGCCGCCGCGCTCAGCGCGCCGCACGACGACAAGCCCGCCGAATCCGACACACCCAGGCCCGCCGCCCCCGGCGAAGTCGTGAACCTGGACGCATTCCGGAAGAAGTAGCGCCAGGCTGTTGTAAGCTATAATCGGCAATGCTAAATCAAATTCGAATTTCGAAGAAGGCCGGATTTCCTGAGCGGTCAAACACCCAAGGATCGGGGAATGCAGGACGAGCCGCGCGAGTTCGCGCGCGACTCCAAGGCGAGATTTGCGCCCGCCGATAATCTCTACGATGCGATCCGGTTCGATATCGCCAATCTGGGCGATTTCGAGTTCAAGCCGCTCGATCGGCAGTATTCGAGAGATCTGCCGTTCGTAAACGACCCCGACTTCTACGATCAAGAATGATCATCCTGGATACCAACGTCATTTCTGAAGCAATGCAGCCGCGCCCTGCGGAGCCGGTCATGCGCTGGCTGAAATTCGCACCCGGCGACCAGCTTTACACAACCGCGATCACCGAAGCGGAAATGCGGCACGGCGCGGCGTCATGCCCGATCCTGAAGCGGCGGAAAGAGCGCTCGGACATCGTCGAGCGAATTTTCTCCATCCGCTTCGCCGGCCACATTCTTCCGTTCGACAGCGCCGCCGCCAGGTATTTCCCCGAAGTCCTGATGGGGATGAAGCGGGACCGGAGCACGCATTCCCATTCCGACGCCCAGATCGCGGCCATCGCGATTTCGGTCGGCGCCATCGTGGCGACGCGCAATGTGGACGATTTCGAGCGCTCGGGCGCAACGCTGGTCAATCCATGGACTGCATGAACGCCAGGCGCTAGGAATGCGCCGATACACGCGAGCCGCACCATGACCAAATCCACCCGCACCGAGAGCGACACCTTTGGGCCCATCGAAGTCCCCGCGGACAGATACTGGGGGGCGCAGGCCGAGCGGTCGCTGCACAATTTCCGGATCGGCTGGGAGAAGCAGCCGCTCGCCATCGTGCGCGCGCTGGGCATCGTCAAGCGCGCGGCGGCGGAGACCAACATGGCGCTCGGCCTGCTCGATCCGAAGCTCGGCAAGGCCATCGTGGACGCCGCCCAGGAGGTGATCGACGGCAAGCTCGACGCGCATTTCCCGCTTTCGGTGTGGCAGACCGGCTCGGGCACCCAGTCCAACATGAACGCCAACGAGGTGATCGCCAACCGCGCCATCGCGATGCTGGGCGGGCAGATGGGCTCCAAGACGCCCGTCCATCCCAACGACCACGTCAACATGAGCCAGTCGTCGAACGACACCTATCCCACCGCCATGCACATCGCCTGCGCCGAGGAGATCGCGCACGCGCTGATCCCCGCGCTGCGCGAATTGCGCGACGCGCTCAAGGCGAAGGCGCAAGCCTGGAAGGACATCATCAAGATCGGCCGCACGCACACCCAGGACGCCACGCCCATCACGCTGGGCCAGGAATTCTCCGGCTACGCCCAGCAGGTGACCAACGGCATCGCCCGCATCGAGGAGACGATGCCGATGCTGATGCAGCTGGCCCAGGGCGGCACCGCGGTGGGCACCGGGCTGAATGCGCCCAGGGGCTTCGACACGATGGTGGCCGGGCGCATCGCCGCGATCACCGGCATGGCCTTCACCACCGCGCCCAACAAATTCGAGGCGCTGGCGGCGCACGACGCCATGGTGTTCAGCCACGGCGCCATCAACACGGTCGCCGCGTCGCTGTTCAAGATCGCCAACGACATCCGCCTCTTGGGCTCGGGCCCGCGCTCGGGCCTGGGCGAACTGGCACTGCCGGAGAACGAGCCCGGCTCCTCCATCATGCCGGGCAAGGTGAACCCGACGCAGTGCGAGGCGGTGACGCAGGTCTGCACCCGCATCTTCGGCAACCACGCCACGATCACCTTCGCGGGCTCCCAGGGCCATTTCGAGCTCAATGTTTACAATCCGGTGATGGCGTACTCCTTCCTCCAGAGCGTGCGGCTGATGGCCGACAGCGCCAGGAGCTTCACCGAGCATTGCGTCGTGGGCATCGAGCCGCGGCTCGACAACATCAAGGCGGGGCTGGAGCGCTCGCTCATGCTCGTCACCGCCCTCGCCCCCAAAATCGGCTACGACGCCGCCGCCTCGATCGCCAAGACCGCCCACAAGAACGGCACCACGTTGAAAGAGGAAGCCCTGAAGACCGGCCTCGTCACCGCGGAAGAGTTCGACCGCATCGTGCGGCCGGAAGACATGATCGGGCCGAAGTGAGCGTGGCGAAGTAGCATGCGCTGGGTTCTGTGGACCGCGACCGTACTGCTGGCCACGCTCGCCGGCGTCTGCCCCTGGATGGCAGACCCCGGCTGGATGGCTTACACGGCCGCGCTTCTTTTTGCGGGCGCGGCCATCCTCCTGATTCCGGCTCTCTGGCGCGATCGCTGGCGTTACCCGCGCTATGTCGCGGCGTTGATCCTGACCGTCGTGGCTTTGCAACTGCCGATCAAGACCCATGCGGTCAAACTCGACATGCCGCATGCCGCGTCTTCGCGATGACGCTCAGGAAACGCTCCTTCACGCTCTCCGGCCATCGGACATCGGTGGCGCTGGAGAAGGAATTCTGGGCGGTGCTGGAGGTCGAGGCGGCGGGCGCCGGCAGGAGCTTGGCCGGCTATGTGGCAAAGATCGATGCCGCGCGCGGGTCGCGCCCGCTGGCGTCGGCACTGAGGCTTGCCGCGCTTGAAGCGGCGCGGCGCGGCGACTAGTGTTTTTCCATGGAATTCTGTGTCATGGCCCGCGAATGCGGGCCATCCCGTTGACGCTCGCACCATTGTGCAGAACCGAACTGGGTGGCCCGCATCCGCGGGCCATGACAGCGGATTGAAGGGAGCCCCATGATCACGCTTTATCACCGCCCCAAGAGCCGCTCGACGCGCTTTCTCTGGCTGCTGGAGGAGCTCGGCGCGCCCTACCGCATCCAGGAGGTGACGACGCGCACCCGCGAAGGCGGCGCGCCCGATCCCGCCAACCCGCATCCGCACGGCAAGGTGCCCGCCATCTCCGACGACGGCGAGGTGGTGTGGGAATCGCCGGCCATCGCGCTCTACCTCACCGACAGATATCCCACCGCCGGCATCGGTCCCGCCATCGGCGATCCCAAGCGCGGCGCCTATGTGTCGTGGCTGGTCTATTACGGCAGCGTGCTGGAGCCGGCGCTGATGTCGAAGTTCATGAACACGCCGGTGCCGGTCGGCACCGCCGGCTGGGTGGAGCTCGACGGCGTGATGGCGCACATCGTCAAGACGCTGTCGGCGGGGCCCTACCTGCTGGGCGACAAATTCTCCGCCGCCGACATCCTCTATGCCACGACCTTCGCGATGTTCGGCGCCATGCCGATCTTCCCCAAATCCCCCGTGATCGACGCCTATGTGAAGCGCTGCCTGGAACGACCCGCCTACAAGCGCGCGCAGGAAAAGGAGGCCGCATGATCACGCTCTACCATTCGCCGCAGACCCGCTCCGGCTCCATCCTGTGGCTGCTGGAGGAGCTCGAAGTGCCCTATCAGACCAGGCAGGTCACGTTCCGCAAATTCGACGGCACGGGCGCGAAGGATCCCGCCAATCCCCATCCGCACGGCAAGGTGCCGGCGCTGACCGACGGCGGCGACACGCTGTTCGAGTCCAGCGCCATCGCGCTCTATCTCACCGACAAGTACCGCAAGGTCCGGATGGGACCCGCCGCCGGCGAGGCGGGCCGCGATGCCTATCTCTCCTGGCTCGCCTACCGGCCCGGCGTGATGGAGCCGGCCCTGCTGTGCCGCCGCTTCGGCGTGCAGCACGTCCACGGCGCCATGGGCTGGGCGCCGGCCGAGGAGGTGGAAGCGGTGCTGAACGATCACCTCAGGACCCGCAAATATTTCCTGGGCGACGAATTCTCCGCCCTCGACATTCTTCTCGGCGGCGGCATCCATTTCATGCTGGTGGCGAAGATGATGACCGAGACGCCGGTGCTGAAGGACTACACCGCGCGCATCGTCGACCGCCCGGCCTTCCGCAAGATGGCGGCGGCATGAGCGAGATCGTCAATCTGCGCCGCGTGCGCAAAGCCAAGGCGCGCGACGCCAAGGCGGCGGAAGCCGACGCCAACCGCGTCAGGCACGGCGTGCCCAAGAAAGTGCGCGACCTGGCCGAGGCGCGCGCGGAGAAGGACGCGGCGAAGGTGGATGCGCATAAGCTGGATGACCGGTAAGCTTCCTCCCCTGCGATAGCGGGGGAGGTGGATCGCGCGACGGATGTCGCGCGAGACGGAGGGGGATCGGAGAGTGTCGGACATCCATGACGCGGGCGCAGCCTCCCCCTCCACCGCTGCGCGGTCCGTCGGCGGCCGCACGCCACCGGTTCGAGTGCGGCCAAGCCGACCCCCCGCAAAGCGGGGGAGGAAAAATTGAGCGGTCCCCTCGCCGGCATCCTGGTCGTCGATCTGACGCGCGTGCTGGCGGGGCCGTTCGCGGCGCTGATGCTGGCGGAGATGGGCGCGCGCGTGATCAAGGTCGAGCCGCCGCGCGTGGGCGACGATTCCCGCCACATCGGGCCGTTCTGGAAGACCCGGGACGGCCGCACCAAGTCCGGCTATTACATGAGCGTGAACCGCGGCAAGCAGTCCATCGCGCTCGATCTCAAGGCCGCGCCCGACCGCGCGATCTTCGAGGCGCTGGTGGCGCGGGCCGACGTGCTGATCGAGAACTATCGCGGCGGCACGATGGAGAGACTGGGCTACGGCTACGCGGCGCTGGCGGCGAAGCATCCGCGCCTCGTCTATGCCGGCGTCTCCGGCTTCGGCCATACCGGGCCCTACGCGAACCGTCCCGCCTACGACATGGTGGTGCAGGCGATGGGCGGGGTGCTGAGCCTGACCGGCCATCCCGGCGGCGAGCCCACGCGCGTCGGCACCTCGACCGGCGACCTTACGGCCGGGCTCTTCGCCACCATCGGCATCGTCACCGCGCTCTACGAGCGGGAGAAGACCGGCAGGGGCCAGAAGGTCGACGTGTCGATGCTCGACAGCCAGGTCGCGGTGCTGGAGAACGCGATCTCGCGCTACGTGGCGACGGGAGAGGTGCCCGGGCCGCTCGGCTCGCGCCATCCCTCCATCGCGCCCTTCGCCGCCTTCCGCGTGAAGGACGGCCACGTCGCCATCGCCGCCGGCAACGACGCGCTGTTCGCCCGGCTCGCGGACGTGCTCGGCCGCCCCGAATGGGCCCGTGACGAACGTTACAGGACGAACCCGCAGCGCATGATCCATTGGCGCGCGCTGCACGCCGAGATGGAAGGCGCGCTCGAAGCCCGCACCAAATCCGAATGGCTGGCGCTCCTGCAGGAGGCGGGCATCCCGTCGGGCCCGCTCAACGACGTCGCCGAAGTGATGGCCGATCCCCAGATCGCCGCCCGCAACATGATCGTCACCGTCGCCGATCCGGATTTGGGCGACATCAAGATGCAGGGCAACCCGATCAAGCTCTCCGCCCACGACGACCCCAAGACGCGCGAACCCGCGCACGACCTCGACCAGGACCGCGCGGCGATCCTCAAATGGCTGGGGCTTTGATTTTCCTCCCCCGCGAGAGCGGGGGAGGTGGATTGCGAGCGGCAGCGAGCAAGACGGAGGGGGTGCGTTGGTGTCGACGATCACGCTGCCTATTCGAAACCGCCGCACCCCCTCCACCGCTTCGCGGTCCCCCTCCCCCGCTCTCGCGGGGGAGGAAGCACAACCCGCAATGCATGACATTGCGGCGTTCAAGTTCTATATAAGTTCATGCCCTTCGAACCCGGCAGGTTCCCATGAGCGGATATCGCGATCCGCTCGATGACGCGTTCGGCGACGAGCCGCATGAGGCCGCGCCGGTGGTTCCGCGCGAGCCGGCCTATCTCACGGGCCTCAACCCGGAGCAGCGCGAGGCGGTGTTGAGCGTGGACGGGCCCGTGCTCGTGCTGGCCGGCGCGGGCACGGGCAAGACGCGCGTCTTGACCACGCGGCTCGCCCACATCCTGGCCACGCGGCGCGCCTGGCCGGGGCAGATCCTCGCCGTCACCTTCACCAACAAGGCCGCGCGCGAGATGAAGGCGCGCATCGGCGCGCTGATCGGCGGCGTGGTGGAGGGGATGCAGTGGCTGGGCACCTTCCATTCCATCGGCGCGCGGATGCTGCGCCGCCACGCCGAGCTGGTGGGCCTCAAATCCAACTTCACCATCCTCGATGCCGACGACCAGCTGCGGCTGATGAAGCAGATCCTGGAGGCCGAGGGCATCGACGAGAAGCGCTGGCCGGCGCGCACGCTCGCGAGCTTCATCGACGGCTGGAAGAACAGGGGCTTGCGGCCCGAAGACGTGCCCGACGGCGAGGCGCACGGCTTCGCCAACGGCAAGGGCCGCGCGCTCTACCGGATGTACCAGGAGCGGCTGCGGTCGCTGAACGCGGCCGATTTCGGCGACCTGCTGCTCGACACGCTGACGGTGCTGCGCGGCCACGCCGAGATCCTGGAAGAGTATCGCGAACGCTTCAAATTCATGCTGGTGGACGAGTACCAGGACACCAACACCGTGCAGTATCTCTGGCTCAAGCTGCTCGCGGGCAGGAGCGGAAACGTCTGCGTCGTGGGCGACGACGACCAGTCGATCTATGCCTGGCGCGGGGCGGAGATCGAGAACATCCTGCGCTTCGAGCGCGATTTCCCCGGCGCCAGGGTGATCCGGCTGGAGCGCAACTACCGCTCGACGCCCGCGATCCTGGGCGCGGCATCGGGCCTCATCGCCGCCAACAAGGGCCGCCTCGGCAAGACGCTGTGGACCGAGGGCGATCCCGGCGAGAAGATCAAGGTCCAGGGCGTATGGGACGCCGAGGAGGAGGCGCGCGCGGTGGCCTCCGACGCGGAGAGCCTGCACCTGAAGGGCGAGGCCTATGCGCAGATGGCGGTTCTGGTGCGCGCCTCGTTCCAGATGCGCGAATTCGAGGACCGCTTCCTCGCGCTCGGCCTGCCCTATCGGGTGATCGGCGGCCCGCGCTTCTACGAGCGCGCCGAGATCCGCGACGCGATGGCCTATCTGCGCCTCATCGCGCAGGGCGACGACGACCTCGCCTTCGAGCGCATCGTCAACAAGCCCAAGCGCGGCATCGGCGAAGCGAGCGTGCAGGCGCTGCACCGCTACGCCCGCGCCCGTTCGCTGCCGCTGCTGGCGGCGGCGCGCGAGATCGCCGATACCGACGAGCTGCCGCCCAAGGCGCGCAAGGCGCTCGCCGCGCTGGCGGCGGATTTCGCGCGCTGGAGCGAAACGGCGCGGCACCTGCCCCACACCGAGCTGGCGGAGATGGTGCTGGACGAATCCGGCTACACCGACGCGCTCCGGAACGACAAATCCGCCGAGGCGCCCGGCCGGCTGGACAACCTCAAGGAGCTGGTGCGCTCCATGGAGCAGTACGAGACGCTGGCCGCGTTCCTCGAGCATGTGTCGCTGGTCATGGAGCTGGAGCAGAACGACAGCGAGGACCGCATCAACCTGATGACGCTGCATGCGGCCAAGGGGCTGGAGTTCGACACCGTGTTCCTGCCCGGCTGGGAGGAAGGCCTGTTCCCCAGCCAGCGCACCATGGACGAGAACGGGCTTCAGGGCCTCGAGGAGGAGCGCCGGCTGGCCTATGTCGGGCTGACGCGCGCCAAGAAGCGCATCCGCGTGTTCTTCGCCGCCAACCGGCGCGTGCACGGCAACTGGCAGAGCGCGCTGCCGTCGCGCTTCATCGCCGAGCTGCCGGAAGGCCATGTCGACACCGTCGTCGACGAAGGATTCTACGGCGGCTATGTCGGCTTCCGCGACAATGCCCAGGCCGCGCAGTTCGGCAGCACCTACGAAAGCCCGGGCTGGAAACGCGCCCAGGCCAACCGCGCCTCCGCCGGCGGCTTCCGCACCCGCCCGCCGCTGATCGAGGCGCAGGCCTACACGGTGCAGACCTCCGACCCCGAATCCTCGCAATACGCAAGAGGCGACCGCGTCTTCCACCAGAAATTCGGCTACGGCCGGGTGACAAGCGTCGAAGGCAACAAGCTCACCGTGGAGTTCGACAAGGCGGGCGAGAAACGCGTGATCGACCAGTATGTGCAGAGGGCGTGACCGCTCTCCCCACCCCCCAACCCTCCCTGTCATGGCCTGCGAATGCAGGCCACCCAGGTGACAGCGCACTCCGCCGATGGCTCGTCCGGTATCTTCGTCACACCCTGCAGCGTGCAGAACCAAACTGGGTAGCCCGCATGCGCGGGCCATGACACATGGGATCGGTTTCGACAAGGCGGACAGAAGCGCGTGATCGACCAGTATGTGCAGAGGGCGTGACCGCTCTTCGCACCCCCACTCTCCCTGTCATGGCCTGCGAATGCAGGCCACCCAGGTGACAGCGCACTCCGCCGATGGCTCTTCCAGTATTCTTCGTCACGCCGTGCAGCGTGCAGAACCCAGCTGGGTGGCCCGCATGCGCGGGCCATGACAATTGGGAGAGCGATGTCACCGCCAATCCGCCGACAGGTCGCGCCATTCCAGGTTTCCGCGCTGGATGAGATTGATCTTCCATTCGCGCTTGTATTTCTTGAGTTGGGACTCGCGATGGATGGCCGCCCTGACGTTCTCGAAGATTTCGTAGTACACAAGCAGCTTGACGCCATGTTTCTTCGTGAACCCCGGCACCAATCCCTCCCGGTGCTCCCAGCAACGCCGGACGATGTCGTTGGTCACGCCGATGTAGAGCGTGCCGTTGCGCTTGCTTGCCAGGATGTAGACGTAATAGGTCTTCGGCATCGCGCGGCGTCACCTGGGTGGCCCGCATCCGCGGGCCATGACAATTATAGCTGAGATGTTCGCCGGTCCCCGCTCCGGAGAGCCGCCGCCTTGCGAAAATCGCAAGCTGCGGACATCGACAGGCCCGGTGCGGCGTGGCTCTCGAAGTCGCTGGAAGTGTCGAAGTTTGACAGCCAAACGCAAAGAGGGCATATTGTAGCCAGAATTTCTGGCTAGAACGCTCCCATGGACGATCCGCGCTGGTCGGTGCAGGACGCGAAGAACCGCTTCAGCGAAGTGGTGGAGGCCGCGCGCGGCAAGCCGCAGACCGTGACCAAGCACGGCAGGCGCGCCGTGGTGGTCGTGGCGGCGGAGGAATATGACCGCCTCAAGAAGCTCGAAAAGCGCCATGCGCCGAGCTTCAAGGAGCATCTGCTGAACATGCCCAAGGACGGCAGCGGTTTCGAGCGCATGACGGTGAAGCTCCGCGATCCGGGCTTTTAGGTGTATCTCCTCGACACCGACGTGCTGTCGGAGCTGCGCAAGCGCCGGCGCAGCCCGGCGGTGGCGAAATGGTTCGCCAGGGTCGCGGACTCCGAACTCTATCTGAGCGCGGTCGTGCTCACGGAAATCGAACGCGGCATCGCGCGCCAGCGGACCGTCTATCCCGTATGCGCCGAGCAGTTGACCGCATGGATCGAGCATACGCTGCGCGCCTTCGGCGACCGCATCCTGCCGCTGACGATCAATATCGCCCGCCGCTGGGGCCGGCTGTCCGCCGAGATCGGCAACACCGGGCTCGATCTCGCCATCGCCGCCACCGCGCTGGAACACGGGCTCACCGTCGTCACCGGCAACACGCGGCATTTCCAGCGCACCGGCGCGCGCCTGCTCGATCCGTTCCGCGCAAAGCCGGCGAAGCCCTGAAAGGAGTCCTCGCCGCGCGAGGGAGCGGGGAAAACCGAGATTGACGTTCCAATGCCCGCCCGTTTCATGCCATGAAGCCGGGATGATTTCGCCGGCCCGGATTTCACCCTCTGTCACCTCCCCCTCGCGGGGAGGTCGAAAATCGGCGAGCGGAGCGAAGCGGGTTTTCGGGTGGGGAGCCGCGCGCAATCCCCCCACCCGGAACGCTTCGCGTTCCGACCTCCCCGCGAGGGGGAGGTGAACGTGATGTCCAACGCGCCACCCCTCTGGAAAGCCCAGGTCACGCTCGCGAAGGCCGACGCTGCAAATGTCGCCGCCGCCTTTGAGTTGACCGGCCCGCAGGCCGTGCTCATCGACGAGGAGCCGTTCGGCGCGAACGCGACGGTCGAGGCGCTCTATGCCAACATGCCGGACGGCGATCTGCTCGCGCGGCTGGCGGGGCGCGCGGTGCACGTCGCGCTCCTGCCCGATATCGACTGGATCCGGCTCTCCCAGGAAGGCCTGCCGCCGGTGCGCGCCGGGCGGTTCTTCGTTTATGGCGCGCACGACGCGGGCGCGGTGCCGTGCGGCACGATCCCGATCCGCATCGAGGCGGGGCTGGCGTTCGGCACCGGCCATCACGAGACCACCGCGCTGTGCCTCGCCGTGCTGAGCGACCTGGCGCGGGCGCGGCGCCACGCCAACGTGCTCGATCTCGGCTGCGGCACCGGCCTGCTCGCCATCGGGGCGGCGAAGCTGTGGAAGCGGCGCGTCACGGCCTCCGACATCGATCCCGTGGCGGCGGAGATCACGCGCGCCAACGCGGCGGCGAACGGCGAGGCCCAGCTGGTGCGCGCGGTGACGGCCGACGGGCTCGCCAATCCCGCGCTGGCCCGCGCCGCGCCTTACGACCTCATCCTCGCCAACATCCTGGCCGAGCCGCTGACGCGGCTGGCGCCGTCCATCGCGGCCGCGCTCGCCCGGCGCGGGACGCTGGTGCTGTCCGGCCTGCTGCGCTGGCAGGAGAATCTGGTGCTGTCCTTCTACCGCCCGCGCGGCCTGGTCTTGCGCACCATCCGCCGCCGCAACATGTGGAGCGCGCTGGTGCTGGAAAAGCCGGCGGGCCATGAGTAAGGTCTGACCGAGCTATCTCTGTCATGGCCCGCCTTGTGCGGGCCACCCAGGTGACATCGCGGCAATGCGGGGAATTGGGCAGCCATCCCGCGCCGTACAGAACCGAACTGGGTGGCCCGCATCCGCGGGCCATGACACGGAGAGGAAACGGGCCCGCGGTCGCGCGCCATGACAGGGCGAGGAACCGGGCACGGATTCGCGGCCAACGACACTTGGAAAAAGAGAACAAAGAGAACATGGACAAGCAATTCCAATCCTTCGACGACCGGTCCGACGCCGCCACGGTGGCGCCGCGCCTGGCCGCCTTGCGGGCGGAGCTGGCGCGGCGCGGGCTCGACGGGTTCGTCGTCCCGCATTCGGACGAGTACCAGAGCGAATACCTGCCCGAATGCAACGAGCGTTTGGCGTGGCTGACCTCCTTCACCGGCTCGGCCGGCGGCGCGGTGGTGCTGAAGGACAAGGCCGCGGTGTTCGTGGACGGGCGCTACACCCTGCAGGTCCGGCAGCAGACCGACACCAGGCTGTTCGAGCCGCGCGACCTCGTCGCCGAGGGCATGGGCGGATGGCTGGAGAACAACGCCCCCAGGGGCGCGCGCATCGGCTACGACCCGTGGGTGCATTCCGCCGCCAGCGCGGATTCGCTGCGCACCGCCGTGGAGAAGGCGGGCGCGGTGCTGGTGCCCGCCGACGGCAACCCGATCGACGCGGTGTGGACCGACCGGCCGCCCGCGCCGTGCGACAAGGCCGCGGCGCATGCCATGAACCTCGCCGGGGAGAGCGCGGAATCCAAGCGCACGCGCATCGCCGAAGAGGTGAAGAAGCAGGGCGCGGACGCCGCGATCATCTCGGTGGCGGATTCGATCTGCTGGCTGCTCAACGTGCGTGGAGCCGACACGCCGCACACGCCCTTCGTGCTCTCCTACGCCATCCTGAACGGCGACGGCTCGGTCGACTGGTTCGTCGACCCGCGCAAGATCACGCCGGAGCTGGCGCAGCATCTGGGCAACGCCGTGCGCGTGCGCGCGCCGAAGGAATTCGGCCCGGCGCTGGATGCGCTCAAGGGCAAGACGGTGGTGGCCGACGCCAACTGGACGGCGTCCGCCGCGTTCGACCGGCTGGAGAAGGCCGGCGCGAAGATCCAGAAGGGCCCCGATCCCTGCCAGCTGCCCAAGGCGTGCAAGAACCCGGTGGAGATCGAGGGCGCGCGCAAGGCGCACATCCGCGACGGCGCGGCGCTGACCAAC
Organism: Rhizomicrobium sp.; assembly: GCA_035499995.1. Classification (GTDB taxonomy): domain Bacteria; phylum Pseudomonadota; class Alphaproteobacteria; order Micropepsales; family Micropepsaceae; genus Rhizomicrobium. Next base: position 76,988 of record DATJXR010000032.1, on the reverse strand, counting down.
TTCCTGGCCTGGATCGCGCGCGAGGCGCCGGGCGGGCATCTCACCGAGATCGAGGCGGCGGAGGCGCTGGAGGGCTATCGCCGCCGGGCCGGGTCGCTGACCGATCTTTCCTTCGACTCCATTTCGGGCGCGGCGCCGCATGCCGCCCTGCCGCACTACCGCGTCACGCGCTCGTCCAACCGCGCGATCAACCGGGACGAGATCTATCTGATCGATTCCGGCGGCCAGTATCCCGACGGCACCACTGACGTGACGCGCACCATGATCGTGGGCACGCCGACCGCGGAGATGAAGGACCGCTTCACCCGCGTGCTCAAGGGCCACATCGCGCTCGCCACGATGAAATTCCCCGAAGGCACCACCGGCGCGGCGCTGGACGGTTTCGCGCGCAAGGCGCTGTGGGACGCGGGCCTGGACTACGACCACGGCACGGGCCATGGCGTCGGCTCCTACCTTTCCGTGCACGAGGGGCCGCAGAACATCTCCAAGCGGCCGATCACCCAGGCGCTCAAGCCCGGCATGATCTGCTCCAACGAGCCGGGCTATTACAAGGAGGGCGAATACGGCATCCGCATCGAGAATCTGATCGTGGTGAGCGAGCCGAGGCCCGTGCCCGGCGGCGACGCACATCGGCCGATGATGGAATTCGAGACCATCACCTGGGCGCCGATCGACCTCGACCTCGTGGAGCCGTCGCTGCTGACGCAGGGCGAGCGGGAATGGCTCAATGCCTACCACGCCACGGTGCGCGAGAAGCTCTCGCCGCTGGTCGACGCGGAGACCCGCGCCTGGCTGGAGCGGGCGACGCGGGGGATTTAGTTCGCGACCTCCCCCTTGCGGGGAGGTCGGAAAATCGTGGAGCGCAGCGGAGCGATTTTTCGGGTGGGGGCGCCGCGCCGTTACCCCCACCCGAAAACGCGTTCCGCGTTTTCGACCTCCCCGCAAGGGGGAGGTGGGCCTTCGCAAGAAGGAGAGATCGGAGGAAACGACATGAAACGCGATCGCGCCGCGCCGCCAGGCACCGTCCATCGCCTCACGCTCGACAGCGAAGTCCTCAAGGGCAATCTGCTGGGCGATCCCACCGCGCGGCTGATCGACGTCTATCTCCCGCACGGCCAGACCGGGCACGGGCTGCCGCTGCTGGTCGATCTCGTCGGCTTCACCGCGGGCGGGCCGGCGCATACCAACTGGAAGAATTTCGGCGAGAACCTGCCGGAGCGGCTCGACCGGCTGATCGCGTCCGGCGCGATGCCGCCGGTCGTGGTGGCGCTGCCGGATTGCTTCACAAAGCTCGGCGGCAACCAGTACATCAACTCCGCCGCCATGGGCCGGTGGGACGATTTCCTGCTGGATGAGGCCGTGCCGTTCGTGGAACGGACGTTCCAGTGCGGCGGGCCGGGCCGGCGCGGCTGCTTCGGCAAGAGCTCCGGCGGCTATGGCGCGATCGCCCACGCGCTGCTGCATCCGGATTTCTGGGCGGCGGCCGCGTGCCATTCCGGCGACATGGCGTTCGAGCTCTGCTACCTGCCGGAATTCCCCCGCCTGTTGCGCAAGCTCGCCAAGAAGGACAACGACATCGGCAAGTGGGTGGATGCGTTCCATGCCGCGCCCAAGGTCAAGGACGGCGACCTGCACGACCTGATGACGCTGGCCATGTGCGCGACCTACGATCCCGATCCGGCCGCGCCTTACGGCCTGCGCCTGCCCGTCACGTTCGATACGTGCGAGATCGTCCCGGAGCGCTGGGCCAATTTCCTCAAATGGGATCCCTGCGCGATGGCCCAGACACGGGGGCCGGGGCTGAAGGCGATGAAGGCGCTCTACATCGATTGCGGCGACGTCGACCAGTACAACCTCGTCTACGGCGCGCGGCGGCTGCACCGCACCCTGGAGCGCCAGGCCGTCCCGCACGTTTACGAGGAGTTCGCGGACGATCATTCCTCGGTCGATTACCGCATGGACACGAGCCTGCCGGTGCTGGCCAGGGCGCTGGCGGGATAGAGACGGGTGCGACGATGCGCGGCTTGTTTGTGATTGCGCTGGCCTTCGCGCTTTGCGCCTGTTCCGTCTGGCCGGTCAACCAGGACCCCTACGGCATGGGGCTCAGGCGCGACGCGGACCGCGTGCTCAGGGCGGTCGAGGCGTATCAGCACGAGAACCGCGCCCTGCCCGCCTCGCTCGCGGCGCTGGTGCCGAAATATCTCCCCGCGATCCCCGACCTGCCGCACATGGAATACACCCCGGCCGACGGCTCGCTCGCCTACCGCTACATCCCGTCCTGGCCGCAGCTCCGCCCCGTCTGGTGCCACTCCGTCGGCGACTCCACCGACTGGCAATGCGCGGAGCATCTGATCTAACCGGTTGCCATCCAACTTATGCAACCAATCTCGCTGTCATGGCCCGCGCATGCGGGCCACCCAGGTGGGCTTGACGGACTGAAGACGTATTTGCTCCGAGCAATTTCTTCGCGCACGAAACGGGCTTCATCTGGGTGGCCCGCAGCCGCGGGCCATGACACCGCTGCACATCAAACCAAACGATCGCAACCCGCACTAGGAACCCAGGATTCGCACCAGCGAAGAATATTTCGTGCGCCGCGTCTTGGCGTAAAGTTTCCGGTCCGCCGTCACCAGCGTGCATCGCTCGCGTTCGGCCAGCGCAACATAGAAGCAATCGTAGATTGGATGATCCAGATCGAGGCAGATCTCCGCGGCACGCGCGAGGAGCGGGAGGACCGGAAAGAGTTTTACGAATTGCCTGGGCAGGGACTGCACGACCAGAGCCACCTGATCCGCGCCAGCAATGCCCGTGCGGACGTTCTTCCACATGATGTTCAGCACTTCGGCCAGAATCCACTCCGGTGCGATGACCTGCTCACTAGATTGCAGGGCGCGCGCGAGATCGCGGCCGGGTTCCAGCAGATACCACTTCGCCGCGACGCTGGCGTCGGCGACCACCGTCATCGGGAGTCGCGGTCTTCGCGGATCAAATCTTCGGAATAGGGCGGCTCCGTGATCGGCTTGCCCATGTGGGCGATGCGGTCGATTTCGGCCAGCAACTCCGCCTTCGACGGCTGGGCTGGCTCCGCGTCGGCGAGAATGCGACGCACGGTTTCCTCGACCGACAGCTTTTCGCGCGCGGCGCGGCGTTTCAGGCGCTGGATCACGGCGTCATCCAGATTGCGAACGATGATCTGGCCCATGGAAACCTCCTGCTATCAATTATGATAGCATAACGCTTCAGGCCGGAAAAGGCCGGTCTCGGCCTATCCGGCCCGCGACCCTTCGGGCACGGGCGCTTCGGGAACCGCCAGCACGGGCACCACGCCGTCGGCATAGCCGATGTCGAACACCATGCCCTCGGAGAGGACGCCCTTCATCCGGCGCGGCGCGAGGTTGACGACAAACAGCGCCTGGCGCCCCTCGATCTCCTTCGGATTGGGCCGCTCCTGCTTCATGCCGGAGACGATGACGCGCTCACGATCGCCAAAGCTGACGCGCAGCATCACCAGCTTGTCCGCGCCGGGCACGTCTTCCACCGATCTGATGGTGCCGACGCGGATGTCGACCTTGTTGAGATCGTCCAGCGTGATCTCGGGCTTCACCGGCGCGGGCGTCATCACAACCCCTCGATCATCTTCAGCCATCCGTCCTCGTCGATGACCTGGACGCCGAATTTCTGCGCGTCGGCGAGCTTGGAGCCGGCGCCGGGGCCGGCCACCACCAGGTCGGTCTTCTTCGACACCGAGCCGGCGGTCCTGGCGCCGAGCTGCTCCGCGCGCGCCTTGGCTTCCTGGCGCGTCATCTTCTCCAGCGTGCCGGTGAAGACGACGGTCTTGCCGGCCACCGGCGAGCCCGCGATCCGCGGCGCGGCGACGTCGGTCACCGTCATGACAAAATTCGGCTTTCGAGCGCGATACCACGCGCCAGGACAGGAGCAGGGCTCGTATCCACCCGAGAATAATCGACCGAAGCTCATGTCGATGAGTTCGGGAACGGACAAAATGTCGGACAGCCCCAGTGAAGACGCCGCCGCAACCCCGATGGTTCCACACGCTTTCGCATCGTCTGCGGCGTGGTGATGCCTGAATGCGATTCCAAATTCCCTGGCCAAATCGGCCAAGCGATACGATTCAAGATTCCGCCAAACTTTTCGCGCCATCAACAAAGTGCAAAGATATCTAATGGTTGGGTACTGCAAATTGTAGCAATCGAGCGACGCGCGCCATACGCTCATGTCGAACGACGCGTTGTGGGCAATGACGACAGCATCCTTCATCTCATTGCGAAACTCGGACATTACATCGGGAAATTCCGGCGCGTCTTTCACATCTTCAGAACAGATGCCGTGAATTGAGACGTTGATCCCGGAAAATCGCATTTCCTTCGGTCGAATTAGCCGGTATTCGACCCGCGTTATGTTCGTACCTGAGACCCAGGCAAGCCCAACGGCACACGCGCTGTCCCTGCGTTCGTTGGCAGTTTCGAAATCAATCGCAATAATGTCCATTTGACCTCAAACAGTCGCATTTCAATGACGGCGAGTTCGCTCCAACCACTCCTGCTCGGACAATACCTCGATGCCAAGCCTTTTGGCGTCGTTCAGCTTGGACCCGGCGCCCGTCCCGGCTACCAACAGGGATGTCGCACCGCTGACGGATGACCCCACTTTGGCGCCAAGCGCGCTCGCCTGCGCTTTGGCCTCGTCCCGGGTCATGGACTCAAGAGTACCAGTGAATACGACCGTCAAGCCACGCAACGGTTGCGGCCCCGACGTCACGGCCGCATCCCGGACGTCTACATGCTCAAGCAGCCGTTCCACCGCCGCGCGATTTCGACTCTCATCGAAGAAATCGATTAAAGACTCGACAACGACGGGACCGATGTTTTGTTCGCGCATGACCTTCAAATACTTAGGACCTGGCGACTGTTTCGCCGCGCTTCTCATCGCGCTCACAAAAGCGCGCCAATCGCCATAATGATCGGCTAGGCTCTCCTGCGCCCGAATATCGAACCCGCTCAAAGACATTCCGTCGAGCGCGTGCAGAAAATCCTCGGCGTCCCCGAGACGAACGTCGTTCCAACGATAACTCAATAGCTGCCTGATTCGCTCTTCCCCTATGAGATGAACGCGCTCCAGTTCGAGATAATCCGGACCGGGTCTCTCCAGTGAAATCGATTTGATAGCATCCATGAGATGCCGAATGGCTTTGAAGTGGCGCGCCAATGCCTGGGCGGTCACCTCCCCCACATGGCGAATGCCGAGTGCGAAGAGAAATCGCTCCAGACTTATCGTGCGGCGCGCTTCTATGGCTTCCAGCAGATTGTCCATATCCTTGAAGGTGCGGTCTTCGTCTCGAACAATCTTCTTTGCCTTCTGGCCCGTCTCCCTCCGCCGCTTTTCGGCCTGCCGTTTGCGGTATTCGAGAATTACATTTCGCAATTTCTTCGAATGATCTTTCAAAGCGAAAATATCGGCGGGGCTCCTGACCAATCCCGTGGAGTACAACAGCTCAGCATACTTTTCCCCGAATCCTTCTATGTCAAATGCACTGCGGCTGACAAAATGTTTCAATCTCTCTACGGCCTGCGCCGGGCACACGAGGCCGCCGGTGCAGCGTCTGTCGACATCTTGTTTGCCGGTTTCCTCGTTCACCTCGCGCACGGCATGACTGCCACATTCCTTGCAAGTGTGAGGAAACCTGAATTTGGGGGCGCGCTTTCCGGCCTTTGGGATAACTCGCAAGACCTGCGGAATCACGTCGCCGGCGCGCTGGAGGACGACCGTGTCGCCTATGCGGGCGTCGAGGCGTTCGATCTCGTCTTCATTGTGCAACGTAACATTTTCCACCGTCACACCCCCTACGGCGACGGGTTTCAGCCGTCCCACCGGCGTGAGCTTGCCGGTACGGCCGACTTGGATGTCGATCTTGAGTAGCGTGGTTTGTGCCTGCTCGGCGGGAAATTTGTGGGCGATGGCCCAGCGTGGGTGGTCGGTCGCAGAGCCGAGCCGGTCCTGTAGGTCAAGCCTGTCAACCTTGTAGACTACGCCGTCGATCTCGTACCCAAGGGAATGACGGCGCTCACCCATCCTGCGGTAATAGTCGAGAAGCTCATCCTCGCCGTGCAGGCGCTCCCACAAATCCGTTACAGGGAGACCCCAGAGCTTGAACGTGTCGAGCATTTCTGACTGCGTGTCGGCGGGACGTTCGCTGACTTCGCCCCAGGTGTAGGCATAGAAGTGAAGTGGCCGAGACGCGGTAATGTCCGGATTTAGCTGGCGAACGGCGCCCGCCGTGGTGTTGCGCGCATTGACGAACAATTCCTCGCCGGCAGCTTCGCGGCGGGCATTGAGTGCCTTGAAGTCCTCAAGTGCCATGTAAACTTCGCCGCGCACCTCAAATACTCCGGGCACACTGCCTTTCAACCTGGCGGGAATATCGTCTATTGTACGCAGATTGGCCGTGATGTCTTCGCCGACTTCGCCGTCGCCACGAGTGGCGCCAAGCTGAAATTCACCATTCAAGTACCGCAGCGACGCCGACAGCCCATCGATCTTTGGCTCGGCAGTGAAGGCAAGCTTCGCGTTGTCGGTCAGCCCCAGCAGGCGCCGTATTCGCGCGACGAATTGCCGTACTTCTTCGTCCGAAAACGCATTGTCCAGCGACAGCATGGGAACACGATGCGCCACCCTGGTGAAGCCGCGTTTAGGCTTAGCCCCCACCGCCCTCCTCACGGAATGAACTTCGGCGGTTTCTGGATAGAGCGCTTCAATATCCTTCAATCGACGTTTGAGCGCATCAAAATCGGAATCCGAGATGCGCGGCTTGTCGCGACCGTGATAGAGTTCGTTGTGCTCACGCACTTCGCGGCTTAGTGCCATCCGTTCCAATTTTGCATTCGAACCCAATTTCTCGACCGGGACCTGACGCAGGTTCTGGAGGCGCCCGGCCGGCTTCCAGCGTTTTGTGCGTTTCGGCTCGAATGCGGGCGAAGCCGATACTTGCTCGAAGAGATCGGGCACATCCGGCCGTTTCCTCTTTTTCGCCCTCAGAGCTGAAGGCTTGCCGTCTGATTTGCGCTTCGCCGTCATGCCCGCTTTCTCATCTTCTTCGGCGGTTCGGCCTCGCTGAGCAGCCGCCGGGCGGCGGCGCGGGCTTCGTCGGTGACGGCGGCGCCGGAGAGCATGCGCGCGAGCTCCTCCGTGCGGGCCTCGTCGTCGAGCAGGGCCACGCGCGTGCGGTCGCCCGTGCGCGTGATGCGGAAGTGCCGCTCCGCGCGCGCGGCCACCTGCGGGGAATGGGTGACGAGCAGCACCTGGGTGGTGCGCGACAGCCGCTGCAGGCGCTCGCCCACCGCGTCGGCCACCGCGCCACCGACGCCGCGGTCCACCTCGTCGAACACCAGCGCCGCGGGCGGCGCCGTCTCCGCCAGCGCCACCTTGATGGCGAGCGAGACGCGGGCAAGCTCGCCCCCGGAAGCGATCTTCGCCAGCGGGCCGAACGCCGCGCCCGCCACCGTCGCGATCTCGAACGCCACGCGCTCCAGCCCCTGCGCGCCCGCCTCGCAATCCTCCAGCGTCACGCGGAATTTCGCATGCCCCAGCTTCAGCGGCGCAAGCTCGCCCGCCACCGCGGCCTCGAGCTTCCTCGCGGCGGCGCGGCGCGCGGCGGAGAGCTTGCGGGCCGAGGCGAGATAGGCCTCCTCGGCCTTCGCGGCCGCCGCCTGCGCCTCCTTCAACCTGCCGCCGGCGCCGGACATGGCGTCCTGCCGCGACTGGTAGTCGGCCAGCACGCGGGGCAGATCGTCCGCCGCCACGGCGTATTTCCGCGCCATGGCGCGAAGGCCGAACAGGCGCTCCTCCTTGCGCTCCAGCTCGCCGGGATCGGCTTCGAGGCGGGAGAGCAGCGATTCCAGCTCGCGCCGCGCGTCTTCCGCCGCGGCGAAGGCCTGCTCGAGCGCCGCCTCGGCCGGGGCCGCGGCCCTGCGCGCTTCGTCCTTCATGCGGCCGAGCCGCTTCAGCGCGGCGGCGAGCAGCGCCTCGGCGCCCCGCTCCCCGCCCAGCAGTTCCACCGAGGCCGAGACGTCTTCGGCAATGCGGTTGGCGTTCATCAGGAGCGCGCGTTCGCCCGCGAGCCTGGCCTCTTCGCCCGCCTCCGGCGCCAGCGCGGACAATTCGTCCACCGCCTGGCGGATGAATTCCGCGTCGGCGGCGGCGCCGGCGGCGGCGCGCGTCAGCGCCGCGAGCTCCGCGCGCGCGTCCGACAGCGTCGCGAACCGTTGCGCAACCTCGCCGGCCGGCAGCTCGTGTCCGCCGAAGGCATCGAGCAGGCGGCGGTGGGTGGCGGCGTCGAACAGGCCGCGGTCGTCCTGCTGGCCGTGGATCTCCACCAGCATCGCGCCCACGTCCCGCAACAGGCCCACGCCCACCGGCTCGTCGTTGACGAAGGCGCGCGTGCGCCCGTCGGCGGCGAGCACGCGGCGCAGGATGGTCTCGCCCTCGCCGGGCAATCCGTTCCCGGCGACCAGCGCGCGCGCGGCGTGCTTCGCCGGCAAGTCGAAAACCGCGACGGCCGAGCCCTGCTGGGCGCCGCCGCGCACGGACGAGCGCCCCCCGGCCCGCGCGCCCGCGGCCAGGCCCAGCGCGTCCAGGAGGATGGATTTGCCCGCGCCCGTCTCGCCGGTGAGCACGTTGAGGCCGCCCGCGAAATCGAGGGACACGTCCTCGATCAGGACCAGGTCGCGAATCTTCAGCGTGGCGAGCATGGCCCCGCCTTATAGCTGGAACTGCCTCTCAAGCCACGAGCCCTTGTCCACCTCGGGCTTCATGTTGTGCTCGGTGAGGAGGCGGTACGCGTCCTTGTACCAGGGGCTGCCGGGATAATTGGCGCCCAGCACGGCGGCGGCCGTCTTGGCCTCGTTGTAGACGCCGAGCGCATAATAGGCCTCGGTCAGCCGCTCCAGCGCCTCGGCGATCTGCGAGGTGCGCTGGTATTTCTCCACCACGCCGCGGAACCGGTTGATGGCGCCGATGTAGTCGCCCTGCCTGAGGTAATAGCGGCCGATCTCCATTTCCTTGCCGGCGAGATGGTCGTTGGCGAGGTCGATCTTCAGGCTGGCGTCGCGGGCATAGGGGCTGTCGGGGAAGCGCTGCACCACGTCCTGCAGCGCGGTGAGCGCCGCCTCGGTCTGCGACTGGTCGCGCCCGATGTCGACGATCTGCTGATAGAGCGACATCGCCTTCAGGTAGAACGCGTAGGACACCTCGCGGCTGCCGGGATGCAGCTCGATGTAGCTGTCGGAGGTGGAGATGGCGTCGGTGAAATCGTTGCCCTCGAAGTAGCAATAGGCGCTCATCAGCATCGCGCGTCGCGCCCACACCGAATAGGGATGCTGGCGTTCCACCTCGTCGAACTGCTTGGCGGCCTTGACGTAGTCGCCATTGTCGATCTGCTTCCAGGCATCGGCATAGATCTGGTCGACCGGACGCTCGACATATTGCGCGTCCTTGTCCCCGGCGTCGCTGTCGCCGCCGAGCATCGAGCAGCCGGCGAGCGCCAGCCCCGCCACCGCGACCAGCCCGCGCCACGCCTTGCCGGATAAGGGCTTGAAAGACATTAACTCTCCTGAGGGGAACCAGCCGCCGCCCTTATGCCAGAGGGGGGCCGAGAAGGTCCAGAGCGGGATTCTTCCTCCCCCGCGAGAGCGGGGGAGGTGGCGCGCGCGACATCAGTCGCGCGTGACGGAAGGGGGTGTCCGCTGGCGAAAGGTGAGCCTCGCTTTTGACAGCGGACACACCCCCTCCACCGCCTACGGCGGTCCCCCTCCCCCGCTCTCGCGGGGGAGGAAGCTAAGCCATCCGGTAATTTCCCCCGTCGGCCATCAGCTTCCTGAGCAGCGCGTTGTTCAGCGCGTGGCCGGATTTGCGGCCCTCGAAGCGGGCGATGAGCGGGGCGCCGGCCAGCGCCATGTCGCCGATGGCGTCCAGGATCTTGTGCCTTACGAATTCGTCAGGAAAGCGCATGAGGTCCGCGTTGAGCACGGTGTCGCCGTCGATGGCGAGCGTGTTCTGAAGCGAGGCGCCATGGCCGCGGTCCATCTGCTTCAGCATGTCCAGCTCCTGGACGAAGCCGAAGGTGCGCGCGGGCGCGATGTCGCGGGCGAAGGCCTCGCGGGAGAAGCGCCATGTCATGCGCTGCGTGCCGATGGCGGGCGTGGGGAACGCGATCTCGAAATCGAAGCTCAGGCCCGGCGCGTCCGCCGCCGCGGGAACCAGCGCCGCGCTCGCCTTGCCCTCCGTCACCTCCACGCGCCTCAGCACCTCGATCGAGGGCCGCGCGCCCGCCTGCTCGCGCGCGCCCGCCTGTCCGATCAGCTGGAGATAGGAGAGCGCGTCGCCGTCCAGGATCGGCGGCTCCGGCCCGTCGAGCGTGACCAGCATGTCGTCGATCTCCGCGCCCGCCACCGCGGCCATCAGATGCTCGATGACGCCCACGCTGACGCCGCCTTCCCCGATCACGGTGCCCAGCCGCGTCTCGCCCACGCGGTCGTAGAGCGCCGGCACCTCCTTTCCGCCCAGATCGCTCCGCCGGAACACGACGCCGGCGCCGGACGCGGCAGGCGCCAGCGTCATCCTCACCGCAACCCCGGCATGCAGCGCAGTGCCGGTGGTGGAGATGGATTGAGAGAGCGTGCGGCGCATCGTCAGTGCCTCAGGACGGCGAGTATCATCGCTATAGCATGCAAGCACCAGGCGATATTCGCCTTGATCTGAACGTCGATGTGGACCGGCCGCTTTCGCATGACGCTCATTTGCCCATGTAGACCATGCGGCCGGTTTTGCCGGGGTACTGCGCCTTGGGCTTGTCCTCCCAAATGAAGGTCACGTCGATCTTGAAACGCAACGCCTTGGCGACGTGCATGATCGATTTCCAGGCGGGATTGGTGGCTTGTCCCTGCACCGAAACGCCCGCACCGGGTATCGGGTGATATCCTTCGCCAGAGCGTGCTCCATCCACGTGGTTGCAAAGCAAGATCTGCTTGAGCCGATCGGCATCGTTGAGCTTGCGCCCGGCCAGCCTCACCGTTTCGTAGAGCAGGGGGTTCCAGTAGCAGTCCGCCCTGTCCAGCTTCCGGCCTTCGATCTCGATCGAGAGCGGCCGCGTAAATGAGAGGTCGGGCGGGGCTTCGGCGGCAAACATCATGATGCCCGGATTGCCCACATGGGTGCCTCCGCCCGGAGCCGCGCCCGGCGATGTTTTGTGCAGCAGGTAGAAGTCCAGCGCCTTCTCGATTGCCGTGAGTGGGGTATCGACCAATGGTTCGGCGACCTGCTGCAGCTTTGCATACAGCGACGGCGGAAAAGGGGGGATTGCAAAATCGGCCATGATCGCACGCCTCCAATATTGGTACAGAGCTATAGAAGTTCTGTATCATACGAGTCAATCACCACTCCAGGTTAGGATTCAGATTGACTTCCTACCATAGGTTGATATCCTGTTCTGTTTCAGGAGTGTTGATCGATGGACCAGAATGACAGGCCGGAAACCGAAACGGCGCAGGATCGCCTGAGGAGCGCGCGCGATCTCCAGAAGGATGTCGCCGAACTGGCGCGGCTGGCGAAGCTCGCCCATGCGAATGACGACGGTGCCGCGCTCCCGCGCCAGCCCGCCGGCGAACCCGGCGCGGAACCGCAAATCCAGGCGCCCGCGCCGCCGGAGAAACCCGTGCAGCGGCCGGATCGGGACTACACCAGGGAAGAGATTGCGCGCGTCGTCTCCGACGTCATCGACAATCATCCCGCGCTCAAGGCGAATGCGCCCGCGCCTCAAATCGACCGGCCCCGGGTCACGGTGGCATCGCGCATGAAGGAGCTGACGCCGCCGCCCGACGCGGCGGCCACGCTGGAGCGGCAGATCGCATCCTGCGCCGTGCTGATCGAGACGATGTCGGACTGGGTGATGCGCGACGGCACGGACAACGATGCCTGCTTCAGTTACATGGAGCGGATTTCCACGCTGCTTCTGGCCAGCGCCAAGGTCGGCAGGACGGTCGGCGGCTTGCGTGGCCAGGTGTCGGAGACCCTGCACACCATGGTCATGAAGGAGGCAAGGGCGGCGACGAGGAAGGCCGGCAGGGAGGGGGGTGGCAGATCGTGAGAACGACTGCCTGGATCGACTTCGCCCCACCAGATGTTGTGTTCGCGCCCAGGCCTCGCCCGCGGCGCAGGCCGGGCGGCCAGCCGGGCAACCGCAACGCCTGGAAAACGGGCCGCCACACGAACGAGTCCCGCGCGCTCGCGCGCACCGCCGCGCAATGGATGCGCGAGACGAAAATCCTGACGGCGTGGGCGGAGAGCCTCATTCCCTCTTCCCCGCACGCGGAGAAGAGGGAAGAGCGCGGAACGCTCAGTTCGACTGCCTCCTCAGGAACGCCGGGATCTCGAACTGGTCGTCTTTCTTGTGTTCGGGGAAGAGGTCGGCTTCCACGCTGGGGCGCTGGGGTTGCGCGGCGGCGCGCGCCGTCGCGGCGGGGGCCTGGCGCTGAGAGACCGGCTCGAGCCGCGCGGGCTCGGCCTTGGCTTCGCGGCGCGGGCCGAACAGGCCGAAGCGGCGCCTGGGCTGCTCGGGCGCCGCCGCGACGGGCGCCGCCGGGCGCGGGGGCGTCATCACCGCCTTCTGCTGCAGCGATATCGGCATGGGCGGGATGTCGTCCTCGCCGATCACTTCGCGGTGGCCGATGATCTCTTCCTCGTCGGCCATGACGGCCTCGGCGTGGAGGGGCGCGGTCTCGAAGCGGTCCGTCGCGGCGCGCGCGTCCAGACGCGCGTCCATCTCCTGGCGGCCCATCTCCTGCCTGATCGTCTCGACCTGCGCGCGCACGGGATTGGCGGCGGGCGCGCCGTGGTGCGCCGTCACCTGCACGGTGGCGGCGGGGCGCGGCGGCTCGGGCTGGCGCTGCGGCGCCGGCACGGGCTTCAGGTGCCCGCGCAGGTTCTGCACGTTGGGCGGCAGCTTCGACAGCGCCTCGCTCTCGATGCCGGTGGCGACCACGCTGACGCGCAGCCGGCCTTCCATGTTCTCCAGGATCGTGCCGCCGAAGATGATGTTGGCGTCGGGATCGATCTCGGCGCGGATGCGGTTGGCGGCCTGGTCGACCTCGAACAGCATCATGTCCGGCCCGCCGGTGATGTTGATGAGCACGCCGCGGGCGCCCTTCATCGACACGTCGTCGAGCAGCGGGTTGGAGATGGCGGCTTCCGCGGCCTTGAGCGCGCGCTCCTCGCCCTCGGCTTCGCCGGTGCCCATCATCGCCTTGCCCATCTCGCTCATCACCGTCTTGATGTCGGCGAAGTCGAGGTTGATGAGGCCGGGCATCACGATCAGGTCGGTGACGCCGCGCACGCCGGAATGCAGCACGTCGTCGGCCATGGCGAAGGCCTGGGCGAAGGTGGTGCGGTCGTTGGCGATGCGGAACAGGTTCTGGTTGGGGATGATGATGAGCGTGTCGACGAAAGCCTGCAATTCCTCGATGCCGCGCTCGGCGATGCGCATGCGCTTCTCGCCCTCGAAGGCGAAGGGCTTGGTGACGACGCCGACGGTGAGCACGCCCTGCTCGCGCACCGCGCGCGCGATGACGGGGGCGGCGCCCGTGCCGGTGCCGCCGCCCATGCCCGCGGTGATGAACACCATGTGCGAGCCGGCCAGATGCTCCAGGATCTCGGCAAGCGACTCCTCGGCGCCGGCGCGACCGACATCGGGACGGGCGCCCGCGCCGAGCCCCTCGGTCAGCTTCACGCCCATCTGGATCTTGTGCTCGGCCCTGGACTGGGCCAGCGCCTGGGCGTCGGTGTTGGCGACCACGAAGTCCACGCCTTCCAGCCTGGACGAGATCATGTTGTTGACGGCGTTGCCGCCGGCGCCGCCCACGCCCAGCACGGTGATGCGCGGCCGCAATTCCTTCGTCTCGGGGGCGCCGATCTTGATCGTCATTGTTGTTTCTCCGTTGCCAAGTCCGTTTGCCCTACCCACCCAAGCCGTTCTTCTTGTCGTGCCCGCGAATCACCCGGGATTGAATCACCCGAAGAGTCCGCCTGCCAGTCGTTTGAGGAAGCCGCCGCCCGCCCCGGCCTCGCGGGGCGGTTCGTATTCGGGATTGAGCGCCTCCGGCGGCATGGTCGCGCCCGCGAGCAGCAGGCCGAGCGCGGCGGCATGGCCGGGCCCGGCCGAGGCGGCCGGAAGGCCCACGAAGGTCTGGGGCCGGCCGATGCGCACCAGCTTGTTGAGCATCCGCTGCGCGAGCTCGCGGGTGCCGGCCAGCTGGCAGGCGCCGCCCGTCAAGACCGCGCGGCGCCCGGCGGCCACGTCGAAGCCCGACGCCCTGAGGCGCGACTGGACTTCGGTGAAGGTCTCTTCCAGCCGCGCCTGGATGATGCGGGTGAGCATGGAGCGCGGCACGCGCACGGTCTCGGGCGCGGAGCCGGCGGCATGATGGGGCCTGGCCGCCGGGCCGGGCGCGCCCTCGCCGTCCTCCCCCATCTGGGGGACGGCGATGACGTCGGTGCCGGTCTCCATGTCGCCCAGCGCGGCGCCGTAGAGCGTCTTGATGCGCTCGGCGGCGGAGACGGGGGCGGCCAGCATGCGCGCCAGGTCGGCGGTGACGTGGCTGCCGCCAATGGGGACAACGTCGGCATGGACCAGCTCGCCCTCCATGAACACGGCGATGGAGGTGGTGCCGCCGCCCATGTCGATCACCGTGGCGCCGAGCTGCTTCTCGTCCTCGGTGAGGGTGGAGAGGCCCGAGGCGTAGGCGGAGAACAGCGTGCCCGCGACGGAAAGGTGCCCGCGCTCCACCGCGAGCCTGAGGTTGGCCAGCGGCGAGGGTTTCACCGCCACGGCGTGCATGGCGACGCCGATGCGCTGGCAGAACATGCCCGAGGGATCGCGCACCCCGCGCGCCTCGTCCACCACGTAGGAGGTGGGCGCGGCCTGGATGATCTCGTAGCCGTCGAGCTTGCAGCGGGCGCGGCCCTCGGCCAGCAGCTGGGAGAGATGGGCGTCCGACACCAGCGCGCCGTCCAGCGCCATGCCGGCGCGGGCGTTGACGCTGACGGGCTGGCCGCAGCTCACCGAGATGAGCACGTTCTGGATGCGCGCGTCGGCGAGATTCTCCGCCGCGTCCACCGCCTCGCGGATGGATTCCTCGGCGCCCTCGATGCCGGTGACGGTGCCGGACTTGACGCCCCGGCTCTCGCGCAGGCTGGCGCCAACGACCTTCAGCGTCCCCGTCTCGGCCTTGCCGATGAGGCAGACGATCTTCGACGAACCGATGTCGAGAGCCGCAATCAGGCCGGCGCGCAAGGCCGCCGGTTCCGCATTCGCGACGCGCATTCTGGTGATCTCGCCCATTTACGTGCCGTTCCCCCTTGGCATGGCCTGCGGCAACCCGTCCTTCAGGATGAAGTAGTAATTGTCCCGCTCCCGCAGATCGATTTCCCGGATGTCCCGCTCGAGCACGCCGGTGTCGACCAGCAGGTGCTCGAGCTCGTCCAGCTGTTGCTTCCAGCCCAGCTCGGGCAATTGCACGACGACCTGGTCGTCGAGGATGAGATCCCAGCGGCGCCCGCCCATGCGGCGCATCGCCCACACGCGCGCATGCACGGCGCGATGCCGCGCGATGGCGGCGACCAGCTCCGCCCCGCCCACCGGCGCCTCGCCCACGAAGCGCGGCAGCTTCTGGAATTCCAGGCCGCCGGTCTTCGTGATCACGTGGCCGTCGCGGTCGATGACGGCGATGCCGTCGTCCGTCCGCCACAGCGCGAAGGGGCGGCGCTCGGCCAGCGTGACCGCGATGGTGTCGGGATAGCGGCGGCGCACGTCCGCGCCCGCCACCCAGGGCAGGCGCGACAGCCGGGCCTGCGCGGCGTGGATGTCGTAGGAAAGCGTGGTCTGGTCCTTCTGGATGTCGAGGACGGCCAGGATGGTGTCTTTCCCGGTGCGGCGGTTGCCGGCGATGTCCACATTGGCGATGCCGAAGCCCGCATCCGCCACCAGCGCATCGGCGGTCTGGGTGACGCCATGGATGGCGCGGCCGACATAGCCGCCCACGAACAGCGCCGCGATGCCGGTGAGCGCGAGGAAGCCCGCCGTCAGCATCAGCATGGGACGCGAGGCCGTGAGCCTGTCCTTCGCGGCCTGGAGGAGGCGGCCGGCGATCGTGCCCTTCGGCTTCTTGCGGCGGCCGAAGGCGAGGCGGTCCTGCGGGATGCGCGCGCCGGTGGTGGCGCGCACCGCGTTCTGCTTGCCGCGCGCGCGGCGGGGACGCTGGGCGCTCACCGCTGGCATGAGGCATCCTCCACCATCCAGCGGCACAGCGCCCCGTACGAATATCCCGCATGCGCGCCCTGCTCCGGCACGAGCGAAGTCGGCGTCATGCCGGGCTGGGTGTTGGTTTCGAGAAGGACAAGGCGATGCCTGCCAGCCGTGTCGTCGTAGCGCAGGTCGGTGCGGGTGACGCCGCGGCAGCCCAGGGCGGCGTGCGCGCGCTCGGCCAGCCGCATGGCGTCCTCGGCCACGTTGGCCGGGATCCTGGCGGGCAGCGTGTGGCGCGAGCCGCCTTCGGCGTATTTGGCTTCGTAGTCGTAGAATTCGAGATCCGTGGTGATCTCGGTGACGGCGAGCGCCTTGCCGCCCATGACGGCGACGGTGAGCTCGCGGCCCGGCACGAATTCCTCGACCATCATCTCGCTGGAGAGGTTCCAGGTGTCGCTGCCCAGCGCCTCGGGCGGGCGGTTGTCGCCCTTCCTGATGATGAACACGCCGACGGAGGAGCCTTCGTTGACGGGCTTGACCACGTAAGGCGGCTCCATCAGGTGCCGGGCGGCGGCTTCGCGGCGGTCGACCACGATGGAGTTCACGACCGGAAGCCCCGCGGCGCGGTAGACGTCCTTGGTGCGCTGCTTGTGCATGGCGAGCGCCGACGCCAGCACGCCGGAATGCGAATAGGGGATCTCGAGCAGTTCCAGCAGGCCCTGCACGCAGCCATCCTCGCCCCAGCGGCCGTGCAGGGCGTTGAACACCGCGTCGGGGCGCGCCTCGCGCAGCATCCGGGAGAGGTCGCCGTCGCGGGGATCGATCTCCACCACGTCGAAGCCTTCGCCGCGGAGCGCCCTGGCGCAGCCCGCGCCGGACGAAAGCGAGACCTCGCGTTCGGCCGAGCGGCCGCCGAGCAGCACCGCCACTCTCTTATATGCAGTCATGGAACACCCACCCGTTTGATCTCCCACTCCAGCGCGACGCCGGATTTTTCCCTGACCCGCGCGCGGACCTCTTCGCCGAGGCCTTCGATGTCGGCGGCGGTGGCGCCGCCCGTGTTGATGAGGAAGTTGCAGTGAAGCTCCGACACCATGGCGCCGCCGTGCCTCAGGCCCCGGCAGCCGGCCTCGTCGATGAGCTGCCAGGCCTTGCGGCCGGGCGGGTTCTTGAAGGTCGAGCCGCCGGTCCGGGCGCGGGTCGGCTGCGTGGACTCGCGCTGCGCGACCAGGGCGTCCATGCGGGCGCGGATCGCCTCCGGCGAGTCCGGCGTGCCCTGCAGCACCGCCTCGGTGAAGATCAGATCCTCCGGCGCGCCGGATTTGCGGTAGGCGAACGCCATGCCCGCCGCGTCCAGCTTGACGATGTTGCCTTGCGTATCGACGGCGGTAGCTTCCACGAACACGTCCTCGATCTCGCTCCCGTAGCAGCCGGCGTTCATGCGCAGCGCGCCGCCGATGGTGCCGGGGACGCCGCGGAGGAATTCGAGGCCGGCGATGCCCGCGTCCGCGGCCGCGCGCGCCACCGCGGCGTCGAGCGCGGCGGCGCCGGCGCGGATGCGCGTGCCCTCCGTCGCGACTTTGCCGAACGCACCGGGCAACCGCACCACGACGCCGGGGATGCCGCCGTCGCGCACCAGCAAATTCGAGCCCACGCCGATGACGCTCACCCGCGTGTCCGCGCTCTTCGCCGCCATGAAGGTGGCGAGGTCGCCCGTGTCGGCGGGACGGAACAGCACCTCGGCCGGTCCGCCGGCGCGGAACCACACCAGATCCTTCAGGGCCGCGCCCATCGCGTAGGTGCCGCGCACGGGCGGAAGGGCATCGCAGGGACGGGTCATCATCATTTCCCCTCCCGCTTCCGCAGTTCGCCTTCCAGCGCGTGCGCCCAGGCCGTGATCGATCCGGCGCCCAGCATCACCACCACGCCGCCGGGCCTGGCATGTTCGGCGACAAGCGCCGTCAGATCGGCCGGCCCGTCCATGACGAGGACGTTGCGATGACCATGCGCGCGCAACGCTTCGGCGAAACTGTCGCGGTCGATGCCTTCGATGGGCTGCTCGCCCGCGGCATAGACCGGCGCGACGATCGCCACATCGGCGTCGTTGAGGCATTTGGAGAACTGCTCGAAGGTGTCGCGCAGGCGGGTGTAGCGGTGCGGCTGCACGACGGCGACGATGGGCCCGCCATAGGCCTGGCGCGCGGCCTTGAGCGCGGCGGCGATCTTGAACGGGTTGTGGGCGTAATCGTCGATGATGGCGGCGCCGTTCCACTCGCCGACGCGGGTGAAGCGGCGGTTGACGCCGCCGAAGCGGTCGAGCGCCACGCGGATCGTGTCGGCGCCGATGCCGAGCTCGCGCGCCACCGCAATGGCGGCGAGCGCGTTCTGGACGTTGTGCTCGCCCGGCATGGGCAGGCGCATGCCCTCGATCCGCGTCTCCTTGCCTTCGAGCCGGTCGGTGACGGCGACGTCGAAATGCGACGCACCTTCGGAGAAGCGCACGTTGAGCGCGCGCATGTCGGCCTGGGGCGAGAAGCCGTAGGTGATCAGGCGGCGATCCTCGATGCGGCCGACCATGGCCTGCACTTCCGGATGGTCCAGGCAGAGCACCGCGAAGCCGTAGAACGGGATGTTCTCGACGAAGCGCTGGAAGGCTTCGCGCATCCTGTCGAAGGTGCCGTAATAGTCGAGATGGTCGGGATCCTCGTTGGTGACGACGGCCACGCTGGCGGGCAGGCGCAGGAAGGTGCCGTCGCTCTCGTCCGCCTCCACCACGACCCATTCGCCGGCGCCGAGCCGGGCGTTGGTGCCGTAGGCGTTGATGATGCCGCCATTGACGACGGTGGGATCGAGGCCGCCGGCGTCGAGCAGCGCGGCCACCAGCGTGGTGGTCGTCGTCTTGCCGTTGGTGCCGGCGATGGCGATGCAGTTCTTGAGCCGCATGATCTCGGCCAGCATCTCGGCGCGCCTGACCATGGGAAGCCCGCGCTTGCGGGCGGCGTCGAACTCGATGTTGCCGGGCTTGACGGCGGAGGAATAGACGACGGCATGGGCGTCGCCGAGATTGTCCGGCGAATGGCCGACGGCGATGGCGATGCCCATCTTCTTCAGGCGCCTGACGTTGGCGTTCTCCGCCTGGTCGGAGCCGCGCACATGGTAGCCGAGATTGTGCATGATCTCGGCGATGCCGCTCATGCCGATGCCGCCGATGCCGATGAAGTGGATGGTGCCGATGTCGAGCGGCACGCGTGTCTGGCGGGGAGACGGGCTCTTCATCCCGGCCTCCGCGTCTTTTCCCGGCCGATCTTCTCGACGAGGTCGGCGAAGCGGGCGGCGGCGTCCGGCTTGCCGAGCGCATGCGCGGCGGCGGCGCGGGCGGCGAGCGCCTGCGGGTCGGCGAAAGCGTCCTCGATCTGCGCGGCCAGCCGGTCGGGCGTCAGCGCGGATTGCGGCATCATCCAGCCGGCGCCCGCCTCCACCAGCACCAGCGCGTTGGTGGTCTGATGATCGTCGGTCGCGAAAGGATAAGGAACCAGGATCGCCGGGCGGCCGATGACGGCAAGCTCGCTCACCGTGCCGACGCCGGCGCGGCAGATGACCAGATGGGCCTTTGCGATCCGCTGCGGCATGTCGCCGAAAAAGGCCGCCAGCTCCGCCTTCACGCCGGCATAGCCGGCGCGCACCATGTCGAGGTCTTCCGGGCGGCACTGCTGGACGATGGAAAGCCGCGCCTTCATCTGAGGCGGGAGCAGCGCGACGGCGGCGGGTACCGTCTCGCTCAGCGCGCGCGCGCCCTGGCTGCCGCCGAAGACCAGCAGGTTGAGCGGGCCATCCGCCGTGGGCCTCTCATAAGGCGCGTCCTTCATCGCCACGGCTTCGGGGCGCACGGGATTGCCGGTGTAGACGACCTTGCTCATGTCGTCGGGCGCGTAGCGCCGCAGGGGAAGCCCGCCCGCGATGGCGTTCACCGAATTGGCGACGAGGCGGTTGGCGCGGCCGAGCACCGAATCCGGCGCGAGGATCGCCGTCGGCCAGCGCGCGATCACGGCCGCCAGCATCACGGGCAGGCTGGGATAGCCGCCGAAGCCGACCACGGCGGCGGGCTTGATGCGCGAAAGCTTCCTGAGCGCCACGGCCACGCCGGCCAGGATCTTCAGGGGCGCGGTGACGAGCGACAGCCCGCCCGCGAGGGTGGCCGACGGCACGATCTCGATCTCGGCGCCGGGGAAGAAGGTGGGATATTGCGTGCCGCGCGCATCCGTCATCACCACGATCTTGCGGCCGCGGCGCGCGAGCTCCGCCGCCAGCGCCTGCGCCGGAAACAGATGGCCGCCCGTGCCGCCCGCGGAGAGAACGATCGTGCTCATGCGGCCACCGTGCTCATGCCGGATGCGCCCTCAGGAAGGCGAACAGGTCGGCGTCGCGCTCCGCCACCTTGGGGCGCTGGCGCGTCACCGACAGCGCGAAGCCCATGGTGAGCGCGACGGCGAAGAGCGAGGAGCCGCCATATGAGATGAAGGGCAGCGTCATGCCCTTGGCGGGGAGCAGGGTCGTCGCCACGCCCATGTTGATGAAGGCCTGCAGCGCGACCAGCACGCCGAGCGACGCCCCCGCCAGCCGCGCGAACGGATCGCGCAGGCGCGAGGACCGGAGCAGCAGACGCACGCTCAGCACGGCGAAGAGGAGCGCGATCAGCCCGCACATCCACAGCCCGAATTCCTCGCCCGCGACCGCGAAGATGAAGTCGGAATGCGCGTCCGGCAGCCAGTACTTCACCGTGCCCGCGCCGGGGCCCACGCCGGTCCAGCCGCCATGGGCGAAGGCCTTGCGCGCCAGCCCCGTCTGCCAGCCCTCGTTGGTCCAGTACTGCACGATGCGGTCGTGGAAATGCCTGATGAGGAAGAAGCCCGCCCCGGCCAGCGCCGTCCCGCCAAGGCCGAGCCCCGCCATCCATTTGATCGAGGCGCCGTCGAAGAACAGCATCGTGGCCCACAGCGCCAGCAGCAGCGCGGTCTGCCCGTCGTCCGGCTGCAGGACCAGGATCACCAATGCCGGAAGCAGCATCGCGAAGGTGAGGATCTCCTTGCGCGCGACGAGCGGCGATCTCTCCGCCAAGACCGCCGCGGCCAGGATCGCGAAGCTGGGCTTGAGGAATTCCGACGGCTGCAGGCTGAGGAAGCCGAAATCGATCTCGCGCCTGGCGCCCAGGATCTCCTTGCCGAACATCACCACGAAGAGGCTGGCCGCCAGCGACAGCACGAACAGGACCGCGGACGCCATCTTGATGGCGCGGGGATTGAGCTGGGAACTCGAGATCATGATCGCCGCGGCGATGGCGGCGAAGACGATCTGCTTGACGGCGTAGCGGAAATCGCCCGCCGTGATCGGCCCGCCGCTGGCGGCGGGGCTCGCCGCGAAGGCGAGGATGAGGCCGACCGCGATCAGGCCGAGCGTGGTGAAGAAGGCCACCCGGTCGATGGTCCACCACCAGTCGGCGAAACCGCCCTTGTCCGCGCGCGACAGGCTCATGACGCCTGCCTTTCCCGTGCCGCGGCCGGAGAGGCGAGCGCCTTGACCAGCGCGCGAAACGCATCGCCCCGCTGCTCGAAATCCGTGAACTGGTCGAAGGAGGCGCAGGCCGGCGACAACAGCACGACCGGCGCCGCGGCCTGGGCGTTGCGCGCATCCGCGAAGGCGGAGGCGACGGCGCGGTCCAATGTCTGCGAGAGCTCGTGCGGCACGCCCTCCAGCGTCCTGGCGAATCCGGGCGCCGCTTCGCCGATGAGATAGGCCTTGCGGATGCGGGAGAAATGCGGCTTCAGGCTTTCGATGCCGCCTTGCTTGGCGCGGCCGCCGGCGATCCAGTAGATGTCGGGGAAGCAGACGAGCGCACGCTCCGCGGCTTCGGCGTTGGTCGCCTTGGAATCGTTGATGAAGCGCACCTTGCCGACACGGCCCACATCCTCGATGCGATGCGCAAGCCCCGCGAAGCTCTCGATGGCGCGCGCGATGGCGCGGGCATCCTTCACCAGCGGCTTGACGGCGGCGTAGGCGAGCGCCGCGTTCTGCCAGTTGTGCGCGCCGGGAAGATGGGCCGCATCCGCCAGGTCCATCACCTTGGTGGCGCGCTGGCCCTGCGCGTCGTAGAGCGCGCCGTCGACCGCGAAGACGCCGCGCCCCAGCACCTTGCCGACGGACACCGGCACGGCTTCGGCGCCGCCATTGATGGAGAGCCGGGTGTAGATCGAGGCGGTGTGCGCGTCGTCCACGCCGATGGCGATGTGGCCGTCCTTCGCCGCGTGCTCGAGCAGCCGCGCCTTGACGGCGGCGTAGTTCTCCAGCGTGCCGTGGCGATCGATGTGGTCGGGCGTGATGTTGGTGAGCACGGCCACGTCCGGCACCAGGCCGGGCGCGAGATCGATCTGGTAGGAAGAGACCTCCAGCACGTAGACGGTGCGGCCGTTGGGCGGCGCCAGCTCGAGCACGGGCTTGCCGATGTTGCCGCCCACTTCCGCCGAAAAGCCGCAGGCCGAAAGGATGTGCCCGATCAGCGCGGTGGTTGTGGACTTGCCGTTGGTGCCGGTGATGGCGATGACCGGCGCGCGGCCGCGGCGCTCGCGGTCCGGGCGGATCTCGCGGGCGAACAGCTCCATGTCCCCGATCACCTCGGCGCCAATGGCCCTCGCGGCGACAACCGCCTCGTGCGGCCTGGGATGGGTGAGCGGAACGCCGGGCGACAGGATCAGCGCCCTGAAACGCGGCCATTCGCCGAACGGCAGCACGCGGGCCCCGGCCTTTTCCGCCTCGGCGCGCAGGGCCTCGTTGTCGTCCCACGCATAGACGCTGGCGCCGCCGGCCTTGAGCGCGCGCACGGAGGCGGCGCCGGAACGGGCAAGCCCGAACACGCCGGCGTTCTCGTTCGCGAAGCTCCTGGCGGCGATCATCCCCTCACCTCAGCTTCAGCGAGGACAGGCCGATCAGCGCCAGCACCACCGCGATGATCCAGAAGCGGATCACGATGGTGGGCTCCTTCCAGCCCAGCTGCTCGAAATGATGGTGGATCGGCGCCATCCTGAATACGCGCTTGCCGGTCATCCTGAACGACGTCACCTGCACGATCACCGACACCGCTTCCATGACGAAGAGCCCGCCCACGATGGCGAGCACGATCTCGTGCTTGGTGGAGACGGCGACCGCGCCGAGCGCGCCGCCCAGCGCCAGCGATCCGGTGTCGCCCATGAACACCATGGCGGGCGGGGCGTTGTACCAGAGGAAGCCGAGCCCCGCGCCGATCAGCGCGGCGAGGAACACGGCGAGCTCGCCGGTGCCGGCGACATAGTGGAGCTGCAGGTAGTCCGCGAATTTGAAATTGCCGACGAGATAGGCGATCAGCGCGAAGGCGAGCGCGGCGATGATCACCGGCACGGTGGCGAGCCCGTCCAGTCCGTCCGTCAGGTTCACGGCGTTGGACGCGCCGACGATCACCAGCGAGCCGAAGACGAGATAGAACCAGCCGATCGAGCGGAAGAAGGTCTTGACGAAGGGGATGGCGAGGTGGCCGGAGACGCCGGGCTCCTCGATCGTCATGATCAGCCAGGTCGCGGCCACCGCGACGCCAAACTGCACGAGGAGCTTGATGCGCCCGCTGACGCCGGCGGAGGAACGCCTGGTCACCTTCAGGAAATCGTCCCAGAAGCCCAGGCCGCCAAACGCGATCGTCACGAACAGCACGACCCAGACATAGGGATCGGTGAGATCGGCCCAGAGCAGCGTGGCGACCGCCGCGGGCACCAGGATCAGGAGGCCGCCCATGGTGGGCGTGCCCTGCTTCTCCACGATGTGGCGCTGCGGGCCGTCGGCGCGGATCGGCTGGCCCCTGCCCTGCCTGACCCGGAGCCAGTCGATGGTGGACGGCCCCATCAGGAAGGCGATGAGCAGCGCGGTCAGAAGCCCGCCCACCGCGCGGAAGCTGATGTAGCGGAAGACGTTGAAGATCGAAACGTGATCCGCGAGCGGAAAGAGGAAATAGTGGAACATCAGCCCCCCGCGCGCGCCTTCAGCGCATCCACGATCACGTTCATCCTCATGCCGTTCGAACCCTTCACCAGCACGACGTCCCCCGGCGCGAGCGCGGCGGCGACTTCGGGCGCGATGGCGGCCGAGGTTTCACCCCAGGCGCCGCGGCGCGCGGCGGGCAGCGCCTCCCACAGCGCGCGCATCTGCGGCCCGCTGGCGAAGACGAGATCGACGCGGGCGGCCTCGACATCGCGCGCCAGCGCGGCGTGGTGAGCCGCGCCCTCGGGGCCCATCTCCAGCATGTCGCCCAGCACGGCGATGCGGCGCCTGGCGGCGGCCGCGCCGAGAACCGCGAGCGCGGCGGCCATGGAAGCGGGGTTGGCGTTGTAGCTTTCGTCCACGAGCTCCGCGCTGCCGCCGGCCAGCGCGAGGGTGAAGCGCGCCCCGCGACCCTTGAGCGGCGTGAAGGCGTGCAGCGCGGCGGCGGCATTGAGCACGTCGCCGTCCGTCGCGGCCACCGCGAGCAGCGCGCCGAGCGCGTTATTGGCGATGTGCGCGCCCGCCGCGGCGATGCGGAAGCTGGTGGTGACGCCGCAGATCTCGGCGTCGATCTTCATGCCGTCGCCGGTGTCGTGACGCGCGATGAGCCGCGCCTCGCCCCTGGCGCCGAAGCTCATGATCCGCGACACGCCGGCCTGCCTCGCGCGCGCGACGAGGCGCCCGGCATGCGGGCTGTCGGACGGGACGAGCGCGGCGCCGCCGGGCAGCACGCCTTCGAAAATCTCCGACTTGGCGTCGGCGATGGCCTCGCAGCTGCCGAAGAATTCCAGATGCGCGGGCGCGATGGTGGTGACGAGCGCCACATGTGGGCGCACGAAGGCGGCCAGCGCGCGCAATTCGCCGAAATGGTTCATGCCGGTCTCGAACACGCCGTATTCGGCGTCGCGCGGCATGGAGGCAAGCGACAGCGGCACGCCCCAATGGTTGTTGTAGGACGCGGCGGAGGCATGCGTGCGGCCGAGCGCGCCGAAGGCCAGCCGCAGCATCTCCTTGGTCGTCGTCTTTCCGGCGCTGCCGGTGACGGCGACGATTTTGGCGCGGCTCCTGGCGCGGGCGGCGCGGGCAAGATCCTCGAGTCCGCGCAGCGTGTTCGCCACGGTCAGTAACGGCGCGCCGGCCGCGCCCTCCGGCCTGCGCGAGACCAGCGCGCCGGAGGCTTTCGCCTCCAGCGCCCGGGCCACGAATTCATGCCCGTCGCGCGCGTCACCCCTGAGCGCCACGAAGATGTCGCCGGGCCTGAGCGTGCGCGTGTCGATGGAGAGGCCCGTCGCGTCGAAGGCGCGCGGCATCTCGCCCAGCGTGGCGGATTGCATCTCGGCGGCGGTCCACAGCGCGCTCATGCCGGCCTCCCGCCGAGCGCGAGCGCCGCCTTGATCGCCTCGTCGCGGTCGCGGAACGGGCGCGTCACGGCGCCCACGATCTGGCCCTGCTCGTGGCCCTTGCCCGCAATGACGAGGCCGTCGCCCGCGCCCAGCATGGCGATACCGGCGGCGATGGCTTCGGCGCGGTCGCCGATCTCGCGCGCGCCGGCATCGACCTCACGCGCGCCGGCCAGCGCCTCGCGGCGGATGGCGGCGGGATCTTCGCCGCGCGGATTGTCGTCGGTGATGATGACGGCATCGGCGAATTTGGCCGCGGCCTTGCCCATCAGTGGGCGCTTGCCCCTGTCGCGGTCGCCGCCGCAGCCGAAGACGACGGCGAGCTTGCCTTCGATGTGCGGGCGCAGCGCCGCGAGCACGGTCTGGAGCGCATCGGGCGTGTGCGCGTAATCGACGTAGACCGGCGCGCCGGATTTCGCATAGGCGACCTTTTCCAGCCGCCCGGGCGCCCCCTTGAGGTGCGCCAGCGTGGCCAGAACCTTGCCCGCCGGATCGCCCAGGCCGATGGCGAGGCCCGCGGCGACGAGCGCGTTGGAGGCCTGGAAGCTTCCGGCCAGCGGCAGTTCCACCTCGCCATGGCCGGCGATGGAAAGCGTCTGGCCGTCGCCATGCGGCACGCGCGCGGCGAGCTTCAGGGTCTCGCCGCGTTCGCCGACGGTGACGATGCCGAGGCCGCGCGCCTTCGCGGCGGCGAGCACCTCGGCCGCGCCCGGCGCATCCATGTCGATCACGGCCACGCCGCCCTCCCGCACCACTTCGGTGAAGAGACGCAGCTTCGCCGCGAGGTAGTCCGCGAAGGTCGGGTGATAGTCGAGATGGTCGCGGGTGATGTTGGTGAAGCCCGCGGCGGCGATGTCGACACCGTCGAGGCGGTGCTGGTCGAGGCCGTGGCTGGAGGCTTCCAGCGACAGGTGGTCGACGCCCTCCCTCGCCAGCCGCGCCAGCAGCGCGTGCAATTCGACGGGATCCGGCGTGGTGTGCCGGAGCGCGATCTCGCCCGCCTTCGTCACCACGCCGATGGTGCCCATGCTGGCGGCGTCGTGGCCCAGCTGCCGCCAGATCTGGCGCAGGAACACGGCGACGGACGTCTTGCCGTTGGTGCCGGTGACGGCGGCGACGATCCGGGGCTGCGCGCCGTAGAACGCGGCGGCGAAGCGGGCGAGACGCGCGCGGGGGTTCTCGTCGGCGATGAAACGCACGCCCAGCTTCTCCGCATCGGCGCGCGCGTCGGGGCGGCCGAGCACGGCCACCGCGCCGCGCTTCACCGCGTCGGCGATGTAGGCCGCGCCGTTCGCCTTCGCGCCCGGCAGCGCGGCGAACAGATAGCCGGGCCTGACCGCGCGGCTGTCGCTCGCGAGCCCGGAAAAATCGCGCACGGAAACCATGGGGGCTTCGCCCACCTTACCCGGTCCAATACTGGCTCCCGATTGTGGCTCCATCATGATTTCGCCTTCTCCGCCGGCGCGGGAGGAAGCTGGGCCACGGGCATCTGCAGCATGGGAGCGATGCGCGCGATCACGCGGCCTGCGAGCGGCGCGGCGGTATGCCCGGCCAGCGCCATGACGCCTTCGGCCTTCTGGCCGTGCGGCTCGTCGAGGATCACAAACACCAGATAGCGCGGATTGTCGATGGGGAAGACGGCGCAGAACGAGGTCATCAGCTTGTGGGCGACGTAGCGGCCGTTCACCGCCTTTTCGGCCGATCCCGTCTTGCCGCCGACGTCGTAGCCCGGCACGTCGGCGAGCTTGCCCGTGCCGTCCGTGACGACGTAGCGCAACAGGCCGCGCATGGTGGCGCTGGTCGCCGGATCGATGACCTGCTCGCCGCGCGCGTCTCCGGAGCGCTTGAGGAAGGTGGGCGTGACGCGGCGGCCGCCGTTAACCACGATCGCGGCAGCCGTGACGAATGCCAGCGGCGACACCTGGATGCCATGGCCGAAGCCGATGGTGGCGGTCTCGACCTGGCCCCAGTTCTGCGGGAAGCGCGGATAGGAGGGCCAGGCCGTTTCCGCCATCTCGGTGCGCGGAGCGCGGAGCAGGCCCATCTCCTTGAGGAACGCGTATTGCCGCGCCGGTCCGGAGCGCAGCGCGATCTGGGCGGTGCCCGCGTTGGAGGACTGGGCGAGGACGTCGCGCGCCGCGAGGTGGGCCGGCATGTGCTCGGCATCGTGGATCGTGAAGCGGCCGATCCTGAACCCGGCGCCGATCGGAAACGGCTCGTCCAGCCGCGTGGTGTGATCCTGCATGGCGAGCGTGAAGGAGAAGATCTTGAACACCGAGCCGAGCTCGTAGGTGTCGCGGACCATGCGGTTGCGGCCCGGCAGCAGGCCGCGCGCGTCCGGCGGGCCGGAATCCGGCAGCGAGGCCATGGCGAGGATTTCACCCGTGTCGACGTCCATCACGATGCCGCCGGCGGCGACGGCGCTGTAGGCCTGCTTCGCCTGGCCCACTTCGTGGGCCAGCGCGTACTGCACCCGCATGTCGAGCGACAGCGCGACCGCGCCGCCCTGGCGCAGGCGCCAATCCATTCCGCGCTCGATGCCGTTGACGCCGTGGTCGTCGTTGTCGGTGACGCCCAAGATCTGCGACACCGCCAGTCCACGCGGATAGGCGCGCGTGGTGGCGGGCTCGAAGTCCAGCCCGTCGAGGCCGAGGTCCTTCACCTTCTCGACGTCGGATTCGGATATCTTGCGCGCAACCAGCACGTAGGCATGGCGGCCGTTGAACAGGCGCAGGAGCTTCGCGGCATCGAGCCCCAGCGCGCCGGCGATCTCGCGCGCGGCCTCGGCCTTGTCGTCGAAGGCGTGCGGCATCGCGTAGAGATCGTCGACGGGAATGCTGCGGGCGAGCAGTTCGCCGTTGCGGTCCACGATGTCGGCGCGGACGATGACGGGCTTGTCGATCGCGGTGACCGCGGCGCGGTTGGCCGGGCTCTTCAGCACCGCCACATCGACCAGCTTCACGCAGATCAGGCTGAACGCCGCCACGCAGAATCCTGCCGCAAGCACCATGCGGCGGTGATGGATCGCGGCGTCGGCCATGAGGGATCAGTTTCCGCTGTGTGCCGCCACCAGATGCAGCGTCCCCGCCTGGGGCTGGACCGGCGTGACGAGCGACGCGGCACGGACCGGGTTGTCGTCCGCCGCCTCGCCGCGGCGCGGGATCAGCTCCAGCGAGGAGAGCTCCAGCGTGGGCGAGTCGGTGAGGCCCAGATGCTGCTGCGCCAGCTGCTGGATGCGCTGCGGATCGGCGACGGCCTGCCAGCGCGTCTGCAGGAGCTTGGTCGCGTCCGCCTCCTGCGCGATCTGGCGATGCACCTGCTTGAGCTCGATGCCGGCCAGCCGCGTCTTCTCGGCGATGTGGTTCATGGCGAAGCAGGACAGGCCCGCCAGCGCCACGAAGAGGAAGTTGAGGATGCGAACCATGCCGGTTTCTCCTTGACTCAGGCCGCGAGACGCTCGGCCACGCGCAGGCGGGCGGAGCGGGATCGCGGGTTACGCTGCTGCTCGGCCGCGCCGGGGACGCGCGGCTGCTTGCCGATGAGGCGGAAGGTCTGGGCGGACCTCTGGGCGGACTGGCGCTGCGGCGCGTGCCGCGAGGCGGCGGCGGGGCGCGCGTGCTGGTTGAGGAAGCGCTTGACCATGCGGTCTTCCAGCGAATGGAACGCGACCACGGCGAGGCGGCCGTGCGGCCGAAGAACGCGTGCGGCGGCTTCGAGCCCGCGCGAAAGCTCGCCCAGCTCGTCGTTCACATGCATGCGCAGCGCCTGGAAGGTGCGGGTGGCGGGATGGATGGCGTAGCGCGCGGCCTGGGGGCCCAGCGCCTTCGAGACGACACCGGCGAGCTCGGCGGTGCGCGACAGCGGGCGCGCGGCGACGATGGCGCGGGCGATCCGGCGGGCGAAACGCTCCTCGCCCAATTCGCCGATGATCCGCGCGAGCGCGGATTCATCGGCCGTGTTCACGAGATCGGCGGCGCTTTCGCCCTCGCCGCTCATGCGCATGTCCAGCGGCCCGTCGGCACGGAAGGAGAAGCCGCGCCCGGCTTCGTCGATCTGATGGGACGAAACGCCGAGATCGAGCATCACGCCGTCGCTGGCTTCGCCGGCGAGATAGGCCTCCATCTCGGAGAACGCGCCCTGCACCAGCGTGAGGCGGCCCTCGTAGCGCGCCGCCATCTCGCGGCCGCGGGCGATGGCGGCCGGATCGCGGTCGATGCCGAGCACGCGGCAACGCGCGGCGTCGAGCAGCGCGCGGGCATAGCCGCCGCCGCCGAACGTGCCGTCGACATAATGCGCGCCGTCGCGCGGCGCCATGGCCTCGACCACTTCCTCGAGCATCACCGGAACATGGCCGCTCACGGAAGACCTCCGTTGGCGTTGCGCGCGG
Source organism: Rhizomicrobium sp. (assembly GCA_035499995.1). GTDB lineage: Bacteria > Pseudomonadota > Alphaproteobacteria > Micropepsales > Micropepsaceae > Rhizomicrobium. The sequence continues at coordinate 46,837 of DATJXR010000032.1, read as the reverse complement.
CGAGCGCGCGCTTCAGCCGCTCCGCCTGCACCGGCGCGAAGACCTCGCTGTCCCAAATCTGGAACTTGCGGCCCATGCCCACGAAGGTGACGCGCTCCTTCAGCCCGGCATGGGCGATGAACTCGGCGGGCAGCACGACGCGGCCATTGTCCTCGCGCGGCAGGAGCCGGCTCATCGACAGGACCGCGAACACCTTGTCGTCCAGCGACGGGGTGAAGAATGGATCGGATTGCGACTGTTGCGCGTGGAAGGCCTGCAGCACCTCGTCGCCGAAACCCTCCAGCGCGGTCTCGGAGAAGGACGGCAGGAGATACACGCCCTGGGTCCCCTGCGCGGCAAGGATGTCGCGGAAGGGCGCGGGGATGCAGACGCGGCCCTTCGCGTCGAGCGTGCCGCCGTAGGTAGAGATGAACGGCTGGACCCCGCCGGTCATGACGCCCCGATCCCCTCGTCCCGGCGCCCAGGCGCCCCGGCACGTGCCGGAGTCGAATCACTGGCTATGGGACAGAGTGGGATATCATGGGACTTGGGCCGAGGTCAATGGAAAACATAACAAATAGAGGAGCTTACCTAGACATCCTGCCACCACCCCTAGCGCCTCGGAGTCCAGTGCTTGCGCTTTCATGAACGAACCGTAAACAACTTAAGGATGCCGAAACCTTCGCAACGCTACTCGCCACGCCGTTAAGGAAGGCTTAACCATCCGGCCCTCGCGAGGAGCCCTTCATGGACATCGTGCTTCACCCCATCGGCGTGGTGCGCAGCAGCCGCGACGCCGCCATCGACGACAATTGGGGCGCGATACCCGCCCGCATCGAGCTCGACGCCGGGCGCTTCACCGTGGATGCCACCGCCGCCCTCGACGCCTTCTCCCACATCGAGGTGATCTTCCATTTCGACCGCGTGCCCGAAAGCGAGATCGAGACCGGCGCGCGCCGCCCCCGCGGCCGGGCGGACTGGCCCCTCGTGGGCATCTTCGCACAGCGCGGCAAGGGCCGGCCGAACCGGCTCGGCCTGTGCGCCTGCCGGATACTGCGTGTGGACGGACTCGTGCTCCACGTCGAAGGCCTCGACGCCATCGACGGCACCCCCGTGCTGGACATCAAGCCCGCGATGAAAGGCTTCCTGCCGCGCGGCGCCCTGCGCGAACCGGAATGGGCGGAGGAGATCATGCGGGAATATTGGTGAGGGCAGTCCCTGGGCGAAGCGTGCCGCCACGAACCTCTCCCTCTCGCCGGAGGTTGCGTGCGACTTCACGCTTCCGGGCTGAGGGCGAGGAGGTTGGTGATCGCGGCGGCGATGAGATAGGCGAGCGCGAGCGGGCCCAGCCCGATGAGGACGGCGCCGGAGAGCGAGGACAGCGCGGCGCAAGGCAACAGCGCGTAGAGCGTGCCGACGAAGAGGAACTGGATCCCGATCACCGCGATCAGCCCCAGCGTGAAGGTGAGCGGTACCGCGCCCAGCGAGGCGCCCCGCGTCTTGCGCTCCAGCCTGAGCAGGCCCGCATGCAGGCGGATGCGCGAGGCGGCGGAACCCAGGAACACGAAGGCGGCAAGCCAGGAGGCGGCCGACGCGAAGACCGTGCCGCCATCCACATGACAGGCGGCGAGCCGGGCGGCCAGCGCGGCCTGGCCCGGCACGGCGTAGTGCACGGCGGCGCCGAGCGCACCCAGCATGCCGCCCGGCGGCTGGCCCGGCGCGATCACCACCTGTATCGCGTAGATCGCCGCGGCAAACACCACGAACACCAGCTCGTTGAAGCCCGGCGCGAAGGATTGGGCCGTGAGCTTGGCAATCCCGCCCGCCGCGGCGCCGAAGCCGCCGATGAACAGCAGGCCCATGGCCACGAACAGGGTCACGATCGTGCCGATGGTGGTTAGCGCAAGCTCCGGCGCCGTGGCGCCGGCCAGCGCGTGCGCGAGCGCATGCGCGCCCGCGAACAGGCAGAAGGCGATCCAGAACTTGGCAAGCAGCCGCGCCGCGCCCATCGACCGTGACCTGCCCCTATCCGCTACCCATTCTCTACTTTGTCAGGGCCCGCCTTCGCGGGCCATGACAACATATTTGTGCCGAACGCCTCATTCCCCAAACGCCCTCACGCCGACAGGCGCGTGTCCTTCTTTTTCTGCGCGTCCATCTGGTCGGCGAGCAGGAAGGCGAGCTCCAGCGCCTGGCTCGCGTTCAGCCTGGGATCGCAGCGCGTGTCGTATTTCTGCGACAGATGCTCTTCCTCGATGGCCTGGGCGCCGCCAGTGCACTCCGTCACGTTCTGTCCCGTCATCTCCAGATGCACGCCGCCGGCATGGGTGCCCTCGGCCCGATGGACTTCGAAGAAGGTCTTCACTTCCTTGACCACGCGGTCGAACGGCCGCGTCTTGAAGCCGGTGGCGGACTTGACCGTGTTGCCGTGCATGGGATCGCAGGACCACACCACCTTGGCGCCCTCGCGCTCCACCACGCGGATGAGGCGCGGCAGCAGCTCGGCGACCTTGTCGGCGCCGAAGCGGGCGATCAGCGTGAGCCGGCCCGGGATGTTCTTCGGATTGAGGATGCGCAACAGCCGCGCCAGATCGTCTTCGCTCATCGACGGGCCGCATTTGAGCCCGATAGGATTTTCCACGCCGCGGCAGAACTCGACATGCGCCCCGCCCGGCTGGCGCGTGCGGTCGCCGATCCAGATCATATGGGCCGAGGTGTCGTACCAGTTGCCGGTGATGGAGTCCTGGCGGGTGAGCGCCTCCTCATAGGGCAGCAGCAGCGTCTCGTGGCTGAAGTAGAAATCGACGGCGTTGGTGCGCTTTTCCACCGCGTCCGCCAGCCCGAACGCCTTCATGAAGCCGACGCCCTCGCCGATGCGGTCCACCACGCCCTGGTAGCGCTGCAGGAGATCGGGGTGATTGTGGTCGTCGCGGTACCAGTAGCGCGCGCGCGACAGGTCGGCATAGCCGCCGCCCGCGAAGGCGCGCACGAGGTTGGCGGTCGCCGCGGACTGGAAATAGGCCCTCAGCATGCGCCCGGGATCGGGCCGGCGCGCCGCGGCCGTGAAGTCCTCGCCGTTGACGATGTCGCCGCGATAGGACGGCAGCGCCACCTCGCCGCGCTTTTCGACATCGTCGGAGCGCGGCTTGGCGAACTGGCCCGCGATGCGGCCGATCTTCACCACCGGGACGTCGGCGGCAAACGTCAGGACTGCCGCCATGCTCAGGAAAACACAGAAGGTATCGCGGATGTTGTTGGCGGTGAATTCGCCGAAGCTCTCCGCGCAGTCGCCGCCCTGCAGCAGGAACGCGCTCCGCTCGGCCACCTGGCCCAGGGCCGCCGTCAGCTTGCGCGCCTCGCCCGCGAAGACGAGCGGCGGGCACGTGCGAAGCTGCGCTTCGACGGCCGAAAGCGCGCCGGCGTCCGGATAGTCCGGCGCCTGCACGATCGGCTTTCCACGCCATGTCTGCGGGCTCCACGCCTGCGTCACTTCGGTCTCCTTCGGGTACCGCCCTGTCGGCCGGATATACGAGATGGACCAGCGGTTTACCACAGGCGCCGCGCAGACTGGTGAACATCCTGCCGCAGGAACCTTAACGTGTTTGCGGCGTTGCAAAAATCCGGGGCGTTCCGGTTGCGTCGGGCCACTGCCCAGCGGCTATAAGGGATGTTCCGGCGCCCGCCGCGCCCGCCCCACGCCCTGGATCGCCCATGACCGACAACCGCCTCAAAGACCTCCAATCCTTCGGGCAATCGGTGTGGCTGGACTCGCTGAGCCGCAAGCTCACGCGCTCGGGCGGCCTGAAGGAATATCTGACGCGGGACGGGGTGCGCGGCGTCACCTCCAATCCCTCGATCTTCGAGAAGGCCATCGCGCACGGCACCGAATATGACGACGACGTGGCGCAATACGCCAGGGCGGGCGCCGATGTGGGCGCGATCTTCCGGCATCTGTCGGTGCGCGACATCCAGGAAGCCTGCGACGTGCTGCGGCCGGTCTACGATTCCCTGCGCGGCGCCGACGGCTTCGTGTCCATCGAAGTCTCGCCCTATCTCGCCATGGAGACCGAGGCGACGATGGCGGAAGCCAGGTCGCTGTGGGCGGAGATCGCGCGGCCCAATCTCATGGTGAAGGTGCCGGGCACCGGGCCGGGCGTTCCCGCCATCCGCGCGCTCGTGGCCGCGGGCCTCAACATCAACATCACGCTCCTCTTCGCGCAGGACGCGCACGAAGCTGTGATGGAGGCCTATCTCGCGGGGCTCGAGGAACGCGCGGGCAAGGGCGAGGACATCTCCCGCGTGGCCAGCGTCGCCAGCTTCTTCGTCAGCCGCATCGACACCAAGGTGGACAAGGCGATGCAGGCGCGCATCGACACAGGCGGCGATGCCGGCAAGCTCACGCCCCTGCTCGGCAAGGTCGCCATCGCCAACGCCAAGCTCGCCTTCCAGAACTACAAGGCGAAATTCTCCGGCGCGCGGTGGGAAAAGCTCGCCAGGCTCGGCGCGCGGCCGCAGCGCGTGCTGTGGGCATCGACCGGCACCAAGAACAAGGCCTATTCCGACACGCTCTACGTCGACAGCCTGATCGGCGATCCCACCGTCAACACCATGCCGCCGGAGACCATGGACGCGTTCCGCGACCACGGCACGCCGGCCGCCACGCTGAACGCCGGCGTCGACGGCGCGAAGGCGACGCTGGCCGGGCTCGAGGCCATGGGCATTTCGCTCGGCAAGATCACCGATGAGCTGGTGGTCGAGGGCGTGGAGCTGTTCGCGGAGGCCGCGGACAGGCTCTACGCGGCGCTGGCGGCGAAGCGCGCGAAAGTCCTGGACGGCAAGCTCGCGAGCCTCGGCGTGACGCTGGGCGAAGCCGAGCAGAAGGCGGCCGACGGCGTCGCAAAGGACTTCGCCGCCGCGCCGCGGCGCATCTGGGCCAGGGACGCTTCATTCTGGACCGGCAAGGACGAGGCCAAATGGCTCGGCTGGCTCGATATCGCGGGCCGCGAGCTGAAGGCCGTCGCGGCGCTGAAGGATTTCGCGGGCGAAACTTCGCAGTTCAAGGATTTCGTGCTCCTCGGCATGGGCGGATCGAGCCTGGGCGCGGAGGTGCTGGCGGAAGTTTTCGGCCGCGAGCGGATGCACGTGCTCGATTCCACCGATCCGGACCGCATCGCCACGGTGCGCGACGGCATCGATCTCGCGAAGACGATGTTCATCGTCGCCTCCAAATCGGGCACGACGCTCGAACCCAACATCCTCGGCGAATACTTCTTCGGCCTGGCGAAGAGGGGCGCGCAATTCACCGCCGTCACCGATCCCGGCTCGGCGCTGGAGAAGACGGCGAGGAAGGACGGCTTCGGACACACCTTCTTCGGCGATCCCGAGATCGGCGGACGCTTCTCCGTGCTGTCGAATTTCGGGCTGGTGCCGGCCGCGTGCATGGGCCTCGACGTGGAGCGGCTGCTCACGGAAACGCAGCGCATGGTGACGAGCTGCTCGGCCTCGACGCCGGTCGCGGCGAACCCGGGCGTGCGGCTCGGCCTGGTGCTGGGCGCGATGGCGACGAAATGCGGGCGCGACAAGGTCACAATCGTGCCGTCCGAGCCGCTCGCGAGCGCGGGGCTTTGGCTGGAACAGCTCATCGCGGAATCGACGGGCAAGAACGGCAAGGGCCTGATGCCGGTGGCGGGCGAGCCGCTCGCGGGACCGGAGGCCTACGGCAAGGACCGCGTGTTCGTGCACCTGCATCTGGCGGGCGCGGACGACATGCAATCCCGGCTCAGGGCGCTGGCGGACGCGGGCCATCCGGTGATCCGCATCGACATCGAGGACAGCTACCAGATCGGCCAGCTTTTCTACATGTGGGAGATGGCGATCGCGGCGGCGGGCGCGGTGCTCGGCATCGACCCGTTCGACCAGCCCGACGTCGAATCCGCCAAGGTCAAGGCGCGCGAACTCACCGCCGCTTTCGAGAAGACCGGCGCGCTGGCCAAGCAAGCGCCTGCCTTCGCCGCGGGCGAGATCACCGTCTACGGCAACGGCGCCGCGCATGGCGGCAATTCGCTGCCGCGGATCCTGCGCGATCATTTCGGCCGTGCCGAGCCGGGCGACTATGCGGCGCTGCTCGCCTATCTCGAGCAGACGCCCGAGCACGAGGCGGCGCTGCAGGCGATGCGGCTGAAGCTGCGCGAGCGGCTGCGCGTGGCCACCTGCCTCGGCTTCGGCCCACGCTTCCTGCATTCGACGGGCCAGCTCTACAAGGGCGGGCCCGACACCGGCATCTTCCTCGCCATCACCGCGCACCATGAGAACGACATCTCCATCCCCGGCCGCACGGCGAGCTTCGGCACGGTGGAGATGGCGCAGGCGCTGGGCGATTGCGCGGTGCTGGCTGAGCGCGGGCGGCGCATCCTGCGCGTGCACCTGCACGACACGGACAAGGGCCTCGAAGAACTCGGCGCCGCCATGCGCGAGGCGCTGACATGAAGCTCGCGGTCGTCGGCCTGGGGCGCATGGGCGCCAACATCTCCCGCCGCCTGATCGGCAAAGGCCACGAGGTGGTCGCCTTCGACCGCAAGCCCGGCATCGCCAAATCCATCGACGGGGCCACGCCCTGCTCGTCGCTGGGCGAGCTATCCGGGCTGCTGGCCCCGCCGCGCATCGCCTGGGTGATGCTGCCCAACGGCAGGCCGACGGAAGACACCGTCGCCGCGCTCGGCCAGCAATTCGAAAAGGGCGACATCGTCATCGACGGCGGCAACACGTTTTACAAGGACGACGTGCGCCGCGCCGGGGAACTCGCCGCGAGAGGCGTCCATTACGTCGACGTCGGCACCTCGGGCGGCGTGTGGGGGCTCGAGCGCGGCTATTGCATGATGATCGGCGGCGAGAAGGACGTGGTGGACCGGCTCGATCCGATCTTCGACGCGCTGGCGCCGGGCGCGGGCGACATTGCCAGGACGCCGGGCCGCGAGAAACGCGACCCGCGCCCCGGCAAAGGCTACGTGCATGCGGGGCCCGCGGGCGCCGGCCATTTCGTGAAGATGGTCCACAACGGAATCGAATACGGCTTGATGCAGGCCTACGCCGAGGGCTTCGACATCCTGCGCGGCAAGCGGCAGGAGAGCCTGGCCGAGCATTTCGACCTCGATCTCGCCGACATCGCCGAGGTGTGGCGGCGCGGCAGCGTGATCTCTTCCTGGCTGCTCGACCTGGCCGCCATCGCACTGGCCAAGAGCCCGGCGCTGGAGGAATTCAAGGGTTATGTCGACGATTCCGGGGAAGGGCGCTGGACCGTCAACGCCGCCGTGGAAGAGGCCGTCAGCGCCAACGTGCTCTCTGCCGCGCTCTATGCGCGCTTCCGCTCGCGCCTCGATCACAGTTTCGGGGAGAAGCTGCTCTCGGCCATGCGCAACGAATTCGGCGGGCATGTCGAGGGGCAGCTCGAAGGCGGCCTCCAGCCGAAAGCGAAGGAATGACAAGCTGCGCAATGGTTCTGTTCGGGGCGAACGGCGATCTGACAAAGCGTCTGGTCGTGCCCGCTCTCTACAACCTGGCCAAGGCCGGAAAGCTGCCCGAGCGCTTCGTGCTCATCGGGGTGGATCACAACGAGCACTCGACGGACGACTGGCGCCAGGGCCTGCACGATTTCCTGAAGCGAGCGGTGGCCAAGGGCGGCGGCGAGGTGGAGGACACCTCCGTCGACGAGCAGGCCTGGAGCAGGCTGGCGGCGGCGTTCCGCTACTTCAAGGGCGACTTCAACGACAAGGCGATGTTCGCCAGGCTCAAATCGCTGCTGGACGATTGCGAGCGCCAGCAGCACCTGGACGGCAACGCGCTGTTCTATCTCGCCACCGCCGACCGCTTCTTCGGGCCGCTGGTGGATTCGCTGGCGGAGGCGGGGCTGACGGCGGAGGATGAAGACAAGAGCAAGGCCGAGAACAAGGCCGAGAACAAGGGCTGGCGCCGGGTCGTCATCGAAAAGCCCTTCGGCCACGATCTCGAATCCGCCAAGGCGCTCAACGCGCGCATCCTCAAGCATCTTCACGAGGAGCAGATCTTCCGGATCGACCATTTCCTGGGCAAGGAGACGGTGCAGAACATCATGGCGCTGCGCTTCGCCAACGGCCTGTTCGAGCCCATCTGGCACCGCGACCGCATCGAGCACGTGCAGATCACGGTGGCAGAGACCGTGGGCGTGGAGCGGCGCGGGAATTTCTACGAGCAGACGGGCGCGCTGCGCGACATGGTGCCCAACCATCTGTTCCAGCTCGTGGCCATGACCGCGATGGAACCGCCCTCTTCCTTCGACGCCGAGGCCGTGCGCGCCAAGAAGGCCGAAGTGTTCCGCGCCGTGCATCCGCTCTCGCCGCAGGTGGCGGTGCGCGGGCAATATGATTCGGGCGAGATCGCCGGCGAGCCGGTGCAGGCCTACCGCAAGGAGGTCAACGTCAACCCCCACTCCAGCGTCGAGACCTTCGTGGCGCTGCGGCTGTGCATCGACAACTGGCGCTGGGCAGGCGTGCCGTTCTACCTGCGCACGGGCAAGCGCCTGCGCAAGCGCACCACCGAGATCGCCATCCGCTTCCGCGACGCGCCCTTCATGCTGTTCAAGGACACGCCGATGGACGCGCTGGACGCCAACTGGCTCATCCTGCAGATCCAGCCTGATGAAGGCATCCGCCTGCGTTTCAACGCAAAGAAGCCCGGCCAGGGGCTGCAGCTCGAAAGCGTCGCGATGGATTTCAAATACGCGGACTGGTTCCGCGCCGCCCCGGCGGTGGGCTACGAGACGCTGCTCTACGACGTGTTCATGGGCGACGGCACGCTGTTCCAGCGCGCCGACCAGGTAGAATCCTCCTGGGCGGTGGTCGATCCGCTGCTGAAGGCCTGGGCGGCGGAAAAGCCGTCGGACTTTCCGAACTACAAGGCGGGCAGCGCCGGGCCCAGGGCGTCCGACGCGCTTCTGGCGGCCGACGGCCGCGGCTGGCGGGCGATCCGGTAGACATGGCGTCCGGCAGCGCAATCGTGGAGGCGGATGCCGGTGCCCTGGCCCGGCGCGCCGCCGGCTGGCTCGTGGCGCGGATGACGGCGTCGCAGGGCGCGTTCCGCCTGGCGCTTTCGGGCGGCGAGACGCCGCGCTTGCTCTATCGGCTGCTCGCCGAGGATCCGCTTCGCGGGCGCATCCCGTGGTCGCGGCTCGAACTCTATTGGGGCGACGAGCGCTTCGTGCCGTGGTCGAGCCCCGACAGCAACTACAACAGGGCGCGCGAGGAATGGCTGTCGCGCGTGGACGCGCCGGCGGGCAGCATCCATCCCATCCCCACCGACACCACGCCGGACGACTGCGCAGCGCGCTACGAAACCACCCTGCGGGCGCGGGCGAAAGACGCGCCGTGCCTCTTCGAACTGGTGCTGCTGGGGCTGGGCGCGGACGGGCACACCGCTTCGCTGCTCCCCGGCCAGCCGGTGCTGGAGGAGCGCGCGCGGCTTGTCGCCGCCGTGCCCAGGGGCCGCGAAGAGCCGCGCATCACGCTCACCTATCCGGCGCTGGAATCCAGCGCCGCGGTGGCGTTCCTCGTCACCGGCGCGGCCAAGCGCGACGTGGTGGCGCGCGCGCGCCGCGGCGACGAAAGCCTGCCCGCCGGACGGCTCAGGCCCAGGGGCGAGACCGTGTGGTTCCTCGACGAAGCGGCGGCGGGCGCATGACCGGCCGCATCGAGGATTACGCGGTGATCGGCGACCTGCGCTCGGCGGCGCTGGTCTGCCGCTCGGGCTCCATCGACTGGCTATGCCTGCCGCGTTTCGATTCACCGGCCTGTTTCGCCGCGCTGCTCGGCAAGCCCGAGCATGGCCGCTGGCTGATCGCACCCAGGGGAGAGTGCAAGATCAGCCGCCGCTACCGCCCCGGCACGCTGATCCTGGAAACGCGCTTCAAGACGAAATCCGGCGAGGCGCTGCTCACGGACTTCATGCCGATGGCGGATGCGCACAGCGCCATCGTCCGCGTCGTCATGGGCGTGAAGGGGTCGATGAAGTTCAGGACCGAGCTGGTGATCCGCTTCGACTACGGGATCTCCGTGCCCTGGGTCGCGCGTGCCGACGAGGAGACGCTGACCGCGGTGGCAGGCCCGCACGCGTTGGCGCTGCGCACGCCCGCGCCGCTCGAAGGGCGCGACATGCGCACGGTCGGCGAATTCAGCGTGGCGGAGGGCGAGGCCGTGCCCTTCTCCCTCGCCTACTGGCCCTCGCATTTGCCCATGCCGCTGCCCGCTGGTGTCGAGGCGTCGATGGCGGAGACGGAGAAGTTCTGGCGCGGCTGGTGCGGCAAGTCCAAGGTCGAGGGCCGCTGGAAAAGCACCGTGCAGCGCTCGCTCATCACGCTGAAGGCGCTGTCCTACAAGCCGACGGGCGGCATGGTGGCCGCCGCCACGACCTCGCTGCCCGAACAGCTCGGCAGCACGCGCAACTGGGACTACCGCTATTGCTGGCTGAGGGACGCCACCTTCATCCTGCTCGCCTTCCTCAATGCCGGCTACACCGAGGAAGCGCATGCCTGGCAGAATTGGCTGTCGCGCGCCATCGCCGGCACGCCGGACCAGATCCAGACCATGTATGGCGTGGCGGGCGAAAGGCGGCTGGAGGAATGGACGCTGCCCTGGCTGCCGGGCTTCGCGAAATCCGCGCCGGTGCGCATCGGCAACGCGGCGGCGCTGCAGCTGCAGCTCGACATCTATGGCGAGCTGGCGGACGTGTTCACCCAGGCCGAGCGCGGCGGTCTTCCGCCCGTGCCGCGGCGCGTGGAAATCCAGCAGGTGTTCCTCAACCACCTCGCCAGGGTGTGGAAGGAACCGGACGAGGGCATCTGGGAGATCAGGGGACCGCGGCGGCATTTCGTGCATTCCAAGGTGATGGCGTGGGTGGCGTTCGACCGCGCCTGGCGCGGATGGAAGGCACAAGGGGGCAAGCCGTCGCTGTGGCGCAAATGGAAGAAGATCGCCGATGAGATCCACGCCGACGTACTCAAGCACGGGATCGACAAAAAGCGCGGCTGCTTCGTGCAGTGCTACGAATCGCCGGAGCTGGACGCCGCGCTCCTGATGATCCCCATCGTGGGATTCCTGCCGGCCCGGGACAAGCGCGTGAAGAACACGGTCCGGGAGATCGAGAAGCGGCTTCTCTGGAAGGGTCTGGTGCGCCGCTACGAGACCGGCAGCGGCGTGGACGGGCTGCCGGAGGGCGAAGGCGCGTTCCTCGCCTGCTCCTTCTGGCTGGTGGACAATTACGTGATGGCCGGGCATCGCAAGAAAGGCCTGAAGCTGTTCCGCAAGCTGGTGAAGCTGGCCAACGACGTGGGGCTGCTCGCGGAGGAGTACGACCCCGGCCGGAAGCGCATGCTGGGCAATTTCCCGCAGGCCTTCAGCCATGTGGCGCTGGTCAATTCCGCGTTCAATCTGATGTCGAAGCCGGAGCGGAAGAAGCCTATCGTGGCGCGCCATGAATCCTGACCTCGCCTTCGCGCGCGATGCGCTCATCCTGGACATCGACGGCACGCTGATCGAGATCGCGCCGACGCCGGAGAACGTGGTCGTGCCGCCGGAGCTCAAGCACACGCTCGCGGCGCTCGGGCCGCTTCTGGGCGGGGCGCTCGCCTTCTGCAGCGGGCGCACGCTTGCGGCCGTCGACCGCCTCTTCGCGCCGCTGGCGCTGGCGGCCATCGGCGATCATGGCGCGCAGATAAGGCCCGCGCCCGGCGCGCCCGTCGAGGCCATGAGCGCCCCCATCCCGGAGGACGTGAAGCGCGACTTCGCGGACGTCGAGCAGCGCTTCCCCGGCGTGCACATCGAGGACAAGACCTACACGCTCGCGTTCCACTACCGCGCGGCGCCGCAATTCGAGGCGCCGCTGCTGGATCTCGTAAGCGGGCGCCTTCGGCATCTTCCAGGGGGGCTCGTCGTCCTGCGCGGCAAGGCGATCGTGGAAATCAAGAGCGGCGGCTTCGACAAGGGCACCGGGCTGCGCGCGCTGATGGCGCATGCCCCGTTCCGCGGGCGCCGCCCCGTGTTCCTGGGCGACGACCGCACGGACGAGGACGTGATGGCCGTGCTGAAGGACTTCCGCGGCATCGGCTATTCGGTCGGGACGTTGCTGGAGGGCGCGAGCGGAGAATTCCGCGCGCCCGCCGACGTGCGCGCCTGGCTGGCGGGGATGACGCCGGTGGAGGCCTGAGATGGATCTCGACCTCGCGGTCATCGGCAACGGGCGCATCGCCGCGCTGGTGGACCGGCAGGCGCGTCTTTTGTGGTGGTGCTTCCCCCGCTTCGACGGCGACCCGGTGTTCTGCCGCCTGATCTCCGGCGACGAGGAGAAGGGCTTCTGCGACGTGGTGCTCGACCGCTTCACCCACGCGGAGTCCGAATATGCGCGCAACACGCCCATCGTGACGACGGTGCTCACCGCGGGGGACGGCTCGGCGGTGCGGGTAACGGATTTCGCGCCGCGCTTCCAGAATTTCGGCCGCACCACGCGCGCGCCGCAGCTGATCCGCATCGTCGAGCCGGTGGCGGGCCTGCCGCGGGTGACGCTGCGTTTCAGGCCCTGCTGCAATTACGGCGAGGCCATGGCGGGCCGCTCGCTGGGCTCCAACCATATCCGCTACTGGGGCGGCGACATCGCGGTGCGGCTCACCACCGATGCACCGCTGTCCTACATCGAGCGGGAAGCGCCGTTCGTGCTGACCCGCCCAGTCCACATGGTGATCGGGCCGGACGAATCCTTCCCCTCGGAGCTCGAGACCACCGCGCGCGAATTCGCCGACCGCACGCGCGACTACTGGCTCGAATGGGTGCGCCGGCTCTCCATCGGCACGGACTGGCAGGAGGCGGTGATCCGCGCCGCCATCACGCTCAAGCTTTGCGCCTATGAGGAGACCGGCGCGGTGGTGGCGGCGCTGACCACCTCGCTGCCCGAAGCCGCGGGCTCGGGCCGCAACTGGGATTACCGCTATTGCTGGATGCGCGACGCCTATTTCGTCGTCAAGGCGCTCAACCGCATCGGCGCCACGAAGGCGATGGAGGACTTCATCAACTACGTCCTCGGCATCGCCGCGGAGGACGTGCGCGAGCTGCGGCCGCTCTACGGCATCGTGCCGAACGCGCCGCTGGACGAGCGCGTGGCGGGCGCGCTGGCCGGCTACCACGGCAACGGGCCGGTGCGCGTGGGCAACGCGGCGGCGGACCAGGAGCAGCACGACGTCTATGGCAGCGTGATCCTTGCGGCGATGCCGATGTTCTTCGACCGCCGCCTGCCGCGCCCGGCGAACGAGTCCCACTTCCGGCTGATGGAGCAGCTCGGCGCGAAGGCAGCCGAGCTGGCGCTCGAGCCCGACGCCGGCATCTGGGAATATCGCGGGCGCAAGCGGCTGCACACCCATTCCGCCGCGATGTGCTGGGCGGGCGTGAGCCGCGTCGGCGCCATCGCGGCGCGGCTGGGCCATGCGGGCCGCGCGGCGCACTGGAACACGCTGGCCGACAGGATCCAGTCCGAGATCCTGGCGCGCGCCTGGAACGCGAAACGCGACGCCTTCACCGTGGCGGAGAATTCGGGCGATCTCGACGCGAGCGTGCTGCTGCTTCCCGAATTCGGGCTGATCGAGCCGGGCGATCCGCGCTTCCTGTCCACGCTCAGGGCCATCGAGGGCGAGCTGGTGCGGGGGCGCCACGTCATGCGCTATGCGGGCGAAGACGATTTCGGGCTGCCCGAAAGCGAGTTCCTGGTCTGCCGCTTCTGGCTGATCGATTCCTGGTGGCTGACGGGCCGGCGCGAAGACGCGCGCGGCCTCTTCCAGGACGCCGTGGGCCTCAGGAACCGCTACGGGCTCCTGTCGGAAGACATCGATCCGCGCAGCGGCGCGCTGTGGGGCAACTTCCCGCAGACTTATTCCATGGCCGGCCTCATCACCACCGCCATGCGCCTCTCCCGCAGCTGGGAAGATCGCTACTGGCACAGCAGCGTGTGAGGGAACTCCGCGCGCGTTCCCGGCGTTTTGATGGATGCCAACGCGGGAGGCGCCATCATGCTCGGCACCGTTCTGATCATCATCCTCGTGCTGCTTCTGATCGGCGCGCTGCCGTCATGGCCGTATTCCGGCGGCTGGGGCTACTACCCTTCCGGCGGCCTCGGCCTGATCCTGATCATCGTCCTGATCCTGGTGCTGCTGAACCGGATCTAGAGCGCAATCGGGCGAAGTGTGCAGCGGTTCGGCCGAAAAATTGCGCGTCAATCAAATACCTGGAGCGGGATCGCCATTCGAAGAAGAGCGATCCTGCTCCAGGCGCCCGGCCTCCCGAAGCGGAGGGCCGATGCTATTTCTCCGCCACGGTCACCGGCTTCTCGCGATACATCTGCGGATAGATGCGCTTGAGGTTGGCGATCTTGGGAAGATCGTTGATCACGATGTAGCCGTCGTCCGGATTATGGATCAGGTAGTCCTGGTGATAATCCTCCGCGGGATAGAACGCGGTGAACTTGTCGACGCGGGTGACGATGGGATCGCCATAGGCATGCGCCTTGCCGAGCTGGGCGATGTAGGCGGTGGCGATCTCCTTCTGCTCGGGCGAGGTGAAGAAGATGTCCGAGCGGTAGTTCGTGCCGTCGTCGGGGCCCTGGCGGTTCAGCTCGGTGGGATCGTGCGCGACGGAGAAGAATATGCGCAGCAACTGGCCGTAGGTGACCTGCCGCGGATCGAAGGCGATCTTCACGGTTTCGGCATGCCCGGTGTCGCCGCTGCTGACCTCGCCGTAGCTGGGATCGGCGACGGTGCCGCCGGAATAGCCGGAGATCACCTTCGTGACGCCCTTCACATGCTCGAACACGCCCTGCATGCCCCAGAAGCAGCCGCCCGCCAGCACGGCCGTCTCGCTCGCCGCCGTCGCGTGCCGCTCGTCGACCGCCGGCGCGGGCAGCGCGCGCGGCGCCTGGTCGGCGCAGGCCGGGAGCGCGGCGAGCGTGACGAGCGCGGCGGCGAAGAGGGACGAACGCATGGCGGTTCCTTTCTGCGGCGTCAGGCCGTGGCGCGCGGATAGAATTTGAGCGACGCCGAGTTCATGCAATAGCGCAGGCCCGTCGGCTTCGGGCCGTCGTCGAAAACGTGGCCGAGATGGGCGTCGCAGCGCGCGCAGGAGATGGCGGTGCGATCCATCAGGAAGCTGGTGTCGTGCGTCTCCACCACGTTGATCCTGGCGATGGGCGCCCAGAAGCTCGGCCAGCCGGTGCCGGATTCGAACTTGGTCCGCGAGTCGAACAGCGCGGTGTCGCAGCAGATGCAGCGATAGAGTCCGTCGGCATGGTTGTTCCAGTAGATGCCGGTGAAGGCCTGCTCGGTGTCGGCATGGCGCGTGACCTCGAACTGCAGCGGCTGGAGCATCTTCTTCCAGTCCGCTTCGGGCCTCACGACCTTCGGCAGGCGCCTGGGGCCGAGATCCTTGCCCGCCGGCGAGAACTGCTCGATCACGACGGTGGCGGGCGCCGCGCCGCGCGCGAGCTTCGGCGCAAGCGCCAGCGCGCCGGCGCCGGCCAGCGCCGAGGCGGAAAGCAGCAGCTTGCGGCGGTCGAGCGTGGCGGTGCGGGTCATCGAATTTTCCTGCGGTTCCCGGCGCGAGACTAACGCGGGGGCCCGGCCTGACCAATATTCGCCGGGCGCGCGCGTTTGTTACGGCATGGCGGCGGGCGCGGATCACGGAAACGTCATCCCTCGCGCGAGCGCGGAGGCGCTATCGCGCAATCACCAGCGCGACAGGTGGGGATTGATGCGCGGCGAGGGCGTCGACGGCGCCGTCCACCACCGTGGCGGGGGCGTGGCGGACGATGAGGGCCACGGCGTCGGAGAAGCGGGCCAGCACGTTCGTTTCGGCCGCGGCGAGCACCGGCGGGGCGTCGATCAGCACCAGGTCGCAGCTCCCGCGCAGATGGGCGAGCAGGTCCGCCATCTGGCGCGTGGCGAGCACCGCCAGCGGATCGCGCGGCGCCCAGGCGGGCGACAGCACCAGCGCGCCGGACCGCGCGTCGCGCTGCATGGCTTGCGACAGCGGCGCCTTGCCGCCCAGCACTTCCATCAACCCGGCCCGCGCGGGCGCGGCGCCCAGGATTCGCGCGGCCATCGGGCCGCGAAGATTGGCGTCCACGATCGCCACGCGGCGGCCCATCAGCGAAGCCACGCGCGCGACGGATGCGGCGATGGACGAGGAATCCTCGCCGGGCTGCGAGGACGCGACGGTGACGACCCTGGGGCCGAACGGATCGGAAAGCTGGCGCGCCAGCGCGGCGACGCCCTGGCTGAACGGCGTGCCCGGCCAGTCGATGGCGGCGTCGGCGGCGCGCGCGACGGCGGCGCCTGGGATCTCCGCCAGCACCGGCACGCGCGGGCGCGCGGAAACGGCGCGCGCGGCGGGGATCGCGCCGCCGAAGCGTTCGGCCAGCAGCGCGAAGAGAAGCCCCAGCATGAATCCGGCGGGCATCGAGGCCACGACGATCGTGGCGCGCGGCGGGAACGACGGCCTGGTGGGCGCGGAGGCGTGGCTGATCACCCGCGCGTCGGGAATGCCGATCGGGCTCTGCGTCTCGCGCAGGCGCTGGACGAAGGCTTCGTACATCGTGCGCGTGGAGGCGGCGTTGGCTTCCAGCGCCTTCAGGCGCACGCGCGCCATGTTCTGGTCGGTCGCCTCGGTCTCGGCGTGGCGCAGGCTCGCCTCGAGCGATCCGACATGGGCGCGGGCGACGGAGACGTCGTTGGCGACGGTGCCGGCAATGCGCGCCGTCTCCTGGTCGATCTTGGCCTGGAGGTCGCGCTCCTGGTTCTGGGCCGCGATCAGCTTGGGATGCTTGGGGCCGTAGCGCGTGGCGAGGTCGGCTTCCTGGCGGATCACGTCCGCCTGCTGCTCGCGCAGCTGCACGATGAGCGGCGAGGACACGACCTGCGAAACGTCGCCGGCATGGCCGCCCTTCATCATGGAGTCGATGCGGCCGCGGTTGGCTTCCTTCTCGGCGAGATCGCTCCTGGCATCGACGAGCTGGCCGTTGATGGCGGTGAGCTGCTGGTCGACCAGCGAGGCGCCGTCCGCGGTCTCGTTGATGTCGTGTTCGGCCTTGTAGGCCTGGACGTTGGCCTCCGCCGCCTGCACCTGGTGCGAAAGCTGGCGGATGCGCGCCTGCAGCCAGTCGTTCGTGGCGCGGGTGTCGTTGAGCTTGGCGTCGACTTCGCTGGAGATGTAGACGCCGGCGACGGCGTTGGCGATGCGCGCGGCCTTCTGGGGATCGCCGGCCGAATAGGTGATGGCGATCGCGGTCGAGAGACCGGCGGCGCTCGCCGTCAGGTGCCGGAGCAAGGTGTCGACCTCCGCGTCGCGCTGCTCTGCCTCGCTCATGCCCGCGCCGCCGAAGAGCGTGGACATCGGGCCCGGCGACAGCGCCGGGTTGAATTCGGGATCGTCCGCGAGGCCCAGCCTGTCGATCACCCGGCCGGCGAGATCGCGCGAGGTGAGGATCTGGATCTGGTCCTGAACGGTGGCGGGATCGACCGGCAGCTCGGAGACCACGGCGGACACGTCGGCGACGTTGTTCTTGCGCGGATCGAGCATCACCACCGCGGAGGCGGTGTAGCGGGCGGGCAGCACCAGGCTCACCACCGCGGCCAGCGCGACGACGACGAGCATGGTGGCGAGGATGAGGTTGAGGCGCCGCCCGGCCAGATGCACGAGATCGCTCGGGCGGAAGCTTTCCGCCCCGGGCGTGACATGCATCCCTGGAGACGACATGGACCGGCCAGACCTTGCGCGCAGCGAATCGTCTAACGCCATCCCACCTAGGGAACGGTTAACGGAGCGGAAATCCTTAACCGGCATGAACCACCGGCGAGGGCTGGCCGCCCAGGCAGCGCGCGACCAGGCGGGGGTCGTCCCACGGCACGTCGTGATGGGCGGTGGCGAGCCAGCGGCTGGCGCGGTCGCGCGTCCATTCCTGGGGGAAGAGCGCCACGTCGTCGCTGGAGATGGCGCGGCTGGCGGACGCCGCGGCGCCGGCCAGCGCGGCGCAGAGGTCGTGGCCCGGGCCGAAGGCGAGATGGCTGGTCTGGGTGGCGCGCGGGTTGATCTCGATGAGATGGGGCGTGCCGGCGCCGTCGCGGACGTAGTCGAGGCCGTGCAGGCCCGAAAGGCCGAAGCGGCGCGCGAGCTTGCGCGCGGCCTCTTCCATGACCGGATCGTCCACCCGGCGCACCACGCTGGCGGGACCGGCCGCGCCGCTGGTGGCGACGACGTCGAAATGGTTGGCGGCCAGCACCACGCCCTCGCGGCAGACGAAGCTGGTCGTGGCCGGCGTGCCGGGCACGAAACGCTGCAGGCAGAGCGAGGGCACGGGTGGGGCGAGCGCATCGGCGAGATGATGGGCGTCGCGGCGGCGCCCGGCGCGGACCAGGCTGCGGAGCCGTGACGGGGGCGCGGCGAGCCTTGCCCAGGCGGCCGTGGCGTCGCGCGGCGCATGCAGCACGGCCACGCCGTCGCCGCCCCAGCTGCCGTCGGCCTTGAGCACGGCGGGCAGGCCCATGAGCCGGAGCGCGAATTCATACGTCTCTTCGCCGGCGACGGAGACCGTTTCCGGCGCGGCGATCCCCGCCTCGCGCGCGGCAGTGACGAAGCCGCTGCGGGAGGCGAGCAGGCCGTAGCCTGCCGGATCGCCCAGGGAACGTTCGATACTGGCGCGCACCTCGCCCGAGGCCTTCGCGTGGAGCGCGCGCAGATGGGCCGCCGCGCGGTCGTCGCACGCGACGATCAGGTCCGGCGCGCAGGAGCCGATCGCCGCCGCCAGCGAGGCGAGCGGGCGGAGCGGGCGATAGAGGTGGCGCACTTGCGGATAGCGGCTGGCGGCGAGCGGATGATCCGCCGGGCTCAGCGTCTCGACGCGGCAGCCGCTTTCGGCCAGCGCGCCGGCCAGGCGCGCGGCCGTGGGCCAGCGGACGGTCGTCGAAAGGAGAATCCGGGGCATCGGGGCAATCGCCTGGGGCTCGCCCGGCGGACTGCAGCTTCCGGGCCGCGCCCCGCGCTGGTACGGAATTTGGAGGAAAGCGCGGGAAACCGCCACTTCCACGGCGTCCCGCGTGCCCTTTCGGGAAAGCGTCCCGGGGCGGGACCAGCAGAGGTCAGAAATGAGAAAGCCCACCGACGTCGCCATCATCGGAGCCGGTCCCTACGGCCTTTCGCTCGCCGCCCACCTCAACGCCGCGGGCGCCGATATCCGGATCTTCGGCAAGCCGCTGGACACCTGGCGCAACCACATGCCGCGCAACATGCTGCTCAAGTCCGAAGGCCTGGCCTCCAGCCTGTCCTCACCCAGGGCCGGCAGCCGGCTGGAGGATTACTGCGCGAAGCTCGGCCTCGCCTACCAGGACCACGACCTGCCGGTGCCGCTGGAGCAGTTCAACGCCTACGCCACCACCTTCCAGCAACGCTTCGTGCCGGAGCTCGAGGACGTGCTCGTCACGTCCGTGACGCGGGCGGACGGCCTGTTCGAGGTCGCGCTCTCGACCGGCGAGACGTTGCGCGCGCGCAACGTCGTCTCCGCCGTTGGCATCACCGCCTTCGCCCACATCCCGCCGATGCTTTCCGCCCTGCCCGCCTGCGCCCTGTCGCACAGCTTCGACCACCGCGACGCCGGACAGTTCGCGGGCAAGGAGGTGGTCGTGCTGGGGGCCGGCGCCTCGGCCATCGACACCGCCGCGCTGCTGGACGATTGCGGCGCCAAGGTCACCATCGTGGCGCGCGACGGCGCGATCCGCTTCCACTCCCCGCCGGATCCGGACGCGGGCTCCCTGCTCAAGACCATCCAGAAGCCGCCGACGGGCATCGGTCCCGGCTGGCGCTCGTTCTTCTGCGTCCACCTTCCGCTTGTCTTCCACAAGCTGCCGGAGGCGTTGCGCCTGCGCGCGGTGCGCATGCATCTGGGCCCGGCGCCGGGCTGGTTCATGCGCGAGCGCATCCAGGGCAGGATCCCCGCGCTGCTCGGGCACCATCTCCAGGGCGCGTCGCTGAAGGGCGGGCGCGTGGCGCTGGAGGTGCGCGGTCCGGACGGCGCCACGTCGCTGGCGTGCGACCATATCGTGGCGGCGACGGGCTACCGGGTGAACCTCGAGCGCCTGGGCTGGCTCGATGGCGCGCTGCGTGCGCGGATCGCGCAGGTCCAGAACACGCCGATCCTCGCCGACACCTTCGAAAGCTCGGTGGCGGGCCTCTACTTCATCGGCCCCGCCGCCGCCAACAGCTTCGGCCCGCTCATGCGCTTCATGGTCGGCGCCGAATTCGCCGCGCCGCGCGTGGCCGGCGTCCTGCTGCGGAATTTGACCCGGACGCAGGCGAAGGCGGCCTGATCCTTCCTTCCCCGCGCCGGCGGAGAAGGAGAAGGCAAGACACACCAAAGCCCTGGACCATCGCGATGGCCAGGGCTGGATGTGATCTCCCTTGGGCCGGCGGCGTGACGGAGGCTAGGCCGTCAGCCGCATCGCCGGTGTGGAGTCTCCACGGCTTGCATGCGCGGGAGGGATCTTCGCCCGGACAGTCGTTGGGTCCGGTCGCTGTGATGCCAGGGCCACCCTTGGTGCAACACCCCAGCCTCGCGCCCCGGAGGGACTGCCGCTGGACGGCTCTGTTTGGAGCCTATCCGGCCTTTCGATCCACGACCTGCGCGCGGGCTGCACGCAAGAGTGCGCCCTTGCCTGTCTGGTCTTGCGGTAGCGTCACTTCAACGGTTCAAAACTCCTGCGTGTCCTCGGCGAGGGATATAGTACAGCCCAGAGTAGAACGCAAGAGGGTCACAGAGGAATATTTGTGGCAATGCCTCAGCCATCGGATGTCCCGATTCGCGGCGAAATCCTTCAGAAAACCAGCCACTTGGCCGATCAGGGCCGAAGCTTCGTGCGGCTCGCACCACCTGGACCCCGCGCCCAAACGCGGCGCTCGCCGGGGACGGCAAGCGGCACCATGCCGAAAGCCCGGACTTGGCCGGCAAAAGGTGCGCCGGGACCTCCGCGCCGGCGCCGGCTTGCTGCAACGCGGCATGGGTCGGGCGCAAAACACCCGACATTCCGTCATGGAACCGCCTATACTGCCCGCCGCGCCACGGGGCGGCGCGATGTGACACTACCGTTGGGGGCAAACCATGCATGAGCACATGTTCCTGGTCGGCGGCATCCTGCACGCGACCTTCATCTCCATCCTCGCTTTCTTCATCCTGTTCGCCGCCGGCAAGGCGGGCGGCTTCACCAGGACGCTGGGCACGCTGCTTGGCTACTGGGTGCTGATCATCGCCATCCTCGTCCTGGTCTGCGGCGTCATGGCCGGCATGAACGGCGGCAAGGTGATGGGCATGGACATGATGGGACACCATCACGGCTGGAAGCATTGCGACATGGACAAGGACGGCGACGCCACCGCGCCCGCCGCCAGCGCGACACCGGCGCCCGCGCCCGCCGCGATGACGCCCGCGACGCCGAAGAAGCCGAAGTAGGCTCCGGCCGGACTTCCGGTTCCCATCCTCGACACCCGGCCAGCGCTCGGCGCGTGGGCCGGAGCGGAGAGGCTTTGACCGGCGGCGAGATCACTCCACCCGGGACAGGGGCGGCGCGATCGCCTCCAGGGGGACGCGGGCGGCGTCGGGCCCGAAGCGGAGTTCGGTCAGGCCGCCCACGAACATCAGCGCGGCGCCGATGAGGTAGCCCCACAGGATGTGCAGCCGCTCGCCGCTTTCGATCAGCACGCCGAACAGCGCGGGACCCGAGATGCCGCCGATGGCGGTGCCGAAAGCGTAGAAGAAGCCGATGGCCCGCGCGCGGACCTCCAGCGGAAAGCTCTCGCCCACGGTGAGATAGGCCGCGCTCGCGCCGCAGGAGGCGAAGAAGAAGTTCACGCTCCACAGCACGGTCTGGCCGAAGGCGCCCACGGACTCCGTCTCGAACAGGAATCCCGACAGCACCATCAGCGCGGCCGACAGGATGTAGGTGCCCGCGATCATGGGCTTGCGGCCCCAGATGTCGAACAGCGGGCCGAGCAGGAGCGGGCCCAGGAAATTCCCCGCCGCGAAGGGCAGCACGTACCACCCCACCTTCGTGGGATCGACGCCCTGGAATTTCGTCAGGATCAGCGCGTAGGTGAAGAAGATGGCGTTGTAGCAGAACGCCTGCGTCGCCATCAGCACCAGGCCCAGGAACGTCCGTGACGGGTAGCGGCGGAAGAGCGTGGCCGCGAGCGCGGCGAGGCCCGTGCCCGCGCCGCGATACTGCAGGCGGATCGGCGGCAGCTCGTCGTCCGTCAGCACCATGCCGAACTGGCCGCCCACATGGCGCTCGATCTCCGCGACGACGGCCTCGGCTTCCGCCGCCCGGCCATGCGTCATCAGCCAGCGCGGGCTTTCCGGCACGAAGACGCGCAGCCGGATGACGATGCCGGCCAGCGCGCCGCCGAGGATGAAGGCGAGCCGCCAGCCGTAGGCGGCGGGCACCAGCGCCGGATCGAGCACCACGATCGAGCCCAGCGCGCCGATGGCGGCGCCGACCCAGAAGCTGCCGTTGACGAAGAGATCGACGCGGCCGCGCAGCCGCGCCGGCACGAACTCCTGGATCGCGGAATTGATCGCGGCGTATTCGCCGCCGATCCCCGCGCCGGTGAGGAAGCGCAGGAGCGCGAAGCTCGCGAAATCCCACGACAGGCCCGTGGCGATGGTAGCGGCGAGATAGACGCCGAGGGTGACGAGGAAGAGCTTCTTGCGGCCGAAGCGGTCGGTGAGGTCGCCGAACAACAGCGCGCCCAGGACCGCGCCGGCGATGTAGGCGCTGCCGGCATAGCCGATCTCGGCGCCCGTCAGCCCCAGCGTGCCGCGCCCGCCGAGCACGCCCGCCAGCGAGCCCACCAGCGTGACCTCGAGCCCGTCGAGGATCCAGGTGACCCCCAGCGCCACCACCACCAGCGTGTGGAACCGGCTCCAGGGGAGGCGGTCGAGCCGCGCGGGGACGGTGGTGAGGAAGCTGGACATGTCGGATTACGACTTAGATCAAGCCGGGCGGTGCCCGCAAAGGGGAATTCACGCGGGCGCCGCCCGGTTTCCGGTTTCCAGCGCCGCGCCGAGGTCGCCGAGGAGCCTCTCGAAGATCTCGAGCACCAGCCCCGCCTCGCTGAGCCGCTGGTAGGGATCGTTGTCGGGGTGGATGGCGGCGAGCGTGCGTTCCCGGATCTCGGCCACCGGCTTGCCGAAGAACGCCTTGCGGTCGTCGTCGCCGAGCGGCAGGCCCTCGGGATCGAGCTCCATGACGAGCCGGTTGAGGCGGCCGATGAGGTAGAGCGCGCGGTCGAACAGGGCGTTGTATTCCTCCGCCGACGCATCGTCGTCGAACACCAGCGAGGCGGAATCGATGCCGTGCTTCTCCTTGTCGAACGCGATGCGGCCCACCTTGTGGATCAGCTCCATCGCCTGGCGCAGGCCGTGCAGCGCGTCGCCCATGTTGGCGAGGCGCACGAGATTTCCGGCGACGGCCTTCCTCTGGAGCTCCTCGCTCCTGGCTTTTCTGTGCTGCTCGAATTTCGTCTGGATCGAGAGCGCGAGGCTGGAGCCGGCGATGATCACGCCCAGGACCGCCCATTCGATGGGATCGAGATCGGGGCGCGGGCGCGCGCCGGCCGCGTGGCTGGACATGGCAAACCTCCCGTTTGTGGCGACGGCCATTCCAGCGCCAAAGCCTTGCGGGGCCAATGAATTTTTCGCGGCACCCGGCGGAAATAAAGACATATAGATTTCTTTATATCCTCCTTGCCTCCCCCTGCCCGCCCTGCTATATCCGCCGCGCTTTTCGAGGATTTCGGCCATGACCGCCCCCCAGGATTATGCCGTCAAGGACATCAGCCTGGCCGATTGGGGGCGTCGGGAGATCGCCATCGCCGAGACCGAGATGCCCGGCCTGATGGCGACGCGCGAGGAGTTCGGCAAGGCGCAGCCGCTGAAGGGCGCGCGCATCGCGGGCTCGCTGCACATGACCATTCAGACCGCGGTGCTGATCGAGACGCTGAAGCATCTGGGCGCGGACGTGCGCTGGGTGTCGTGCAACATCTATTCGACGCAGGATCACGCGGCGGCGGCGATCGCGGCGGGCGGCACGCCGGTCTTCGCCATCAAGGGCGAGAGCCTGAAGGATTACTGGGACTATACCGCAAGGCTGTTCGACTGGCACGGCGGCGGCATGCCCAACATGATCCTGGACGACGGCGGCGACGCCACCATGCTCGTCCATCTGGGCCTGCGCGCCGAGAAGGGCGACACGGGCTTCCTCGACAAGCCCGGCAACGAGGAAGAGGAAGTCTTCTTCGCGCTGATCAAGCGGCTCCTCAGGGAGAAGTCCAGGGGCTGGTTCGCCGAAATCGCCGCGAACATCAGGGGCGTGTCGGAGGAGACGACCACGGGCGTGCACCGCCTCTACATGATGGAGAAGGAAGGCAAGCTCCTCTTCCCCGCCATCAACGTCAACGACAGCGTGACCAAGTCCAAGTTCGACAATCTCTATGGCTGCCGCGAGAGCCTGGTGGACGGCATCCGCCGCGGCACCGACGTGATGATGGCGGGCAAGGTCGCCATGGTCGCGGGCTTCGGCGACGTGGGCAAGGGCTCGGCGGCGTCGCTGCGCCAGGCCGGATGCCGGGTGATGGTGAGCGAGATCGATCCGATCTGCGCGCTGCAGGCGGCGATGGAAGGCTACGAAGTGACGACGATGGACGACGCCGCCAGGCGCGCCGACATCTTCGTCACCGCCACCGGCAATGTCGACGTCATCACGGTGGATCACATGCGGGCGATGAAGGACCGCGCCATCGTGGCCAACATCGGCCACTTCGATTCCGAGATCCAGGTGGGCGCGCTGAAGAACTTCCGGTGGCACAACGTCAAGCCGCAGGTGGACGAGATCGAGTTCCCGGACGGCAAGCGGATCATCCTTCTGTCGGAAGGCCGGCTGGTGAACCTCGGCAACGCCATGGGCCATCCGAGCTTCGTGATGTCGGCGTCGTTCACCAACCAGACGCTGGCGCAGATGGAACTCTACGGCCATCCCGGCAAATACCAGAAGAAGGTCTACACCCTGCCCAAGGCGCTGGACGAGAAGGTCGCGCGCCTGCACCTCGCCAAGATCGGCGTCAAGCTGACCGAGATGACCGACAAGCAGTCCGGCTACATCGGCGTCGACAAGCACGGCCCGTTCAAGCCGGATCATTACCGGTATTGAGATGGCCGATCCGCTCGAGCCCCTTATCGCCGACCTCGTCGCCTGGGTGGCGAAGGCGGATCGTCCGTATGCGGAAGTGATGGAGGCCTGGCGCACCTCCTGCCCCAGATTGCCGGTGTGGGAAGAGGCCAACGCCCGCGGGCTCGTCACCCGGGTTCGTGGTGCGGACGGGGCGGCCATGGTCAGGGTGACGGCGGCGGGGCGCGCGTTTCTCCGTACACCGAATTCCTAATGGCCTGATCCGATTCAACAATCGGGCCTGTGGACGAACGGACCGCGACATCTGGGCTGTGGGGCCAGATCTGGTCGTTCATAATTTCTTAACCACAACCCCTACCGGGACTCACCCTCCTTACGTATCCTGTTGATTCCAATGTGATTCGCCGATTCGACGGCGGACGAGAGGGTTCGCAGGCATGGGTCCCAGGCGGGGACAGGGGGGATGGCCGGCGGCGCGGGGGGCGCTGCTCTTCGCGCTCGTTCCCCTGCCCGCCTTCGCCGCCGATCCGGCCACGGTGGCCGGCGGCATCGTCATGGGCGCGGTGGCGCTCGCCGCCGCGGCGGGATTGTGGGCGCTGGCCGAGCAGCGCGCGGCGGCGCGGCTGCGCAGGCTTTTGCGCACCTCGGAATCGCGCGCGCGCGCCGGCGCCAATGCGCGCGACGCGCTCATCGGCGCGGGCCGCGAGGCGGTGCTGGTGTGGGGCCGCGACGGCGCGGAGCCGCGCTCCTATGGCGGCGCGGAGCTCATTCTCGATTCCTGCCTCGAGGGGCCGGACGCCACGGCGCTTTCCGAAGCGCTGGACGCGCTCGGCGACCGCGGCGCCGCTTTCGCGCTCACCGCGCGCGACCGCAACGGGCGCGGCGTGCGCCTGCGCGGTCGCGCCGTGGGCGGCATGGCGGCGCTGTGGCTGGAGGAAGAGCCCGAGGCCAAAGCCGCGGCGCCGGACTTCCGCGCCGTGCTGGACGCGCTGCCGATCCCGGTGTGGCTGCGCGACCGCACGCTTGCGCTGCTCTGGGGCAACCGCGCCTATCTCGGCGCCACCGGCTTGGCCGACGAAGCGGCGCTGGCGGCGACGCAGACCGCGCTCGACCGCGGCGAGCGCGATCTCGCCGCCGCCGCGCGGGCGGAGAACGCGCCGCTCGAGGCCAAGCGCTACGCCATCGTGGGCGGACAGCGCCGCGCCCTCGCCTTCACGCACGCGCCCGTGGGCGACGGGCGCATCGTGGGCGCCGCCATCGACGTCACGGACGTGACGAGCGCCGAGGCGCGGCTGCAGCAGCATCTCGACGCCCATGCCGACACGCTGGACAAGCTCGCCACCGCCGTCGCCATCTTCGGCAAGGACCAGCGGCTTTCCTTCCACAACGCCGCCTTCGCGCGGCTCTGGAGCCTGCCGGAGAAGTGGCTGGAGACCCACCCCACCGACGCGGAGATCCTCGACCGGCTGCGCGAGGAGCGCAAGCTGCCCGAGCAGCCGAACTACCAGGCGTGGAAGCGCCAGCGGCTCGCGCTCTACGAACAGTCCGGCGAATACCTGCCGGAGGAACTGTGGCACGTGCCGGGCGGGCAGACGCTGCGCGTCGTCGCCCAGCCCCATCCCTTCGGCGGGCTCATTTTCCTCTACGAGGACGTCACCGAAAAACTCGCGCTGGAAAGCTCCTACAACACGCTGATCAAGGTGCAGTCGGCCACGCTCGACACGCTGCAGGAAGGCGTGGCCGTGTTCGGGCCGGACGGCAAGCTCAAGCTGCACAACGCGGCCTTCGCGAAATTGTGGGAGCTGGAGCCGGCCGAGCTGTCCGGCGAGCCGCATATCCGCAGGCTGGCGCAGGCCTGCGTGCTGCGCTTCGGCGAGGAAGCGGCGTGGGAGAAGCTGGTGGCGGCCGTCTCCTCCGGCGCCGAGCGGAGGAGCGAATGGGGCGAGATCGAGCGCTCCGACAAGACCATCGTGTCGGCCTCGCTGGCGCCGCTGCCCGACGGCGCCACGCTCGTCACCTTCGCCGACGTGACGGACCGCTCGCGCATCGAGACCGCGCTGCGCGACCGCGCCGAGGCGCTGGAGGCCGCCGACCGGCTCAAATCGGAATTCGTCTACCAGGCCTCGTTCCTGTTCCGCGATCCGCTCAACGCGGTGGTGGGCTTCGCGGACCTGCTGCGCGAGGGCCATGCCGGCGCGCTGAACCCCAGGCAGGCGGACTACGTGCAGGACATCCTGACCGCCTCGGGCGAGCTGATCGAGATCACCTCGGACCTGCTGGACCTCGCCATGATCGATTCCGGCGCCATGCAGCTGCAGCTGGCGCCGTTCGACCTCTACGAGCTGCTGTCGAAATTCGCCAACCGGCTGCGCAAGAACGCCGAGAGCCGCGCCATCGCGCTGGTGCTGGATTGCCCGCCCGACGTGGGGCCCGTGGTGCTCGACCAGCGGCGCATCCGCCAGGTGGTGTTCAACCTCATCTCCAACGCGCTCAATTTCACCCCGCCCGACGGCACCATCACGCTGGGCGGCGCGGTGGTGGGCGACGACGTGCAGATCTGGGTGTCGGACACCGGGCCCGGCATCGCCCGTGAGGTGATGGCCAACGTGTTCGAGCGCTTCGCCGCGCGCGGCCGGGCCGGGCGCCGCGCCGGCGCCGGCCTGGGGCTGGCGCTCGTCAACCGGCTGGTGGAACTCCATCACGGCTGGGTCGAAGTCCAGAGCGCCCCCGGCCAGGGCACCTTCGTGCGCTGCCACCTGCCAAGGCGCATGGAAGACTTCGCGCCGCTGGAGCGGGCGGGGTGAGGCGATCCGCCCTCCCCTTGCGGGAGGGCCGACAATTTGGCGAGCGCAGCGAGACAAATTTCGGGGTGGGGTCAATGCTCGATCGCCTGAGCTGTCACCCCACCCCGAAAAATCCGTCGCTTCGCTCCTGATTTTGTCGGCCCTCCCTCGAGGGGGGGCGGATGGACTACGCGCCACCCCTTACCCCGATGACAGAATGCGCCCTGCGGCGGTATAAACCGCGCCATGAGCATCCTCGATCTCGACGCCATCGCGGCGCTTGAAACCCGGCACGAGCCGTTCGACTTCTTCATGGGCACCGGCGCGCTGAAGAAGGACGCGGTCGCGCCGCTGCACGACGATTTCCCCGACATCAGGGCCACGGGCTTCCACCCCCTGGAGCAGATGCAGGTGAAGGGCGCCTTCGCCGAGATGATCCGCGAGATCGAAAGCCCCGCCTTCACCGCCGCGGTGTCGAAGGCCCTGTCGCTCGACCTGTCGCCCTATCCCACGCTCATCACCGTGCGCAAGATCTCCGCCGCGCATGAGGGCCGCATCCATTGCGACAGCGAGAGCAAGATCGCGACCGCGCTGATCTACCTCAACGACACCTGGGACAGCCCCGACGGCCGCTTCCGCGTGCTGAAGAACGACCGCGACTTCGCCGACTATGTCGCCGAAGCCGCGCCCGAGACCGGCGCCATCGTCGGCTTCAAGCGCGCCGACCATAGCTGGCACGGCCACACCCCGTTCGTGGGCGAGCGCCGCGTGGTCCAGATCGCGTGGGTCAGGAGCCAGGCCGACATCGACCGCAAGAAGAAGCGGCACGGGGTGTCGAGCTGGTTCAAGCGGATGCTCGGGCGGGAGAAGGCGGACACGGGGGCGATGTAGGATTCCGCCGTTTGTCCGCGGCGCGCGGGCATGATTACGTCATTGCACGATTGATTCGTGTCCGAGGGGCCGGGTTTGGCTAAGAGATTCGCAGAAGCGATTTCGGATTTCGGATCGCGCGCAAAGGCAAAATTCTCGAGCCCGGCCATCAGCGGCGCGCCGGAGGATCAGCTTCGCAATCCGCTCGAAAGCCTGCTGCACGATCTGGCGGAAATCGACGGCCTGCCGCCAAAGGCGGTGAACCTCGTCGGCGAGACAACCGTCAAGCATCTCAAGTCGCGTCCGGACTTCGCCGTGACGGTGACCAACACCCTGGTCGGTTTCATCGAGGTGAAAGCGCCGGGAAAGGGCGCGAATCCCAACAAGTTCGAACCCGGCTCCCACGACCGCGAGCAGTGGGAGAAGCTCAAATCGCTTCCCAATCTGCTCTACACCGACGGCAACAGCTTCAGCCTCTGGCACGACGGCAAGCTCGAAGGAAAGATCATCCAGCTCGACGGCGACATCGAAACGTCTGGCACAAAGCTCAAGGCGCCGGAGACGTTGCGCGCGCTCGTTTCCAGCTTCCTGCACTGGCAGCCAACCCCGCCGAAATCCGCGCCGCAGCTTGCGCAAGTGAGCGCGCGGCTCTGCCGCCTGCTGCGCGAGGAAGTCGTCGAGCAGATGGCGCAAGGGAACGCCGGCCTCACGGCCTTGGCCGAGGACTGGCGGCATCTTCTGTTTCCAACCGCCGACGACGCGCAGTTCGCGGACGGCTATGCCCAGGCCGTCACCTTCGGCCTGCTGGTGGCGCGGGCCCGCGACATCGATCTGACGCACGGCATCGAGACCGCGGCGATGGACCTGCGCAAATCGAATTCGCTGATCGGTACGGCGCTGCGGATTCTGACGGAAAGCGACGAGACGCGCAAAGAGCTTGAAACCTCCATCAAGACGCTCACGCGCGTGCTGAACGTGGTGGATTGGCACACGATCAGCAAGGACAAGCCGGAAGCCTGGCTCTATTTCTACGAGGAGTTCCTGGAGGTTTACGACAACGCACTGCGCAAGCGCACCGGCTCCTACTACACGCCGCCGGAAGTCGTGGGCGCCATGGTGAAGCTGGTGGACGAAGCACTGCGCGGGCCGCTGTTCGAGCGGAGCGGCGGGTTCGCGGCCTCCGACGTCACCGTCGCCGATCCGGCGGTCGGCACCGGCACCTTTCCGCTGGGCGTCCTGCGCCGGATCGCGGAGACGGTCGCCAAGGACCAGGGCGAGGGCGCGGTGCGCGGCGCCATCGAGGCCGCGGCCAAGCGCATCATCGGATTCGAGTTGCAGTTCGGCCCGTATGCGGTGGCGCAGCTCCGCATCATGGCGGAAATGCAGTCGCTGATGATCACGGAGGATGAAAAGAAGAAGAAAAAGGCCCCGCCGCTTCCCGATCCCAGACTCTACATCACCGACACGCTCGGCAATCCCTTCATCGAGGAAGAGCAGCTCGGCCAGACCTATGAGCCGATCGCCAGGTCGCGCCGCGAGGCGAACAGGGTCAAGAAGGAAGAGCGCATCACCGTCGTCATCGGCAACCCGCCGTATAAGGAGAAAGCGGAAGGGCGCGGCGGCTGGATCGAGGCCGGCACGCCCGGGCGCGAAGCGCCGATGGAGCGGTGGCGGCCGCCGCCGGCGTGGGGCGTGGGCGCCCATGCCAAGCATCTCAAGAATCTCTACGTCTATTTCTGGCGCTGGGCGACCTGGAAGGTCTTCGGGGCAGGCCTCGCAGCGTCTACAGGCCTGCCGGAGAAGGACGAGGAAGGCATCGTCTGCTTCATCACGGTCGCGGGATTTCTGAATGGCCCCGGTTTCGAGAGGATGCGCGACGACTTGCGCCGCACCTGCTCGGAAATCTGGGTGATCGATTGTTCGCCCGAAGGCCATCAGCCTGAGGTGGCGACACGCATCTTTCAGGGCGTGCAACAGCCCGTCTGCATCGTCCTGGCGGCACGCAAGCTGAGCAAGAGCGAAAACAAGCCGGCAAAGGTGCGGTTCCGCGCCCTGGCGAAAGGCCGTCGCGAAGAGAAATTCGAGGAGTTGCAATCCTATTCCATCGACGACGCAGCATGGGAAGATTGCCCGTCGGACTGGCGCGCGCCCTTCCTTCCCTCAGCAACGGGACTCTGGGCCGAGTTTCCGAAACTGGAAGACCTCTTCATCTATAATGGCTCCGGCGTAATGCCGGGACGCACTTGGGTTATCGCGCCGGACAAAGAGTCTTTGGAATTGCGCTGGAAAAGGCTCACCTCTGAAAAGAACTCGGAGAAAAAGGAGCTCCTTTTTCACCCTCACGAGGGCGGCGATAAGACCCTCGATAAGGCATCCAAATCCGGCCTGGCCGGACACGAATATCGCTCAGAGCCCGTCTCAAAAGACATGAGTGCCGTGGTGGTACCGACCCGCTATTCTTTTCGGTCCTTCGATGCGCAGTGGATCGTTCCAGACTCGCGTCTCGTCAACAGACCGAACCCCACGCTCTGGAACTCTTATTCTGCACAACAACTATTTCTGACAGCGCTTGATCGCAGCTCGCCAAAGTCCGGTCCCTCAATTGCCTTCACCTCCAATATTCCAGATTTGGACCACTATCACGGCCGTGGCGGTCGCGTGTATCCGCTCTGGCGCGATGCGGCGGCGAAAGAGCCGAATGTGCGGCCGGAAGTCCTGAAACTGCTTGCGAAGACTCATGCGGGCGTCACCGCCGAGGACGTGTTCGCCTATATCGCCGCGGTGATGGCGCATCCGGCTTTTACGGCGCGGTTCAAGGACGATCTCATACAGCCGGGCCTGCGGCTCCCGCTCACGGCCGATGCCAAGCTGTTCGCCGAGTCCGTCGCGATCGGCCGCGAGGTGATCTGGCTTCATACCTATGGCGAGCGTTTCGCGGACAAGGACGCCGGCCGCCCCAAGGGCGCGCCGCGCATGGCGCACGACGCGCCGACCATTCCGAAAGGCGGCGCCATCCCCGGCGCGCCAGAGCCGCTGCCCGACACCATGGACTACGACGCCGCGCAACAGCGGCTGAAGATCGGCAAGGGCTATGTCGCGAACGTCACGCCGGCGATGTGGACGTACGAAGTCTCCGGCAAGGAAGTGCTGCGGCAATGGTTCAGCTACCGCAGGCGCGACCGCAGCCGCCCGATCATCGGCGCCCGCAGACCGCCCTCCCCGCTCGACAAGATCCAGCCCGATCACTGGCTTCCGGAGTACACCACCGATCTTCTTGACCTGCTGAATGTGCTGGGCCGCCTGATCGCGCTGGAGCCCAGGCAGGCCGATCTGCTCGCGCGCATCTGCGACGGACCGCTGATCCATGCGGAGGACATCCACGAGTTGCTGGCGGAAACCTCATCTGTGGAGAACCCGACCACGCCCGCGAGAAAGAAGAAGAAATCCTGACCGGACATGGGGATAACGCGCCGGCCTGCCTCCCGCGCTTGATGCGTCCGGCGCATAATCGCGGGTGATTCGGCGGACATCATGGCTTCCAACCGGCAACCCGACCTGTTCCTGTCCGATCCCCAGCCCGAATTGCTGGAGGACAGGCCGGAGCACGTCTATCGCGCCGATCCGGACGAGGTGCGCCGCGACCTGATGCGGCTTCTGGCGCAGGCGCGCGCCGCCCAGACCATGCCGTGGGACGCGCGCAAGGTCCGGCTTTACCGCACCATCTTCCCGCAGATGTCGCGCTGGCTGCCCGACGAGGAAGCCAGGCAGCTCTGCTTCGCATTCGAGGCCGAGCTCGCCCGCCTCGACGCTGCCGCCTGAGCTAGCGGCCGAGCCAGCCGAGCTCCGGGGCCATGAAGGCCAGGAAGGCGGCGGCGATGACGAGCGCCACGATGGCGGCGAGGAGGTGATGGCGCTGCCAGATCACGCGCCGCGTCTCAATGCTGGCTCTTGGGCATCTTCACGACCAGGCCTTCGAACTCCGGCGTCACCTTGAGCTGGCAGGACAGGCGCGAATTGGGCTCGAGGTCCTGGGCGAAGTCGAGCATGGTCTCTTCCATGTCCTGCTTGGGCGGCATTTTGGCCAGCCAGGCCTCGTCGACATAGACGTGGCAGGTGGCGCAGGCGCAGGCGCCGCCGCAATCGGCGTCGATGCCGGGGATGAGGTTCTTCACCGCCCCCTCCATCACGCTCCAGCCCACGGGCACTTCGGCCTCGTGCTCCTTGCCGTTGTGCTCGATGTACTTGATCTTGGGCATTCCGGTGTTCCGCTTCTTAAGCCTGCCGCCCGCGCTTGGTGACGCACGCGTCAGGTTATGTTTTTCATAGGAACGGTGGTGTCCGCAAGCCGCTCCGCCGCGACACGCTGGCCGTCCGCGATCAGCTTGCGGCCGACAATATATTCCGGCGCGGCGTTGACCGCCTCCACCGCCGCCACCTTGCCGTCGCGCAGGTGGAAAACCGCGAATTTCCGGGCTTTCTGGTCGCCCCGGAGCACGATCCGGTCTTCCGGCCAGGCCAGCCCGGCGATCTGGAGCTTGAGGTCGTACTGGTCGGACCAGAACCAGGGCACCTCGCGATAGGGCGTGGGCTTGCCGACCATGGCCAGGGCCGCGTGCTTGGCCTGGTCGATGGCGTTCTGCACGCATTCCAGCCGGATGAGATGGCCGTCGCGGCCGTGATGGCGGGTGCAGTCGCCCGCGGCGAAGATGGCGGGATCGCCGGTCGCGCAGAATTCGTCCACGCGGATGCCGTCGCCGGAATCGAGGCCGACGGCCTTGGCGAGCTCGTGGTTGGGCACGATGCCGATGCCGACCAGCGCCACGTCCGCCTCGAAGCGCCTGCCGCCCGCGCGCACGGCCTCGAGCCGGCGCCCGCCCTCGAACGCCTCCACGCCGGTGTTGAGCGCGAACGCCACGCCCGCCTGGCGATGCACCTCTTCGTAGAAGGCGGAGACCGGGCGGGACACCGCGCGCGCCATCACCCGGTCCATCGCCTCGAACACGGTGACGGCCAGCCCGTATTTGCGCGCCACGGCCGCCACCTCGAGCCCGATATAGCCGCCGCCCACCACGGCCAGGTGCCGGGCGGTCTTGAAGGCGGGGCGCAGCCCGTCCACGTCGGCGATGCTGCGCAGATAATGGATGCCGGGAAGCTCGGCGCCCGGCACCTGGATGCGGCGCACGCGCGAGCCCGTCGCGATCAGGAGCTTGTCGTAAGCAAGCACGCGCCCGTCGGCGAGCGCCAGCGTCTTCGCGGCCCGGTCGATGGCGCGCGCGGGCACGCCGAGGATGAGCTCGCACCTGGCTTCGGCGTAGAAGGCGTCCGGCTTCAGGAACAGCCGCTCGCGCTCGAAGGTGCCGGCGAGATAGGTCTTGGACAGCGGCGGGCGCTGGTAAGGCGCATACGGCTCGTCGCCCACCATGGTCAGCGCGCCCGCGAAACCCTCGGCGCGCAAGGTCGCCACGGCCTGCGCCGCCGCCTGCCCCGCACCGACGATGAGAATGCGCTCGACCATGAATGTCCTTCCCGGCGCGGGCTATCATGGCCCGGGCCGCAGGGCAAATTGCCCGGCAAATGCCCCTTTCCGGCTCGACATCCGGGCGCCACTGGCGTATAGCGCCCCGATGCGCAAATTCGGCCGCGAATGGATCGAAGGCGTGAAGCAGGCCGTGGAGCATTCCAGGAGCCGCAAGGTTGCGGGCATGCGGGTGGCGATCGTGAAACTGCCGCCCGACGTGAAGGCGATCCGGCGCTCGCTGCGGATGTCGCAGCAGCGCTTCGCGGCGGCCTATCGCATCCCGCTTTCGACCTTGAAGAACTGGGAGCAGGGCCGCCGCGCGCCGGACGCGCCGGCCGCCGCCTATCTGCTCGCCATCAAGCGGCGGCCGAAGGAAGTGATGGACGCAGTCGCCGGCTGATGCAGCATCTACGGGCCGAAATCGACCTTCCCGATCCCGCCGCCACGGAGGCGTTGGGCGCGCGGATCGCGCGCGTGCTGGCCACCGGCGACGCGGTGGCGCTCGCGGGCGATCTCGGCGCGGGGAAAACGGCGCTGGCGCGGAGCATCCTGCGCGCGCTGGGCGTGGCCGAGGACGTGCCGAGCCCGACCTTCACGCTGGTGCAGGTCTACGAGACGCCCGGGCTGACCGTGAGCCATTTCGACCTCTACCGGGTCGGGCGCGAAAGCGAGCTCGACGAGCTGGGCTTCGACGATGCGCTCGCCTCGGGCGCGGTGCTGGTCGAGTGGCCGGAGCGCGCGCCGGACCGCATTCCGGGCGATGCGCTCCACGTGCATCTGTCGGATGCCGGCGCGAGCGCGCGGCGCGCCGTGCTTGCCGGCTGCGGGCGCTGGACGCCCCTGTTCGCGGCGGAGGGCGCGCATGGCTGAGCGGGACGAGGCGATGCGGGGGTTCCTCAAAAGCGCCGGCTGGGAGGGCGCGACCGTCGCGCCGCTGCCGGGCGATGCCTCCACGCGGCGGTACTTCCGCGTCGCGCATGGCAGCCGCAGGGCCATGCTGATGGACCAGCCGCAGCATGCCGAAACGCCCGCCGCGCCCGCCGGCGCCACGCCGGAGGAGCGCCGCGCGCTGGGCTACAATGCCGTGGCGCGGCTCGCCGGCGCGGACGTGGCGCGTTTCGTGGCCGCGTCGAACTTCCTGCGCGCCCAGGGCCTGTCGGCGCCCGATATCTACGCCGCCGATCCCGCGCGGGGTTTCGCGCTGATCGAAGATTTGGGCGACGCGCTTTATGCCGGCGAGCTGGCGAGCGGCGCCGACGCGCACGAGCTCTACGGCGCGGCCATCGATGCGCTGGCGAAGCTGCATGCCGAAGCCGCGCCCGCCACGCTGGCGCCCGGCAAGCCGCTGCATGCCTATGACGAGACCGCGCTGATCGCCGAGACCGACCTGATGACGGACTGGTTCCTGCCGCTGGCGCTGGGCCGGGCGGCGGCGGCGGACGAGGTGGCCCAGCATCGCGCGCTGTGGCGGCAGGTGCTGGCGCCGGTGCTGGCGGCGGTGCCCGTCTTCGTGCATCGCGACTATCACGCCCAGAACCTGATCTGGCTGCCGGAGCGCGACGGGCTGACCCGCGTGGGCCTGATCGATTTCCAGGACGCGGTGGCCGGCGCGAAAAGCTACGACCTGATCTCGCTGGTCGAGGACGCGCGCCGCGACGTGCCGGACGGCCTCGCCGAAGCCATGACCCGGCGCTACATCGCGGCCGCCGGCGTGGACGCCGCGAGCCACCGCGCCGAAATGGCCGTGATGGCCGCGCAGCGCAACGCCAAGATCGCCGGCATCTTCTCCCGCCTTCACAAAAGGGACGGCAAGCCGCGCTATCTGGATTACCTGCCGCGGGTGTGGGGCTACCTGAACCGCGACCTCGAACATCCCGCGCTCGCGCCGCTCAAAGCATGGTATGACCGCACGATTCCACTCGAGGCGCGCGGCCGGCCGCGCGGGAGCTGAGACGTGAGCACGATCACGCGCGCGATGATCATGGCGGCGGGCCTGGGGACGCGGATGCGGCCCCTCACCGACACCACGCCCAAGCCGCTGGTCGAAGTGCGCGGGCGCGCGCTGATCGACCACGTGATCGACCGGCTGGCCGCCGCGGGCGTGACGCTGGTGGTGGTCAACACCCATTACCGGGGCGAGCAGATCAGGGCGCACCTGGCCGGGCGCAAGGACGTGGAGATCGCGATCTCCGACGAGAGCGGCGGGCTGCTCGATTCCGGCGGCGGCATCCTCAAGGCGCTGCCGCACTTCAAGGGCGAGCCGTTCTACCACGCCAATGCCGACACGGTGTGGGTGGAAGGCGCGAGCCATGCGCTGGAGAAGCTTTCCGCCCGCTGGAACGCGGAGACGATGGATGCGCTGATGCTGCTCGCGCCGACCGTGTCCACCGTCTGCTACGAGGGCCGCGGGGATTTCATGATGGACGCGGACGGACGGCTGGCGCGCGTGCCCGAGGGGCGCATCTCGCCTTTTGTGTGGATGAGCGTCGAGATCCTGCACCCGCGCCTGTTCGACGGCATGGCGCCGGGCAAGTTCTCCATCAATCCGCTCTGGGACAAGGCCATCGCCAGGGGCCGCATGTTCGGCATGCGGCTCGACGGGGTGTGGATGCACATCGACCGGCCCGATGCCATCAAGGCGTCGGAGGATTTCCTGGCGGATCTGGCGCCGGCGTAGCCGGACGATCGGGCGCGCGCTTTCCCGTCCTTGAACGTCATGGCCCGTGGTCGCGGGCCATGACACACTGAAGCGATGAACGTCCTCACGATTCCGCCCGGCGCGCCTTTCGCCGGGACGCTGGCGAAGGGGCTGATCGCGCGGCTGGGTGCCGAGCGCGATCCGCTGGCGCTGGCGGCGTGCACGGTCTTCCTGCCCACGCGGCGCGCCGCCCGCGCGCTGGGCGAAACCTTCGCGCGCGTGCTGGGCGGCGCCGCGCTCCTGCCCACGATCCGGCCGCTGGGCGACGTGGACGAAGACGACCTGCTGTTCGATCCCGGCGCGGAGGATCTCGCGCTGCCGCCCGCCATCGCGCCGCTCCGGCGGCGGCTTCTGCTGTCGACGCTGGTGAAGCGGTGGGACGAGCGGCGCGGCAACAGGCTCGGCTTCGCGCAGACCGCGGCGCTGGCGCGGGGGCTGGCGCATTTCCTCGACGAGGCGCAGACGCAGGCCGCCGATCTTTCGATGCTGGACGGGCTGGTCGATGCGCCGCTGGCGCGGCACTGGGCCGAGGTGCGCGACTTTCTGGTCATCATCCGCGACGAATGGCCGGGCCTGCTGGCGGCGGAAGGCGCGCTCGATCCCGCCGACCATCGCAACCGCGCGCTCGAGTCCCTGGCGCAGCGCCTGAAGGACCATCCGCCCGAGGGACCGGTGATCGCCGCGGGCTCGACCGGCAGCATTCCGGCCACCGCGAACCTGCTCGGCGTGATCGCGCGGCTGCCGCGGGGATCGGTGGTGCTGCCGGGCCTCGACCGCGAACTGGACGAGGAGAGCTGGCAAAAGCTCGATCCCGGCCATCCGCAATACGGCATGAAGCAGCTCCTCGTGCGCATCGGCATGGCGCGCGACCATGTCGGGGACTGGCAGCCCGCGCCGTCCGCCGCGCCCGCGCGCGAGAACCTGCTGCGCGAGACGCTGCGGCCCGCGCCGACGACGGACGCCTGGCGCGCCATCGCCGAGCGCGGCGGCGGGGACATCGCCGAGGGCCTGCTCGGGATGTCGCTGATCGAGGCGGCGCATCCGGGCGAGGAAGCCACCGCCGTCGCGCTGGTGCTGCGCCATGCGCTGGAGGACGAAGGCAGGACCGCGGCCCTCGTCACGCCCGACCGCGACCTTGCCCGCCGCGTCGCCGCGGAGATGGAGCGCTGGCACGTCGCCATCGACGATTCCGCGGGGCGGCCGCTGTCGAAGACGCCGCCGGGCGCGTTCCTGGTGCTGCTCGCCGAGGCCGCGCGGGACAAGTTCGCGCCGGTGCCGTTGCTCGCGCTTCTCAAGCATCCGCTGGCGGCCGGCGGCGAAGCGCCGGGCGAATTTCGCGCCATGGCGCGGCTGCTGGATCGCAAGGTGCTGCGCGGGCCGAGGCCCGATCCGGGCCTCAAGGGCCTGCGCGCGGCCGTCGCGCGCACCGGGGACAAGCCGCTGATCGCATGGCTCCGCGGACTTTCGCGGACGCTCGCGCCGCTCGAAAAGCTGGTGAACAGGCGCAAGGGCGCCATCGACGATCTCGCCGGCGCCCATGCGGCGGCGGCGGAGGGGCTCGCGGCGTCCGACGTGGAATCCGGCGCAGGCCGGCTGTGGCGCGGCGAGGCGGGCGAAAGCGCGCGCAACCTGTTCGCGGAATTGCGCCGCGATGCGCGCGGCATTGCGGACATCGAGACCCGCGCCTATGCCGCGCTGTTCGCGGAACTGGCGGACGAGCGGCCCATCCGTCCCACCCATGGACGCCATCCGCGGCTTGCCATCCTGGGCCTGCTCGAAGCGCGGCTCCTGCATTTCGACACGGTGGTGCTGGGCAGCCTCAACGAAGGCACCTGGCCCGGCGCGGCCGCGGCCGATCCGTGGCTGTCGCGGCCGATGCGCGAGGCGCTGGGGCTGGAGTCGCCGGAGCGCGCCATCGGCCTGGCCGCGCACGATTTCGCCGCGCTCGCCGCCGGCCCGCGCGTGGTGCTCTCGCGCGCCGCGAAGGCCGAAGGCTCGCCCACGGTGGCGTCGCGCTGGATCCAGCGCCTGACGCAGCTGGTGACGGGGCTCGAGCTCGATCTGCCCGGCCTGGCGCGCGGGCACCGGCCGCCGGAGTGGACCGACTACGCCGCCATCGCGCGGCAGATCGACGAGCCGGAGCGCGCCGGCCGGCGCATGCCGCGCCCGCGGCCCGCCCCGCCCGTCGCCGCGCGGCCGCGCAGCCTCTCCGTCACCGAGATCGAGACCTGGCTGCGCGATCCTTATGCGATCTACGCCCGGCACGTGCTCGGCCTGAAGCCGCTCGATGCGCTGGACGCGGAGATCGGCGCGCGCGAACGCGGCATCGAGGTCCATGCCGTGATGGAGCGCTTCTTCCGCGAGATCGGCGATGGCTGGCCGGACGACGCGGCGGCGCGGCTCACCGCCATCGCGGAGGAGATGTTCGCCGGGGCCGGCCTGCCGCGGGCGACGCACGCGCTCTGGAAGCCGCTCTTCGCCAACGCCGCGCGCTGGTTCGCGGCGGCCGAGCGGGCGCGGCGCGGGGCGATCGCCAGGAGCTTCGTGGAGCTGGGCGGACAGATGCGTTTCGCCGGGCCGGCGGGGGAGTTCATCCTGCGCTGCCGCGCCGACCGCATCGACCGGC
The DNA here is from genome assembly GCA_035499995.1 of Rhizomicrobium sp. GTDB lineage: Bacteria > Pseudomonadota > Alphaproteobacteria > Micropepsales > Micropepsaceae > Rhizomicrobium. The sequence continues at coordinate 7,081 of DATJXR010000032.1, read as the reverse complement.
TGCGCGACGGCGGCGCGGTGGTGATCGACTACAAGACCGGCGCGCCGCCGTCGAGATCGCAGGTCGAGGCATTGATCGCGCCGCAGCTGCCGCTCGAGGCGGCGATCCTGAAAGCCGGCGGATTCGCGGAGACCGGACCGCTCGAAGCCTCGGAGCTTCTCTACATCCGGCTGAGCGGCGGGGAGACGGCCGGGGCGCTGCAGCCGTGCGGCAAGGACGTCCCGGCGCTGGTGGCCGACGCCGAAGGCAAGCTCGCCGCGCGCATCGCGGCGTTCGACGACAAGGACACGCCCTATCTGCCGCGCGTGAAGCCCTTCAGCACGAAAAGCGTGGGCGATTACGACCATCTCGCGCGCGTGCGCGAGTGGTCGTTGTCGGGCTGGGAGGGCGAGGAGGAATGAGCGACGCGCTCGCCGCCGCCGATCCGCGCAAATCGGCCTGGGTGTCCGCCAATGCCGGCGCGGGCAAGACCTGGACGCTCGCCAACCGCGTGGCGCGGCTCCTGCTCGACCGCGCGCGCCCCGAGCGCATCCTCTGCCTCACCTACACCAAGGCCGCGGCGGCGGAGATGCAGGGGCGGCTGTTCGCGCAGCTGGGCGGCTGGTCGATGCTGGACGACGCCGCGCTCACCGCAAACATCCTCGCCATCGGCGCGGACAGGCCGGACCGCGAAGGCCTGGCCGAGGCGCGGCGGCTGTTCGCCAAGGCGCTGGAGACGCCGGGCGGGCTGAAGATCCAGACCATCCATTCCTTCTGCCAGTACCTGCTCGCGCGCTTTCCCCTGGAGGCGGAGGTGCCGCCCGGCTTCGACGTGCTGGACGACGCGACCGCGCGCGACCTGCGCACCGAGGCGCGCGCCCGCGTGCTGGAGCGCGCCGGCGACGGCGATGCCGCGCTGGCGGAGGCCGCGGCGCATCTGGTGACGCATACGAGCGAGAGCAGGCTCCACGACGCGCTCGACGCGGCGCTGGGCAGCGACCGGCGCAGGCTCGACCGGTTCCTCGCCGACATCGCGGGCGCGGACGCCCTGCGCGCGGCCGTCCGCAAGGCCCATGGCGCCGATCCGGACAGAAGCGTGCAGGAGCTGCTGTCGGAATTCTGCCTTCGCGAATCCGGCCAGGACTGCACGCGCATCGCGGATTGGCTGCTGACGGGCTCCAGGACGGACAGCGAGCGGGGCGCGCTGCTCCGCGAAGCGGCGCGGACGCGATCTTTCGAGATGTTCCGTGAAGCCCTGATCACGAAGGACGGGACGATCCGCAAGCAGCTGGCGACAAAGCCGCTCGCCGCGGCGCAGCCGGGCCTGGCGGACGCATTGTCCGCGCTGGCGCGGCGCGCATTGGAGACGGAGGAGCGCCGCCGCGCGGCGCATGCGGCGTCGCTGGCGGAGGCCGTGCTGGCGCTGGCGGAGGCGGCGCGCGGCGAGTACGACGCGCTCAAGCGCGCGCGGGGCGCGCTGGACTATGACGACCTCGTCGCCCGCACCCTGGGACTGCTCAACAAGCGCGAGGCGGCGGCCTGGGTGCTCTACAAGCTCGACGGCGGTCTCGATCACGTCCTGATCGACGAGGCGCAGGACACCAGCCCCGAGCAATGGGCGATCGTCAAGGCGCTGACGCAGGAATTCTTCGCGGGCGCCGGCGCGCGCGCCGACCTGGTGCGCACGGTGTTCGCGGTGGGCGACGAGAAGCAATCCATCTTCTCCTTCCAGGGCGCCGATCCGCTGGAGTTCGAGAAGAGCCGGCGGCATTTCGCGGACCGCGCCACGGAGGGCACGCACGCCTTCGTGGACGTGCGGCTCGACACCTCGCGGCGCTCCGCGCCGGAGATACTGGGCTTCGTCGACAAGGTGTTCGCCGATCCCGGGGCGCGCGCCGGCGTGACGTCCGACGGCGCGCCCATCGCGCATGTGGCGCATCGCGCCGAGGCCAGGGGCCGCGTGGAATTCTGGCCGGCGCTGGCGCCGGACGAGGCGCCGGAGCCGGATGTGTGGCGGCCGGTGGACCTGCCGTCGCAGACCAGCCCCGTGGCGCGGCTGGCCCGCCGGATCGCGGGCCAGATCCGGCGCTGGACGGACGGGCGGACGCGGCTTGCGGGCCTCGACAGGCCCATCGCGCCGGGCGACATCATGATCCTGATGCCGCGGCGCGATCCGTTCGCCGGGGAGATCATCCGCCAGCTCAAGGAGCATGGCGTGCCGGTCGCGGGCGCGGACCGCATCCGGCTCAACGCCCAGATCGCGGTGATGGACCTGATCGCGCTCGGCCGCTTCGCGCTCCTGCCGGAGGACGACCTCAACCTCGCCGCGCTGCTGCGCTCGCCGCTGATCGACGCAAGCGAGGACGAACTGTTCGCGCTGGCGCACGGGCGCAGCGGCACGCTGTGGGAGGCGCTGCAGGCGGACGGCGCGGCAGCCCATGTGTTCGCGCGCGAATTCCTGCGCGAATGCCGGCGCCGCGCGGACTTCGCGCCGCCTTACGAGTTCTATGCCCGCGCCCTTTCGGCGGACCGGATGCGCCAGCGGCTCCTGGCGCGGCTGGGGCCGGAGGCCGACGATTCCATCGACGAATTCCTGTCGCTGGCGCTGTCCTACGAAGCGCTGAACGCGCCTTCGCTGGAAGGCTTCCTGCACTGGCTCGCGCGCGGCGATGCGGAGATCAAGCGGGACATGGAGCGCGGGCGCGACGAGGTGCGCGTGATGACGGTGCATGGCGCCAAGGGGCTGGAGGCGGACATCGTGATCCTGCCCGACACCACCACCATCGCGACCGGTCCCGCGAACAAGGGCGACATGCTCTACACCAGGGACGGCCCGGTGTTCCCGTTGAGGAAATCCGACGCGCCGCTCGCCGTGCTCGCCGCCAGGGACGCCGTAGAGCTCGAAGCGCTGAAGGAGAACCGCCGCCTGCTCTATGTGGCGCTGACCCGCGCGCGCGAGCGGCTGATCGTCTGCGGCTTCGAGAACAAGAAGGGCGTGAGAGAAGGCTCCTGGTACGACCTGGCGCGGCAGGCGGCGGAAGCGCTCGGCATCGAGATCGCGCGCGGCGACGAGACCGTGCGCGTATATGGAGAAGCCGATGTCGAGACGGTGGCGCAACCGGCGTTGCCCCTGGGCGAGACCCTTCAGGTGCCGGCCTGGGCGCGGCGCGACCCGGCGCCGGAGCGCGAAAGGCCGTGGCTCATCCGCCCCTCGCAGGCGGCCGGAATCGAGGAGCCGGCGGTGCAATCGCCGCTGGGCGATGCGGCGCGCTTCACGCGGGGAAACCTGATCCACGCACTGCTGGCGCGGCTGCCCGACGTTGCGCCGGCGCGCCGCCGCGACCTGGGGCTTGCGTATCTCAGGGCGCGCGGCGCCGGGGATCCGGAGGCGCTGATCGGCGAGACGCTGGCGGTGCTCGAGCGGCCGGATTTCGCCGCGGCCTTCGCGCCCAACTCGCGCGCCGAAGTGAGCATCGTGGCCGACCTGCCGGAGATCGGCGAAGGCGCGCGCATCAATGGCCGCATCGACCGGCTGGCGGTGAGCGGCACCGACGTGCTCGCGGTCGACTTCAAGACCAACCGCCCGCCGCCCGCCACTGTGGAGGGCGTGTCCACTGTTTATCGCGCGCAGATGGCGCTCTATCGCGCGGCGCTGGCGAAGATCTATCCCGGGCGGCGAATCGCCGTGGCGCTGGTGTGGACGGAAGGGCCCAGCCTGATGCCGCTGCCCGATGCCATGCTGGATGCGGAAATCCGCCTGATCCGCGGCCGGCTCGTGCCGGCCTGATATGGCTTGATTCCGGGCGCCCCGGTTCCTAAGTTTTCTCCGAGCAGTCATCCCCGCAAAAGGCGCGTCCATGTCCGAGCCCGCTTCCGCAGCCCCCGCCCAGAAATCCGGCAGCACCGTGAAGGTTTCCGACGCCTCGTTCGAGGCCGACGTCTTGAATTCCAAGACCCCCGTCGTGGTGGACTTCTGGGCCGAGTGGTGCGGGCCCTGCAAGATGATCGCGCCCGCGATCGACGAGCTCGCCGCCGACCTGACCAACCGCGTCACCTTCGCGAAGGTCAACATCGACGAGAACCCGAATATCCCGGCGAAATACGGCGTGCGCGGCGTGCCCACGCTGATGATCTTCTCCAAGGGCCAGGTCGCCGCCGTGAAAGTGGGCGCGCTGCCCAAATCCAAGATCAAGGAATGGATCGACAGCTCGCTCTGAGCCGTCTCCACCGTTATCCCGGAGCGCGCGGCCGCAAAGCCGCGCGTTTGCCGTTTTCGCGCGCAGCAGGCGGGCGCATGGCGCGCCCGCGAACGCGCGTGGTGTGCAAACTAGTGGGGCGGACCTAGATTTCTTCCGGATCATCGAGGAGCCCGCCATGCTGAAAGCCCTGTTCGCCTCCGCCGCCCTGCTCGCGCTCACCGGCGCGGCGTCCGCCCAGACCGCGGTGCCCGTGCCCCCTTTCACCAGCGTGGAACTGCGCGGCGGCGGCCATGTCGTCCTCAAATACGGCCCCGCCCAGCGGGTGACGCTGCTGAAGGGCGACCTCGGCCATACCAGCTTCGAGGTGCGGGACGGCCACAAGCTCGTCATCGACGCCTGCAACCGTTCCTGCTGGGGGCGCTATGACCTGGAGATCGAGATCGTGACGCCGCGGATCGCGGGCGCGGCGGTGGACGGCGGCGGCCATGTCGAGAGCGCCGGCGGCTTCCCGGCCCAGGGCAGGATCGATGCCGCGGTGGAGGGCGGCGGCCATGTCGACCTTCGCACCATCGACGCGGCCAGCGCCGAGGCGGCGGTGGACGGCGGCGGCCATGTGCTGATCCGCGCGGAGCACGCGCTGAACGCGGCGGTCAATGGCGGCGGCAGCATCGAATACTGGGGTAATCCGCAGCTCACCTCCGCCGTGAACGGCGGCGGCAGCGTGAGCAGGGGGAGTTAACTCACGCCTCGCCGTCGCCGGAGCGCGCGATCAGTCGCTCGACCGCCTCCGCCATGCGGCGCGAGGCGGCGGCAGACTGCATCAGGAAGTAGACGACCGCGCCCAGGAGCAGGATCTGCACCAGCCCGAACAGCATGACGGGCAACGGCAGGCCCGGACCGGGCGGCGACGGCTGCTGCGGCTGCATCGGCGCCGGCGGCATGGCGGCGACGCGCACCACCAGCGGCTCGGCGCCGGTGCCCCGCGGATCGACGGCGCCGTGCTGGAACTGCGTGTCCGTCGCGCCGCCCGGCTGGGTGTAGGGCGCGGCGCCGTTCTGCGCGCCCTGCTGCGAAGCCGTGGCCGGCGGCGACGCGTCCAGATTGGAATTCGGCGCCGGCGCGGCGTTGCCGAGCTGGGTGACGAGCAGAAGGGCGGCGGCGGTCTTGAGCATGACGGAGGTTCCAGAGGGGCCCGCGAGCATCCGGCGCGGCGCGGCAAAGCGCAAGCGCCCGGGCGCGCGACTGCCGCGGCCCGGATAGGCGTAGAGCCCGTGCCAGATGCCGGTGAGGTTGTCGCCGCTCACCCGTTCTCCGCCAGCACCTTGCCGGCGAGATAGAGCGAGCCGCAGATCAGGATGCGGGGCGCGCCGTCGCCCGGGCGGCCGCGCGCCCAGGCGTCGACCTGCATCATGGCGTCTTCGAGGTCGTCGGCCGGGCTGGCGTCGAAGCCGAGGCGCCGGGCCATGTCGTAGAGCTCGCCCGCGCCGCGCGTGGCGTCCTCGCCTTCGATGGCGACGGTGGTGACGTGGCGCGCCAGGCCCCTGAACGGCGCCAGGAAGCCTTCGCTGTCCTTCGTCCGCAGCATGCCGCAGATGAGATAGAGTGGCTTGGGCGCGCGCTCCTCGAAATCGGCCATGGCGCGGGCGACCGCGAGCGCGCCGTGGGGATTGTGGCCGCCGTCGAGCCAGACTTCGGCGCCTCGCGGGGCGAGCGCGACGAGCGGCCCCCTGGCGAGCCGCTGCAGCCGCGCGGGCCATTCGACGCTGCGCATGCCGCGCTCGACCGCGTCCTCCCGCGCCCATCCGCGACCGGCGTGGCGCAAGGCCGCGATGGCGGTGGCGGAATTCTCGATCTGGTGCGCGCCCGCGAGCTTGGGCAGCGGCAGGTCGAGCAGGCCCTGGTCGTCGGTATAGACCACGCGGCCGTGCTCGGCATGGGCGAAGAAATCCTCGCCGAAGAACCACGCGGGCGCGCAGAGCGCGTCGGCGCGGCGCGCGATGATCTGGCGCGCCTCGTCCCGCTGCGGGCCGACGACCACGGGCGCGCCCTTCTTGACGATGCCCGCCTTCTCGGCGGCGATGCCGGAGAGTTCGCGGCCGAGGAATTCCTGATGGTCGTAATCGACCGGCGTGATGACGCTGACCGCCGGCCTGGCGATGACGTTGGTGGCGTCGTACTTGCCGCCCAGCCCCACCTCCAGCACCAGCGCGTCGGCGGGATGGCGCGAGAAGGCGAGCAGCGCGGCCGCCGTGGTGATCTCGAAGAAGGTGATCGGGGCGCCGGCATTGGCGCGCTCGCAATCGTCCAGCGTGGCGGCCAGCTCGTCTTCGGAGATGACGTGGCCGGCGAGCCGGATGCGTTCGTGGAAGTGGACGAGATGGGGCGAGGTGTAGACGTGGACCTTCAGGCCCTGCGCCTCGAGCATGGCGCGGGCGAAGGCGCAGGTCGAGCCCTTGCCGTTGGTGCCGGCGACATGGATCACCGGGCCGAGCTTTTGCTCGGGGTGTCCCAGCGCCGCCAGCAGGCGCTCGATCCGGCCGGTGGACAGGTCGATCAGCGACGGGTGCAGCGCCCGCAGCCGCTGCACGGCGGCATCGGAAGCGCGGATGGCGTCGTAGTCGGGTTGCAAAGGCTCTAGTGTCCCGATTCCGAGGTTCGTTGCGCTTTGTAGCGGGCCCGGACGAACTTCGGAATCGATCCGGCTGCCAGCAGGCACACTAGGCCGCGGAACGGCGGCTTCGTCCCAGCATCAGCGTCGCAAGGATGGAGCCCAGGACCGCCGGCAATTCCTTGCGGGGGACGACCCGGTCGACCATGCCCTTCTCGATCAGGTATTCCGAGCGTTGGAAGCCGGGCGGAAGGGTCTCGCGAATGGTCTGCTCGATCACTCGCGGACCGGTGAA
>DATJXR010000031.1:0-160084 GCA_035499995.1 Rhizomicrobium sp. | reverse complement strand
TCGGGCAGCGAATGTGGAGGCGCAATTGGATCAGGGCCCAATGCCATGACCCGACAGGAGTTCAAGCAGCAGCCGAACTGCGACGAGTACCAGGCGTCACGTTGTGAACATTTTGCCGCGTGAAGCGGTCACCGGGCGACGCATTGCCGGCGCGCGCCGATGACGGCGCCTTAATGAAGCGCCACCCGATGAATATGTGGGCGGACCGATTCTTGAGGCACGTTCGCAGTTCGAAAAAATTGCGACCCCAAGGAGAGATGGCGTTGGCGATGATTGCCGGATCTTTAAATCCGTGGCGGACAGGGGGGGATTCGAACCCCCGGTACGGTTACCCGTACGCCGCATTTCGAGTGCGGTGCTTTCAACCACTCAGCCACCTGTCCAAGGGGCCGGATCAGATACTGAAGGCCGCCCGCGATGGCAAGGCGCGGGCCGGACCGGCCGGAGAACCGGGGCCCGCGAACCGGGGCCAGCGAACCGGGACCAGCGAACCGGGGCCGGTGACGGCGCCGCGACCGGGCGTCGCTTGCCGCCGGGCGCGGCCGGCCCCTACGGTCGTGCCGGGCGCCAGGACAAAATGAGGGGGCGCCCTCTACAAGCAGGAGGTCCATCCCGACACCGACGCCGGCAAGGCGGACTGCATCGCCTATTGCAACCAGCGCCTGGACGAGATCCGCCCACGGCTGCCCAGCGTGTTCAGGCGCGCGCCGGACTACAAATTGGCGGCTTCGCGCGACCGCAAGCGGCCGGCGGGTCGACCGGACCGGCTTCCATCAGTCGCCGCGCAGGGATTCCACCCGCCAGCCCGACCCCGGACCCTGGGACAGGCGGACGGCAAGCCAGGCGAGGACGTCCCGCATCGTCTCCGCGAACCCGTACGGCGCGTTGGCGACGAGGAGGCCCGATTGGGACAGCCGCTCGGCCAGGGGCCCGGACTGGGCGTCCTTCGGGCGGCCGGTGTCCAGCGTCAGGAGCAGCAGCTTCGCCGCGCCGGCGCTCAGGATCTCGCCGGCGAGACTGTCCGCATCCGCGCGGCGCTTGACGGGGAACCAGAGGAGATAGATGCCGGTCGCGAACCGCGCCCATGCCGCGGCGAAGGCGCGGGCGAGCCGCGCGAATTCGTCCTGCGCTTCGTAAGGCGGATCGATCAGCACGAGACCGCGCCGCTCCGGCGGCGGCAGCAGCGCGGCCAGCCGCTCGTAGCCGTCGGCCTCCAGCGCGCGCGTGTTGGCGTAGGGGGCGAGCGCGGCGGAAAGGGCGGCAAAATCCTCCGGCTGCTTCTCGATGGCGACGAGGCGGTCTCCGTGCCGGAGCAGGCGCTGCGCGATCAGGGGCGAGCCCGGGTAACGATCGTTCCCGAAGCCGTTGACGATTTCGACGTAGCGCCGCAGCGCCTCCGGCAAATCGGGCGCGTCCGCCAGCCGCGCGATGCCGGTGCGCGCCTCCTTGGTGCGCGCGGCCTCGTGGCCGGAAAGATCGTAGAGTCCCGCGCCGGCATGGGTGTCGATCACGCGGAACGGCCTGTCCTTCTTCCCGAGGTGTTCGATCGCGGCCACCAGGGCGGCGTGCTTCATCACGTCCGCGAAATTGCCGGCATGATAGGCGTGGCGGTAGTTCACGCGCGCCGGGCCCTGCGCGGGCGGGGCATCAGCTCGCCGCCGCAATTGGGGCACCTGCCCATGGCGTCCGCGCAGGGTCCGCAGAAGGTGCATTCGTAGGAGCAGATGCGCGCGTCCGCCGAGTCCGCCGGCAGCGGCGCGGCGCACTTCTCGCATTTGTCGCGCATCTCAAGCGGCATGGGCGACCTTCGGATGCCTCAGCTCCGGCGCCAGGCCCTCGCCCATCAGGTCGACGAAATTCTCGCAGTAGAAGCGCTCCACCGCGCGGGCCGGCGCATTCGCGAGGCTGTCGTTGAAGCGCTTGAGCGGGTTGCGGCCGCCCTCGACATGCGGGAAATCGCTGGAGAACAGGCATACCTCCTCGCCCGCGTTGGCCACGATCCAGCCCACGTCCTCGTGCGGATAGGGGGTGACGCGCACCTGGCGGCGCACGATCTCGCTTGGCCTCGCGGACAGCTTCTGCAGCCGCTCCTCGTTCTTGACGAAGGCCTGGGCCGCGGAATCCATGTTGCGCATCCAGCCGGGCAGCCAGGAGGCGCCAAGCTCGATGGCGCCGAATTTGAGCCTGGGGAAACGGTCCAATACGCCGTCGAAAATGAGCGCCGCCAGCGTGTTCATCACCGAATGCGGAATCGGCATGTAGGAGACGGACGTGAAGTTCTCCTCCCCGCCGTGGAAATCCTTCACCCGCGGCAGGCCATTGTGGAAATAGGCGGGATCGAGCTTCTCCTCGCCGCCGACATGGAAGACGATGGGAAGCCCCGCGTCCTGCGCCATCGCCCAGATGGCATCGAAGGCGACGTGGCTGGGCGAATGGCCGCGCGGCGGCTTGGACGGGATGAGCAGCGCCTTCAGCCCGAGATCGATCGCCTCCCGCGCGGCCCTGGGCGCGCGCTCCAGATCGGAGAGCGGCACGTAGCCCGTGCCCAGGAAGCGGCGGTCGACCGAGCAGAAATCGGCCATCATGCGGTTGTGCGCCTGCGCGGTGGCGTAGGCGAGCGGAACGTCCGTGTCGTCCAGCCCGAAATTGCCCAGGCACCAGGTGGTGAAGATCAACTGGCTGGAAAAGCCCAGGAGATCGAGGGCGCGCGGCCTGTCGGCGCGGCGGAAGGCGCCCAGCGCCTCGTAGTTCTTGCGCAGGAGGATGTTGGCGTCGGCGCCCGCGCGGAATTCGGGATCGTCATGCTGCCGGTTCGCCCAGACCGGCAGCTTGCCGTCCCGCGGCCACGCTTTCAGCTTGGGCAGGCCGTCATAGGCCGCGCGGAATCCCGGATCGAGATACGCATCCAGGCAATCCGACAACTCCATCAGATGCGAATCGGCATCGTGGACGACGCGGTTCTCGACATAGGGCATGGCGATCCTCCCGGGGAAAGATTAGCGCAAAGTTTGCCCAGAGACACCTGGATCATCAACAACCTCCCCCCCTGTGGGGACGCTAAGAAAAGCACGAAGCGTCTGCACTCAGCCCAGCACTTCCTCGTAATGGGTCCAGGGGTCGTCGCCGGGGATGCGGGCGGCGGGGCGGGGTTCGTAGCGGCGGTTGACGATGAGATCGTCGATGCGCCCGCCGCGCCGGCGAGCGCGCGCCCGCGAGACCGCGCGGATGGCGGCCTGGACTGCGAAGAGCGCCAGCATCCCGGCGATGAATCCGGTGACGGCGGCGATGCCGAGCTCGGCATCGCGGGAGGGACGTTCGATTTCTCTCAGTGCGCGCATGGCCGGGTTATAGCAGGCGATCCCGGAGGTGGCGACACCGCGAATGTCGCGTCTGCCTGCCGCCATGCCTTCGACGAAAAGGGGAACTCACACCGGCGCGGCTTTCCAGAAGTAGCGCACGAAGCCGCGCTTCTCGTCACGATCTTTCACGCGAAAAACCATCTTCACTTTCGTGCCGCTGTCGATCTGGCCCTGCTCCACGTCGGTGATGTCGGCCATGAAGCGGCCGCCGTCCGCGAAGGTGATCATGCCGTAATGGTTGGGCGGCGACAGCGAATAGGTGAGGAAATCCGCCGACCAGGACAGCACGGTGCCGGGCTGCTCGGCGAAGCTGTAGGCATCCTGGCTGTCCACCGCCTTGCAGTTGGGATTCACGCAGATGCGCGAGCGCGGATATTGCGCCGTGCCGCAGACGCGGCATTTGCCGCCGACCAGCCCCATCAGCATGTCGTTCTTGCGGTAGAGCGTGGTCAGCGCGGTGCGCTTGTCGACCTCCGCGCGCATGCCCTTCTCGAGCTCGATCAGGCCGTTGAACCCCAGGAACTTGTTGTAGTTGGTCTCCTCCTTGCGGCGCCTGAGCGCGGCGGAGACGCCGCCACGCTTGATGTCCGCGAGCGCGGGCGTCGCCTCGAACAGGAGCGTGTCCACGCCCTGGCCGAATTGCGCCACGAGGATCTTCTCGCCGGGCCTGGCCGCTTCGAGCGCCGCGGCAAGCATCAGAAGCGCGTGCGCGGCGCCCGCGTCGCCGACATTGGAGGCGAGGTTGTCGCGCACCTTCGCCGGATCGATGCCGCTCGCCTTGGCCAGGGACTGGTCGAGCCTGGCGAACGGGCACGGCAGGATGAGATGGGCGATATCCGCGCCCTTGACGCCGGTCTTCTCGAGCAGCGCCCGGATCGCGGCGGGGACGAGCTTGCTGTAGCCCTCGTCCCGGATCCAGCGCTCCTCCCAGCCGTAGTCGAAATCCTCGTCGCTCCCGCGGAAGTGGTCCACGAAATCCACCGTCACCGAATGCGAGCCCAGCGCCTTCGCGATCACCTTGTCCCCGCCAAGGGTGAAGGCGGCCGCGGCGTCGCCATAGGCCATCTCCTGCGCCGATGCGGCGCGCGCTTTCCGCTTCTCGCCCGCCACCAGCAGCGGCGATTTCGCGCGCCCGGCGTTCACCGCATCCAGCGCCGCGATGAGCGCGGAGGTTCCGGCGCGCTGCGACGAGGTGATGTCGAAGGCGGAGATGTCTTCCCGCAGGTTGAGCGCGCGAGCCACGATGCCGGCGTTCTGGCGGTCGGAGAACGGCATGGTGGTGGAGGCGAAGTAGGCCATGTCCACATGCGCGCGATCGGCGGCCGCGTCGGCGGCGGGCAGGCAGTCCCGCCCCGCCTCCACCGCCATGGTGACGGCATCCTCGTCGAAATTGGCCATGGCGCGCTCACCCTTCGCCGCGACCATGAGATTGGGCGCGAACCAGCGATTGGCCTCCGCCATCGCTTTGCGCTGCAGCCTGAGGCGCGGGATATAGGCGCCGAAGGACGTGATGCCGGTCATGTCGGACTCCAGGTATCAGGTATCGGATATCAGGGAGGAGATGGTTGCCCAGGTCAATCCACGCGTTGCGTGTCGTGATCCGCGAATGCAGGTCATGACATCCAAACTATTTCACCCGCATGCAGGCGAGGCCTGAAGCGGTCAGTTTGGCGCAGAAGGCGGGCGCGTCCGGAACCGACGTGCGCAGGCGCCAGAAGGTGCCCTTGCCGGGGATGCCGGCGGCGGCAATGTCGGGGGACAGGCCGTCGAGCGCGCCCGCGGATTTCGCCGCGATCTCTTTCCATGCGGCGTTGGCGGAAGCCTCGTCGCGGAAGGCGCCGAGCTGCACCAGGCCGTTCGCGCCGCTTTCCGGCCGCGGCGTTTCGGGCCGCGGCGTTTCGGGCCTGGAGGGGATCAGGACGGCGACGCGCTTTGCGTGCGCGTGGCCGGTGATGGAGGGGCGCAACTCCAGCGGCGCATCGGCGCTGGTGGCGACGGCAGGCTGGACGACGGCAGGCGGCGCGGCCGCCGGTTGGGCCGCGACCGGCGCCGCCACCACGGCCTGCACCGCGGGTGGCTGGAGGTCGATCTTGCCGGCCTGGGTGGACAGCGCGGCCAGGCGCTGCGCGGCGAGCCTGTAGTCGCCATTGGCGGCCAGCGCCATGCGGTAGTCTTCCGACGCGGTCTTCATGTCGCCCTCGATTTCGGCGATCTGGCCCAGGCCGTAATAGGGATATTCCTTCTCCCGGTCGCCCGCGGCGAGGGCGGCTTCGTAGTCCGATTTCGCTTCGGGCAACCTCCCCAGCCGCCGCTCGGCATTGGCGCGGTTGTTGAGCGCGGGCGCGAAGCCCGGCACGATCTTCAGCGCCGCGGAGTATTCCGCGACGGCTTCATCGGTGCGGCCGAGTTCGTCCAGCGTGACGCCGCGGTCGAAACAGGCGCGGGCGAGCTCGTCCGGCGGCAGCGCGCCGAGCGCGATGGCGTCGTTGAAGTCCGAGAGCGCGTCGCGGCGCCGGCCCAACTGCTCGCGCGCCAGCGCGCGGTTGAGAAGAAGATGCGCGTGCAGAAGCCCGTCGAGCCCCTTCTGCTGGAGCGCCCTGGTGGCGAAATCCTCCGCCTCGGCCGCATGGCCGGCCCGGAGCGCGGCGGCGGCCTCCATGGCGTCGTTGGGTAGGGTTTCGGCCAGCGCCGCGGGCCCGAGCGCCATGCCCAGTCCCAACGCTCCCACCATCGCGTAAGCTGCCCGGCGCACCCCGGCTCCTTCGGAAAAGCTCTTGGCGTTCACCATGATAGCGGCGGTGGGCCGCCCCAGGGAAGCGCGGACGCCGCTACGTGGACGTTGGGGGCCCGATATGGCAGAAGGCCCACGTTTTCCAGGTTCTTTCCGCGCCATGACCAAGGTTCCCCCCGTCCGCAAAGCCGTCCTGCCCGTCGCGGGCATGGGCACCCGATTCCTTCCGGCCACCAAGGCGGTGCCCAAGGAGATGCTGCCGGTGGTGGACAAGCCGGTGGTTCAGTACGCGGTGGAGGAAGCGCGCGAGGCGGGGATCGAGCAGTTCGTGTTCGTCACCGGCCGCGGCAAGCACGTCATCGAGGATCATTTCGACCACGCCTACGAGCTCGAGGCGCTGCTCACCGAGCGCGACAAGAAGGCGGAGATGAAGAGCCTGCTCGAGAGCCTGCCAAAGACGGGCTCGGTCAGCTTCACCCGTCAGCAGAAGCCGCTCGGGCTGGGCCACGCGGTATGGTGCGCGCGCCACTTCATCGGCGATGAGCCCTTCGCCGTGCTGCTGCCGGACGACCTGCTCGTCGGCAAGCCGGGTGCGCTCAAGCAGATGGTGCAGGCCTACAACCAGGTGGGCGGCATGATCGTGGCGGCGGAGGAGAAGCCGCTGGCCGAGACCAAACGCTACGGCGTGATCGATCCGGGCGCCACGAGGGGCAACGTCACCGAAGTCAGGACGGTGGTGGAGAAGCCCGCGAGCAATCCGCCCTCGCGGCTGTGCATCATCGGGCGCTATATCCTGCCGCCGATCATCTTCGCCGAGCTCGACAAGAAGGAGAAGGGCGCCGGCGGCGAGATCCAGCTCACCGATTCCATGCAGCGTCTCATCGGCCGGGTGCCGTTCCACGCGGTGAAGACCGGCTGCGCGCGCTACGACTGCGGCGACAAGGTGGGATTCCTGCAGGCCAACATCGCGGTCGGCCTGTCGCGCCCCGACATAGCGCCCGCGCTCAAATCCGTCCTCAAGCACGCCGGGCTTTGAGCGGCATGGCCGTCACCCCGCCCTCGACCCGGATCGTCCCCGGCATCGCGGCCGGCCAGGCCCACGCCGTCGCGGTGGCAACCCAGATGATGACCCAGACCAACGCGCTCGAAATGCAGAACGCCACCCAGACCCAGGGCGGCATGCAGAAGATCAACACCGTGACGACGAGCACGATGCTGAGCCTGATCGCGGCGGCGGGGTGAGGAAAAGCCGTTGCTTCGCCCTTGAACAGAGGGCGCCACAATCTCGCCGGCACCGTCGGAAACCGCGTCTTCGATCTTTCGCGGGGCGGCGAGGATCCTCGCCGGCTTCGGGATCCGGAATTTTATTTGCGTCGGCGTGCGATTCTCGCGCCCGCCCGTCACGTCCCGTGGCCCGCTTTCGCGGAGCCAGGCCACACAGACGGGAAGAGACCCGTTCGGGCCGACGTCTCCGCTACCCAGCGCTGTTCAGCCGTTTCTCCCAGGCGTGGGCGGTGCGGACGATTTCGTCGAGGTCGTCGTGCTTCGGGGTCCAGCCGAGTTCGCGGCGGATGCGGGTGGCGTCGGCGATCAGCGTGGGCGGGTCGCCGGGACGGCGCGGTTCCTCGCGCACGGCAAGCGGCTTGCCGGTGACGCGCTCCACCGCCTTGATCACGTCGCGCACCGAAAAGCCGTGGCCGTAGCCGCAATTCATCACCTTCGCCGCGCCGCCGCCGCGCAGATGCGCCAGCGCCAGCGCATGCGCCGCCACCAGGTCGGATACATGGATGTAGTCGCGCACGCCGGTGCCGTCGGGTGTCGGATAGTCGGTGCCGTAGATGGAAAGATACGGCACCCGCCCCAGCGCCACCTGCGAGGCGCGCTTGATGAGATGGGTGGCGCGCGGGGTGGACTGGCCGGTGCGGCCCTTGGGATCGGCGCCGGCGACGTTGAAGTAGCGTAGCGCGACGTAGCGGAAATCACAGGCGCGCGCGGTATCCTCCAGCATCCATTCCGTCATCAGCTTGGAGCGGCCATAGGGGCTGATCGGGACGGTGCGCTCGTCCTCGCGCAGCGGCTGCGCGCCGTCCTCGGCATAGACGACCGAGGTCGAGGAGAAGATGAAATTCTTCACCCCGCTGTCGACGCAGGCCTCGATCAGCGCGCGCGAGGCCACCACGTTGTTGGCGTAGTAACGCAGCGGCTCCGCCACCGATTCCGGCACCACGATGGAGCCCGCGAAGTGGATCACCGCGTCGACCTCGCGGTCCGCGATCACCTTCCTCACCAGCGTGCCGTCGCCCACATTGCCTTCGACGAAATGCGCCTTCTCTGCCACCCGGGCGCGCACGCCGGTGGAGAGGTTGTCGATCACCGCGACGTCCTCGCCCGCGTCGACCAGCGCCCATACCATATGGCTGCCGATATAGCCGGCGCCGCCGGTCACCAGCACGCTCATGCCGTCACTCCGTTGTAGCGGCGGAACCAGTCCACGAAACGCGGAATGCCCTCGCTGAGCGGCACGCGCGGCTCGAAGCCGAAATCCCGCGCCGCGCGGCTGATGTCCGCGCAGGTCTCCCTGACGTCGCCGGGCGGGCCCTCGGTGTTTTCGATCCTGGCTTTCTTTCCGGTGGCCTGCTCGATCAGCGCGATGAGGGCATGCACGTCTTCGGGCTTGCTGTTGCCGAGGTTGTAGACGCGGTGCGGCGCGCCGTCTCCGTTCTGGAACGGCGTCTCCACGATGCGCACCAGCGCGGCCACGATGTCGTCGATGTAGGTGAAATCCCGCTTCAGCTTGCCGTTGCCGAACACCGGCAGCGCCTCGCCCTTCAGGATCCTGTCGGTGAACATCCAGTAGGCCATGTCGGGCCGGCCGTAAGGCCCGTAGACGGTGAAGAAACGCAGGCCCGTCTGCTTCAGGCCGAAGAGATCGGCGTAGGAATAGGAGAGCAGCTCCCCTGCCCGCTTGGTGGCGCCGTAATACGACACCGGCTTGTCGGCGCGCGCGTCCTCGCGGAAGGGCGGCGTGGTGTCGTTGCCATAGACGGAGCTGGAAGAGGCATAGACCAGGTGCCGGAGGCCTTCGTGATGGCGGGCGAACTCCAGCACGTTCTGGTGGCCCACCAGATTGGAGCGGGTGTAGGAGGCCGGATCGACCAGCGCATAGCGCACGCCCGCCTGGGCGGCGAGATGCAGGATCACCTCGAAGCGGTCGTGGCGGGCGGCTTCTTCCAGCGCGCCGGTCTGGGCGATGTCACGTTTCTCGAAGCGGAAATTCCGGTGGCCTTCCAGCGCGGAAAGCCGCGCCTCCTTCAGCGCCGGCGCGTAATAGGGATTGAGGTCGTCGACGCCCACAATGGCGTGCCCCCTGTCCAGGAGCGCGCGGGCCGCGTGGTAGCCGATGAACCCGGCGCTGCCGGTCAGGAGAATGCGCATGGCGGGCAAACGCTTAGCGTTTTTGGGGGGGAAATCCTAGGCCGCGCGCGGCATTCCGGTGCCTTTCGAGGGCTTTACCGTAAACGACGCGGGCCTTGAAACGGGCGGCCCGCCGGGCCAAACACGCTTCCTCACCGCATCCGCGGCCCGCCGCAGGCAAGGCCGGCCGCGCTTCAGAGGATGGCTTTCATGCATGTGGCGATGATCGGCACGGGCTATGTGGGGCTGGTTTCGGGCGCCTGCCTGTCGGAGTTCGGCCATCACGTGATCTGCGTCGACAAGGAGGCCTCCAAGATCGAGGCGCTGAGGGCCGGTCGCATCCCGATCTTCGAGCCGGGCCTGGACGAGGTGGTGGCGGCCAACGTCAAGGCCGGGCGGCTCAGCTTCACCACCGACCTCGCCGCCGCGGTCAAGGGCGCGGACGCGGTGTTCATCGCGGTGGGCACGCCCAGCCGCCACGGCGACGGACATGCCGACCTCAGCTATGTCTACGCCGCGGCGGAAGAGATCGCGGCCGCGCTGACGAACTATGCGGTGGTGGTCAACAAATCGACCGTGCCCGTGGGCACCGGCAGCGAGGTCGAGCGGATCGTCCGCGGCAGGCGGCCGGACGCCGATTTCGACGTCGCCTCCAACCCCGAATTCCTGCGCGAAGGCTCGGCGATCGAGGATTTCCGCCGGCCCGACCGCGTGGTCGTCGGCTGCACCACCGAGCGCGCGCGCGAGGTGATGAAGGAGATCTACCGGCCGCTCTATCTCAACGAGACGCCGATCGTCTTCACCACCCGGGAGAGCTCCGAGCTCATCAAATACGCCGCCAACGCCTTCCTCGCCACCAAGATCACCTTCATCAACGAAATGGCGGATCTTTGCGAGAAGGTGGGCGCGGACGTGCAGGACGTCGCCCGCGGCATCGGGCTGGACGGGCGCATCGGCGGCAAGTTTCTCCACGCCGGGCCAGGCTTCGGCGGCTCCTGCTTCCCCAAGGATACGCTCGCTCTGCTGCAGACCTCCAAGGAGAAGGGCGCACTGACGCGCATCGTGGACGCGGTCGTCGCGGTCAACGATGCGCGCAAGCTCGCCATGGCGAAGAAGATCGACGCGGCGTTCGGCGGCGTGGCGGGCAGGACCGTGGCCGTGCTCGGCCTCGCCTTCAAGCCCAACACGGACGACATGCGCGAGGCGCCGAGCCTCGTCATCCTGCCCGAGCTGCAGGCCCGCGGCGCGCGCGTGCGCGGCTACGATCCGGAGTCGATGGGCGAGGCCAGGAAGCTGCTCGACATCGACTTCTGCGAAGACGCCTATGCGGCGCTGGACGGCGCCGACGGCGTGGTGATCCTGACGGAGTGGAACGAATTCCGCGCGCTCGACCTGCCCAAGGTAAAGAGCCTGTTGAAGCGCCCCCTGATGGTCGATTTGCGCAACATCTACCGCCCTGCCCAGATGGCCCAGGCCGGCTTCCGCTATGTCAGCGTGGGCCGCGCCACGGCGGGGTAGGTGTTCCTCCCCCGGTTACGGGGGAGGAAAATCTAATTCTTCTGGTGCAGCACGGCGACGGAGGCGGCGGAGACCGCGAGGTCTTTCAGGATGTCGGCCAGCGACGTCGACAGCAGCAGCCAATTGATTGGCAACACGTCCTTGGGAACGAAGATGACGCTGCCCGGCGGGATCTGGGCGCTGTCGAAGTGGATCCACGAGGTATCGAGCGACTGGGCCGTGCCGTCCGGAAAGATGATGAAGGTATGATCCTCATCGGCATAGCGCCCGAAGCCGCCCGCGAGGTCCACATAGTCCATCGCCGAACGGTTGGCCGAGAAGGTGAAGCTGCCGGGCTGCAGCACCTCGCCCAGCACGGTCACCGTCGACGGCCGCTGCGGCACGAAGATCACGTCGCCCGGCTCGAGCATCGGATCGCGCTCGGGATGGGCGGCGAGGATCGAAGGATCGGCGATGAACGAGACGCGGCCCACCGGCGTTTCGTTGCGCAGCTGGGAAATGAGCGCCTGCATGCCTGCGATCGCGTCCGGCGAGAATGAGCTGCCCGATCCGGTCGCCGAGAGCTGGCCGAGACCGACCAGCATCTGGGTCTGAAGCTGGTCGGCGACGCGCTGGTAGCCCACCGATTCCTGGGCGGCGACGGATTTGCGCAGATAGACGGTGCCGTAGGGATAGGCCATGTCGGTCAACCCGCCGGCCTGCACCAGGAGCTCGGACAGCCGCTCGCCATGGGTGATCTGATAGGTGCCGGGCGACCGGATCTCGCCTTCCAGGTCGACCTGGCCGGCGTTCACCACGGTGTAGACGCGGTTGAACCGGATGTCGTCCTGGGGCTGGATGATGTAGCCGGCGAGCTGGTCGCTCTTCAGCGCCAGGCTCTGCTTGTGCGTCGCCGCCGTGCCGGCCGCCCGGTCCACGACGGTGGACGTGACCTGGACGCTCGATTCGTCGGTCCAGTTCTGCGTGCCGCCGGCCGCCGCCACCAGATCGGGCAGCGTGGTGCCGGGGCCGACGATATAGGTGCCCGGGCCGCGAACCGCGCCGTCGATATTGGCTTCGTGGTCGACGATAAAATTGACCAGCACCACCGGATCGACGGAAAGCTGCGTGGCGAGATCGCCGAAATTTGTCACGCTGGAGCCCGACGGCACCGGGTTCGACGGCGAGATCGATTCCTGCCTGACGTCCATGCTGGTGATCGGATTGTTCTGCGGCAGATTGGTCGGCAATGGCGTCGAGCCGGTCGCGCCCTGGTTGGTGCCGCTGGAGACGAGCTGCGGCGCGGCGGACGCCGTGGTGTTTTCTTTCAGGCTGTGCGACTGGTCGGTGCTTTCGATGACCTGGGCCTCGAAATCCTGGGCCGTCTTGTCGAGGAGGCGGAATTCGTCGGTGCTGAAGACGCGCACGATGTCGTCGCTGCGCAGCTGCATGTCGTCGCGGCCCGAAAGCACGGCGACGGGGCTGAACGCCACCAGCACGCGCAAATAGGTGTGCGGGTCGCGGCGGGAGACGATGCCGAACAGGGTGTAGGGGCTGGGGCCCATGGCGCCCGGGTCCTTGAGCAGGTCCGAGAGCTTGCCGGCGTGACCCGTGGTCGCATAGTGGCCGGCCGCGTTCTGGCCGCCCGCATAGGTCACCTGATTCACGGGCTGATCCGCCGCGGGGATGACGAAGAGGATATCGCTGTCGCCCACATGGGCGCCCATGTTGGGAAGGCTGACCTGGGTCTGGCGCCCGTCGCGCTCGATCCGCAACATGTTCAGGTGATAACCGCCCTTGATCTCGAGCCCGCCGGCCAGCGCGATGAGGCCCTTGGCCGTCATGCCCGAAGCGCCCGGAGCGAGCTCGTAGATGCCGGGCTTGCGCACCCAGCCCACGATCGCCACCGTCGGGCCCAGCGGGGACACCACGATGCGGTCGCCGTCCTGCAGCAGGATCTGCTTGGCCGCGCCGTTCTGGGTGATGATGTCGTAAAGGTCGTAGCGGATGCGCTGTTCGCCGCGCACGATCGTGATGTCGCGCAGGCTGCCGGTGCGCTGGACGCCGCCGGAGACCAGAATCGCGTCGAGCGGCGACGACAGCGCCGTCATGGCACGCATGCCGGGCGTGTTTACCTCGCCGACGACCATGACATTGACCTGGCGCAATTGCGCGATGGTAACGAAGGCCTCGGTGCCCACGAAGGCGCGGCGCACGGCAGCCTGCATGTCGCGGCGGAATTCGCCCAGCGGGCGGCCGGCGGCTTCGACCGGCGCGATGCCGGGCAAAAGGACGCGGCCGTCGCGGTCGACCGTGACGCGGTAGTCGTTGCTGACCGAGCCCTGCCCGCGGGTCGAAATCTCGATCTGATCGCCTGGACCCAGGATGTAGTTGTCCGGGATCGCGCCCACCGTGGGAACGGGTGCGGCTTCGCCGACGCCGACCTGGTCGTAACCGAACAAT
Organism: Rhizomicrobium sp.; assembly: GCA_035499995.1. GTDB lineage: Bacteria > Pseudomonadota > Alphaproteobacteria > Micropepsales > Micropepsaceae > Rhizomicrobium. The sequence continues at coordinate 146,620 of DATJXR010000031.1, read as the reverse complement.
GACAGCGCGGTCCCCGCCCGGTCCGACATGATCTTCTCGAGATGCGTCTGTGGCGGCCCCGATGGCGTCGCGGGGGGTGGTGTGCCGGCCGTGGTCGTGGCCGGCGCGCCCGCAACGGGAATCGTGGTGGTCTGCGGGCTGACCGATGGGGCGATGGTCGTCGTGGTGCCGCTGGGCGAACCCGTGCTGGGCAAACCGCCGCCCTGCAGGATCTGCTGCAATCCGCCGGGCTGGCTCAACACGTTCTGGATGATCTGGCTCATGCCCGAGCCGCCGCTGCTGCCGCTTGTGGGCGCGGTCTGCGCGTAAACGGCCGAGGCACCGGCCGCCAGGACTGCCGTGCCGACAAGAAGCCCGCGCGCATGGCGCCGCATGGCCAAGATGAACTGCCGTAATGTTCGCATACGCCCGCCCGAAGCTTCATAAGTCGCCGTGTTGCCGCGTGGTATCATATTGACTGATAAGGGTGAAGCGCCAAAAGTGCCCCGCGCTGGGCAATCTTCAGGGAATCTGAGTTCGTTGCGAAAACATGCTCGCCGGAAAGGGCCGAAAAGGCCCCGCCCGAGCGTCCGTTCATCGCGGGCGCGCGTTTTCGCGCGGTTAAGCATTCCGGCCGCGGCGCTGACGGCGCTGTGCGGCACGGCGCATGCCCAGGACGACGGCGCCTCGCCCTTCCGCGACACCTATGGCGAAGTGGGCCTCCTGGAAGTCCCCAGCGCGCGCATGGCCGATGACGGGCAATTGTCGCTCAGCTTCGCCGCGCTGAAGAACACCACGCGCTTCGCGCTGGGCTTCCAGATCTTCCCTTGGCTCGAAGGCTCGTTCCGCTACGCCACGATCAACCACTTCAACAACAACGAAGTCGATTTCGACCGCAGCTTCGGCATGAAGATCCGGCTGTTCCAGGAGACGCGTTACACGCCCGACTTCTCGCTCGGCGTGCGCGATATCGTGGGCACTGGCATCTACGGAAGCGAATATCTCGTCGGCACCAAATCCATCGGCCCGTTCGACGTCACGGCGGGGCTGGGCTGGGGCCGGCTCGCCGGCAACGAGATGTTCGACAACCCCTTCGCCGCGCTGATCAGCTCCTTCAAGAACCGCCCTTCCCTCACCGGCACCACGACCAATCAGGGCCAGGTCGATTTCGGGCAGTTCTTCCACGGGCCGGACATGGGCCTGTTCGGCGGCGTCGTCTGGCGCACGCCCATCCGCAATCTCGATTTCATCGTGGAATATTCGAGCGACGCCTATCCGCGCGAGCGCGCGAGCAAGACCTTCGTGCCGAAGATCCCCGTCAACGTGGGCATCGCGTACCGCCCGCTTCCGGGATTCAACCTGACCGGCGGCTGGCTCTACGGCACCAGCTACGGCGTGATCGCGAGCCTGGCACTGGATCCGACCAGGGAAGCCCAGGCCACCCATATAGGACCCGCGCCGATTCCGGTGCAGCCCCGCTCGGACGAAGAACAACAGAAGGCCGTCGACTCCTACGTCAACCGCCAGCGGCGCGAGGAGAAGCTCGCCGCGGGCGGGCCGTGGGTGGGACAGTCGGTCCAGGGCCCCGACGCCAAAATCTCGCTCGTCAGCCATGTCAACAACAGCTCGGGCAACGTGCGCGATTCGGAGATCGACGGGCGTACCCTGGTGGTGGACCTGCGCGGGGGCGTGGGCGCGGCGGAGTGCAGGCGCTACGCGGCGATGGCGGCAGCCTCGCCCGCGGCGGTCGAATCCGTGGCGGTGGTGGACCTCGACGGCGGCAAGGCCGATCCGGTGATGTGCCCCGTCTCGCGACCCGACTTCCCACGCACCGTCTATGCGCGGCTGGAGCAGATGGAGCGCTTCGACGACGACACCGCCTCGCCCGCCGGCGGGGCGGCGACGCTTCCCCAGCCCACGCCGGCGCCGAGCGCGACCGACACCGCCGCCGTCGAGAACACCATCCGCATCTCCGCCGAACAGCAGGGCCTTCGCGTGGAAGCCGTGCATATCGGCGCGCACGACGTGACGGTGTTTTATTCGAACACCACCTACTACCACGAGGCCGACGCCATCGGCCGCATCGCCCGCGTGCTGCTCGCCGCCACGCCCCCGAACGTCGAAGGCATCACGCTGGTGTCGGTGTTCTACGGCGTGCCGCAGCAGCAGATCCAGGTGCTGCGCGCGCCGCTGGAGCGCATGTTCGCGCAAGACGCCAAGACGATGGAGATCGCAGATTCCATCACCCTGCGCGCGCCGCCGCTGGATCATCCCCTTCTCGACGCGGGCCAGGATCGTTCCTATCCGCGTTTCGACTGGTCGGTGTCGCCCAGCTTCCGCCAGGAGCTGTTCGATCCCAACGAGCCGCTCCAGGTGCAGCTGCTGGTCTCGGGCGCGGCGACGCTGGAGGTGCTGCCGGGCCTCAACCTCAATACGACCGTCGAAGGCAACATCTATAACAACTACAATTTCGCCCGCACCTCCAACAGCGTGCTGCCGCATGTGCGCAGCGACTTCGCCGAGTACCTCAAACACGGCATCAACGGCATTTCCAGCCTCTACGCGTCCTACGACACCAGGCTCGCGCCGGACGTGTTCTTCGAGGCCAAGGCCGGCTATCTGGAGGACATGTTCGCGGGCGGCGGCATCCAGGCGCTGTGGCGGCCCGAGGGCCAGCGCTGGTCGCTGGGCTTCGACGCCTACGAGGTCGAGCAGCGCAATTTCGACAGGCTGTTCGGATTACGACATTATCATGTGCTGACCGGCCATGTGACGCTGTACTATCAGTCGCCCTGGTACAACCTCAACTTTGCCGTGCATGCCGGACGCTACCTCGCGCGCGACTACGGCGCGACCTTCGAAGTGACGCGCGAATTCGCAACCGGCGTGGAAATAGGCGCTTTCGCGACCTTTACGAACGTGCCGTTCTCGAAATTCGGCGAAGGCAGCTTCGACAAGGGCCTGATCATCCGCATCCCGATCGAGTGGGCTTTGCCATTCAACACCCAATCCACCTATAGTCTGGACCTGAGGCCGCTGACGCGGGACGGCGGCCAGCGGTTGGTCGACGACGATTCCCTCTATGACGAGACGCGCAGGACCAGCTATGGCGAAATCCTCAATCACATCGACGAAATAGGCTATCCGTGAGGGGCAAGGGGCTCACCGCGATCGCCACCCGCGCGACGGCCAGCGCCGCGCTTCTGGCGCTTTGCGCCTGCAGCTCGTCGAGCAGCAATGCCGACTGGGACCAGGTCATCGACATGGTCAGCGGCCAGCTCGGCTCGTCCTCCTCCGACACCATCACGCTGCAGCAGGCCGCCGCGGTGCCTTTCGCGAGCCTGGGCGTGCGGGTGGGCGACGGCCAGGAGGCGATGGTCATCCTGGCCGGCCAGGCGGGCGGAGACTTCCTGTGGACCTCCAAGGCCCGCATCGCCGTGACCACGCGCCACGGCCGCATCGTGCGGACCTCCGGCCTGCCGCGGAACCTCGATTCGCTCTATTTCCCCGCCGGCGACCCCATCCTCGATGCCGCCAAGAACCCGGGCCATCCCATCGAAAGCGCCCGCATGGCCGATTTCTGGGACCTGAACCGGTATTCGGTGCCGCTGCATTGCGTGGCAGTGTCGCGCGGCGCGGACCCGGTGACCATCCTGGGCAAGACGATCCAGACCGTGCGCGTGGACGAGACCTGCGAGGGCTCGACCATGGACTGGAGCTTCACCGATTCTTTCTGGGTGAGCGACAGCGGCAATGTCTGGAAGTCCATCCAGCACTACCACCCCGATTTCGATCCCCTGACACTGGAGATCCTGCGGCCGCCCAAGGGGGCGTTCTAGCGGAACAAGCAAAAAGGGCGCCCGTTGGGGCGCCCCTTTCGGAAATCCTTGATGGCCGTGCTTACGGCGTGCTCGGCGTCGTGTGGCTCGTGGAGCCGTTGCCGTTGCTGCACAGAACCAGGCAGAGGCCGCCCGCCACGACAGCGGCCGTCACCAGCCACAACGTGGTGTCGCCACCCATGCCTTGAGCCTGCTGCACGTTCGCAGCACTGCCCGGAGCCAGGGCGCCCTGGTCCTCGGTTCCCCCAAGAGCCACGGTAGCGCTCGAAACGAGCATCGCCGCCGCAACCACCGCTGAACCCAACTTGCGCATTCAATCCTCCTGACTCGCGAAAAGTAGGTGATGATTTTTAGCCCGAACGGCGGAGACCTGTCAATTAACCCGCTGTCACGACAGCCGGGAATTCCGGCCTTTCCCGCCGTTTCCTGTGGCCCAAGGGCCACAGGAACGGCCTAGATAACCCTATATCACGCCAGAGGTTTCAGAACTTTTGCCAGCGCTCAGGGAATTAGCCCGTTCTGGCGCAGATAGGCCACAACCCGCTCGGCCAGCTCCGCGGGCTCGACATTTTCGGTCTTGAGCACGATTTCCGCCGATTCCGGAGCCTCGTAGGGGCTGTCGATGCCGGTGAAGTTCTTGATCTGGCCCTCGCGCGCCTTCTGGTACAGGCCCTTGGGGTCGCGCTGCTCGCAGATCGCCAGCGGGGTATCCACGAACACCTCGATGAATTCCCCCCGCTGGAGCAGCTCGCGTGCCATGCGCCGCTCCGAGCGGAAGGGCGAGATGAACGAGACCAGCACGATCAGGCCCGAATCCACGAACAGCTTGGCCGTCTCGGCCACGCGGCGGATGTTCTCCACCCGCGCGGCATCGGTGAAGCCGAGGTCGCGGTTGAGGCCGTGGCGGACATTGTCGCCGTCCAGGATGTAGGTGTGGCGGCCCTGGGCGTAGAGCGTGCGCTCCACCAGATTGGCCACCGTCGACTTGCCGGAGCCGGAGAGGCCGGTGAACCACAGGACCGCGGGCTTCTGGCCCTTGAGCTCCGCGCGGGCCTGCTTGTTCACGTCCAGCGCCTGCCAATGCACGTTGGTGGCACGGCGAAGCGAGAAGTCGGCCATGCCGGCCGCCACGGTGCGGTTGGTGAAGCGGTCGATCAGGATGAAGCCGCCGGTGTCGCGGTTGTCGCGATAGGGATCGAAGGCGATGGGCTGGGAGGTGGACAGATTGGCGTAGCCGATCTCGTTCAGCGCCAGCGTGGTGGCCGCAAGCTGCTCCAGCGTGTTGACCTCGATCTTGTGCTTGAGGGTGGAGACCTGCGCCGGAACGGTCGCGGTGCCGATCTTGAGCAGGTACTGCCGGCCCGGCAGCAACGCTTCCTCCGCCATCCACAGAAGATGCGCGGCGAACTGGTCGGAGACTTCGGGGCGATGCGTGGGCGCGGTGAGCACGTCGCCGCGGCTGATGTCCACCTCGTCGGCGAGCGTCAGCGTCACCGCCTCGCCGGCAACCGCTTCGTCGAGGTCGCCGTCATAGGTGACGATGCGAGAAACCCTCGAGGCCTTGCCCGATTTCGCGACCACGATCGCGTCGCCCGGCTTGACCCGGCCGGAGACGATCGTGCCGGAGAAGCCGCGGAAATCGAGATTGGGCCGGTTCACCCACTGCACCGCCAGGCGGAACGGCTGCTCGGCCAGCGCGGACTCCACGTCCACCGCCTCCAGATGCTCGAGCAGGAGCGGACCCGCATACCAGGGCATCTGCGGGCTGCGGTCGATCACGTTGTCGCCGTAACGGGCGGAGATCGGGATCGGCACCAGGCTCTGGAAGCCCAGATTCTTCGCGAAGTCGCGGAAATCGGCGACAATGTTGCCGAAGATCTCCTGCGAATACGCCATCAGGTCGATCTTGTTGACCGCCAGCACGACGTGCTTCACGCCGAGCAGCGAGCAGATATAGGCGTGGCGGCGCGTCTGCACGAGCACGCCCTTGCGCGCGTCGATCAGGATCACGGCGAGGTCGGAATTGGAGGCGCCGGTCGCCATGTTGCGGGTGTACTGCTCGTGGCCGGGCGTGTCGGCGACGATGAATTTCCGCTTCTCGGTGGAGAAGAAGCGGTAGGCGACGTCGATGGTGATGCCCTGCTCGCGCTCGGCCTCCAGGCCGTCCACCAGGAGCGCGAAGTCGATGTCCTCGCCGGTGGTGCCGTGCTTCTTCGAATCCTTCTGCAGCGCGGCGAGATGGTCCTCGAACAGGAGCTTGGAATCGTAGAGCAGGCGCCCGATCAGCGTGGACTTGCCGTCGTCCACGGAGCCGCAGGTGAGGAAGCGCAGGAGCGACTTCTTCTCCTGCTCGGCGAGATAGGCCTGCAGGCCGGTGGGAGGGACGGTCATCAAAAATATCCCTCCTTCTTCTTCTTCTCCATCGAGGCGTTTTCGTCGTGGTCGATGACGCGGCCCTGGCGCTCGGAGGTGCGGGCGGTGAACATCTCCGCCACGATCTCCTCCAGCGTGGCGGCCGCGGATTCCACCGCGCCGGTCAGCGGGTAGCAGCCCAGCGTGCGGAAGCGCACCAGCTTCATTTCCGGCTTCTCGCCGGGTTTGAGCGGCATGCGCTCGTCGTCCACCATGATGAGCGCGCCGTCGCGCTCCACGATCGGCCGGCGCGCGGCGAAATAGAGCGGCACGATGGGGAGCTGCTCCATCATGGTGTATTGCCAGATGTCGAGCTCGGTCCAGTTCGACAGCGGGAAGACGCGGATGCTCTCGCCCTTGTTGACGCGCGTGTTGTAGACGCGCCAGAGTTCCGGGCGCTGGTTCTTGGGATCCCAGGCGTGATTGGCGTTGCGGAAGGAGAAGATGCGCTCCTTGGCGCGCGATTTCTCCTCGTCGCGACGCGCGCCGCCGAAGGCCGCATCGAAGCCGTATTTGTCGAGCGCCTGCTTCAGCGCCTCGGTCTTCATCACCTGGGTGTGCAGCGAGGAGCCGGAGTCGAAGGGGTTGATCCCGCGCGCCACGCCCTCCTGGTTGGTGTAGACGATCAGCTTGAGGCCGAGCTTCGCCGCCGTCTCGTCGCGGAACTTGATCATGTCGCGGAACTTCCACGTCGTGTCGACGTGAAGCAGCGGGAAGGGCGGCTTGGAGGGATGGAAGGCCTTCATGGCGAGATGCAGCATCACGCCGGAGTCCTTGCCGATGGAGTAGAGCATCACCGGGTTGGCGAACTCGGCGGCGACCTCGCGGATGATGTGGATCGATTCCGCCTCCAGGCGCTTGAGATGGGACAGGCGGTGCGCAGAGGCGACCGGTGCGGCCGTCACGGACATCAATCTGACCTTTGCTGCAGGTGCGAAGTGTGAACGGCGTGCAATTTAGGGAGCCGCGGGCCGCAACTCAACCGCCTAATTTCCCAGCGTTAATCGGCATGGGGCCGCCGCCCCGGTTCCTGACGCATCGGTAAGGGCACAAATCCGCTCCGCGAGCGTATTTACCGGGAACCGGCCCGGAGGAACCATGGCGCACCGATACCTCATAGCCCTAGCCCTGAGCCTCGCCGCCACGGCGGCAAATGCGGAGCCGGGCAGCGTGCCCGTTCCGCAGGGCAAGGTCTATTTCGGCATCTCCGAGCAGCCGACGACCTCCGCTCCATCCGCGCTCGAGCAAAGCCTCGGCATGCGGGCCGACATCGTCGAATTCAACAACCACATCACAGATCAGCTTCATCTCGACAAGCTCGCGGCGCTGAAGATGCTGGGCGCGCATTACCCCTATCTGTCGCTCGCCCTGGCCCAGCCGCACGCCACCCTGCGCGACACCATCGACAACGACGGCTCCAACGTCGAAGAGAAGCCCGACGACTACTATCGCGGCTGGGCGCAGGCGCTGAAGGCCTATGGCAGGCCGGTTTTCCTGCGCTGGGGCGTGGAGATGAACCGCCCCAATTTCCCGTGGTGTGCGCTTGCCGATCAGCCGAACTGCGCGGGGCAGACGCCGCAGGATTTCGTGGCCGCGTGGCGGCATATCCATGGAATCTTCAAGGCCGCGGGCGCGACGAACGTCGCCTGGGTGTGGTGCCCGAGCGCGGACCCCATGTCGCGCTACGATCCGACCTATGGCGACCTGGCCAGCATGTATCCCGGCAGCGCCTATGTCGATTGGACGTGCCTGGACGTCTACAACAAGCCGCAGATGACCCATCGCTGGCTCAGCTTCGACGAGGTGCTGACCCCGCCCCTGAACGCGATCCTGCAATTCGCGCCGGACAAGCCCATGATGATCGGCGAGACCAACGCCGTGCCCGATTCCCGGCGCGCGCAATGGTTCGCCGACGCGCTGAAACGCGCGATTCCCGCGCATCCGCAGATCAAGGCCGTGGTGGTCTGGCAGGCCAACCGCGCCGACGATCCCGACCTGCCCGCCAGACGGCAGATCGACTGGAACGTCGAGGACGATCCGGCAACGCTGGACGCCGTCAAGAGCGCGCTTTCCGCGCCGCCCTACAGCCTTCCGCCGCTGGGCCGCTAGGCCCGCTGGTTGACAGGCGGGCCCGGCCCGGTAGACATGCGCGCCCGGCAACCCCCCACATCCGGCGAAGGATGAGAGACGACCGCCCGAGTACGACGGCTATGCGCAGCGCCGTGCGCCGCGCGGCCCATCAGGTGTGGGACGAGCCGGTCGTGCTGAAGGACCCGGTGGCGCTCAGGATCGTGGGGCCCGAGGAAGAGGCCCGCTTGCGCCGCGGCCGTTCCGACACCGCCATCGAGCGCACCATCCGCGCCGTCATGGTCGCCCGGAGCCGCTTCGCCGAGGACGCGCTGGCCGAAGCCTATGCGCGCGGCGTGCGCCAATACGTCGTGCTTGGCGCGGGACTCGACACCTTCGCCTACCGCAATCCGTGGCCCGACCTCAAGGTGTACGAGGTCGACCATCCCGCCTCGCAGGCCTACAAGAAGGAACAGCTCGCGAAGTCCGGCATCGCGGTACCCGGCAATTGCGCGTTCGTGCCGGTGGATTTCATGCGCCAGACCCCGGCGGGCGAACTGCCCGCGGCCGGATGGAATGCAGGCCAGCCCACTTTCTTCTCGTGGCTGGGCGTCACCCCCTATCTGACGCGCGAAGCGGTGCTGGCCACGCTCTCCTTCGTGGCGGCCTGCCCCAGGGGCAGCGGCATCGTCTTCGACGTGTCGACACCGGATTCTCACGTGTCGCTGCGCGACCGGGTGGTGCGGATGTGGGTCGTGCTGCGAAATGCCGCACGCAGCGAGCCGACGGTGACGCGCTTCGACCCCAAGACGCTAGCGGCCGACGCCGCGGGGCTGGGCTTCTCCGACACCGGCGTGTTCGCCGCCGACACCGTCAACGCCCGCTACTTCGCGGGCCGCCGCGACGGCCTCGCCATGAGCCGGCGCAGCGCGCTGATCAGCGCGTCGGTCTGACGCTACTCGCCCGGCGCGATCTGGGGCGGCTTGGCCGTGGCCACGGCCGCCTTCATGCGCTGCTCCAGCCATTGCATCGCGATGACGCCGTAGATGCTGGCGCCGAATACCGCGAACGGCACCACCGACAGGCGCATGCGGAAGGCGTTGCCCGCGTCGGACACCAGCACGCCGAAGCCGAACCAGGCGCCCACGAAGGCAAGGCAAAACGCGAAGCTGAGCCGCCGGAGCTTCTTCTTGGAATACTGGTCGAGCACCCGCGGCAATGGCGGGCCGCGCTTGAGATGGGCGTTGCGGAACATGAACTGCGCGCGCACCGCCCACCACATCAGCGTCACGACGAAGATGGTGTCGAACAGCGCCAATATTCGCGAGACCGCGTTGAGCTGCCAGGGCAGCGGAATCTCGATGAAGGCGAAGAGCTGCAGCGGGATGCGGATGACGATGGGCAGCTTCTGGTAGATGTTGAGCGGCAGATAGATGCTGTTCGTGCCCTGCCCCTGCTGGGCGGCGAATTCCGACAGGGTCGAGCCGCGGGCGGCGCGGTTCTCCTCGTAGTCCTGGAACAGCACGGTCGGCGCCACCAGCGTGTCGGCGCCGGTGACCTGGTGCACGACGATGAAGTAGCCGGCCAGCATGCCCACGCCGCTCACGATCGCGATGACGATTGCCGCCACGATGCCCGCGAACAGCCGCGTGTAGAGGCTCTTCACCACGCGGGCCTGGCTCAACAGCCATTGCAGGATGAACCAGCCCGGCGGCACGACGATGAACACGATGAACGTGACGCGCATGATCGTGCAACACACGAAGCTGACGATGTAGATGAACCAGTTCAGCATCCGGTGGTCGCGCCTGAGCACCAGCCAGGCGAAGCTGAAGACGTTCATCAGGAGAAAGAAGTAGATGAACACGTCGCGCAGGCCGAAGAAGGAGAAGTTGATCGCCGCGGGATAGAGCGAGGCGATGAGCAGGCCGAAGGTCGCTACGCGCTCGTTGAACAGGCGCCGGAGATAGGCGAACACCGACAGCGCCGAGGCTGCGCCGATGAAGGCGTTGGTGTAGTTCAGCATCACCGAGGAATCCTCGAAGATGTGGACCGCGGGCATGTTGACCACCGCCTCGAGCACGAACTTCATGTTGATGACGTTCTGCACGGCCAGCACGTTGGGGCCGGCGAACAGCGCCCAGATGCCGCCGGGCTGGTCCATGAGGCCGATGGAGAAGTCCGACAGGTATTTCTGCACGAAGAAGTTCAGCTTCCAGTTCAACGCCACGAGCGCGGCGCGGAAGAGGAAGCTCGCCTCGAAGAAGGTGACCACGTTGATGGCGTCGCGCTTGGTCGGGCATATCAGATAGGCGATCAGCCCGCCGAACAGGGCGAGGATCGCGGCGTAGGCGATTTCGGGTCCGGTCATTCGGGTGCGTCCGCTTCGCCGCTCTCCAGGGCCCGCTCCATGGTCCAGACGGCGCGCAGGTCGCGCCCCATGAGCCGGCCCAGCTCGGCGATATCGGGATCGTAGAGCGCGTCGAGACGGGCGGCAATCGCGGGATCGAGGCGCGTCGCGCGCGTCCTGGGCCGCCGCAGCACCAGCTTCTCGGCGCCGGCGGATTTGGCGAACTCCACCGCGCGGTGCAGCCCCATGGCATGCAGCCGGCGCGACGCGGCCGATGCGATCCGCGCCAGCGTATGCGACCGCGCCTCGCGGCGGACATAGGAACGGATGTTCAGCGTCGCCGGCACGAATTTGGCGTCCACGCCGATGAATTGGAACAGCTTGCGGAACCCGCCCGCGGGATCGGCCTCGATGTCGTCGAGCAAAATCGCGTAGATGTTCGCGGCCGGAAAGGCGTCGCGGAAGCGGGCAAAGTGGCGTGCGTAGTGGCCTTCCTCCAGCAGTTCCGGCAGCGTGTCCACGGCCTTGTCCAGCGGCAGCGCCGTATCGCCGCGCGCGCGCAGGTGGTGATAGAGCGACACCACCCGCTCCACCGGATCGCGAAAGATGAAGACGAGCTTGGTCCTGGGCACCACGCTCCTGATGCGCTGCGCCGCCTCGGGCGCGGCGAAATAGCTCGGCGAAACCTCGCCGCAGACCTGCCAGGCGCGGCAGCCCTCGAAATATTCGCCGTACCAGTCCAGCCCGCGGTCCCAGTAGCGGTCGAAGAAGAAAAGCTCCTTGGTGGCCGAGGGCATGAAGATCTCCGGATGCTCGCGCAGGCAGCGGTCGAGCCATGTGGTTCCGCATTTGCGCACGCCCGCGACGATGAAATCCGGAAACCGCCGCGTCACAGCCAGTCCTTCAAATCGCGCCCGATCATCGCTCCGGTCCTGACGATGTGGGGGCGGTAGATCTCCTGCAGCCGCGCACGGGTGGCGGGCGGCATCCTGGGCTTGTCGGCGCCCAGCGGCCTCGTCAGCGCGCCCATCACGAAACGGTTGTTCTTGGCCCAGCTCAGCGCACGGTGGAAATCGTTGTCGCGCAGCCACAGCGCGAACCGCTTGAGGACGTGGAACATTCCCGGGCTGCGCGGCGCGCTGGCTTCGAGCACCCGCTCGGCGGCGACCGCGGGCACGAAGTCCGGATCGGCGCCGATGAATTCGTAGATGTTGCGCAGGAGCTGGCGGGGATTGCGCTTCAGATCCTCGAACAGGGCGATGAAGATCTGCTCGCGCGGGAAGGCGGCGAACCAGCGCGCCAGGTGCTCGTCGAAGAAATTCTGGGCGACGATGGAGGAATCCTGGGCGATCACCTCGTCCACGCTGCCCTTCACCAGCCCGTTGCGCAGCCGGAAGAGGTAGAGCGACATCACCCGGTCCACGGGATCGCGCAGGAAGGCGATGAGCTTGACTCCGGGCAGGTGGGCGGCGATGCGGGCGGGCACTTCGGGATGGAAGAAGTAGGTATTGGAGACCTCGCCGATGGCGGGCGCGTCGAGGCCGTCGAAGAACCTCCCGTACCAGCCGAGGCCGCGGTCGTAATAGTCGTTGAAGAAAAGCGTTTCCTTCGTGTTGCGTGCCAGCGCCACGCCGGGGTGCGCCGCCAGGCACTGGTAGAGCCATGTCGTGCCCGTCTTGCCCGGACCGATCACGATGAAATTGGGCAACGTCACGCCGGATACGCCTCTTCGCCGATCTTGGCCCTGCAAGCGGTGCTGTTTACGGTGTTTTTCGGCTTCTGCAAATCGCGCGAAGCGGTAAATCCGCAAACATGGTGGACGCCGCTAGGACCGGGCCAGCCTGATCTTCGCCGTCAGCCGCCTCGCCATGCGGTCGAAATGCTCCGGGAACGCCCCAAGCAGGTAGCTGGACAGCGGCATGACGGCGAGGAACACCGCCAGCGACAGGTAGAAATCGATCCGGAGCAGCAGAAAGCCGCAAAGCCCCGAAACCGCCAGCGCCGCCCCGAGCCGGATGAGCGACACGCCATGCAGGTTCTCGCTGCCGACGCGGCGGGCGAGCGCGGACAGGTTCAGTGGAACCATGACGCCCGCGGCCAGGATCTGCGCGATGGCCGCGCCCACGGTTCCGTAGAGCGGCACCAGGAAGAAGCTCGCCACCGTCAGGATCGAGACGCCGAAGAGGAGCCCGCGCACGACCTGGTGCTCCTCGCGGATGCCGTTGAGCATGTCGGTGCAGTATTGCTGGAGGAACATCAGCCCGAGCACGACATCGAACAGCGTCCAGGCCAGCCCGAGATGGGCGTATTTGTGGCCGAACACCAGACCGATGAGCTTTTCGCCATAGAGCAGCCCGCCCAGCGTGTAGAACGCGGCGAGCCAGGTGTTGATGCCGGAGAACTGGCGCAGCAGGCGGCGGAACTCCTCCCGGTTATCCTGCTCGTCGTGGAAGGCGATGCGCGGCACCGAGGCCCACACCACCGCCTTGGGCACATAGAGCGCCGAGGTCATGATCTGGAAGATCACCCGGAAATCGGCGAGGTCGGTCTCGGCATGATGGCCGAAATTCTCCAGGAAAATGTTGGTTTCGCGATAGTAGAAGACCCACAGGCCCGTGTTCAGCGCGAAGGGCCACAAGGCCCTGATCTCGGCCCGGCCGAAGGGCCTGACCACCGCGCCCCAGAACTGCGCCCAGGTGAGCCGGGTGAGATGCACCACCGTATGCACGGCCCAGATCACCGCCGCCGTCGTCGCGGCGATGGCGATGAGAAGCAGCGTGCCGGCGCTGTGCACGCGATAAACCGTGAGCGCGATCACGATCAGCACGAAGGCCGTGCTTTCATAGACCACGCGGCGAATCGCCCAGGAGCGGCCCTGCTCCGCCGGCCGGAACGCCACGTCCGTCGACAGCAGCATGGATTGCGCGATGGTGTAGAGCAGCACCAGCAGGTACACGATGTCGATGGTGTGCGGCTTGAAGGCCAGGAAGTAGAGCGCGATGACGCCCGCGGTGGGCACCAGCATGCGCAGCTTGAGCGCGACGGCCCGCGACCACGACACGCCGATCTTCGTGCGGTCGCGCGCGCCCTCGACCAGGTAGAGCGTGTGCCCGCCCATGTCGAGGAACGGCATGAAGATGATGGCCAGCGCCAGCAGGAACGAGTATTGGCCGAACACCGCCTTGGGCAGGTAGCGGGCGAGCACGATGCTCGAGGCAAGGCCGAACACCGCGATGGCGCCCTGCCCGGCCATGTAGTTCAGCGCATTGGCAAGAATGCGGCCCTTGGGCTCTGTCATGCGCGTATCGGCCGCCCCCGCTGCCCCTGGTCACCGGCGATTCCGGCTCGGACGCTGCCTTAGCCCGCCCGGCCCGGCTTCGCCAGAGGCAGGGCGGAAGAACCGCGCATTAACATTTTTTCGCCCGCCCGTGCCGTAAGTGCCGCAAATCATGCGATAATAAGGCTCGCGCCGGTCGGGCGGATTTGCTAGGCAGATGGCCCGGCGCGCAACGGATGGATCGTATGGACCAGATGAACCCCTATGCCGCCCTCGACGAGGGCAGCGGGCTCAGCGTCAGCCATTTCATGGCGGCCGTGCGCGAGCGGGCCCGTATCGTATGGGTCACCCTGGCGCTGTGCATGATCGTGGTCTGCGCGCTCATCATCCTGCCCCCGCCACAGTACACGATCACCTATGTCGCCTATCCCTCGCAGACGAGCCAGGACAAGAGCCTGGGCTCGACGCTGAGCGCACTGGCCGGCCCGCTGGCGGGCCTGATCGGTTCCGAAGCCACCAGCGACGTGCAGCCCTTCGACCTCTACATGGAGCTGATCATGTCGCCGCGCTGCACGGCCGCGGTGATCAAGAAGGACCCGGAGGCCCTGCAGAAGATTTTCTACAAGGAGTGGGATCCGGCCACAAAGACGTTCTATCCGCCGCACGACATCCTCAGTATCGTGACGCGCGTCTTCAACTTCATCTTCGGCCTGCCGACCTACAAGCCGCCGACAGCGGAGCGGCTGGCGCTGTGGCTGCAGGACAACCTGACCGTCACTCAGGTGAACTCCACCTCGATGAACTCCATCGCCTTCTCCACCCCTTATCCGGATTTCGGCAAGCGATTCATGATGGAGCTGGACCGCGCGGCGGACTCCATCATCCGGGACGAGGCTGCGCGTCTGACGGACGCGCAGATATCCTATCTCCAGGACAAGCTGAACCAGACCGTCATCGTGGACGAGCGGCAGACGCTGCTCAGCCTGCTTTCGGCGCAGGAAACCACGCGCATGTCCATCAATCAGAACCTGCCCTACGCCTCGGTGCTGCTGCAGAATTCCTTCTCTTCGGATCTGCCGACATGGCCCAATCCGCTGATCCTTCTCGCGCTCGGCCTGTTCGTGGGGCTGGTGTTCGGCGCCTTCGCCGCCATCACGGCGGCGATGATCTGGCCGGAAGGCGCGCCGCGCTACGTGCCGAGCCGCTACCGCGTGGTCACCGCCTATCGCAAGGCGATGTGGGGCCTGACCGTGCCCAAGCGCGCGCCGGGCGCCGCCGAGTAGGCAACGCGGCCGCTCGTGTCGTATTGGGAGCGGGCCGCGAGCCGGGGGATCCGCATTGCCTGCTTCTGATGGACGCAAGGTCGTCGTCGCCGCGCATTTCGGCTGGGGCATCTTCCGCTATCGGCTGGAACTGGCGCGCGCGCTGGTGCGCGCCGGCTACGAGGTGATCGCGGTCGCGGACTGGAGCGACGGCGACTACGAGAGGCAGGTGCGGGCGGCGGGCATCGCGACCGAGTCCATCTCGCTCACCCGCTCCCGCTTCGGCCCGCTTTCGGACCTGCGCACGCTGCTCCAGTTCGTTTCGCTCTACCGCCGGCTCAGGCCGGGCGCGGCGTTCCATTTCAACGCGCGCATCTACCTGCTCGGCGGCCTGGCGGCGCGCATCGCCCGCGTGCCGGTGATCGTCAACGGCGTGAACGGCATCGGTATCGTGCTTGGCGGCGCGATGAAGAAGTATGCGAACCTCTATCTCCCGCTCTACAAGGCCGCCTTCGGGGGCAAGGTGCTGGCGGTGTTCCAGAACACCTCCGACCGCGAACGCATGATCGAAGCGGGCATCGTGCCCAGGGAACGGACGTTCCATGTGCCGGGCTCCGGCGTGGACACC
The DNA here is from genome assembly GCA_035499995.1 of Rhizomicrobium sp. Classification (GTDB taxonomy): domain Bacteria; phylum Pseudomonadota; class Alphaproteobacteria; order Micropepsales; family Micropepsaceae; genus Rhizomicrobium. The sequence continues at coordinate 130,806 of DATJXR010000031.1, read as the reverse complement.
GAGGCGCTGAAGCCCGATCCCGCCGTGACACCCGAGGCCCGCAACCTCGTGGTCATGGCCTGCCGCATGGTGTGGCCCAAGGGCGTGAAGGAATTCGTGGAAGCCGCGGAACTCCTCAAGCCGCGCTTCCCGCACATCCGCTTCATCCTGGCGGGCGGATTGAGCGGCGACTACGGCATGCGCGCGCCGGACGATGTGCCGCGCGAATGGCTCAGGGCGGCGGAGGCGCGCGGCGCGGTGGAATGGGCGGGCCATGTCGAACCCGCGAAGCTCGAGGACATGTTCCGCCACTCCGCGGCGGTGGTGCTGCCGTCGTTCTATCCCGAAGGCGTGCCGCGCTGCCTGATCGAGGGCGCGGCGGCGGGCGCGCCCATCGTCACCACCGACACGCCGGGCTGCCGCGACATCGTCGTCGACGGCGTCTCCGGCCGCCTCGCCCCGCCGAGGGACTCCGCCAGGTTCGCCGAGGCGCTGGCCGAGGTGATCGCGACGCCCGAGACCGTCGGCCGCATGGGCGCGCAATCCCGCAAGCTGGCGGTGGACGTGTTCGACGCGAACAAGATTTCCGCCGCCTACGAGGCAATCGCCCGCACCGCCGCGAAAGCCTGATCAGCGCGCCTCGCCGCCGGCATTGACGATGCCGATGCTGGCCACGCCCAGGCGCTGGGCGTCGGCCATCACCTTGGCGACCGTGTCGTAGCGCACCAGGCGGTCGGCGGAGACGTGCAATTCCGGCTGCGGACTCTCGGCGGCGGCTGCGGCCAGGTCGGCGTCCAGCGCGGCGCGATCCACCGCGGCGCCGTTCCACAGGATCGTGCCGTCGAACTGGACGTCGATGGTGTCGACGATTCGCGCTGTGGGCGCGCCCCTGCCGAAGTCGAGCTTCACGGCATGGGTCTGCATCGGAACCGTGATGATCAGCAACGTCAGCAGCACCAGCATGACGTCGATCAGCGGCGTGGTGTTGATCTCGGCCGGAATTTCCGGGCCGGTCGTTTTCAGCGTGATGGCCATGGTTTGCTCCTCCCCGAGTCACGCCATTCTTCCCCGCGATTGTGGAGCGTTTGCGGCAGGATTGTGGCCGCGCACCGGGCGGGTTTACGCGGGCGCCGCGGCAGGGCATAGAGCGCGCCATGCTGCACATCTTCGCCACCGCGCTCGCCACGCTCTTCGTCGCCATCGGTCCCGTGGAAGTCGCGTCCATGTTCCTGGCGCTCACCGCGAACGACCCGCCGGTGGTCCGGCGCAAGCTCGCGGTGCTGGCGGCGAGCGTGGCGCTGATCGTGCTGGTGGCGTTCGCGCTGGGCGGGATCCAGCTCCTCGACCTGATCGGCGTCGGGTTGCCCGCCTTCCGTACCGCGGGTGGCGTGCTGCTGCTGCTGGTGGCGGCCGACCTGCTGCTCGGTCAGCGCACCGCGATCTCATCGCTTACCACCGGCGAAGAGGAGGCCGCAAAGGCCAAGACTGACATCGCAGTGTTCCCGCTCGCGATCCCGCTGACCGCGGGGCCAGGCAGCATGACCGCCATCGTGCTGCTCATGGGCAAGGCGCACGACTGGAGCGACAAGGGCTGGGTGCTGGCGGCGCTGGCCGCGATGATGGCGGTGACGTTCCTGTCGATGCTGCTGTCGGACCGGTTGATGCGCGTGCTCGGCCAGACCGGCGCCAACGTCATCGCGCGCGTCTCCGGCATCCTGCTCGCCGCGCTGGCGATGCAGTTCATCTTCGACGGCCTGAGCGCGAGCAAGGTGTTCGGGTAGACTGCGAATGTCTTGAGAACTCGGACGTAGCGCGAGGGGGCGCGCTTCATTGCCTTGCTCAATGCACGCTTTATGCACTTCCGCAGTTGACCCTGTGCTCGCTTCTCGCTCGGGAAATCGGTCCACTTGGGACTAAAGCACGCCTGCGCTTCCAGATCCTTTCCGAGGATATCCGCATACATGCGACCTTCGAACGGACTCGTTTTATCGCGATAAGCATCGAGCCGGTAGCCAATTTCCAGATAGAGCCAATCTGACCGCGCAGTCTTGAATTTTCCCTGGCCATAAAAGTAGACTGATCCGTACGATATATTCTTGCCTCCGCCCGGAATCTCTCCTTCGCTGCCCGAGTTGCTGCTCCGACTCAGAGTTCTTAGAGACCGGCGCACACTTTCCAAATCATATATCACATTCGGTAGAAGCTTTCGCGTAAATCGCGTTCGGAAGCTTGCAGGATTTTGATCGCGGACCCATTCAGCCAGCGCCTCCACATTGCCCAAAATCACCTTCAGATGTTCAGGTACAGAGTCGATCGCCGTGTCGCTCTGCAATCGGCCCAACCCGTGGGCATGGGGAAATCCCAACATTTGCGTCAAGAGAAAGATGAGAGATGAATTCCGTTTCCTGAGATCGATAGTTTTGTATGACGTCACGCCGATGTCCTCCAAATAGTCCGCGAAAATGCGGCTGAACGGCTTATTCACGCGGCGCAGTTGCTGAAAGATGTCCTTGTATCGAATGGAGCGAGCCCTGTATCGGACCTTGATGGCGCGCTCATCGGACGGCGGCAGTGAGTATCGGCTGAGGTGCACGAACTCAACGCCTGCGTCTAGATAGTCTCGCATCTGAGCAGTGTTGCGGCGATTCCGAACATCGTCTTCCTTAACTTCGAGCAAGAGGATCGGTGTGCCGCCACGGAGCACAGCCAGATCAGCAACGCGGACCTGCTGCTCGCGATTGCGAAAGTGCCACTCCGTTTCGAATTGGATCGCTACGTCGGTAGCGATGGCGCGATCGAGACTGAATAACTTGGCAAAAACTTCCGGCTCACGTCGCCCCAGCTCCCGAAGCATCAGGCCGATGTAACGACCGGAGTATTTCGCATCGAAGAAGCCCCGTATGTCGTGCAATAGTCCTGTCATCAGTTCTAGTACCGCACCATGAGCTTTTTCGGTCCCGAGATGAAATTGGACGGCAGCCATTCCGGCGCGCCCGCGATGCGGATGTCGTCCATCCGTGTCAGCACTTCGGTCAGGATGGCGTCGATCTCGATACGGGCGATGTGCTGGCCCAGGCAGCCGTGGGGGCCGGTGCCGAAGGCGATGTGTTCGTTGGGCGTGCGCGACAGGTCGAGCACATCGGGCTTGTCGAACTTCTCCGGATCGCGGTTGGCCGAGCCGAAATACATCACCACCTTCTGGCCTTCCTGGATCGCCTGCCCTGCGAGCACGGTGTCGCGCCGCGCGGTGCGGCGCATGTAGATCACCGGCGTGGTCCAGCGCAGCAACTCCTCGCGCGCGGACGGCAGGCGCGCGGCCAGGTCGGCCTTGAGCCAGGCGAGCTGGTCCGGATTTTCGAGCAGCGCGATCAGGCCGGACGACAGCAGGTTGCGCGTGGTGTCGCCGCCGGCGTCGATCAAGAGCAGGAAGAACAGCAGAAACTCCATGTCGTCCAGCTTCTTGCCGTCCACCTCCGCCTCGAGCAGCTTGGTGGCGAGATCGTCCGCGGGGCGCGCGCGCTTGGCGTCGATCACCTTGCGGCCGTATTCGAACATCCTGAACACCGCCGCCGCGCCGGCGCCCGGCTCCTGCGCTTCCGGCGCGGTGTGGATGATCTCGGTGAGCTTGTAGAGCTCGCGCCCGTCGTCCAGCGGCAGGCCCATCAGCTCGGCGATGACATAGGACGGCATCTCGCCGGCGATGTCGCTGACGAAATCGCAGGCGCCCCTCACGATGACCGCGTCCACGATCTGCCTGGCCAGCGCGTTCATGCGCGGGGTGCGGCCCGCCGAGGCCGGCACGGTGAATTCGTTACGGATGAGGCGGCGATAGGCCGTGTGCTGCGGGGGGTCCATCATCAGCATCATCTTGTAGGGCCCGAAGGCGCCCGCCTGCTCCATCAGCGGATCGGCGATCATGATCGTGGGCTCGGAGGAATAGTGCTGGAAGTCGCGGTCGACCTCCCACACGTCCCTGTAGCGGGTCACCGCCCAGAAGCCCTCGCCGCCGGGCTCCTCGTGCCAGAACACCGGCGCGTTCTCGCGCAGCCAGCGGTATTGCGCGAAGGGATGGCCGGCGGCGAAAGAGCCGGGAGAGAGCAAATCGATCTTCATCGTCTTTCGAGCCGTCGTCGCAGCCAGTGACCGGCCAGGATGATGCCAAGTCCGGCGAACGAGATCGAGCCCCAGCCGAGGGCCCAATCCCACTTTTCCATATCGACGAAATGTCCGGTCGAGAAGAACGACCCGATTTCGTCGATCAGCCCGGGTATCCCGAAGATCAGGGTGCATGGCCCCGTCAGGAACACCGGCACGAACCCGACGAAGGTGATCGCCGTCGCAACCCAGACAAACCGGCTCCGCGGCCGGGCCCGCGATGGATTCTCCACCGCTCAGCCGCGTTTGCGAATTGAGAGTCCGGCCAGGACCAGGCCCCCGCCGATCGCGATGAAGGGGCCGCCGTAGAGAAGGGCCATGAGCAGGAACCCCCAATCCTCGCTGCCGCTACCGCCATCGACCAGCGCGCCTACGCCGAAGATGCTCGTGCATATCCCCGACGGCACGAGAATCAGCAGGCCTATGGTGAAGAGCGTGACCGCCCATCCGGTCCACTTTTTCGCGGGCGGTGGCTGAGAGGGCTGGTCCATTGCATTCCCCTAGAACGGCGGCCTCGGATCCTTGAATATAAAATAGCCGGATATGACGATGGCGACCACCGCGCCGGCCGTGATCGCCCGGGTCCAGATCTCGGTGCCGTGGCTGTCGCCGTTGAGCCACAGCACGCAGTTGCCGATGAACACGAACGCCCCGATCACGCCGATGAGGAGCAGGAACATCAGCATCTTGCAGCCGAGATTCCACGCAAGATTCGAATTCGTTTCACCTTCTTCAGGCATGAGCCGGCTCCCGCAGCCGCCTGTCGATACCCTCGCGGTAGAAGAGGTTGTAGGTGTCGAAGGGGATGATCCTGCCTTCCGCCGTGACGAAATGGATGCAGGAGCGCTTCACCGTGCCGACGCAGAAATTGTACTTGTCGAGGAACTGCACAATGACGATCCGGAACACCTTGTCGTAGCCGAGATCGGACGGCACCTCGACCTTGGGCAGGCAGCACAGAAGATCGCCCAGCGCCGTCTTCGTCGCCTCCCCGGTCGCTGACAGCGACATCAGGGCGAACACCCGCTTCTGCAGCTCGGGATATTTCTCGAACGAGATGGTGTTGGGCGCAGCGGCGAGGAGCTCGTCCTTCGGGATCAGCTTGGTGATGGGCGTCACGTTCGTGCCGTCGCGCAAGCCGTAGGCGATGGCGATCTCGTCCGGGTTGCAGGGCAAGGGGATCACGTCGTCGAGGTCGAAGACGCCGGAGCCGAGCCCGATCTCGCGGCGGATGTCGGTCAAGAGGAAGCGGTCGCGGTTCTTGTCGAAATCCTCGTTGCGGCCGGCGTCCTGCACCGGCTGGAAGGTGATGCCGCGCACGCATTTGTAGGTCAGCGCGTGGCGGACGATGGCGCCGATCTCGTCGTCGTTCTGGCCGCGCTTGATCACGCAGACCAGCGTGGCGGCGATGCCGGCCTCCTCCAGATTGGCCAGTGCCTGGTCGCGGATGCGCCGAAGATCCGCGCCGCGCAGATTTTCCAGCGCGCTCTTCTTCATGGAATCGAATTGCAGATAGACCTCGAAGCCCGGCGTGAGCTTGGCCAGTTCCGCCACGAACGCCTTGTCGCGCGCGATCCGCAAGCCATTGGTGTTCATCATCAGGTGGCGGATGGGCTTGGATTTCGCGAGCTTCAGGATCTCAAGGATCTGCGGATGGATGCTGGGCTCGCCGCCGCTGATCTGCACCAGGTCCGGCTCGCGCTCACTGGCGACCAGCGTTTCCAGCATCGCGTCGACTTCCGCCAGCGTGCGGTTGCGCTTGCGTCGCGGCGAGGAGTCCGCGAAGCAAACCGGACAGGTGAGATTGCATTCGTCGTTGATCTCGATCAGCGCCAGGCACGAATGCTGCTCGTGATCCGGGCACAGGCCGCAATCGTAGGGGCAGCCCAGATGCGTGCGGCTCTGATGCACCAGCGGCCGGTCGCCCGGCTTGAGCCAGTCCTTCTGGCTTTGGTAGTAGGCCGCGTCGCTCGATACTTTCGTCTTCTGCGCGCCGTGGTCCTTGCAGCGCTTGAGAAAGAAGACATCGTCCCCCTCGATGACGATCTTGGCGGGGACGAGCCTCAGGCATTCCTCGCACAGCGAGGTCGTCTGCCCGTAGAAAATGTAGTCCTTAGACGGCCGGACGAAGCTCATGCTTACCCCGCATCATGAACAGCGCATAGGCGACGAGTACCAGGCACACCAGGTGAAAGAGATTGAACGGCCCGATCACCGTGGGATAGGGCTTCAGGAATTCCCAGACGAAACGCTGCAAGCCATACCACGCCACGAAGAGATAGAAGCCGTGGCGCAGGAACAGCCTCGAGCCGCGCGAAATCTCGAACAGGAATACGGCGAGAAAAAGGAACATGGCGGCCGATTCGTAGAGCTGCACGGGATGGCGCGGGATGTGGTCGCCGAAATCCACGGCCCAGGGCAGGTTCGTGGGCGTGCCGTAGGTGAAATCGGGCAGGCCCGCGAAGAAACAGCCGAAGCGGCCGACGCCAATGCCGAGCGCCAGCGGCGCCACGAAAGGCAGGCCCGTGGAGCCCCGGATGCCGCGGAACCACTTGTAGATTTCGACCGTCGCCACGCCGCCCGCGATCGCGCCGGCGATGGAGTGGCCCAGCGTCCAGAACCCGGCGAGCCCCATGTTGAAGCTGCCGAAGAACAAGGCGCCCGCGATGGCGCCGACGGCAAGCACGGAGAAGTACCACGGGTCGTCGCGGAAGGCCGGGCGCGCGGAGGCGCCCCTGAGCCAGCCCATCCGCGAGATCCACCACCCGAGCAGGGCGGCGCTCGACCAGGCCAGGAGATCGAACACCGTGTGGATCAGCATGGCGCCGTCAACCGCCAGGTTCCCCAGAGTAGGCTTTGGCGCGCATCGTGACCAGCTCTTCCGCGGCGCTCGGATGCAGCGCGATGGTGGCGTCGAAATCGGATTTGGTGGCGCCCATCTTCAGCGCCACCGCCACGGTCTGGATGATCTCGCCGGCATCGAAGCCGAAGATGTGGCAGCCGAGGACCCTGTCCGTCTTCGCATCCACGATCAGCTTGAAGAGCGCGCGCACGTCGCGGCCCGACAGCGTGTGCTTGAGCGGCCTGAAGCTCGATTTGTAGACGTCGATGGAATGACCGGCCGCAAGCGCCTTCTCTTCGGTGAGGCCCACCGTGCCGATCTCCGGCCGGCTGAACACGGCTGTGGGCACGCCGGCGTGGTCCACCTCGGTGGGCTTGCCGTTGAAGACGGTGTTCCAGAAGCACATGGCCTCGTGGATGGCGACGGGAGTGAGCTGCAGGCGGTCGGTCACGTCGCCGATCGCGAAGATGTGCTCCACATTGCTGCGCGAAAAGGCGTCGACCTTCACCTCGCCTTTCACGCCCAGCGCGACGCCCGCCTTCTCGAGCCCGAGCCCGGCGGTGTTGGGCACCCGGCCCACGGCCAGCATGACGGTGTCCGCCTCCAGCATCTCGTCGTGATCGGTGATGGCGAACAGCTCGTCGCCCCGCCTGTCGATGCGCTTGAAATTGCGGTTGGTGAGCACGCGCAACCCGCTCTTGCGCATGGAGTCGCAGAGCGCGTCGCGCATGTCCATGTCGAAGCCGCGCAGCACCTTGCCGCCGCGATAGACCAGCGTCGTGTCGCAGCCCAGTCCATGGAAGATGTGCGCGAACTCCACCGCGATGTAGCCCCCGCCCGCGATCACCACGCGCCGCGGAAGCTTCTCCAGGTAGAACGCCTCGTTTGAGGTGATGCAGTGCTCCGCCCCGGGCATTTCGCCCAGCGCCTTGGCGGGGTGGCCGCCGGTGGCGATCAGGATGCGCTCCGCGCTGACTTTGCGGCCGGATTTCTTCAGGCGGACGGTATGCGCGTCTTCCAGCTCGGCCCGCTCGTCCACGATCTCCACGCCCGCCTTGGTGACGTTGGCGCGGTAGAGATCGGAGAGCCGGGCGATCTCCTTGTTCTTGTTGGCGACGAGGGTGTTCCAGTCGAAATGCCGGTCCGGCACCGACCAGCCGAAGCCGGCCGCATCCTCGAAATCCTCGCCGAACTGGGCGGCATAGACGAAGAGCTTCTTGGGGATGCAGCCGCGGATCACGCAGGTGCCGCCGAAGGCGTATTCCTCCGCAATGGCGACGTGCGCGCCGGAGAGCGCGGACATGCGGCTCGCCCGCACCCCGCCCGAGCCGCCGCCGATGACGAAGAGGTCGAAATCGTAGCTCATTTTCTTTCGATCACCTGGACTCCTTCGGGCCCGGCGATGACCAGCGTGCTCGCGATCCCGATGAAGAGCCCGTGCTCCACTACCCCCGGGATGGGCGACAGGGCATCCGCCAGCGCGGGCGCGTTTTCGATGGCGCCGAAAAAGCAGTCGTAGATGTGGTTTCCTCCATCCGTCCGGAACGGCGCGTCGTCCTTCATGCGCAGCCTGAGCGGGAGGTTCCGGTAGCCCAGCCGGCCGGCGGCCGCCACGATGCGCCGGGCCGTCGTGGCGTGGCCGAAGGTGGACACCTCCACCGGCAGCGGAAAACGGCCGAGCTTGTCCACCAGCTTGGAGGAATCGGCGATCACGACCATCTTCATGGACGAGGCGGCCACGATCTTCTCCCGCAGATGCGCCCCGCCGCCGCCCTTGATGAGATTGAGGTCGCGGTCGGTCTCGTCCGCGCCGTCGACGGTCAGGTCGAGCGGCGCCTGCGTGTCGAGTTCCGCCACCGGGATGCCCAGCGCGCGCGCCTTCTGGGCGGTGCGCTCACTGGTGGCCACGCTGACAAGCCTGAGCCCGCCTCGCACGCGCGGCGCCAGCACATCGAGAAAGGCCTCCGCCGTCGACCCGGTACCCAGCCCCAGCTTCATCCCGTCCACCACGAAATCCAGCGCCCGCACGGCGGCGGCGCGCTTCAGGGATGCGGGATCGGATTCGGCCATGACCGACCCTATCAGGAAATCGCCGCCCCGGTCACCGGCGGACCGCCATGGGCGAAGCGGCGCCGCAGCAGGCGCGTCACTGGCCGGCGTTGCCTGGACCGGTGCCGTCAATGCCGGGCCGCGACGCCGAACGAGCTCCGATAGACCGGAAACGCGATCGCCTTGAGCAGCGAAAAGTGAAACACCATTACGCCCAGCGCCGCGAACGCGCGCAGCGCCTGCGGATCGCGGATCATCCGCTTCCCCCCAATGAGCCCGGGATCACCGTCCCGACTGCGGCAAAGTTGGGGCCGGGTCTCAGGCCAGTCCCGCAATGCGCTTCAGCTGGCCGCAGAGCGCCTGCGCATCGCATCTTCCCCGCACGACCAGCTTTCGCGCCTCGCCGGATTTGAGCCGGATGATGACGCTTCCGGACGTGTCGTTGAAGCCGACGGACTTTCTCCCCATCTCCGGATCGAATTCGACGTTCGCGACGTCGCGCCAGGCGATCTGGAAGTTGTGCGACCACAGCCGGCAGAACCCAGGCGACGCGACATCGATGGCGTCGTAGAACAGCGCGTCCCTCCACGGCAGCGCATTCCAGTAGGTGGGCTTGAAAGTTCCATCCTTGCGCAGTTGGTTCACAACCTGTGCGCCGCTCAACGTCGCAGGCGCGATGAAGACCTTGTAGAGGCTGGAATCGGAAGAGCAGGCGAGGTCGGCTGAGCCATCGTCCGAAGACGCCGCCGCGAACCAGGGCAGCCTGCCGCCGCCGTTGGGCGGCAGGCTCTCGGGCGACAGCGGCGTGCGGCTCGCCCCGAACATCGCACGCAGCAGCATCGCGAGGACGAAGGCCAAGGCAAAAAGCGTCCCGATGTCGCCGACGATCGCGCCAACTGCGAGAAAGCAGCCGAAGAACACAAGCGCCGCGGCGACCATCTGCCTGCCGAATTTCCGGATGGTCTCGATCCGCGCCGGATCGGGATTGTTGCGGAAGCGCCATATCGCCCGGTCGTTGGGGAAATAGATGAAGACGCAGCAGGCGGCGGCGAAGAGCAGCGCGCTGGCCGCGTAGAACTCCAGCACGGGCCGTCACTCCACCGTGACGGATTTCGCCAGGTTGCGCGGCTGGTCGACGTCGGTGCCCTTGGCGACGGCGGCGTAGTAGGCGAGAAGCTGCACGGGGATGGCATAGAGCAGCGGCGCGATGAAGGCATTGGCCGTCGGCACCTCGATGCTCGCCCACACGTTGCCGGCGCGCGAAATGCCCTCGGCGTCGGAGATCAGCACCACCTTGCCGCCGCGCGCCATCACCTCCTGCATGTTGGAGATGGTCTTCTCGAAATGCGCGTCATGGGGGGCGATGACGATGACCGGCACGTTCTCGTCGATCAGCGCGATGGGACCGTGCTTCATCTCGCCGGCGGCATAGCCCTCGGCATGGATGTAGGAGATTTCCTTGAGCTTCAGCGCGCCTTCCAGCGCCAGCGGGAAACTCGCGCCGCGGCCGAGATAAAGCACGTCGCGGGCGGGGGCGATCTCATCGCCCAGCGCGCGCACCTTGGCTTCCTGCTTGAGGAATTCGGCCACGTGGCGCGGCGCTTCGAGCAGCGAGGTGCAATAGGTCTTCTCATCGGCCGCGCTCAGCGTGCCGCGCGCCTCCCCCGCCGCGATGGCGAAGCTGGCGAGCGCCGCGAGCTGGCAGGTGAACGCCTTGGTGGAGGCCACGCCGATCTCCGGGCCGGCAAAGGTCGGCAGCACGATATGCGCCTCCCGTGCGATGGAGCTTTCGGCGACGTTGACCACCGCAATCGTCGTCTGGCCCTGCGCCTTGGCGTCGCGCAAGGCGGCCAGCGTGTCTGCCGTCTCGCCGGACTGCGACACGAACAGCGCCGCGCCGTCTTTGGGATAGACCGCATCGCGGTAGCGCAGTTCCGACGCCACGTCGGATTCCACCGGCAGCCGCGCCAGCTTCTCGAACCAGTACTTGCCGACCATGCCGGCGTAATAGGCGGTGCCACAGGCGGAGATGGTCAGCCGCGTGGCGCGGGTGAGCGCGTCACGCAGCCCCTTGCCCTGGCGGCGCACCACCGGCCCCGCGGGATCCAGATAATGCGCCAGGGTATGCCCGATCACTTCCGGCTGCTCGTGGATCTCCTTGGCCATGAAGTGGCTGCGGCCGCCCTTGTCGACCAGCGCGGCGGAGGCGGACGTCGTCCTGATCTCGCGATTGGCGGGCGCGCCATGCTGGTTGAAGATGGACACGTCCGGCCCGCGCAGCACCGCCACGTCGCCGTCTTCCAGGTAGCAGACGCGGTTGGTGAAGGGCGCGAGCGCGAAGGCGTCGGAGCCGAGATAGGCTTCGTCCCTGGAATAGCCAACGGCCAGCGGACTGCCCTTGCGTGCGCCGATGACGAGGCCCTCGGAGTCACGGAAGATCATGGCAAGCGCATAGGCGCCGGTGAGGCGCCGCACCGCGGCCTTCGCGGCCTCTTCCGGCGCCAGCCCCTGATCGAGATAGTCCGTCACCAGATGCACGGCCACTTCGGTGTCGGTCTCGGAGCTGAACTTGTGGCCCTTCTTCAGCAGCTCGTCGCGCAGCTCGCGGAAATTCTCGATGATCCCGTTGTGGACCAGCGCAACGCGCGCCGAGGCGTGCGGATGGGCGTTACCCTCGGTCGGCGCGCCATGCGTGGCCCAACGGGTGTGGCCGATGCCCGTGCGGCCGGAAAGCGGATGCTTCGCCAGCGCCTCGGCCAGCCGGTTGAGCTTGCCGGGCGCGCGCCGGCGCTCGATATGACCCTCGACCAGCGTGGCGATGCCCGCGGAATCGTAGCCGCGATATTCCAGGCGCCGGAGCGCCTCCAGGATGAGGGGCGCCGCGTCTTCGCGCCCGGCGATGCCGACGATGCCGCACATGGCTATTTGTTCCCCTGCTTCTCCGCGCGCTTGCGGGCGCGGAATCTCTCCGCCCAGCCGGCGATCTCGCGCTGCTCCGCCCGCGTCACGGCGAGCGCGTCCTTGCCCACGTCCTTTGTGATCACAGATCCGGCGCCGACATAGGCGCCGTCGGCGACCTTGACCGGCGCGACCAGGGCGGAGTCCGAGCCGATGAAGGCGCCCGCGCCGATATCGGTGAAGTGCTTGTCGAAGCCGTCGTAGTTGCAGGTGATGGTGCCGGCGCCGATGTTTGCGCCCGCGCCCACCCGCGCGTCGCCGATATAGGCCAGGTGATTGGCCTTGGCGCCCTTCTCGATCCGCGCCTTCTTCACCTCGACGAAATTGCCGATATGAACGTCTTCCTCGATCACCGCGCCCGGGCGCAGCCGCGCATAGGGCCCGACGATCGCGCCACCCGCCACCTCCGCACCCTCGATATGCGAGAAGGCACGGATTCGCGCGCCGCTGCGCACCGTCACGCCCGGTTCGAACACGATATTGGGTTCAAGCTGCACGTCCGGCTCGAGCACGGTGTCGTAGGAGAGGAAGACCGTCTCCGGCGCGATCATGCCGACGCCCGCCTCCAGCGCCTTCGCGCGCAAGCGCTTTTGCATCTGGGCTTCCGCCGCCGCCAGCTCGGCGCGCGAGTTGACGCCCATGACCGTGATCGCGTCCGTGACCGTGACGGCGCTCTTCACGCCATCGGCCCTCGCGACCGACGGGACTTCGGGCAGGTAGTATTCCTTCTGGGCGTTGGCGTTGGAAAGCTTCGACGCCCATTCGAAGAACCTGCGCGCGCTGGCCGCGGAGTAGGTGCCGGCGCAACAGAGATCGATTCTGCGCTGCGCCTGCGTTGCATCCTTGTATTCGACGATGCGGTCGAGCAGCCCGTCCGCATCCAGCAGCACGCGGCCGTAGTGGGCGGGATCCTCGGGCTGGAACGCCACCACCGAAAATCCCTGCCGCTCGGCGGAGGCAAGCGACTCCGCCATCATCTCCGCGCGGGCCAGCGGCATGTCGCCATTGTTGATGAGAAGCGCGCCGTCGAACGCGGCCAGCGCCTCGCGCGCGGACGCCGCGGCATGCCCGGTGCCGTGCTGCTCGTGCTGGATCGCATTCGCGGCGCCGAGCGACGTCGCGAATGCGCGAAGCCCGTCCATGCCCGGCGCGCTCACCACCACGATGCGGTCGATCCCGGCGCCACGCATGGCGGCGATGACGTGGCCAAGCATCGGCAGGCCCGCCACTTCATGCATCACTTTGGGCGTGGCGGACTTCATCCGCGTCCCCTGCCCGGCGGCAAGGATGATACCGGCGCGATGGCTCATGCGGCGTCGTGCCTGGCGGTGGCGAAGGGTGTCGGCATTTGCGATAACCTGTTCCGGAATCAAGGCAAAATGACGATTTGCGACCGTATATTGCCACAACGGGGCTGAACGCAGAATGACCGCTCTTGTCTTCGACCTGGACGGCACGCTGGTGGATACCGCCCCGGATCTCCTGGGCGCGCTCAACGCCGTGCTGGCGGCGGAAGGCCGCCGCGCGGTCGATCTCGCGGACCTGCGCCATCTGGTGGGCTTCGGGGCCCGCACCATGCTGGGCGAAGCCATGACCATGACCGGCGCGCCCGCCGACCCTGCGCGCCTGCCCGGCCTGATCGACGCCTTCATCGCGCACTATCGGGAGCACCTCGCGGATTCGAGCCGACCGTTCCCGGGGGTCGAGGATACGCTGGCCCGGCTCCTCGATGGCGGTGCGCGGCTGGGCGTGCTCACCAACAAGCCGCAGGAACTGACCGCCCCTCTGCTCGACAAGCTCGGCCTTGCCCGCTTCTTCGCGGCCATCCACGGCGCCGGGCGCTTCAGTTATGTGAAGCCCGATCCGCGCGTCTTCCATCACGTCACCGAAGAGCTGGGCGGCGGCCCCGCGCTGATGATCGGCGACTCCAAAACCGACGTCGCCACCGCCCGCGCCGCCGGCGTGCCGGTGGTGCTCCTCAATTACGGCTACACGCCCGAGCCCGCCGAAACCCTGGGCGCCGATGCCGTGACCGCCGACTTCCGCGATATTCCCGCGCTGGCAAGGCGGCTTCTGGGGCAATCCTGACGGGCGCAACTTGACGGAGTCCCGGGGCGGGCTCTATAGCCGTCGCCCTCGCACTGGAGCGGGCGCGTAGCTCAGCGGGAGAGCACTCCCTTCACACGGGAGGGGTCACAGGTTCAATCCCTGTCGCGCCCACCACGCACTTGGCTGAAGTCCCTGCCAGGTGACAAATCATCTCCGCCGCCTCCAGCCGGGAAGACGAGTGAATTGGCGCTACGCAGTCGCAGGGCGCATGGTGCGGGCATCCGGACGGTGAGGCGCCTGAAGCAAAGTGACCAGCCAACCCGAGCATCGGTCAGTCGGCGCCTGCTGCTCCCGGAAGCGAGCACCCCGACGCGGCCATCATCAGCGGCGCTGAAAAGCTGTTCGGCACACTGAGACTACGGTATCCCGGAGCCAGCGATGCGCCGGGTCGGCATCCATTCGGGGATGCCACATCGCCGAAATCACGATCTCCGGCGTGCGGACCGGAAGCTCGAAGCCTCGAAGCCCTGCTGTTTCTGCAAGATCGTTCGCGAGGCTGTTGTCGAGGCATGAGCGCGGCACGAGCGCGACCAGATCGGAGTGACGCGCGATCCGCATCGCATCGGGAAATCCCGGCACGACGACGGACGTCGTCCGCTGGAGCCCGAGTTCTTCCAGCGCCACGTCGACGGGTCCGGTGAATTCCCCTTTTCTGGACGCAACGACATGAGCGCAAGCGGCATAGCGTTTGGGCGTGATTTTCGCGCCCGACAGGAGCGGATGGCCGACCCGCGCCACGCCGACGAAGCGATCCCGGAACAAAGACAGCGTGCGGATCTCCGGCGCGAAGGCACCCAGCACGCCTATCTCCAGATCGATCTCACCGTCCCGAAGCGGGCGCGCGTCCTTTTCGGGCTTGGGCGCGAAACGCAGGCGCACGCGCGGCGCAGACCCGGTGACGGCCGCGACCAGGGGAGCAGAGAGCGCGGCGACGAACCCTTCGCTCGCGCGAATGCTGAAGGTCCGCTCGAGCGAAGCGACGTCCAAATGGCTCACATCCGGCGTCAAGACCGCGCGCACGTCCCGGGTCAGCTCGTGGACGCGGTCCCGCAGTTCGGCGGCGCGTGGCGTCGGCACAAGCCCGCGCCCCGCGCGCACCAGCAGCGGATCGCCGGTCGCCGACCGCAGCCGCGCGAGAGTCCGGCTCATGGCGGAAGAACTCAGGCCGAGGCACCGCGCTGCCCCGGTTACGCTACCCTCGGCCAGCAATGCGTCCAGCGCCGCGAGCAGATTCATGTCCAAGGCGTCCATGAACGCAGCCTATCGGATTTGGGCGCTGAGACCTAGCGTCTGACGCAACTATAGTTTGCGTCCGATGCGTCTGGCGCTTGGCGACGGTTTCTCACACCTTCACCGTCGACCTCGCCGCCCGGATGGACCGCAATTCCAGCATGACGCACAAACACCAGCCCACACCCTTCGACTTCATCCAGAAGGCGACGCGCAGACACCGCCTGCGCCACTGGTGCTCGGCCTATGCATTCAAGGATGGCGCCGGCCTGATCGACATTGCCAGGCAATATTCGCCCGCGCGCGTCATCGAGCTTGGTACGGCCCTCGGGTTCACCGCCTGCTGCCTCGCCTCATCGGGAAAAGCAGCACGGGTCGATACGATAGAAGGCGATTCTCAGCATGCCGCGCTGGCGCGAACCAATATTAAAACTGCAGGCCTCGCGGAACGCATCGCGGTACATTTGGGCCGTTTCGAAGAAGTTCTTCGAAGCTTGCCCGGCCGCTATGACATGGCTTTTTTTGACGGCGGCGCGCCATCCATCCCAGTCATCGAGCAGCTCCACGCGCTGCTGGACGATGAGGGTGTCCTGATATGCGCCAACCTGTCTCGCGCCAGCGCCGGTCAGGCGCGAGAGCTAATGCGCGAATTCGACGACGCGGATCGATGGCTGCGCAGTGGTGCGATCGAAGACGGCGACACTCTGGTTTTCCGCAAACAGGGAAAGTAGAGGTCGATCGTGAAATTGATTGGCATTGAAGAGCATTTCATCACATCCGAGATCCATGACGCGTGGAATGCGATTGCCCTGGAGGCGATCGACCCGAGCGTCGCGTTTCATGCCGGCGCGATGGGAAAGCGCCTGCTCGATCTTGCCGAAGACCGGCTTGCGCGGATGGACGAAACCGGACTGGACGCCCAGGTCCTGTCGCTGACGACCCCCATGCTGCACGACCTCGGGCCCGAGAACGTCGACCTGGCGCGGCGGACCAACGACGCGCTGGCGGAGGCGGTCGCGCGCCATCCGACGCGCTTCCAGGCACTTGCCACGCTGCCGGTCGCGATGCCGGAGGAGGCTGCGATGGAGCTGGAGCGCTGCATCGGGGCGCTCGGCTTCCAGGGCACCATGCTGTGCGGGAGGGTGGGCGCGCGCAACCTCGACCACCCCAGCCTCTTGCCGATCTTCGAGCGCGCGGAAGCGTTGGGCGCGCCGATCCTGCTCCATCCCCGGATCCCGGGATCCGCCGTGAGGGCGTCCTACTATTCGGGCTTCACGCCCCAAGTCGACGCAGCCTTCGCCACCTACGGAATCGGTTGGCATTATGACGCGGGCATCCAGTTCCTTCGCCTCATCCTCGCTGGCACGTTCGATCGCATGCCCCGCCTGCAGGTGACCCTGGGTCATTGGGGCGAGGTGGTGTTGTTCTATGCCGAGCGCCTCGCCGCCATGGACCGCGTAACCGGGCTTGCCCATCCGATTGCGACCTATCTGCGCCGAAATCTCCATGTCACGGCGAGCGGCATGTTCGCCCCGATCTATCTGCGTCGAGCGGTGGAGATCGTCGGGACGGATCGCATTCTGTTTTCGACGGACTATCCGTACCAATACCGACCCGGGGGCGACGCGCGCCGTTTCCTCGAACAAGCGCCGCTGACCGAAGAGGACAAGGCGAAATTCGCCAGCGGCAACTGGGAGCGCCTCACCGGGCGGGCGCCGATGTCTGCGATCGACAAAGCCGCAAGCCGGATCGGGAGCGTCTGAGGATGGCCATTGCCAGAGGTCGTGCAAGGACGGCCAGCGGTTCGAAATACCTCCGGCAACTTTGCAAGCACTGGAGCCACAAGTTCGACGTCGAATTCTCGCAGCGCAGGGGACAGGTCCGCTTTCCTTCTGCCGTCGCGACCATGGAGGCGAGCACGGATGCATTGCTTATCACCATCGAGACCGACGACCCAGAATCGATCGGGCAACTCAAGGCGGTCGTCGCCGATCACCTCGACCGCTTCGCGTTTCGGGAGGCACCCCTGCCATTCGAATGGTCGGCCGGGAGCCCGGCATGACCTTTGCCAGACGCGCGCTCGTCATCTTCGCCCTCGTGGTGCTCGCTCTCATGGCTGGGCTTGCCGTCGCCACCCAGGACGTCGCCGGCGTCTTGCACTTTCCGCAGGCGTTCGGCAGCGGTCTGGCCAACATCGGGCCGCTCAGGCTCTATCCGCCATGGGCCTTCGCCGACTGGTATCTCCGCGACGCACGCAGCCAGCCACGAGTCTTCGAAGAAGCGGGCTTGTGGGGCCTCCTGGCGGCCTTGGTTCCGGTGATGCTCGCCATCTTCGTCGGAGTGACGCGAAGCGCAAACCGAAGCTCGCCGAACGCCCGCATCATGCAGGAGGCCATCATGCCGATCCAATCCGTTCAAGCTGTCAGACGCGACTGGCGCAACGTGCTTCCTGCGGCAGCGCCCGGCGCCTCGCAGGGTACGCCCTACTCCTTTTGGGTGAAGCAAGGCGACCCCACCAAGCTTGCCGTGATCCTTTCCGGCGGCGGCGCATGTTGGACAGGCGAGAATTGCGCCCTGCATTGCCGCCCGCACTATCGCGCGTTCGCGGGCCTCGAACAGGATCCGAGCGGTTTGGGCGGGATCTTCGACACCGACAACCCGGAAAACCCGCTCGCCAACCACACCTTGGTTTATCTTCCCACGGCAAACGGAGATGTCTTTCTGGGCGATGCCACGCCTGTCTATGACACGCCGGCGATGAACGGCCACCCCGAAAGCAAAGTGAAAATCCTGCACAAGGGCTTTGACAACGCCATGCTTGCCTTGGACTGGATGTTCAAGGCTTACCCGCAGCCGAATGCCGTCGCGGTCATGGGCTGGAGCGCGGGCGCGCTTGCCTCGCCCCTCTACACGCATATTGTTGCCCGCCATTATTCCGGCGCCAGGGTCACTCACTTCGCAGACGGCGGCGGCGCCTATCACCTGAGCGAGAAGCTCACCCCGCTCTTCAAGTCGTGGGGAACCGAGAATGTCCTGAAGCGCGTCGAGGGCTTCGAGGATTTGCCGATCAACGGTCTGGCCATCGAGGACCTCTACATCCGCGCGGCCAGGCTTCATCCCGACATCGTCTTCCACCAGT
Organism: Rhizomicrobium sp.; assembly: GCA_035499995.1. GTDB lineage: Bacteria > Pseudomonadota > Alphaproteobacteria > Micropepsales > Micropepsaceae > Rhizomicrobium. Next base: position 112,345 of record DATJXR010000031.1, on the reverse strand, counting down.
ACAACGAACGGCATGATGCCGTGCAGGCGATGTTCATGCAGCTGATCGGGGAGAAAAGGCCCGACGTGCCGGCAAAGCTGGACGAGGCCCACGCCTATATCCGGGCGCGTGTTCCCAATTTCCGCACATATACCAGCTGGGGGCGCGATGAAGGGATTATCGGCGGATATTATGATGCCGTTCTCGCTGCAAATGCGCTCGACAACCGCGGGCGTCCCCATGTGCTGGACCGGTTCTACACGCGCCAGACCAACGGCGTGCGATTCCTTGATTGGTTCACTGCGGCCGTTACAGGCAAGTCGGTAGAAGATGTGGCGTGCATCGACTGCAAAACCCCTGAGTATCATTGGAATCGACCCGCGTTTCCTCAATAGGAAAGCACGTGGAAAAGCCTTGGAAATACGCGTAAAAATCACACCAAGTCGTCGAATGCAAAGACGTCTTGTGTCCCCGCGCACCGGTGGGGTCATAGGTCCTCGATCCGCGTGGCTTTGGCCGCTGTCGCCTCAGGTTGGGCGAACAGGACGGAGGGAATCTGTCCGGCCGGCTAGCGGCGCGGATCGTGGCTGCGCTGTTCGAGCCATATCGCGTTGAGCACCGCCAGCGTGACGGCGAAGCCGAGGCCGAGAACCCATGAGAAATACCACATCGCTTGCTCCTAATAGGCCGTTTTCGAATTGCCGGCGATATCTTCGGCCCGGACGGGTCCGCGCATCACGCGATAGACCCAGGCGGTATAAGCCAGCACGACAGGCAGGAAGATCGCGACCGCGCCCAGCATGATGGCAAGCGTGAGCTTGCTGGACGATGCGTCCCACACCGTCAGGCTGGCATCCGGATTCGCCGAGGACGGGAGCAGGAACGGAAAGAGCGCCAGGCCCGCTGTCGCGATCGTTCCGGCGGGAACGAGGCATGACGACAGGAAGCCCATCACCGGCCGGCGCCGGAACGTCATCGCGCCGACCGCGCCCAGTATCGCGACCGCCACCGCGATCCACTGCCAGGCGCCGGCCGGGCTCGATGCAATCCAGCCGGGCGCGCCATGCACCACGGTCTTGAGCATCGGATCGGACGGCCCCGCGTGGTCGATCGCGCCCACGATGTGATAGCCCGGCAGGAACGACAACCACACGCCCGCGAGCGCGAAAAGCGCGATATACGCGATGGCCGCGACGGGAAGGATGCCGCGGGCACGCGCCTGGACGGTGTCTTCGGTCTTCACGTTCAGCCATGCCGCGCCGTGCAGCGCGATCATGGACAGGCTGACCAGCCCTACAAGCAGCGCGAACGGGTTGAGCAGCGAGATCAGGGTGATGGTGGACTGAAAGCGCAGGTCGCCGTCGAAGGTGAATGGCACGCCCAGGAAAAGATTGCCGAAGGCCACGCCGAATACCAGCGATGGCACCACCCCGCCCGCGAACAGCGCCCAGTCGCAGACCGCGCGCCACAAGGGCGCCTCCGCCTTGCTGCGATACTTGAAGCCGACGGGCCGCAGGATCAGCGTGGCCAGTACCAGGAACATCGCCAGATAGAATCCGGAGAAGCTCGCGCCATAGAGCGTGGGCCAGGCCGCGAAGATGGCGCCGCCGCCGAGGATGAACCACACTTGGTTGCCTTCCCAGACGGGGCCGACCGTATTGAGCGCGATGCGGCGCTCCACGTCGCCGCGCGCCACGAAAGGCAGGAGCGCGGCCGTGCCGAGGTCGAAACCGTCCATGGTCGCGAAGCCGATCAGGAGAATCCCGAGCAGCGCCCACCAGATCAGCCGAAGAGATTCATAGTCGGGCATGACGGTCACTCCGCGGCCGCTTCGGCCATGCGCGGCGGCGGCGCAAGCGCCTCCTCCGGCCCGAGGCGGACGTATTTGGTGAGAAGGTAGAAATCGACCACCAGCAGCGCCGAATAGAACAGCGCGAAGCCGAGCAGGCTGAAGAGAACGTTGCCCGCGGCTGTCGAGGAGACCCCCAGCGCCGTCGGCAGCACGCCGGTGATCACCCAGGGCTGGCGGCCGTATTCGGCGACGATCCATCCCAGCTCGGCCGCGATCCACGGCAGCGGCAGGCTCCAGAACGCGACGCGCAGGAACCAGCGGTATTTGTCGAGCCTGAGCCGCGCCGATAGCCAGAACGCCGTCGCGAACAGGGCGATGAAGAAGAAGCCGATCCCGACCATGAAGCGGAACGACCAGAAGAGCACCGGCACGTTCGGGATGGTGCTTTCGGCGGCGGCGCGGATCTGCGCGTCCGTCGCGTTCTCGATGTCGGGCCGCTGCTGCTTGAGCAGGAGGGCATAGCCGAGATTGCCGACGTGCTCGTCGAGCGCGGCCCTGAGTGTTTCATCGTGCGGGCTCTTCTTGACGGCAAGCAGCGTCCTGTAGGCGACCAGCCCGTCGCGGATGCGGGCGTTGGCGTCGTTCACCAAATCCTCGATGCCGGGCACCTGCTGGTCGGCGGAGCGGGTGGCAATCAGGCCCAGGACCCATGGGACCTTGATTTCGTATTCTGTCGTGCGGGTCTTGAGGTTCGGCAGGCCGAAGAGGGTGAACGAGGCGGGTGCGGGCTCGGTCTGCCACATCGCCTCGATGGCGGCGATCTTCATCTTCTGGTTCTGGCCGGCGGTGTAGCCCGATTCGTCGCCCAGCACGACCACGGACAGCGCCGAGGCGAGCCCGAAGCTCGCGGCCACCGTCATCGAGCGCTTGGCGAATTCGATGTGGCGGCCCCTCAGCAAGTACCAGGCGCTTATCGAGAGCACGAAGATCGAGCCCACGACATAGCCGGCGCTCACCGTATGCACGAACTTGGCCTGCGCCACCGGATTGAACAGCACCGCCATGAAGTCGCTGACCTCCATGCGCATGGTGTCGACGTTGAATTTCGCGCCGACGGGATACTGCATCCAGCCATTGGCGATGAGGATCCACAGCGCCGACAGGTTGGTGCCGAGCGCCAGCGCCCAGGTGGCGATCAGGTGCTGGACCCTGGAAAGCCGGTCCCAGGCGAAGAAGAACAGCCCCACGAAAGTGGCTTCCAGGAAGAACGCCATCAGGCCTTCGATAGCCAGCGGCGCCCCGAACACGTCGCCCACATATTGCGAGTAATAGGCCCAGTTGGTGCCGAACTGGAACTCCATGGTGATGCCGGTGGCGACGCCCATGGCGAAATTGATTCCGAACAGGATGCCCCAGAACTTGGTGATGTCGCGCCAGACGGGCTTGTCCGTCATCACATAAACGGTCTCCATGATCCCGAGCAGGACCGACAGGCCGAGCGTCAGCGGCACAAAGATGAAGTGATAGAGCGCCGTGACGGCGAATTGCAGGCGCGATAGCTCCACGATGTCCATGCGCGATTCTCCAGGTGCGGGCTAGTGCCGCAGAATGTGAGTCTCCATCTGCGCGATCGACGGTTCGATGCGGTGCGCGGGCGAGAAGAACAGGACATAGAGGAGCGTCAGCAACATCGCCTTGATGCAAATCATGGCCACGATTTCGCGCCTGAGTGGGGCCGGAAACATCCAAATCTCCGCGGTTCGAGCAACCGCCATGCCAGGATTCGATCCCACCATCTGGATACTCCCCCGGGGGAAGTGAATCCAGCGCCCGGCGCCCCCGGAACGGGGGGTGGGCGTATCCGGCACAGGCAAGATATGCCGCCCCCGCCGCAGGTTCTTTGTCCTGGATCAATCTCCCGCCCCCTCATGGCTTGCACCGCGTTACATTGGCGCAAGGCACCCACCGGAGCACGAGACGGCAATTTCAGGAATCGCAAAGCCCGCCCGCCGTGGACATGGGGCGATATGAACAGTGCGTGAAATGCCCGGCGCGCCGCAAATCCCGTCATGCAGGGCGGCGCGCGCAATTATTGATGCGTGGTCTGCCCATCCGGCACTTTGAGGTCCGGGCTTGCGATATCCTCGCCCGTCGGCGTCTCAACGGGCACCTCGCGCTCGTCCGGCGCGCGGTTTCCGGCTTTGACAGGACCGCGCTCCCACATGCCTTTCCGCAAATCGTGCTTCCGCGATTTCGTCATCGGTGCGTCCTCGTAGTTGCGCTTGAGTTACGGTCCGGGCTCGCCTTCGTTTCAGGTACCGGCCGCTTTGCGGGTCGCGACACGCGTCCTGAGGAGGCCCAGCACGGCATGCAGGTAAGGCGCCGGCTCGCCGGCGGCGGTCGCGATTTCGGCCAGTGCGCCGAGGATGGGGGCGAGCTCGATCTCGCGGCCGGCTTCCCAGTCGCGCAGCATCGATGTCTTGATGTCGCCCAGCCGGCGCGTGACTTCCATGCGGTCGTCGGGCGTCATGGCGATGGGCAGGCCGAGCCGCGTGCCGAGGCGCTGCATCTCCAGCATCATCGCGCGCACCAGATCTCGCACGCCGGGATCGGAGAGCATGCGCAAGGTGGTGGCGCCGGTGAGCACGCTCAGGGGATTCATCGTCATGTTGCCCCAGAGCTTGGTCCAGATGTCGCGGCGGATGTTGTCGCTCTTGACGATCCTGACCGGCGGCGCGCCGAAGGCCCGCGCAAGCGCGTCCAGCCGTGCGGACGCGCTGCCGTCGGGCTCGCCGAAAATCAGGCGATCCTCGCCCTGCACTTCCACCACGCCGGGCCCCGGATTCCATGCGCTGGCATGGACGACGCAGCCCACGACGCGCGTGGACGCGATGACGCGGGCGACGGCGCCGTCCGGATCGACGGCGGCGACCGGCGTGCCCGACATCGGCACACCCGGCACCCGGAAGAACCACCACGGAATTCCGTTGAGCGCCGGAACGACAATCGTGTCCGGACCGCACAATTGTGCGACCGCCGGCGCGACGGCCGGCATCGCCTGCCCCTTCACCGCGACGATGACGCAATCCTGCGCACCGAACGCGGCCGCGTCATTCGACGCCGGCAGCCGATAGGCATGCTCGTCACCACCGCGGCGCAGGCGCAATCCGCCGGCCTGAAGCGCCGCCAGCGTGGCGCCGCGGGCGTAGAGCGAGACATCCTGTCCCGCCTCCGCCAGCATCGCCGCCATCCAGCCGCCGATGGCCCCCGCGCCCACGATGCAGAATTTCATCCTGCTCTCCAAGCCTTCCGCTGTATAAGGGTTCCGATATTCGCTGATCAACATTGGAGCGCCATGTGACCGAGACCACCACCGTCTATTTCGCCACCAACCGCAATCCCGCGGGCAACGGCTTCGGATCCCTCATCGCCGATCCCGATCCGGCGAATACGCTCTTCGCCAGCGTCGAGGTGACGGGCACCGACATCGCCGATGCGCAGAGTGGAAAGCTGGGCACGATCACCGGCAAGTCCGTGGGAACCTTCGGCACCGGCGCGCTCTACGCCATCGTCAACGGCGGCGACAATCTCCTGGTCTTCGTCCACGGCTTCGCGAATTCCTTCGAGGACGCCATCAAGCGCGCGGCGTTCAACCGCGCCTGGTTCGCGGCCGGCGGCGCGGCGGGTGAGACCACGGTGGTCGCCTTCACCTGGCCCTCCTCGGGCACGACGGTGGGCTCGATCTCCGATCTCGCCGGGCCCTACAGGGACGATCAGGGCAGCGCCGGCAAGTCCGGCGAGCATCTGGCGCGCTTTTTCCTCGAGATCGACAAGATCGCCACGGCGTTCAAGAAGCTGCGGCCGAGCCGGCGCGTGTTCCTGCTGGTGCACAGCATGGGCAATTGGGCGCTGCAGGCGGGCGTGCAAGCCTGGTACCCGAAGCGCACGGAGACGGGGCCTGTGTTCGACGAGGTGATCCTCGCCGCGCCGGACGAGAACTTCAACAGCTTCGAAGCCACGCCTGGCGAGCGGCTGACGCGGCTCGCCGATCTCGGCGAGCGGATCACCATCTATTTCAGCGGCAGCGACAAGATACTGTTCCTGCTGAGCGAGGGCATCAACGGCGTGCGGCGGCTGGGCACGCTCGGCCCCGACAAGATCAACGACCTCACCATCTATCCCGCCGCCAAGTTCCGCTTGCGCAACGCGGGGGTGTTGAACGACTACCCTCGCGCCACTTTCGATGCCGGACATCAATATTACCGCCTGTCGCCCACCGTGCGCGCGGACATCGTGGCGATGATGAACGGCAATCCGTCGGGCGAGCGCGTCGATTATCTGTGAGCGGCGATCCAGGCGGCGACGATCCGGTCCTGGCTCTCGCCGTCGAGGTCGCGCAGGAGCATGTGGTAGCCGTCGGGGTCTTCATGCACCTCGGCGCGCGGACCAAGCGCCGCGATCACCGCTTCCGTCGGCCCGGCGGGAATCACCTGGTCCTTGGCGCCATAGAGGAACAGGATCGGCGGCGGATCGGCCATGTGCTCCGGCGCGTGCCGCGCCCTGCCCATCAGATCGACGAGCCCATGCACCTGGTCGGCGCGCGCATCGTGCTGATAGAGCGGATCGCGCGAGAGCTTGCGCAGCACCGCGATGTTGTCGCAGGCCACGATGTGCAGGCCCTCGCCCGAGACATGCATCCACGGCACCAGATGCGAGGCCAGCCACAGCGCGACGCGGTACGACACCGGCATATCGTCCCGCGACCACACCGCGGGCGCGATGAGGATCGCGCCGCTGACGTGTAGCGGATAATCGTTCGCCAATGCCGCCAGCACCACCGCTCCGCCCATGCTCTCGCCCAGCGCGTAGACCGGCATGCCCGGGTATTTCGCGCGCGCCGCGTCCACGAAGTCGTCGAGGTCCTGGCGCATCGCGTCCGACCCCGCCCACACGCCGGGATCCGGCGCGGCGCCGAAGCCGCGCTGGTCGTAGGCGAAGGTGGTGATCCCCTCCTTCGCCCAGGCAGCGCCCGGCAGGTCGAACGCTTCGGAGTAATCGCTCATCCCGTGCAGCGCCACGACGATCGCGCGCGGATGATCGGCATCCCAATGGCGCAGTGGCAGCTTTAGACCGTCGCGGGTGAGGAAATCGTCCGCTTCGATGGCGGGCGTCACGTTCTCCAGTCCCCGCGTCGCGATCTCCGGCGCACAGGCGGAAAGCGAAAGGAGCAATCCCGCGAATGCAATTGGCGCTTGCCCGAACCTCAAGCGCCGTCTCCCCGCAGCAGATTGCGCGCGATGACGAGCTGCTGGATCTGGCTTGTGCCTTCGTAGATGCGGAAGATGCGCACGTCGCGATAGAAGCGCTCGATGCCGTAATCGGCGACATAGCCCGCGCCGCCGAAGATCTGCACCGCGCGGTCGGCGATGCGCCCCACCGCCTCGGAGGCGAAGTATTTCGCGCACGCCGCCTCCACCGTGACGTTGGCGCCGGTGTCGCGCTGCCTGGCGGCGTCGAGCACCATGCAGCGCGCGGCATAGGCTTCGGTCTTGCAGTCGGCAAGCATGCCCTGGATGAGCTGGAAATCGCCGATGCGGCTCCCGAACTGCTCGCGCTCGCGCGCATAGGCGACGCATTCGCGAATCAACCGTTCCGCCACGCCGACGCAGACGCCGGAGATGTGCAGCCGCCCACGGTCGAGCACCTGCATGGCGACCTTGAAGCCCTCGCCCTCCTCACCCAGACGGAGCGACGCGGGCACGCGCGCATTCTCGAAGATCACGTCGCAGATATGCGCGCCCTGCTGGCCCATCTTCTTTTCGGGCTTGCCGACGATGACGCCCGGCGTGTTCGCCGGCACGATGAAGGCGGAGATTCCGCCCGCGCCTTTCTTCGAAGGATCGGTGCGCGCCAGGAGCGTGAACATGCCGGCGCGATTGGCGTTGGTGATGAAACGCTTGGTGCCGTTGACGACGTAATGATCGCCCTCGCGGATCGCGGCGGTGCGCACGGAGGCCGCGTCGGAACCGGCGGAAGGCTCGGTCAGCGCGAAGCTCGCGACCACCTCGCCGCTGGCGAGCTTCGGCAGCCATGCCTTCTTCTGGGATTCGGTGCCGAACATCACCACGCCCTGGCTGCCGATGCCGACATTGGTGCCGATGACGGAGCGGAAGGCGGGCGAGGTCTGCCCCAGTTCGAAGCAGACCAGCACCTCCTCCTCCATGGTCAGCCCGAGGCCGCCATATTCGGCGGGGATGGAAAGCCCGAAGAGGCCCAGGTCGCGCATGCCGGCGATGACGGAGTCCGGCACCCGATCCTCCTCCGACACCTTCGCCTCGACCGGCACGCATTCCTCGCGCACGAACCGGCGCACGGTCTCGATCAGCTGGGTGCGTGTCTCCGGATCCAGCGCCATTGGGATGCTCCCGTTTTGCCGGCCGGATACTAGCGGCTCCGGCGGCGCGGGGAAAAGTCAGCCGCCCTGCTCGTTGGCGTAGACCGCCAGCGTGAGGAGGTGGTCGACGGCACCGTCGTCCTTCCCCAGCGGAAGCACCAGGCTCTCGTGGAAGAAGCTGCGCTTGTCGGCGGCGCGCTGGAACCAGCCGCGCAAGGCAAGCGGCGCCTTCGTCGCGCAGGCTTCCTGGTAGATTCGCCTGAGCGTGGTGCCGTAGCCCGCCAGGCGGGCGTCGATGTCGCGCGTGGTGAGGCCCCGGAAATTCGCGCCCTGCGCCTGCACGATCGAGTCGCCGATGATGCGGACTTCGAATTCCTCGCCGCAATCCCTGACGCGGATGAGCACGGCGTTGCGGAGGAGGCTCTTCATGTGCCGCGGCGTCATGTCCTCGCGCGCGGGGAAGAGGCGCTCGCCCCGCTGGCAGAGCCACAGGTCGAGGCCCTGCCGGATCATGGGGTTGGAAATGTCCTCCAGCGCGATCTGCTGCCTGCGGTGGGGCGGTTCCGCGGCGGCCATCGCGGGGGAAGTGGAGGAATCCGGCGCCTTGTCGGGCATTCTGCGGCTCGGCGTTGTGCGAGCGCCAACCCTCGGATATTCGAGTTAACCCATGGCTAACGAAGCCGAAGCAATCCGCCTGTCGGTGCTCGACCAGTCGCCCATCCGCAAGGGGGGATCGGCGGCCGAAGCCGTGGCGGAGACCATCGCGCTGGCAAAGGCCTGCGAAAGGTACGGCTACCACCGCTACTGGCTGGCCGAGCACCACAATACGGGCTCCTTCGCCGGCTCTGCGCCGGAGGTGCTGATCGCGCGGGTGGCGGCGGAGACCGGCACCATGCGCGTGGGCTCGGGCGGGGTGATGCTGACCCATTACAGCCCGCTGAAGGTGGCCGAGCAGTTCCGGATGCTCGAGGTGCTGGCGCCCGGGCGCATCGACCTTGGCGTGGGCCGCGCGCCGGGCTCCGACCCGCGCACCGCGCAGGCGCTGCAGGCTGGCCCCGAAGGCTGGGGCATCGACGCGTTCCCCAGCCAGGTGCATCTGCTGCGCCAGTTCCTCGATGACGCGTCCGGCACGCCGCTTCCGGACGATCATCCCTATCGCGGCATCCACGCCATGCCGCGCGGCACGACGCGGCCCGAGCTGTGGATGCTGGGCTCCGGCATCCACAGCGCGGTCTATGCCGCGGAGCTGGGCCTGCCGTTCAGCCACGCGCACTTCATCAGCCCGGAGGGCAGCGAAGAAGCCTGCGACACCTATCGCGCGCGCTTCAAGCCGAGCCCGTGGTGCGGCCGGCCCACGATCTCGATGGGCGTGGCGGCGCTGGCGGCGGAGACGGAGGAGGAAGCCAGGCGGCTGGCGCTTTCCCGAAACCTCTGGGTCGTGAAGCTTCTCACCGGCCAGCCCATCGCGTTCCCCTCGCCCGAGGAGGCGCGCGACTACGCCTACACCGACCAGGAGCGCGCGCTCCTGCGCGGGATCGAGATGCGCTCGACGGTGGGCACTCCCGAACAGGTCCGCGCCAAACTGCTGAAGCTCGCGGAGCGCCACGGCGCGGAAGAGCTGGTCGTCGTGACCATCACCTACGATTTCGCATCGCGGCTGAAGTCCTACGAATTGCTGGCGCGGGCGTTCATGCTCCACGCCTAGAGGAACGCCACCCAGGCGAACATGATCGCGTATTCGACCACGTCGCCGACATTGTGGCCGACGATCGGCGCCACCACGCTCTTCGATTTCTCCAGCCAGTAGGCATAGAGCACGCCCAGCGCGAAGGCGTAGACCTGCTGGCCGAGCGCGAGCTGCCATTGCCGCGTGTCGAAGCTGGTGGCATGCAGGAGCGCGAAGATCACGGCCACGAAGATGCCGGCCCAGTTCATGTTGAAGCGGCCGACGTGCAGCTTGCCCGGCATGGTGGCGGCCAGGTAGGTCACCAGCAGCGCCCGGAACGGCACCTCCTCGGTCGGGCCGACATAGATGCCCTCGAAGAACAGCCAGCCGGCGACGTTGCCCCGCGTCAGCGGGAAGCCCGGATCGGGCTTGGCGTGGGCGATGAGCTGCGGCGCGTAGTCGACCACCGTCATCAGCACGCCGAAGAGCACGCCCCACAGGATCGCGGGCAGGACGTAGGTCTTTCCCCGCGGGCGGTGCAGGCCATAGTCCGCCGGCACCAGCCGCTTGAGGACGAGGATCACGAGCAGCGCGACAACGAATTGCCCGGCATGCTGCATGTAGAGCCAGGGCAATGCCGGGCCGCTGGGCGAGGCGGTGCCAAGCAGCTTGTGGCAGAAGAACGCCGCATAGGCACCGGCCACCGCCACGCCGTAAGCCAGCAGCGCGGTCACGGCAATCGGGACGACCTTGAGGCGGAAGGGGCGTTCGGCGGTTTCGCTCATGGCTGGGATCATCGCGGCCGCCAGGCCCCCCGTCTTGAATCCATTTGCACTCAGTGCGGATGCTGCCAGAGCAGCACCATGCCGAAGACGGCCGCCACCTGGACGGCGCCCGCGATGCCGTGGCCGACGATGGGCGCAAGCAGGCTCCTGGACCTGTCGAACCAGTAGGCGTAGACGAGCCCCATCAGGAACACGCACAGGATCTCGCCCAGCGCCACGCCGAACGGCTGGATGACGAAGTTGAACAGCCAGCCCATCGCGAACAGGGCCGCGACGATGACGCCGCCCGCGCTCACCCCGTAGGGGCCGAGGACGATGCGGCCCGGCAGCATCGCCCCGAGCCACGCGACCAGCAATCCGCGGCAGAGCACTTCGTCGCTCACCGGCTCCACGCCGCCGCGATAGGCGAACCAGCCCGCGATGTTGAAGTCGTCCGGCGGATAGGGCTTGTCGGCCGGGATGTGCCGCGCGGCGATTTCGGGCCAGTAGGTCGCCAGCGCCATCAGGGCGCCGAGAACAAGACCCCACAGGATCGCCGAACCCAGATAGCTTTTCCCCGGCGGCAGGTGCAGGCCGTGATCGATGCGCGTGGCGGGCTTGAGCATCGCGATCGCGGCGAGCGCCAGCACGAACTGCGCGGCATGATCGTAGCTGTCGCGGATCCACGGCATCTGCGGCCGCTCGGGCAGGCTGGTGAAATGCTCGGCGAAATCCACGATGGTCTGGGAAAGCAGCGGCACGCCGACGATGGCCAATACCGCGATCAGCACGGGCCAGGCGCGGAAGGCCGTGCCTTCCGCATGGATGAAGCCGGTGCGCCGCTCGCCCATCGCGCCCTATCCCACCGGCAACAGGCCGATCATCGCGCCCGTGAGCCCGCTAGCCATGGCGCCGGAGACCAGCGCGCGCATCGCCAGCGGCACGATCTCGTCGCGCCGCTCCGGCACCAGCGCGCTCACGCCTGCGATCATGATGCCGACCGAGCCGAAATTGGCGAACCCGCACATGGCATAGACCATGATCATCCGCGAGCGCCCGTCCAATGCGGCAGGAGGAAGCGCCGCGAGCTTCAGATAGGCCACGAACTCGTTGAGCACGATCTTCTGGCCCATCAGCGAGCCGGCCGTGGCCGCCTGGTCCCACGCCACGCCGAACAGCCACGCCACCGGCGCGAAGACCCAGCCGAAGATGCGCTCCATGGTGAGCGGCGCCCCGAGGAGGTCGGGCAGATGGCCGAGCACGATATCCGCCAGCGCCACCAGCGCCACGATGACCAGCAGCATCGCCACGATGCCGAGCCAGAGCTTGAGCCCGTCCTCCGTGCCGCGGGCGACGGCATCCATGCTGGAGCGGTATTTGAATTCCGGCGCCGCGTCGGCGGCGGTTTCGGCGATGCCGGGGATCATGATGCGCGCGATCAGGATGGCGCCCGGCAGCGACATGAAGGACGCCACCAGGAGCTGGCCCAGCGCCCCCGGCAGCACCGGCTCCAGGATCGTGGCGTAGAGCACGAACACCGTGCCGGCGATCGTGGCGAGCCCCACGGAGAACAGCATGAACAGCTCCGCGCGGCTGAGCTTTTTCAGGTAGGGCCGGATCAGCAGCGGCGCCTCGATCATGCCGAGGAAGACGGTGGCCGCCGAGCCCAGCCCCACTGCGCCGCCGATGCCCATGGTCTTGCGCAGGCACCAGGCGAAGCCGCCGACCACCGCCGGCAGGATCCGCCAATGCCACAACAGCGCCGCCAGCGCCGAGATGACGATGACGAGCGGCAGGATCTGGAAGGCGAAGCTCGTGGCCGCGCGGGGATTGGCGAGCGCATAGGGCGCATCGCCCCCGCCCACGAAGCCGAAGACGAAGGAGGTTCCCGCCCTGGTCGCCGCCGTCAGCGCATCGACCACGCCGTTGAGCGCGAGCAGCGCATTGCGGGCCGGCGCCACGTCCAGGAGCAGCAACGCCAGCCCCGCCTGGATCGCGAGCCCCACCGCAACCACTTGCCACGGAAACCGCGCCCGATCCTCCGACATCGCCCACGCCGCCAGGATGATGACGCAGATGCCCAGCAGCGATTGCAGATGTAGAAGCATGGGCGCCCACCGCCGACTCAGGCGCCAAGAGTGTCACGGCCCGGCGATGCTGTCGCGGCGCCGCATCCGCCGCCCAATCCCATGCCGCCGGCGGCACGGGAACATCCGCCGGCCAATACAGGTGACGCCGCACGATCACAGGCCCGCGCGGCAGCCCGATGGCATCGGCGAAGGCGTGCGCAACCTCGCACAGGATCCGGCCCCGGGCGATGAGCGCCTTGACCTTGGCGCGCTCCGCCCGCCGCGCCGCGATCTGTGCAGCAGTCCAGGCGCCATGCTTCAGGGCATTGCGGTTGCCCTTCGGCGCCCCACCCTTCGGCTTCACCCGCAATTTCGGCCCGGCCCGCGACAGGGGGCGCGGCCGGGCATGTCCTAATCCATTGTTCCCACTCACAATTCCAAATCCGGTTGTTTTCGGAGACCGGGGACCCCCTCCCCCGCCTCCGATCCGTGCGGCGCACCGGCCAGGCACCGCGAATCAACCAGTGAGTGTTGCAACAAAACAGGAACAAGTCAAGCCCCGGGGCGGGCTCTCCTTCACCAGATCGCGCACCCAGATCGCGCCTGGCGGCGGCTAGATGAACGTTGCCGCCGACAGGCTCGTGAGGTGGGTGCCGCTCACGATCTCCATCACGTAGTCCTGTCCCGCCTGATATCCGGCGACGCCGTTGGCATCGACGATCAGGTAGGTATGGCCCGCGAGATTCCCGCTGCTGGGCGTGAACAGCACGGCATGCCCCGCGGCCAGATGGGCCGCGTCCACCGCCGTCGTCAGATCGGCGTCGAAAGCCTTGGCGCGCAGCATGCCGGAATGCATGGCGCCGTTCACGCCCGTCACCGTCACATCCAGGTCGAACCTCTCGGTGTTCGCGGCGAAGCCGGTGATGATGTCGTGTGTCGTGCTCGTGGACTCGCTCACATCGGTGTAGATGAACCGGTCGTGCGCGCCCGGCGAGGAGATGCGATCCGCCCCCAGGCCGCCCGTGAACCAGTTGGCGCCGCCATTGCCCGACAGGACGTCGTTGCCCGCGCCGCCCCTGAGCACGTCGTTGCCGCCGCCGCCGATGAGGTCGAAGCGGCCATCGGTCTCGTTGGAGCCGTTGAAGTTCAGGAGGTTGACGCCGGTCAGCGCCGAAGCGTCGACCGTCAGCGTGGCACCCGCCGCCACGTTGGCATCGTCCGTGGTGATCCGGTAGCCGAAGCCGTCCGCGAGCACGATCCTCTCGACATTGGTGAGCGTATCGGCGCCCAGCACGAGCCCGGTGCTGTAATAGTCGCCATCCAGCGACAGCGTGTTCCGGCCCGCGCCTCCGTCGATCCTGTCACCGGCGTCGAAATTGGACGCCATGTCGAAGCGATCGTTGCCGGCGCCGCCTGTCAGGGTGTCCTCGCCGCCGCCGCCGCGAATCCAGCCCGTGATATCTCCGAGCGTTCCGTCATAGCTGTCGTCGCCGCCGCCAAAATCGATGTTGCCGGCGATGTGGCCCGAATTGGCGATCGCGAGCGTCGAGGTCGAATCGGAGACGATGTTGCCGATGATCGTGCCGCTGTTGTCCAGCGTATTGCCGGCGCTTTCGGCGCCGAAGCCGATCGCGGCCTGAGCCGAGGAGATGATGCCGCTGTTGACGACCTGCAACGCCGCGCCGCCGGCCGGGGCGCCGCCTTCCTCTTCGACCGCGTAGACGCCGCGGCCATCGATGGTGCCGGAATTGGTGAGGGAGTCGACAAGGCCGCTGGCGCCCTCGAAGACGATGCCCCGGTCGCCTGCGATGGTGCCGCTATTGTCCGCGACGAAATTGCCGGAGTGGTTCTCGTCGGCGACGCCATAGCTGCTGGATCTGTCGGGATTGCTTTCGGGATTGGAGTCGTTTCCCATGATCGTGCCGGTGTTTTCCAGCCGGTCGGTCGTAGCCGTCGAGCCGCCCCCGAATTCCACGCCATCTCCGCCCGTGATCGTCCCGGTGTTGGTCACGGCACCCTGGGCCCCCGCGAGCACGATGGCCCAATAGCCGCCCGAGACCCGGCCGTTGTTGGCCACCATTTCCTGGTCGCCCTCGAGTTCGATGCCGTGAATGGCGCCCTGCACGGTGCCGTCGTTGGTCACGAAGTTCTGGTCGTCGAAGAGAACGATGCCGTAATCGATCAGGCCGCTCACGATTCCCGAAGCGCCGACATAGACCGTGCTGGCACCCGTGCCGGTGTTCGACTCGGCAATGCCATTCTGGCCGTAGATGCCGCCGAAGACGGAGATCACGCATTCTCCGCTGTTCAACAGCATGGCGGTCGAAGACTCGTCGGTGATGCTTCCGGTGCTTTCCAGCGTGTAATTGTCGCTGAATGAGAGCGTCTGCTGGCCAACCGCGCCGGCTTCAATCGTCGTCGCCATATTATGACCCTCTTTATAAATAATAGCGGCCAAATGTCCGCCCCAATACTTTGCCTTGACTCACGCACCGAAGTAAACATTGCAACTGCGAAGGTATCGTGACGCGAGGCTTGGCGGCGTGCGATAAGTGCCCGGTGATTCCGCCCTCGCGCTTCCCCGAAAACCGAATAAGCCGATGCCCACCGCCCGCCCTCCCGAAATCCGCGCTCTGATGGGGGCGCGGGCCATTCCGCCGATGATCCTGGTGCTGTTCCACTTCTGCGAGGGGCACGGCTATCGCGGGGCGAAGTGGTTCGATTTGCCGGTGGGCCGCGGCTACGAATGGGTGGAGTTCTTCTTCGCGCTGTCCGGCTTCGTGCTCACCTATGTCTATGGCGCGCGCGTCATGGCGTTCTGGGAGGGCAAGGCCTATCCGCCGTTCCTGAAGGCGCGGCTCGCGCGGCTCTATCCGCTGCACCTGGCCATGCTGCTGACGATGGCCGCGATGGTGGTGGTGCTGCGCGCCGTTGCCGCGCATTACGGCTACGTCTCGATCTATGACGAGCCCTATCATCCGGCGCTGGGCTGGCAGGGCTTCCTGGCGAGCGTGTTCCTGGTGCAGGGCTGGAACACGCTGCCCTATCTGTCGTGGAACGGCGCCTCGTGGTTCGTCAGCGTGGAATGGCTGCTTTGCCTGCTGCTGCCGTTCTATCTCTTCGTGGCGGTGCGCGGGCGGCTGCTGGGCGCGCTGGCGCTGGTCGCGGGCGGGATCGCGGGGCTCGTGTGGCTCGCGAACACCGGCTACGGGCTCGATCTCACCTTCCACAACGGCATGTTCCGCGGCATGGCGGATTTCGCCGTCGGCGTGGGGCTCGCCGTCGTCTTCCAGAGGGTCAAGCCGGGCGCCGATGCGCTGCCGGACAATGCGTTCTCCGTGCTCCAGGTCCTCGCGCTGGGCGGGCTTGCGCTGGCCCTCTACGACACCGGCTGGGCGCGCACGCCCTACGACGTGTGCGCGGCGCTGGCGATGATGGCGCTCATCTTCGCGCTTGCCTTCGACCGCGGCTTCCTCGCGCGCCTGTTGCAGACGCGGCCGATGCTGTTCCTCGGCGAGATCTCCTACGCGGTCTATATCGGCCAGCTGGTGGTGCTGCAGCTCGCTCGTCACGCACAGCTGCACTGGCTGCCCGATCCGCATGCCATCGTGTTCGGCCGCACATGGGCGGACTGGCAGCCCGTCTGGCACTGGACGGTGCCATTCCTGGTGCTGGCGGGCGCGGTGGTGTGGGGGTGGGTGATTTTCACGGTCATCGAGCGGCCGGCGAGCAATGCTGTCAAAAAATGGACCGCGCTCCGGGCGCAGGCGAACGGAAAGCTCGCGGCATGATGCGCAAGCTTGCGAACCTGCTCCTTCCAGCGCGAACGTCCCGAAAAACCGCCGGCGCCTTCGCTGAGCACATGCTGCGCGGTTACTTTGTGCTTGCTCTTCCCCCGTTTCTTGTCTTGTTTCTGATCAGTGCCGTTACATCTTGGGATGCCCTGGCCAGCCCCGCAGTCCTCTACTATCCGCCGCTACTCGGCGCCGTCTGGACATCGATATTCGTGCTGCGCAAACCGCCCGACGACGGCCACGACGCTGGACCCGCTTGACCGCGCGTAACTCCTCCGCCATCACTCTCGCCGGCTGAAATTCCATCTGAAATCCGAAGGGAGTTCCTCATGACCATCCGGTTCGACGGCAAGGTCGTCATCGTCACCGGCGCGGGCGGCGGGCTCGGCCGCTGCCATGCGCTGGAGTTCGCGCGGCGCGGCGCCAGGGTCGTGGTCAACGATCTGGGCGGCGCGGTCGACGGCACGGGCGGCAACTCCGCCGCCGCCGAGGCGGTGGTCAAGGAGATCGCGGCGGCCGGCGGCACGGCCATGGCCAACGGCGCCTCCGTCACCGACGACGCGGGCGTGGCCCATCTCGTCAAGCAGACCATGGATGCGTGGGGCCGCGTCGACGTGCTGATCGCCAATGCCGGCATCCTGCGCGACAAGAGCTTCTCCAAGATGGAGCTCAGGGATTTCGACGCCGTCATGCAGGTGCATGTGATGGGCACGGTCAAGCCCGCCAAGGCGCTGTGGGAGATCATGAAGCAGCAGCAATACGGCCGCATCGTGGTGACCACCTCGTCGACCGGCCTCTACGGCAATTTCGGCCAGACCAACTACGCCACCGCCAAGCTCGGGCTGGTGGGTTTCATGAACACGCTCAAGCTCGAGGGCGCCAAGGACAACATCAAGGTCAACGCCATCTGCCCGGTCGCCGGCACGCGCATGACCGAGAACCTGATGCCACCGCAGATGCTGGAAGCGCTGAAGCCGGAATACGTCACGCCGGCGGTGGTGTTCCTGGCGAGCCAGGACGCGCCCACCGGCGTGATCATCTCCGCGGGCGCGGGCGTGTTCTCCTCGGCGCAGATCGTGGAGTCCACCGGCGTCAATCTCGGCCACGGCGCCACCGCGGACACGGTGGCGGAGTACTGGCCGAAGATCGGCGACTTCACCGGCGCCAAGCACTTCACCATGGGCGGCGAACACGGCGCGCACCTCTTCGAGCGCATGAAGGACACGCCCGTCGCGCCGTAAAACCCGGTCAGTCCCAGCCGAAGGAACTTGTCGTCCCGGTCAGGGGGTGCCTTCGCCACCCGTTTGGCAATCGATCTGCCGGAAAAGCCAGCGCCCAAAGCCCGGACCCGCATTGGGCCCGCGAGAGGGCGGCATTGGGGGCAATTGTGGGCGGTAAAGGCCCGTTAAGGCACGGCACGTAGACTGGGCAACCGGCTCAACGGGGGAGATCGTGGCGGCCGAAATGGGCGGCGAACGCCGTGTCGACATCGTTCTCGGCGACGGGAGCGAGATCGTTTCGCTCCGGGTGAGCCCGGACGCGGAAGCGATGGCGCGCACGCTCGCGGCAGGCGAGCCGCTCGCCTCCCGCGTCCATATCGACGACCGCGCCGCGCTGTTCGGGGCGCTGCATTTCGCGCGCGACGTCCCCGGCGAGGAGATCACCGTCCGCCTGCGCTTCCTGCGCGCCAACGGCAAGCTGTTCGTCACCCACGGCACGTTCCGCGGCGCGAACGGCGAGGTATGCGTCTCGCTCGTCCCCGACGAGGCCGCGGTCGCGCGCCGCTCGGAGCGCCAGATGCGCCGCGTGGTCGAGGGCTCGCTGCAGGGCATCGTGGTGCGCACCAGCGACGAGGTGCTCTACCTCAACGACGGCTATGCCAAGCTCCTCGGCTACGACGGCGCCAGGGAGCTCTATTCCCTCGGCCGCGAAGCGCTGAACAATTCCATCCATCCCGACGACCAGGCCATGGTGCTGGAGCGCATCCGCGCGCGCACCGCCGGCGAGGAAGTGCAGTCGCATTACGAGCTTCGGCTCATGCGGCGCGACGGCTCGATCGCCTGGGTCGACACGCTGGCGACGCTGGTCAACTGGGACGGCAAGCCCGCTTCGCTCTCCTGGCTCACGGACATCACCGCGCGCAAGGAAGCGGAGGCCGAGCTGGTCAAGAGCAAGGAAGCGGCGGAATTCGCCAACCGCGCCAAGACCGAGTTCCTGGCCAACATGAGCCACGAGCTGCGCACGCCGCTGAACGCGATCCTCGGATTCTCCGAGGTGATCACCGCGGGCATGTTCGGCGCGGTCGGCAATCCGAAATACGTGGAATATGCCCGCGACATCCACAGGAGCGGCGAGCACCTTCTGGACCTGATCAACGACGTGCTCGATCTCGCCAAGCTGGAAGCCGGCAAGCTCGACCTGCGCGAGACCGACATCTGCCTGGGCGAACTCGCCGAGCAATGCCTGACGCTGGTGAAGACCAGGGCGGCGGAAGGCGGCGTGACGCTGGATGCGCGGATTCCGCCCAACCTGCCGGCGCTGCGCGCGGACGCGCGGGCGGTGAAGCAGATCCTGCTCAATCTGCTGAGCAACGCCGTGAAGTTCACGCCGGAAGGCGGGCGCGTGACGCTGGCCGCGGGCGCGGACGCCCGCCGGCTCTGGCTTTCCGTCAGCGATACCGGCATCGGCATGAGCGCGGCGGACATCGCCGTGGCGCTGGCACCCTTCGGCCAGGTCGACTCCCAGCTCGCCCGCAAGCACCAGGGCACGGGGCTGGGCCTTCCCATCTCGCGCTCCCTCGCCCGCCTGCACGGCGGCGACCTCGAGATCGCGAGCGCGCCCGGCAAGGGCACGACGATGACGGCGACGTTCCCGGCGGCCAGGCTGGCCGCGCAGGCGGCTTAGCGCGGTCAGACCGCAATCGTTTCGCTGGCGATCCCGAGCGCGCGGCACTTCCGCGCCAGCACCGCGTCGCACATCGCGATGCCCGCGGACTCCGACCGGGCCAGCGCGACATAGATGCAGTCATGCAAGGGATGATGCAGACTGAGCGAGAGATCGAACGCGGGCCGGAGCAGATCGTCGTCGGGCACGATGCGGATTGCGCGGTCGTCCAGCATCTGCATCCATGTGGCATACGCAGCCCGCGCTTCTTGCGGCTTGAGCGCGCCGTGCCGCACGGCGCGCGTGATCGCAGCGGCGACTTCCGCGACAACGATCCTGGGCGCGATGAATCCGTCCGGCGCAGGCGCTTCCAAAAGGAAGCTTCGCGCCCTGAGCTTCCCAGGTCCGCCAAGCAGGATCTCCGCCACCACGCTGGCATCGACCACGAAAGTGCCGCCGGCAGCCACTATCGGCCTTTGCGTTCGCGCTCTTCGCGCTCTTCCAGCACCATATTCGGCATCTTGGTGCTTCGCTTGCTCCAGCCTTCGTGCATTTCGTCTATACGCCCGATCCAGTAACGCCACTTGGCCTGCGAAGCCTCGGTGAGGAACAGGCGCAGCTCTTCCTCCAGGCTACGGCCCGCAGCCTTGGCGCTGCGCTTGTAGCGATCGACCACCCAATCGGGCAGCTTGCGGATCTTCACGTCGGCCATGACCCCACAATACGAAATGTGGGGTCATCCGTCAATCACAGCCCCAGCACCGCTTTCGCCATGATGTTGCGCTGGATCTCGTTGGAGCCGGCGTAGATCGAGGCCTTGCGCAGGTTGAAGTAGTACGGCGCGACGGGCGCGGCATAGTCGGGGCCGGGACGCGGCGCGTTGGCCCGCGACCAGGTATCCTGGACGAAGGGCATGGCGTAGTAGCCCACCGTCTCCACCGACAATTCGCTGATCGCCTGCTGAAGCTCCGTGCCTTTGCACTTGAGCATGGAGGATTCCGCGCCCGGCCGCTGGCCCGCGCTCATGGCGGAGAACATGCGCAGCTCGAAGAACTCCATCGAGGAGATCTCGATCTCCAGCGCGTCCAGCCGCGCGCGGAAATTCGCATCGTCGAGAAGCGCCGCTCCGCCGGCGCCGGTCTGGGCCGCGAACTTCTTCACCTTGCCGAGCGCGCGCCGGAGGCCGGGGCCATAGGCGTTGCCGCGCTCGAATTCGAGCAGGTATTTGGCATAGGTCCAGCCCTTGTTCTCCTCGCCGATGCGGTTCTCCTTGGGCACGCGCACGTCGGTGTAGAAGACCTGGTTGATCTCCTGCTGGCCGGCCACCGGCACGTCCAGCGTGACCAGGGGCTCGACCGCGATGCCGGGCGTCGTCATGTCCACGAGCAGGAAGCTGATCCCTTCCTGGGGCTTTGCCGTCTGCCTCGTGCGCACGAGGTTGAACATCCAGTCCGCCCATTGCGCATGGGTGGTCCAGATCTTCGAGCCGTTGAGGAGGTAGTGGTCGCCCTTGTCCTCGCATTTCATCTGCAGAGAGGCGAGGTCGGAGCCGGAGCCCGGCTCGGAATAGCCCTGGCACCACCAGATCTCGCTCGCCAGGATCGGCGGCAGATGCTGCCTCTTCTGCGCCTCGCTGCCGAACGCCATGATGACCGGCGCCACCATGCGCAATCCCATCGGCGACATGGTGGGCGTGCCGGCCGCGCTCATCTCCAGGTCGAAGATGTATTTCTGCGCCGGCGTGAAGCCCGCGCCGCCATATTCCACCGGCCAGTGCGGCGCGGCCCAGCCCCTGCGGTAGAGCGCGCGCTGCCATTTCAGCATCCCGTCCTTGTCGAGATAGCCGTTCTTGGACTGCGCGTTCCTGGCGCGCAGCTCATCGTCGTAGTTCTCGTCGATGAAGCGGCGGACCTCGTCGCGGAACGCGAGGTCTTCTTTCGAGAAGCTCAGGTCCATGGCTCAGATTTCGTCGAAGTACTGGACGTCCGGCCGGCCGTCCAGCGTGGGGGCGATTCTTGGGCCGGCGGCGCGGAAATGGCCCGACTTGCCATGCGCCTCGAGCGCGGCCTGGTCGGCATAGATCTCCATCACGATGTAGGTGTCCGCGTCCTTGCGCGACTTGAACACCCGGTAGAGCTGGTTGCCGGGCTCGTTCGCCTTCACCTGCGCCGCAAGCTCGCGGAACACCGCTTCGAAATCCCCGCCCCTGCCTTCTGCAACCTTGAGCGTTGCTACCACGCCGATGGCCATGCCGTTCTCCTGTCTCGATAGCGCCACGGCGAGGCTAGACCGGCCCTTGCCCGCGCGGCAATCCCGTTAACACGCCGGTTACCCTGACGGGCAACGGCGCCTTAACCCTGCGCCGCCATAGTCGATCCTTTCCGCGGGGGCGGGGCCGGGGACGGACATGGCTGACGCGTTTCGGGCAACGCATGCGGAGGGCGACAGGCTCGCACTCGACCAGCTCAGGCTGGCGCTGCGCATCCTCGCGCCCAACTGGTGGCTGATGCCCGTTTTCGGGGCGATCATCTGCGTGATGTTCGCCAAATGGGTGAGCCCGCGCCTGCTGATCGCCTGGTGGACGATGCTGACGCTGGGCGGGCTGCCGCTGGGTTACGTCGCGGCAAGATTTCTGCGGCTGGATCGCGGAGCGGACGATCCGCGGTGGATCACATGGGCCGCCTTCGCCTACCTGCTCTTCGCGCTGGTCTGGGCGTCGCAGGGCATCCTTTTCTGGCGGCACGGCGATGCGCTGAACCATCTCTTGGTGATGCTGATCGTGGGCTGCACGCTGTCGGGCAATTCCGCGCTGGTGGGCGCGAGCCGGCATCTCACCGTCATCGGTTATGCCGTCTACGGCACCTTCCTGTTCGTGCTGCCGCTGCACGAGGGCGGCCTCGAGTATGACGGGCTGGCGGCGCTGGTCGTGCTCTATGTCGGCTACTGCGCCTGGATGTCGACGCACCTCTACACCATGGCTCGCGACATGCTGGTGCTGCGCGACGACAAGGACGGTCTTTTCGCCGCCCTGGCGAGCTCCAAGGCGGAGTCCGACCGGGCGCGCGAGCGGGCGGAAGCCGCCAGCCGCGCCAAGAGCGAGTTCCTAGCGAACATGAGCCACGAGCTGCGCACGCCGCTCAACGCCATCCTGGGATTCTCCGAGACGATCTTTTCCGGCATGGCCTCCGCGGCCCGGCATGGGGAATATGCGCGGATCATCCACCAGTCCGGCCGCCACCTGCTGGCGCTGATCAACGACATCCTCGACCTCGCCCGCATCGAGGCCGGCGGCCTCAAGCTGCGCGAGAGCGAGGTCGATCTCGGGAATCTGATCGCCGATTGCATGCCGCTGATGGAGGTGAAGGCGCGGGAGGGAGCGCTCGCGCTGCGCACCGACATCGGGCAGGACGTGCCGCCCGTCCGCGCCGACGAGCGGGCGCTGAAGCAGGTGCTGCTCAACCTGCTCTACAACGCCGTCAAGTTCACCCCGCCGGGCGGCGAGGTCCTGTGCTTCGCGCGGAATGCCGGCGGCGGGAGCGTCGCGTTCGGCGTCGCCGACACCGGCGTCGGCATCGCGCCGGAGGACCAGGAGAAGGTGTTCCAGAATTTCGGCCAGGGCCGCCACGACGTGGTGACGCATGACAAGGGCACGGGGCTCGGCCTTCCCATCGTCAAGGGACTCATCGAGGCCCATGGCGGCAGCGTGAGCCTCGAAAGCCGCGTCGGACGCGGCACGACCGTGACGGTGACGCTGCCGGAAGAGCGGGCATTGCATCTCCCGCGGCTGCGCACGGCGTCGTGAGCCGCACGCGTCCGGTCACGCGGCCGGTGCAAGGCGCGCCGGCGGCGGCGCGGAAGCCGGCATCGCAGCCAGCCGCGTGGCGGGCAGGCAGATCGTCACTTTCGTGCCGGCGCCGGCCTGCGACTCCAGGGCGAGCGTGCCTCCGTGAAGTTCGACCAGCTGCTTGGCGAGCGGAAGCCCGAGCCCGGTGCCCTCGAATTTGCGCGACAGGCGGCTGTCGACCTGGCCGAAGCGTTCGAAGGCGCGGGGAATGTCCGCTTCGGCGATTCCGATCCCCGTGTCGGAGATGACGATGCGGGGACCGTCCGGGCAGTCGAGCGTCACGCGGATGCAGCCCGGCGGCGGCGTGAACTTCACGGCGTTGGAGAGGATGCCGGTCAATACCTGCCTCATGCGCTTCGGATCCATGCGGACGCCGGGCATGCCGTCCGCGGCCTCCACGATCACGTTGAGCTGCGCCTTTTCCGCCTGCGCCGCGATAGCGCGCAGCGCATCCTCAAGGACCGCCCGCAGCGATCCTGCTTCCTCGTTGAGCAACATCTCGCCGGCATCGAGGCGCGACAGATCGAGCACGGTATTGACGAGCTCCAGCAGGTGGACGCCGCTGCGGTTGATGTCGGCGAGATAGTCCCGATAGTGTGCATTGCCCAGCGGACCGAAAGTCTCCGAGAGGATCAGGTCCGAGAACCCGATGACGGCGTTCAGCGGCGTCCGCAATTCGTGGCTCATCGCCGCGAGGAAAGCCGATTTGGCCTCGCTCGCGGCGGCGGCTTTGGCGAGAGCGTCCGTCAAGTCCCTCGAAGTCTGTTGCAGCGAGCGCTGGGTGGCCTCGAGCTGCGCGATATGGGCGCGCAGGCGCTCCGCTTCGTCGATGCGGCGGTGAGCGAGGTGATTGTCGAGGAGCGCCGCGATCAGGCCGAGCACCACGATCAACAGCGCTGCCGCCGCCACGGCCATTGCCAGGGACGCCGGCGCCAATACGGTCGAGTCGTAGGCCACGTGCGGGTTGGGCACGAGGACCACGGCCGCCATGGCGGTGAAATGCAGCGAAATGATTGCCAGCGCCAGGAGTGCCGCGGCTCCGGCGCGGCCCCAGATATTGCGGATCGTCACACCGACGATCGCCGCAAGCGCCGCGATGCTCACGCTCAGGAGCAACGAGGCCACGACATAGTCGAGACTCCAGCTCAGGACGAACGGCCCCTCGACGGCCCGCATGCCGGTGAAGTGCATCGCCGATACCGCGATGCCGAGCAGCACCCCGCCATGGGGCGCCAAGCCGGGCCTGAGCACCACCGCGAAGCCGGCGATCGAGATGACGTCCGCGACGAGGATCGATGCGACCGTCCAATAGAGGTCGTAGCCGATCTGCACTCCGCTTTGGTAGGCGAGCATGGCGACGAAATGGGTCGCCCATACGCCGGTGCCGAACACGGTGCCGGCGGCGCATATCCACAGCAACCGCAGCCGGCCCACGCTGACGCGCGCGCGCGAGGCAAGCGTCACGCCGCTCCAGCAGGCGAGCACGCACAGGAATGCCGCCAGCGCGACCAGCCGCAGATCGTGCTGCTCGACTATGCAGTCCACCACCCGGTACATGGACGCAACAATGGCAGGGCAAGCTGAACGGTCCGTAAACGGATATTAAATGTTTACTCTCCCCGGTAGCTCGCCTCGCGCTTCTCGAAGAACGCGCTCACGGCCTCGCGATGATCGGCGGTGAGATGAGCCAGCGCCTGGATGGCCGCGCTCATCTCCATGATGGTGTCGAAGCTCACGTTCTGGCCCTCGCGCATCAGCTTCTTGGTCATGCGCAGCACGTCGGGCGGCTGGCGGCAGATGCGCGCGGCCAGCGCGCGGGCTTCGTCCATCAGCCTGTCGCCGGGGACGACGCGGCTGACCAGGCCCCATGACAAAGCGGTGGCGGCGTCGATGGTGTCGCCGGTGAAGAACAGCTCGGCGGCGCGGGCATGGCCGATGGTGCGCGGCAGGATCCAGGCGCCGCCGTCGCCCGGCACCAGGCCGATCTTGAGGAAGGTGGCGCCGAAGATCGCGCCCTCGGCGGCGATGCGCAGGTCGGCCAGGCACGCCACGTCGTTGCCGAGCCCGATGGCCGGGCCGTTCACCGCCGCGATCATGGGAAGCTCGATGGTCCATAGCGCGCGCACCAGCCGGTGGATGCCGTTGCGATAGCGCTCGCGGATATGCACGCCCACGCCGGAGAAGGTGCCGCTGCGCTCGCGCATGGATTTGAGGTTGCCGCCGGCGGAGAACGCCTTGCCCGCGCCGGTGAGGATCACGCAGCGCAGCTCGCGGTCGGCGTTGATGCGGGCCGCGGCGTCGGCGAACAGATCGCCGTCTCCCTCCTCGCCCAGCGGATTGCGCGCGTCCGGCCGGTTGAGCGTGAGCGTGACGACGGCGCCGGACTTCTCGAACAGGAGCGCGGACATTCAGACCTCCGGTTTCAGCTGGCAATTCCCAATTCGGGACATTTGTAGCACCTCGCGGCGCCGGCACTAAATCAAGCCTTAATCGATTCTTGCCAGAATGCACGAGACGCATTGGCGGAGCCGGGATTGGCCAGCGCCGGAACGATCGGAAGCGACAGCGCCGCCCTTGTGGCGCGCGGCTGGCAGGGCGTGCGCGACGGCGCGCGCGCGGTGTTCCGCTCGGTCCATCCCGCGGAGTCCGGCAAGTGGCTGCTGGCCGCCCAGATGAGCCTCTACGAGCAGAGCACGCGCTATTCGGCGCTGCTCATTCCCGTGGGGGGATTCTTCATCGCCGAGGCCTGCGAGCCGTGGGTGGCGCGCGATGTCCGCCTGACCTGGTGGGCGTCGCTGACGGTGATCTGCCTGTTCCTCCAGTTCGTGGGGCGCAGGCTGGCCGCGCGGCCGAAGGAATCGCTCGCGGCGTTGCGTTCCTATTCCAGGACCTACCTCGCGCTGAACGTCCTGTTCCTGCTCTCCTGGTGCTCGATGAGCGTGTTCCTGTGGGCGCCCGGCGAGCCGGTGGATCACATGATGCTGATCCTGATCCTCGCCTGCTCGCTGGCGGGATCGATCGCGCTCAGCGCGGTGCATCCGGCGTCGGCGCTCAACACCTTCGCGGTGCACGCGGTGTTCATCGTGGTGCCGCCGGCGCTATCGCCCGATCCGCTCGATCACACGCTGGCCTGGCTGGCGGCGGTGTTCATCATGCTGATGGCCGGCCAGCTGGTGGCGCTGCACGCCGCGATGACCAAGATGCTGACGCTGGAGCACGAGCGGACGGAGATGGTGGACGGCCTTCAGCGCGCCAAGGCGGATTCCGACCGCGAGCGCGAGCGCGCGGCGTCGGCGGGACGGGTGAAATCCCAGTTCCTCTCCCACATGAACCACGAGCTGCGCACCCCGATGAACGCCATCCTCGGCTTCTCCGAGCTGATGCAGAACACCGGCTTCCGCGCCACGCCGGAGAAATACGCCGAATACGCCACCATCATCCACGATTCGGGGCGCAATCTCCTGTCACTGATCGACGACCTGCTCGACCTCGCCAAGATCGAAGGCGGCAAGCTCTACCTGCGCGAGAGCGAGTTCAGCCTGGCCCATCTCATGGCCGAAGCGGTGGCCGAGCACGAGCCCGCGGCTTCGGCGCGCGGCATCTCGCTCACCCGGAGCTTCGCGGCGGGGCCGATGATGGTGCGCGCCGACGAGCGCGGCCTGCGCCAGATCGCCGGCAACCTCCTGTCCAACGCCATCAAGTACACCCAGCCCGGCGGCTGCGTGACGGCGTTCGCGCGCAGCGAGCCGGACGGGCGCATCGCGCTCGGCGTCACCGACACCGGCATCGGCATCGCGCCGGAAGACCAGCCGCACGTGTTCGGGCGCTTCGGCCACGGCCGCCACGACGTGACCACGGCGGACAAGGGCACCGGGCTGGGGCTCGCCATCGTCAAGGGCTTCGCGGAAGCCCATGACGGCGAGGTGGCGCTCGAAAGCGAACTCGGCACCGGCACGACCGTGACGGTGTTCCTGCCGAAGGAGCGCGCCGCCGGCGCCACGGAGCGCGGCGCGGCGTAAGCAACGTCCCCAAACGCAAAAGGCAGCGACCGCGTCCGGCGCTGCCTTTTCGGATGTGACGAGAGCGGCGGACCGGATGCGGCCGTCGGGCCCGCGAGGTGGTGCGCACTGTCGTCTCACTGTCCACGGGCTTTGGGCCTCCGGCGCGCGTCGTCCCGTGACATCTTCCGCGTTCGGAAGCGGGTTCGCCTTTCGCCGGACACCCGGATGCGCGCGAGTTCGCACCCCTTGCCCTGTCTGTCCTCGCGGCGTCATCGCGCGATCATGGCTCTCAACCTGAGATAGAATACACGGTGAACATATTTCTTCTATTTCTGATTGTCAAGCTGCCGTAGGAATTTTTGTTTAATAACGGAATCAATGGCTTGTACTATCAAACCTGTCATCCCGGACGCGCGACAGCGCGATCCGGGACCCATCGGGACGAGCGTCGCCATGGGTCCCGGCTCTGCGCGATGCTGGCGCATCGCTTGGCCGGGATGACGGTCAAGAGTGCGAAGCCACCTTCACCCCAGCGATGCGTACCGTTTCAAATGGTGGTCGACGTTGCCGTAGAGCGTGTCGAGCATGGTGAGGCGCTTGAAGTAGTGGCCGGCGGCCAGCTCGTCGGTCATGCCCATGCCGCCGTGGATCTGCACCGCCTGCTGGCCGACGAAACGGCCGGCCTTGCCGATCTGGACCTTGGCCGCGCTCGCCGCCTTCTTGCGCTCGGTCTCCCCGGCGTCGAGCTTCAAAGTCACCATGTAGGTAATCGAGGCCGACTGCTCGGCGTTCATGAACATGTCGACCATGCGGTGCTGCAGCACCTGGAACTTGCCGATCGGCACGCCGAACTGCTTGCGGGTCTTGGAATACTCCACGGTCTGCTGCAGCAGCGCCTTCATCGCGCCCACCGCCTCGGCGCAGTGCGCGGCGATGGCCTCGTCCGTGACCTGCTCGACGAGGGCGAGCCCGGCGTCGGCTTCGCCGATGAGTTCGGCGGGGGCATTCTCGAAAGCGACCTCGGACGCGCGCAGGCCGTCCACCGTCGGGTAGTCGCGCGTGGCGACGCCCCTGGCTTTCTTGTCGACGAGGAAGACGCTCACGCCCTTGCCGTCGCGCTGGCCGCCGGCGGTGCGCGCGGTGACGATCAGCGCGTCGGCCCAGGGCGCGCCCAGCACGACGGCCTTCTGGCCGGAAAGCGTGTAGCCGCTGCCGCTCTTCTTCGCGGCGGTGAGCAGATCGGCGTAGTTGAAGCGGCCTTGCGGTTCGGCGAACGCGAACGCGATCACCGTCTCGCCGGCGGCGATCTTCGGAAGCCATTGCGCTTTCTGCGCGTCCGAGCCGCGCTTGAGGAAGCCGCCGCCCACCACGACGGTCTGCACGAAGGGCTCGACGACGAGCGCCTTGCCGAACTCCTCCATCACCACCATGGTCTCGACGGGACCGCCGCCCAGGCCGCCATGCTCCTCCGGCAGCGGCGCCGCCAGCAGGCCGAGCTCGGCGAACTGCTTCCAATTGGCCTGTGACCAGCCCGGCTCGGCGCGCGAGATCTTCCTGAAGGTCTCGAACCCGTAATTGTCCGCCAGGAACCTGGCGACGGAATTGCGCAACAGCGTCTGTTCTTCGGTGAAGGAGAAGTCCATGTTCGATCCCTTGCTTCCTCTCCCGCGAGAGCGGGGCAAAAGAACCTCCCCCTTGCGGGGAGGTCGAAGAATTTCGAGCACCGCGAGAAATTCTTCGGGTGGGGGGCGGTGCCGGACGTTATGCACCACCCCCCACCCGAAAAATGCTTCGCATTTTTCGACCTCCCCGCAAGGGGGAGGTTAAACACGGCTGCGCCGCGTCCGGGATGACAGTTATAGCTATAACCCCAGCACCGCCTTGGCGATGATGTTGCGCTGGATCTCGTTCGAGCCGCCGAAGATCGAGGTCTTGCGCATGTTGAAATAGTTGCCGGAGACGCCGCAGGCGTAGTCGGGGCCCGGCGGGTATTCGTTGTCGCCGAAGAAGCGGTCGTTGGGATAGGCGTAGTAGCCCACCGCCTCGACCACCAGCTCGGTGATGCGCTGCTGGATCTCCGTGCCCTTGATCTTGAGGATGGAGCTTTCCGGCCCGGCCATCTGGCCCTTCGACTCCTGCGCCAGCGTGCGCAGCTCGGTGTATTCCAGGGCCGAGAGCTCGATCTCGGTCTCGGCGATCTTGCGGGCGAACCCATCCGTGGAGACCAGCGGCCTGCCGTCCAGCATCTCGGCGCGGCCGATCTCCTTGAGACGCTCGATGGCCTTCTTGGAGCGCGCGACGCCGGCGATGCCGGAGCGCTCGTTGACCAGGAGGAACTTGGCGTAGGTCCAGCCCTTGTTCTCCTCGCCCACGCGGTTCTCGACCGGCACCTTCACATTGTCGAAGAAGACCTCGTTCACCTCATGGGCGCCGTCGAGCACGATGATGGGCTTGACCGTGATGCCGGGCGTCTTCATGTCGATGAGCAGGAACGAGATGCCTTCCTGCTGCTTGGCGTTGGGATCGGTACGGACGAGGCAGAAGATCCAGTCCGCGAACTGCGCCAGCGTGGTCCAGGTCTTCTGGCCGTTGACGACGTAGTGGTCGCCCTCGCGGACGGCGCGGGTCTTGAGCGAGGCGAGGTCGGAGCCGGCGCCCGGCTCGGAATAGCCCTGGCACCACCAGTCCTCGCCGGAGAGGATGCGCGGCAGGAATTTCTTTTTCTGCGCCGCGTTGCCGAAGGTGTAGATGACAGGCCCCACCATGGAGAGCCCGAAGGGCAGCAGCACCGGCGTCTCGGCGCGGGCGTTCTCCTCGCCCCAGATGTAACGCTGCGTCACGTTCCAGCCGGTGCCGCCATATTCCACCGGCCAGTGCGGCGCGATCCAGCCCTTCCTGAAGAGCAGCTTGTGCCAGGCGAGATAGTCCTCCTTGGTCTCGAACTCGCGGCGCGAGGTCTTGCCCAGCCTGGGCAGGCTCTCCGCGATGAACTCCCGCACCTCGGCGCGGAACCGCTCTTCCGCCGGCGAAAATCCCACATCCATCCTGGCGCCCTCGACAATTTGTCAGCGGGGACATGATAGCGGCGCGCGCCCCCGCCGCAAGTGAGGCTATTTGGCGTCGTGGAAGATGATGCCGAGCGTGTGGCGCTGGCCTGTGCGCAGGCGGCTGACGCCGTGGCGCATGCGGACGCGGTAGGAGCCCCGGGCGCCTTCGACCGGGCGCGCGTTGACCGCGAAGACCACCGCGTCGCCCTGCCCCAGCGGCACCACTTCGGCGCGGGACTGCATGCGCGGGCGCTGCTCGGTGAGCACGAACTCGCCGCCGGTGAAATCCTCGCCCGGCCGCGACAGCAGGATCGCCACCTGCAGCGGGAAGACGTGTTCGCCGTAAAGATCCTGGTGCAGGCAGTTGTAGTCGCCTTCGCGGTAGCGCAGCAGGAGCGGCGTGGGCCGTGTCTGCCCCGCGGCGTGGCAGCGTCTCAGAAACGCGCGGTGCGCGGGCGGGAACCGCGCCTGGCTCCCGAGGCGCGCATTCCAGTCGTTGGCGACGGCGGCGAGCGGCGGATAGAGCGTCTCGCGCAGCCCGGCCACGCGTTCGGGCAGCGGATAGGCGAAGTATTTGTATTCGCCGCTGCCGTAGCCGTGGCGCTGCATCACCACGCGGCTGCGGAAGCGGGCGTCGCCGTCGTAGAGCGCGGCGAGCGCCGCGCATTCGCGCGCGCGCAGCAGGCCGGGGATGACGGAATAACCAAAGCGGTCGAGATGCTCGCGGTCCATGGCGCGAGCATAGGCTGTCCGCCCGCCGCGTCATTCCGGAATTTGCGCAAAAAAGCGCGGGATGCCTGTTCTTGGGGCATCCCGCGCGGCCTCGCGGTGTTTTTGCGAGGCGATTGGCTCAGCGATCGCGATGCGCGTCGCGATCCGCGTCGCGGATGGCGTCCCTGGCGCCGCCGACGGCGCTTTCGACCTTGCCTTTCAGCTTGTCGGCCTTGCCTTCGGCCTGCAGTTTCTGGTCGCCGGTCATCTTGCCCGCGGCGTCCTTCACGGCACCCTTGGCCTGATCGGCCGAACCCTTGATGCGATCCTTGTCCATCGTCCTCAGTCTCCTTGGAATTCGAGAATGAGAACGCCGGGCTCGGGCGCGCAGTTCCTAAGCTTTTGACAAAGACCGGTTTTCCAGCCGCGGGCCGGGCACCCGGCGGAACTCTTTTTCATTCGCCCTCACCCGGCGCGGCCCCGCTGCGGCCCGCGCGGCGTTGAACATTTCATATGGACCGATGCGCTTTTCCGCCTTTGCCAATGCCGCGCATCGGCACCCGCGACATGGCGTGCCTATTTCGGCTGGGAGACGAGGCGCAGGTAGGGCTTCAGCGTCTTCCAGCCCTGCGGATAGGCCGTCTTCGCGTCCGCGTCGGAGACCGACGGCACGATGATCACGTCCTCGCCCTGCTTCCAGTTCACCGGCGTGGCGACCTTGTGCCTGGCGGTGAGCTGCAGCGAGTCGATCACCCGCAGCACCTCGTCGAAATTGCGGCCCGTGGTCATGGGATAGACCAGGATCAGCTTGATCTTCCTGTCCGGCCCGATGACGAAGACGTTGCGGACGGTCTGGTTGTCCGCCGCCGTGCGCTGGGCCGGATCGCCGCTCACCCCGGCAGGCAGCATGTTGTAGAGCTTGGAGACGTTGTAGTCGGTGTCCGCGATCATGGGATAGTTGGGCGCGGTGCCCTGCGTCTCCGCGATGTCCTTCGCCCAGCCGGCATGGCGGTCGACGGGATCGACCGAGAGCCCGATGATCTTCACGCCGCGCCTGTCGAACTCCGGCTTGAGCTTCGCCATGTAGCCCAGCTCGGTGGTGCAGACGGGGGTGTAGTCCTTGGGGTGGGAGAAGAGCACGGCCCACTTGTCCCCGATCCAGTCGTGGAAGCGGATCCTGCCTTCGGTGGTCTCGGCCTCGAAATCGGGCGCGGTATCGTTGATGCGCAGCGACATTGCGGTCTCCTGGGTGCGGTCCCCGCCAATATCGTAACGCGCGGCACGCCTCGCAAGGCCGCGACTATTTCTTCGCGTCGCGGCTGATCGCCTCGTGATGGCGGATCACTTCCTGCACGATAAAGGACAGGAACTTCTCTGCGAAATCGGGATCGAGCCTGGCCGCCTGCGCCAGCGCGCGCAGCCGCGCGATCTGCTCGGCCTCGCGCGCGGGATCGGCCGGCGGCATGCCGCGCGCCGCCTTGAACTCGCCCACCGCCTTGGTGCATTTGAAGCGTTCCGCCAGCAGGTGCACCAGCGCGGCATCGATGTTGTCGATGGACTCGCGCAGCCGCGCGAGCTCGGCGGGCGCGGACGAGGTGCCGCCCATCAGTGCTGGTGCGCCTTGATGATGGCCTCGATCTGCGCCTTGGTCAGATGGCCGCCCGACATGCCGCCCGGACCGTTCAGCACGTTGATCTTCATGCCGGAGACTTCCATGTCGCCGGGCTTGAAATCCGCCGGGCAGGCGCCCTGCCACTTCGCGTCCTGCGTCATGTGCATGCCGGCGCGGCCGTAGCGCGGCGGCGTGTTCGTGGTGGAGATGTCCATGTGATAGGCGTTGTCGCCCACGAAGGTCATGACGACGTGCGTCTTCTGCACGCCGCCGTCCATGTGGCACACCACGTCGACCGTGCGCGACGGGCCCATGCCCTGGATCGATGGCGGGCTGCACTCCTTCGGCTGCCACGCCATGGAGTGATCCATCATCTTCTGGTCGGTGTTGGCGTCGAGGCACATGCGGGTGCTTGCGGGCATGTTCTTCACGCCGTCCATGTGCATGGTGATGGTCCAGAACCCGGCCTTGCGGTGGATGAAATCCGCGGCCTGGGACGGGACGGCCATCAACGCGGCCAGCGCCGCGGCGGCGGCGAGTTCGAGCTTCATGGGAGACACTCCGAAGGGTGCGCCAGCCTAGCGCATGAGGCGCGTCTGGCAAGGAGGCTCCCGCGCGCGCGCGAACTGACTTAGTGTGACGCAAGCCATGGAGGGGCGCGGATGGACTACACGGCCGCATTGAAGGACTACGCGGGCTTCGATTTCAACCACGGAAAATGGACGCGCAAGGTCTGGCGCCGCGGCAGCGGGCCGGCGGTGATCGTGATCCACGAGATGCCGGGGCTGCATCCGCTGGTCATCCGCTTCGCCGACCGCGTGGCCGCAGCGGGGATGACGGTGTTCCTGCCGAGCCTGTTCGGCGAGCCGGGGCGGCCCGTCACCATCGGCTACGCGCTCGGCACCATGGCCAAGACCATCTGCATCGCACGCGAGTTCGACGTCTGGGCCAACGACCGGTCGAGCCCGATCGTGGACTGGCTGAAGGCGCTGGCGCGGCAGGCGCACGCCACCTGCGGCGGCAAGGGCGTGGGCGCGGTGGGCATGTGCTTCACCGGAGGCTATGCGCTGGCGATGATGACGGAGCCCGCGATGGTGGCGCCGGTGCTCTCCCAGCCCTCCAATCCCATTTTCGGCAAGGACAAGGCGGGGAAGATCGACGCCTCCCCGGCCGAGATCAAATGCGCGAAGGAGCGCATGGAGAAGGAGGACCTCTCCATGATCGGATTGCGGTTCTTCGAGGATGGCTTCGTGCCCGACGCGCGCTTCGACATGCTGAAACGGGAATTCGGCAGCCGCTTCGAGGCCATCGAGATCGACCCGAAGGACTCCGCGCCGGGGCCCGGCGGGCGCGCCCACTCCGTCCTCACCGTCAACCTCGTCGACAAGCCCGGCTCGCCCACCAAGCTGGCGGAGGAGCGCGTGATACAATTCTTCCGCGAGCGGACGGCGGCGGGTTAAACTCCCGCTTCGCCGGTTCGCCGGGCGGAAGGTCGAAAGGGGGCATTTCATGCGGATATTGCGCGCCATCGGCATCGTCGCCGCCGTTCTCGTCCTGGGCATCGCGGTGGTGTGGTACCTGACGCTCGGCGATGCGCACGCGCCGCCCCCGACGAATTTCGGCGCGTCGCCGGTGCTGCCGGCGCCCAGGGCGCAGACCATCCCCACGATGAACGTCAATTCGACCGCGCCCTGGCCGGCGGACAAGACACCCGTGGCGCCCAAGGGCTTCACGGTGACGCGCTTCGCGGCGGACCTGAAGCATCCGCGCTGGCTCTATGTGTTGCCGAACGGCGACGTGCTGGTGGCCGAAGCCGCGCCGCCGCTGGCCGAGATCAGCTCGGTTTCGACGGCAGTGGAGCACTGGCTGGACGAGAAGAACGGCTCCGCCCCGCCCAGCGCCAACGACATCGTGCTCCTGCGCGACACCGATGGCGACGGCAAGCCGGATGTGCGCACCGTGTTCCTCAAGGGCCTCAACCAGCCCTTCGGCATGCTGCTGCTGAACGGCTGGTTCTACGTCGCCGACACCGACGCGGTGCTGCGCTTCCCCTACAAGGACGGCGAGACCTCCATCGACGCCAAGGGCGAGAAGATCATGACCCTGCCCGTCGGCCATCACTGGACGCGCAACATCGTGGCCGGCGAGGACGGCAAGAAGATCTTCGTGAGCGTGGGCTCCGGCAGCAACATCGCCGACAACGGCATCGCCAGCGAGAAGGGCCGCGCGGACATCCTGGAAGCCAATCCGGACGGGACGGACAAGCAGATCTACGCCTCGGGCCTGCGCAATCCCAACGGCATGGGCTGGGAGCCGGCCACGCATGTTCTGTGGGTGGCGGTCAACGAGCGCGACATGCTGGGCGACGACCTGGTGCCCGATTACATGACCGGCGTGAAGCCTGGCGCGTTCTATGGCTGGCCGTGGTCCTATTGGGGCCAGCATGTGGACGAGCGCGTGCAGCCGCAGGATCCCGCGATGGTCGCCAAGGCCATCGCGCCGGACTATGCGCTGGGCGCGCACACCGCTTCCATCGGCCTCGTGTTCTACACGGCGGCCGCATTCCCCGCGCGCTATCGCGGCGGGGTGTTCATCGGCCAGCACGGCTCATGGAACCGCTCCGGCTTCACCGGCTACCAGGTTGTCTATGTGCCGTTCAGGAACGGAAAGCCGGCCGGCAAGCCCGAGGATTTCCTGACGGGCTTCATGGCCGATCCCAGGACCGGCGTGGCCTATGGACGGCCCGTCGGCGTGACGGTGGACAAATCCGGCGCGCTGCTGGTGGCCGACGACGTGGGCAACATCGTCTGGCGGGTGAGCGCGAAATAAACGGAGCAATCTATATTTGCCGAATCTCGCGCGTTACTTGTAAAATCTCGCGGAATCGCGGCCGCGGTGCCGCAGCTGGGGGATTCGGATGACGAAGATTCTGCACGCCGCGGCGTTGGCCGCCGCGCTGTCGCCGCTCTCGGCGCAAGCACAGGACCGCGTGGTGACGAACCCCGCCACGCTCGAGGTCCAGCGCGCGCAGATCGTGTCCGCCGTGCCGGCGCCGAAGGCCGGCAAGTCCAGGCGGCTGAAGAGCGGCAAGCTCGTTGCCGCGCCGGCGCCCGAAATCGGCACGACGGCGGCGCCCGGCGAGAAGCTGCTCGACCTGCACGTCAAATACACCGACAGCAAGATCTACAATCCCAACACCGGGATGACCGACAACGTGCGCCTGCGCTCCTATGTCGGCACGGGCTACGACCCCAACGCGCCCTATGTGGCGCCGACCATAGAGGTCAATCCGGGCGACACGGTGCGCATGACGCTGCACAACGATCTTCCGGCGGACGATCCGTCCTGCCCCAAGGTGATCGTCAACATGGATCGCCCGCACTGCTTCAACACCACCAACATGCATTCGCACGGGCTGTGGATCAGCCCCGCGGGCAACAGCGACAACGTGCTCATCGAAATCCAGCCCGGCGTGACGTTCCAGTACGAATACAACATCCCCAGCGACCATCCGGCCGGCACGTTCTGGTATCACCCGCACGAGCACGGCTCGACCGCGCTGCAGGTGTCCAGCGGCATGGCGGGCGCGCTCATCGTCCGCGGCAATCGCGTGCCCACGCCGACCACGCATGGCGATCTCGACACGCTGCTCAAGGGCTTCACGGAGCGCGTGCTGGTGCTGCAGCAGATCCAATATGCCTGCGTCGACGATCAGGGCCGCATCAAGGTCAAGTACAAGACCGTGGACGGCCAGCCGGTGACGGACAAGAACGGCAACTACACCGTGGTGCAATGGGTCTGCGATCCCGGCGATGTCGGCGGCATCGAGTTCTACGACGACAAGACGCCCTCCGGCCCGCCCTATAACGGGCCCTACGGCTTCGGCCCGGGCAACTGGGCGGCCTCGGCCCGCTTCACCAGCATCAACGGGCTGGTGCTGCCGGTGTTCGAGGCGAAGGCCGGCGACGTGGAGCGCTGGCGCATGATCCATGCCGGCGTGCGCGACACCATCCAGGTGCAGTTCTACCGCCTGAAGAGCCAGGCGCCTTCGACCGACCGTCTGCTGGCGGCGGACGAAGCCAATTACGTCCAGACCAACTGCACCGGCGACCCCATCCCCTACCACGTGGTGGCGCAGGACGGGCTGACCATGGCGCAGGCCCACGGCACGAATATCGCCGTGCTGCAGCCCGGCTACCGGGCGGATGCGCTGGTGGTGTTTCCGCAGGCGGGGAACTACTGCGTGGTGAACGCGCAGGTGCAGCCGGCCGCGAGCGTGTCGCGCAGCTACGTCACGCCGCGGCTTCTCGGCATCGTCAAGGCGAGCGGCCAGGCGGATGTGAAGGACATCGGCGCGTATCTGACGAACCAGCTGGTCGGCGCGGCGAAGCGCACCATGCCGAAGAACGTGGTGGGCACGGTCGTTGCGGATCTGAAGGACAATCTCAAGCTGACCAGCTTCACGCCGCATCCCGACATCGAAGCCGGCGAAGTGACGGGCAACCAGTACCTCACCTTCTATATCGACACCTCCGATCCCGACAACACGCTGTTCGAGGTGGCGCAGGACGCCTTCGACTGGCAGCATCCCACGCAGGAGCCGTTCAATCCCCATCCGTACGATCCCAACCGCATCGACCGGCACCTTGTGCTCGGCGGCGTGGACGAATGGACGATGCAGTCGCGCTTCGTCAGCCATCCGTTCCACATCCACGTCAATCCGTTCCAGATCGTGGCGATCTACGATCCCAACGGGAAGGACGTGAGCGCGCCCGGCGCCGTGGATGCCTACGGCATCGCGCCCGGCCAGCCGCCGGATCCGCAATATCCGGGGCTCAAGGGCGTGTGGAAGGACACGCTGTGGATCAAGAACGCCGCCCCGCCCGGCTCGCCCTATCCGCAGGGCGTCTACACGATCGTCGCGCGCACCCGCTACCAGCGCTACATCGGCGCGTTCGTGCTCCACTGCCACATCCTCGATCACGAGGACCAGGGCATGATGCAGAACGTGGAGATCGAGATCCCCACGCCCGGCGGCGGCAAGATGGCCCCGGCGCAGCCGATGCCGATGCAACCCGCGAAAGGCGACTAACGCAGTCGCGAGCGGGCGGTCGGTTCGAGGCGCAGGCTCTCGACCGGCCGCCCGGTCTCCGACGGCGGACCGGAACGGCCGAACCACACCAGCACGTTCTCGCCTTCGCGCACCGGCAGCGCGGGGAAGGTGTTCCTCGCGGGCTCGGTGACGAGCCACGCCAGCGGATCGAGGTGCGGCGCCAGATCGCGCGCGAAACGCGCCGCGAACGCCGCATCCGACCGGCAGACATGCGCGAACAGCGTCCCGGACGGGCGCGCGCCGCCGCGCGGCGCCAGGTCGAAACCCCTGCCCGGCCTGAGCAGCAGCACGTTGCCGGAATCGATCATGGTGGCGTTGGCGGCTTCGCGGTGCGCCTTCCAGACCGGCCCGCCGTAGAACGCGGCAAGCGCGCGGGCGCGGCTTTCCATGTCCGGAAAGCCCCGCAGCCACACGAAGCGGTCCGGGTCGTCCAGGTCGCGGAACTGGCCGATCAGCGTCATGCCGCAGGCTTCCTGGCTCTCGACGAACCGCGCCTCGAACAGCGCGATGAGGACATCGCGCTGCCCGGGCTTCAGCGTGTACTGGCGCAGCTCCACGACGGGGCAACACGCGGTCATTTGACCCTCGTGAGATCCATCACCCAGTTGGTCTCCCAGGTCTTGCCGCCGTCGGTCGAGAACGCCTGCTCCCAATGCGCCTTGTCGCGGGTGATGCCGGACCAGACGAAGCGCACGATGACGTGCTTTCCTTCCTGGATATCGGGCGCCTCGAACGTGCCGACGCCGTTCTCGAAGCGGCCGCGCACCGGTGTCTCGATATTTTCCGGATGGCGCGCGTCGAGCCACCAGATGGCCCAGGTGTCGGTCTTGGGATCGTAGGCGCGGATGCCGTCGGCCCAATAGCCGCCCGACGGGATGCCGATGTAGTTCTCGTCGAAGGTGCCGTTGCCGTTGAGCGTCTTCCACACCTCGGAGGTGCCTTCGAAATCCTCCCATTCGTCGTCGCCGGCGAGGCGGTGCTTCAGGCGATGGTGATGGACCTTCCACTTGCCGATGATGAAGTCGAAATCGTGGATGGCGGACGGAGCGGTCACGTGCGTGTCTCCTGTGGCTTGCGCGACGGCCGGGCCGGTGAAGAGCGCGGCCGGCGCGACGAATAGGCTGGTTGCGAACAGTGCGGGCAAGATGCGCATGGCGGCGCCTCCCTGGTTGCGGGGGGAGGTATAGGCCGGCTAACATGACATCGAATGTCATGTATTTGCGGTAGCCTCGAAAAATGCTCGCGAGCCGGCTCCTCTCCATCCTGATGCTGCTGCAGACCCGCGGCGGCATGAGCGCGAGCGCGCTGGCCGCGGAGTTCGAGGTGTCCGTGCGCACCATCCACCGGGACATCGACGCGCTGAGCGCCGCCGGCATCCCCGTCTATGCCGAGCGCGGGCGCAGCGGCGGCTTCAGGCTGATGGACGGCTACCGCACGCGGCTGACCGGCCTCACCCAGCCGGAAGCGGAGACGTTGTTCCTCGCGGGCCTGCCGGGGCCGGCGGCGGAGCTCGGGCTTGCCGACCTCATCGCCGCCACGCGGCTCAAGCTGCTGGCCGCCCTGCCCGCAAGCCAGCAGCCGGGCGCGGAGAAGGTGGCGCAGCGCTTCCATCTCGATCCGGCGGGCTGGTTCCGCGCCGCGGAGGGCTCGGAGCTCCTGCCGGAGATCGCGCGCGCCGTCTGGAACGAACGTTACCTGCGCACCGGCTACCGCAGCGGCGGCGAGGTGCGGCCGCGCAAGCTGGGCCCTCTCGGCCTCGTGCTCAAGGGCGGCGTCTGGTATCTCGTGGCCGAATACGCCAAACGCATCCTCACCTGGCGCGCCTCGGCGATCGTCGAAGCGGAGATGCTGGACGAGCCCTTCGCGCGGCCGCGCAGGTTCGATCTCGCCGCGCACTGGGCCGCGGCCTCGCGCGCCTATGAGGAAGGGCTCTACAGCGATCGCGCGAAGGTGCGCCTGTCGCCGCGCGGGCGCATGCTGCTCGCGCCCCACGTGTCGGCCCGCGTCGAGGCCTTTGCCGCGCGGACGGACGAGGACGGCTGGCTGACCTGCGACATGCCGATCGAACCGGGGCGGCAGGGCCTGCGCGAGCTCATGCGGCTCGGCGCCGACGTCGAAGTGCTGGGCCCGCCGAATCTGCGCGCGCAACTCCATGCGGAAGCCAAAGCGCTCGCCGGGCGGCACGCGCCCACCGCCGGAGCGAAAGACACCCGGCGCGCGGGCCTGCGGCCGGCGTCCTGAAGGCTATCGGGATTGCGGCGCGTCGATCCGGTGATCGAGCTTGTCCCTGGCGAGCGCGAATTCCCATACGACCGCGCGGCGGATCAAGCCGGCAAGGTCGGCGCTCTGCCGTCCGCCGGGCGCCTGCGGCAGCAGGAACGCCACGAGCGAAAACCAGAATATGGCGCGAAGAATGGTCATTGCCGCCAGGCGCGATTGCACGGCGATCATGCGCGCGCGATGCCGCGCACGCCAGTCAGATGAAGTGCTAAGTGCCGGCACGTACAGGAAGTTTCGAGACGATGAACGCCGCGCGGTTGCGTTCATGGGGCATCAATGGATTCGCCGCCGCCGCCGGCCTTCGCGACGGACGCGTCGCTCACCAGGACTGGCCGGAAAGCGAGCGGATATAGGCGACCACCGCATCGAGGTCGGCCTTCTGCCATTCCTGCTCGCGCATGGGATGCTTCGGCGCCGTGATCGCCTGGCGCAGGAACGCGTCGTTGTCCCGCGTGTCGCTGGCGATGGCGGCGAAGCTCGGTGCCATGACCGCGTTGCGCTCCTCCGGATTGGGGACACCCTGCGGCTGCGCCTGTGCCCGCTCGACGCGATGACAGGACGAGCAGGCCTCCACCGCGA
The DNA here is from genome assembly GCA_035499995.1 of Rhizomicrobium sp. Classification (GTDB taxonomy): domain Bacteria; phylum Pseudomonadota; class Alphaproteobacteria; order Micropepsales; family Micropepsaceae; genus Rhizomicrobium. The sequence continues at coordinate 71,817 of DATJXR010000031.1, read as the reverse complement.
TCTGATGGCCAAGCGACACCTGCTTCGCATCGCCCGCCACGCTCGCTGCGGCGTTCGCCCCGGCGTTCGCCCCGGCGTTCGCCATGAGCGACGCGGCCGCCACGGCCGCAATGACCAGCACCTTCATTCAGCGCCTCCTCAATGCACCATCAGGATCGGGATGTCGGCGTGCGATGTCAAATACGCCGTGGCGCCGCCGAAGATGGTTTCGAGCGTGCGGCTGTGGCCGTAGCCGCCGCAGACCAGGAGATCGCACCCGTCGGCCTTCGCGGTCCGCAGCAGCAATTCGCCGGGGGACGCTTTCGTGTCCTCGACGACGGCCTGGGTCGTCCGGATGCCGTGCAGCGCGAGATAGTCGCGCGCCTCAGCCAGCGTGTGTCCGCCGTAAGGCGCCTTGGTGACGGCGACGATGTGCACGGTGCCGCCCGCCTCCAGCAGCGGCATGGCGCCGGCCAGCGCGTTGGCCGCCGCCTGCCTGCCGTCCCAGCCGACGGCGATCTTCGTGCCGATCGTTTTCGGCGCGCGCCCGGCGCACAGAACCACGGGGCGGCCGGACTTCGTCAGCGTGCGCACGAAGGCCTCGTGCGCGTCGGGCTCCTCGTCGCCCGTCATGGGCGGGAACACCACGATATCGGCCAGCTGCGCGGCCGTCGGGATGGTCTCCTCGAGATGGCCGCAGAGTTCGCGATAGGATGCCGTCACCATGCCGCCGCGTTCGGGGCTGCTCACGATCTTCACGCCCGCATCTCCCGCGGCCTGCGCCAGCGCGGCGCGCGCCGCCTTGGATGCCGTCTTGCGCGCGGCCTCGACGGCATCGACGATTTCCTGGACGATGGTGGGCGAGATGATGGGATCCGTCGCGGGGATGGCCTGGCGCGGATCGGGATAGCTGAACAGCGCCTCGACATGGGCGTTGAACGGCTTCGCCAGCAGGAAGGCCGTTGCCAGCACCACATCGTCGCCGGGGCCGCCGCAAAGCGGCGCCAGGATTTTCGCGTAAGCCATGATCGTCATTCCGGAGCTGCGCAGGCAATCTGCGCCAACGGAGGGACGGTGTCTTGATCCCGGTCAATCGCCGGAGCGAAACAGCGCGCGCGCCGGCGGATCAGCCCTGGGCGATGGCTTCGAGCCCGTCCATGTCGCGGATGACGACGCCGTGGCGATCCGGCACGGAAATGATGCCGCCGGTCTTGAGCTCCGTCAGCGTGCGGCAGACGGTTTCGATGGTGAGGCCGAGATAGTCCGCGATGTCCTGCCGGCCCATGGGCAGCGCCACGATTTCGCTCGCCGCGTCGCGATGGTTGGCCAGCGCGACCAGGAACGCGGCGACCCGCTCCTTGGCCGTCTGGCGGCCCAGCATGACCAGATGCGCCTGCGCCGAGGTCCAGCCGCGGCGCAGCAGCGCCATCAATTCGCGGCGCACGTCGGAGAATTCGTCGCCCAGGCGCTCGATGTGCGTGCGCTGGTAGCGCACCAGCGTCACGGGCGTGACGGCCTCGGCGGTCAGCGCGTAGGTCTCGCCGCACTCGAAGCCGATCATGTCGCCGGGCAGCGCGAATTCCGCGATCTGGCGGCGTCCGTCCAGCATCATCTTGGAGAGCCGCACGGCGCCTTCCACGAGCTTGTACGAGTAGCGGGCCTCGTCGCCGTCTCCGAAGATCGTCTTGCCGCGGCCGACATGGATCACGGCGCCGATCTTGCGGCGCTCGGCGATGTCGCTGATGGCGTTGACCGAGAGCGGAATTGCGGCGGCGGCGGGCGCGCTGTGCAAGGCCATGTTCGACATCGGACGATCCTCGGAAGTGACGGACGCAAAGGTCGCCTAGCCGGGCGGCGGCGAATATCCGCGAGAGCGCGTAGGGGCAATCACGTACGCATCGTCCTGGCCGGCGCAGGCGGCGGTCGCGTTCCGGATCTCGGCGATCAGGGCATCGGCCTGCACGGGCTTGGCGACGGTCACGCAGCCGCCCGCCGGGCCGCGTGGATGCTGCGACCAGCCGTCCGAAAGCACGATGGCCGGAATCGCGACGCCGCCCAGCCGCATGACCTCGACGAGATCGAACCCCGACATCGCGCCCAGATCTTCGTCCGCGATCGCGAGGCAATGCGACGGCGCATGGCCCAGATAGGCGGCCGCGGTTGCGAACCCGTCCGCCGCGATGTCGAAGCTCTCCAGCAGGCGGCAGAGGGAATCGCGCACCGCCGCATCGCCCGCGATCACCGCGATGCGATGGCAATGATCGCGGCTTTGGCCGCCCGGCGGAATCTGCTGCATGGCCGGCGATTCTGGGCCGCGGCGGACCGTCCGAAAATACGCCGCAACGCGTAAGGGCGAACGCGTAGAGAGGCGGCTCAGGCGCCGCGCGGAGCGGACTCCTGGGCGAGCACCATGCGCACCAGCTCGGCCACGCTGCCGGCCCGCATCTTGGCGAAGACCCTGGCGCGATGGATCTCCACCGTGCGGAACGAGATGTCGAGCTTCTGGGCGATGACCTTGTTGGGATGGCCGATCACCAGAAGGTGCAGCACCTGCCGCTCCCGCTCGGTAAGCTGCGCCATCCGCTCGGCGATGGCGGGATCGGGCGCCGCGGCCGGCCCCGCAAGCGGCGCCTCCAGCGCGCGGCGGATGCTGTCGAGCAGCGTGTCCTCGTTGAAGGGCTTTTCGAGGAAGTCGCGGGCGCCCGCCTTCATGGCGCGCACGGCCAGCGGCACGTCGCCGTGGCCGGTGATGATGATGACCGGAAAGCGGAATTTCCGGCGCCCCAGCTCCTCCTGCAGCTCGAGCCCGTCCATCTCCGGCATGCGGATGTCCACGACGAGGCAGGCGCAGCGCGCGAGCGTGTCGCTGGCGAGAAAGCGCATGGCCGAGCCGAAGACTTCGACGGAATAGTCCGCGCTTTCGAGCAATTCCTGCAGCGACTCGCGCACGCTCTCGTCGTCGTCCACCACGCAGATCAGGGGCGCCATCGCTCAGCTTTCCAGGGGCAATTGAAACCGGAAGACGGTACCGCCGCCGGGATTGGGTGTCATCCAGATGCGCCCGCCATGCGCCTCCACGATGGTGCGGCTGATGGAGAGCCCGATTCCCATGCCCTTCTCCTTGGTGGTGACGAAGGGCTGGAAGAGCTGCGCGGATACTTCCTCGGCCAGCCCCGGTCCCGTATCGGCCACCGCGATCTCGACATGGCCCGGCCCGGCCTTGTAGGTCGAGACCGTGACCTGGCGCGTGTCGCAGCTCCGCACCGCCTCGGCGGCGTTGCGGATGAGGTTGACCAGCACCTGCTCGATCTGCACGCGGTCGAGCGCCACGAGCGGCACGTCGTCCTCCAGGTCGAGCGCGAGCTTCACGTTCTCGTCGGCCGAGCCGACGAAGCCGAGCGCCGCCGCGTCGCGCACGATGTCGTTCAAATTCTCCGCCCGGCGGTCGGCCTCCCGCTTCTCCAGGAAGGCGCGCAGGCGGTGGATGATCTTGCCCGCGCGCTCGGTCTGCTCCACGGTCTTGTCGAGCAGGCCCGCGATGCGCTCCGCCTGCGGATCCGAAACCGATTTGAGGCGCCGCCGCGCCGCGCTGACGAAATTCATGATCGCGGTGAGCGGCTGGTTCAGCTCATGCGCGAGCGCGGACGAAAGCTGGCCGATCGCGTTCACCCGCGCCACGTGCGCGAGCTCGCCCTGCAGCTTCACCGCGCGCTCGCGCTGCGCGTCGATCGCGGTCAGGTCGTGGATGATGCCGACGAACACCGTGCGCCCGCCGAGCTGGCCCTCGCCCACCGACAGCAGCATGGGAAAGGTCGTGCCGTCCTTCCGGCGCCCGGTGACTTCGCGGCCGATGCCGATGATGTGCGGGTCGCGGGTCTTCTTGTAGCGGGCGACATAGGCGTCGTGCTCGGACTGGTAGGGTTCCGGCATGAGCATATTGACGTTCCGGCCGGTGACTTCCCTGGCCTCGTACTGGAAGAGCTTGCGGCAGGCCGGGTTGTAGTAGAGCACGCGGGCGAACTCGTCGATGACGATGATCCCGTCCACCGCCGTGGCGGCGAGCACGTCGAACAGTTCGCCCTGGTCCGCGAGGGCGACGAACTGCCGGGGTCTGGACGTCATGGGATTCGCATGCCTCCACGCGCGATTTATCACGCGCGCGCGGTGCGGCCAACAAGCGGCAGCGTCGCGCGGACGATTCCCGCCGACGGCGTCCCCAGCGCGCAGCCGAGATCGCGGCACAGGGCCAGCATGGCCCCGTTCTCCGCCAGCACGTCGCCGAATATCTCCGCTATGCCGCGGCGCCTCGCATAGGCGATCAGCCGGTCCATCAGGAGGCGCCCGAGCCCGCGGTGCTTGAGGTCGCTGCGCACGATCACCGCGAACTCCGCGCGCACGCCGTCCGGATCGGCGGCGAGCCGGCTCACGCCCGCGACCGCGTCCCTTTCGTCGAAAAGGACGAACGCCATCTCGCGGTCGTAGTCGATCTGCGTCAGCCGCGCGAGCAGCGTGCGCGGCAGCGTCTTGAACGGCGTGAAGAAGCGCATGCGCGTGTCTTCCGGCGTGACGCGGGCGGCGAAGGCGGCGATGGCGGGCGCGTCCTCGGGCCGGATGGGACGGAAACGGTAGCCTTCGTGACCGGGGCCCGAGGCATCGGATTCGAGCGCCTGCGGATAAGGCTTGATCGCCAGCCGCGCGGCGGGATCGCCGCGCGCGGGCGCGATCCTGATCCGCGCGTCGAGCGCGACCACGCCGCGCGCATCGGCGAGCAGCGGATTGATGTCGAGCTCGGCGATCTCGCCGAAATCGCAGATCATCTGCGAGAGCCGGACCAGCGTCAGCGCGACGTCGTCCAGCCTGACGGGCGCGTGGTCGCGATAGCCGGCAAGCTGCCGCGACACCCGCGTGCGCGCGATCATCTCGTGCGCGAGCTTGAGATTGAGCGGCGGCAGGCCGAGCGCCTTGTCGTCGATGACTTCCACCGCCGTGCCGCCCTGCCCGAACAGGAGGAACGGCCCGAAGGTCGCGTCCTGCGCCATGCCCATGATGAGCTCGAAGGCGCCCGGCCGCTCGATCATCTCCTGCACGTAGAACCCGTCGAGGCGGGCCCCGGGGGCGGCCTCGCGGACGCGGACGAGCATGGCGGCCGCCGCGGCTTCGACCGCCGCTCCCTCGAGCCTCAGCGCCACGCCGCCGATGTCGGATTTGTGGGTGATGTCGGGTGAAAGGATCTTGAGCGCGACGGGCGCGCCGAACGCCTGTGCGCGATGGGCGGCTTCCCTGGCCGTCGCCGCCGTGGCGATGCGCGGGACGGGGATGCCGTAGCATGCGAGCAGCGCCTGCACGTCGAGCGGATCGAGCCAGGCCGGGGCTTCGCCGCGATGTCCCGCGACGATGCTCTTCGCGCGCGCCAGGTCGGGACTGAAGCCCCCCGGCTGCGACGGCGGGACCTCCATCAGCGTCCGCTGCCCGCGGTGGTAACGGACGATATGCATGAACCCGCGCACGGCCTTTTCGGGCGTCTCGTAGGTCGGGATGCCGGCGGCTTCGAACAGCGCGCGCGGCGCGCGCGCCGCTTCCGCGCCGAGCCAGTTGGTCAACACCGGCTTGCCGAGCCTGGCCGCCCCGGCCACCACCGCCTTCGCCGCGTCCGTGCCCGACGCCACCGCGACCGGACAGTTGAGCACGAGGACCGCGTCCGCGCCCGGCTCCGCGACCAGCGCCTCCAGCGCGCGGCCGTAACGGGCGCCGTCCGCATCGCCGATGATGTCCACGGGATTGCCGTGCGACCAGGTCGGCGGCAGCGCCGCATCGAGCTTTTCGACGCTCGCGGGCGACAGCGTGGCGAGCTCGCCGCCCATCGACATCAGCGCGTCCGTCGCCAGCACGCCCGCGCCGCCGCCATTGGTGACGATGACCAGCCGGTCGCCCCCGATGCGCGGGTGCGTGGCGAGCGTCTCCACCGCGTCGAAGATCTCGTCGAGGTCGTAAGCGCGCAGGATGCCGGCGCGCTCGAAGGCGGCGTCATAGACCGCGTCCATGCCGGCCAGCGCGCCGGTATGCGACGTGGCCGCCTTCGCCGCCGCGGGCTGGCGGCCGGCCTTGATGGCGATGACGGGCTTGAGGCGGCTGGCGGCGCGCGCGGCGGAAAGGAATTTGCGCGCCTGGGTGACGGCCTCGATGTAGAGCAGGATCGCCATGGTGTTCGCATCGCCCGCGAGATAGTCGAGCACGTCGCCGAAATCGACGTCGCTCATGTCGCCCAGCGAAACCATGTGCGAGAATCCGATGCCGCGGCCGGTCGCCCAGTCGAGCACGCTCGTCACCATGGCGCCGGATTGCGCCACGAAGGCCACGCCGCCGGCCCGGGGCGTGCCGGGCGCGAACGAGGCGTTCAAGCTGGACGGCGTGGTGAGCACGCCGACGCAATTGGGCCCCACGATGCGCAGGAGGTGCGGCCTGGCTGCGTCCAGCATCGCCTGCTGCAGCGCCTGCCCCGCCGCGTTGCCGCCCTCGCGAAATCCCGCCGTGATGACGATCGCCCCGCGCGTGCCGCGCGCGCCAAGCTCTGCGACGAGGCCCGGCACGGCGGCGGGCGGCGTGCAGATGATGGCGAGATCGGGCGCCTCGGGCAGGCCCGCGACGCCGGGATAGCAGGGGAGGCCCGCCAGCGCGGCATGATGCGGATTGACCGGATAAATGGCACCCGCAAATCCGCCGCCGCGGAGATTGTCCAGGATGACGGCGCCCACCGAATGCGGCCGGTCGCTGGCGCCGATCAGGGCGACGTTTGCGGGATGGAAGATGGCATCGAGATTGCGGACCGTCATGACGGGCGGGATTCCGGGGCGCGCCGGACATTAGCGCGCGGCTTCCCCCGTTTCCATGAGGGGCCCGCCGTTTGACGGAGATCAATGCCGGGCTTCGCGGGAAGCACAGAGTTCGGCGGCAATATCGGGGATTTCGCCATGTCGCCAGCCGACCAGACCACCGTCATCCTCGCCATCGCGATGTTTTCCGCGTTTGGCGTCACCTTGGCCTATACCAGCTTCCGGGAATACCTGGCCGGGCGCCGCCGGCATTGAGATCACCCTCAGCGGGAGCGCGGAGTCAGCCCGCCGGGATCGTGGCGACGCGGTCCCGGACTTTTTTGGCGTACTGCGCCACGACGCCGGCCCGGATGCCGGGTACGATGCCGCCGAAGTGGAGATGATCCATCACTTCCAGCCCGCACACCGAAGCGAAGTGCGCGTCGAACAGCGTGCGCAGGGCTTGCCATGCGCCGGTCCGGATCACCCATTCGGTCGGCGCACCTGTCGACGTGACGCTGATCAGCTTGCGGCCGGCGAGCAGCGGTTCGTTGCCGCCGCGCCCGTGCCGGTAGGCGAAGCCGAGCCCGAATACGCGCTCGAGATAACCCTTCATCATTGCGGGCGGCGCGTTGAGCCACAGCGGATAGAACAGCGCGAAGATATCCGTGCCCGCGAGCGCCTCGCGCTCCGCGGCGACGTCGTCATGGACCTTGAACCCGGGCGACCAGGGGAATTCGTCTTCCGCGAGGCGCGGATCGAAGCCGTCGCGGTAGAGATCCCGGAACGCGACCTCGTCGCCCCGCGCTTCGGCCGCCTGCCGGTACGCGGCCGCCATGGCACCGGTGAAGCTCTCCGCCTTCGGATGCGCGAAGATGATCGCGTGTTTCACGGCCCTCGTCTCAAATCGGTCCGGACGAGGCTAAGACCCTCAAACTCAAGGCGGTTTGTTCCAGATCAACGCGGGCGCCGTCGAGTGTTTGGGCCCGGCATCGGTTCTAGTGCGTAGGCCCGGGTTAATGAGGCGTCAACGGACGGGGTTCACACTCGCGAGCGTGGGCCCGTCCCTTTCGGGTCCAAGGGGACTCCGACTGCCATGTCCGCCATTGGCGCACCGCCGATTTCCACCCTGGAGCGCGTGCGCCTCGCGCTGCCCGAAGGCGGCGCCACCATCGGCTGGCTGCATGAGCAGCTCGACACCGAAGCGGTCTACCTCCTCATCTTCATGCTCGGTCTCCTGGGCGTGCTGCCGGGCGCGTGCATTCCGGCGGGGCTGCTGATCTGCCTGCTCGCGGTGGACCTGATGTTCGTGGGCAAGACCCGCGCGCTGCCGGCCTCCATCGCCTCGCGCCGCATCGGCTCGGGCGTGGCGCGCCAGGTGCTGGACCGCGCCATCGCGGTCCTGAAATTCTGCGAGGGCATCCTGCCCTTCGCGGGGCGCGGCATGTTCGACGGCGCGCGTTTCGGCACGGCGTTTCTCATTTTCCTCCTGGGGCCGGCCATGCTGCTGCCGGTGCCGCTCACCAATGTGGTGCCGGCGCTGGTGGTCGCGGGCCTCGCGCTGGCGCTGATCGAGGACAGCCTGGTGCTGTGCGCGCTCGCCGCCTCGGCCGCGGTGGCGACGCTCGGCCTGATGGGCGGGATAATCCTGCTGCTGCTTTCTAGAGTGTGAACTCTTCCACGCGCCAGCGCGCGCCGTAATTGCTGAAGCGCAGCCAGCGCGGCTTGACGCGCAGATACGTCAGTCCCGGCCAGCCGAGATGCCCGCGGTTCTGCGGGCAGGTCTCATAGTAGACGGGCTTCAGCTCCTCGAGCGCGAATTCGTCCGGCTCGCCGGCGAGGCCTTCGATCTGCAGCGAGGTGTCGTCCTCCCAGCCGATCACGAGCGCCACGCGCGGATCGCGCGCGACGTTGCGGAATTTGCGGGCGGTGTTGAGCGTCTCGAACACGATCTCGAGGCCCGGCGTCACGGCGAGGAAGACGAACGCCGCCTCGGGCGCGCCGCTTTTGTCCACGGTCGAGACCACGCCGCAGGCGATTCGCCGGATATACGCCGCCAGCTCGGCCTTCTTCTCCGCCGTCAGAATCCTTTCCGTCACCGCCGCCTCCCATGCCGGGCCATTCTGGCGGAGGACCTGAGGCCGTGTTTGACCCCGGTCAAGCCTCTCGCGGCCATATTTATGTCAATATTATTGACCATATAAGGGTCGCCTGACGATTCGATTTCCGGCATTGCCGAGATTTCATCGTTGCCCGCGCCCATGGCCGCGATCCGCCGCGCGGCGGCATCATGCAGCGCAAAATACGCATTGAAGACGCCACCGCTTCATGGTTGAAGCACGCCTTAAGAAGGAATCTCTCCCGCAATGGACAACGCGCCTGCCGCCGAGCGATCGGTCAATCTCGCTTTATTTTCGCTGATCGCCGTCGCCGTGGGCGTGGTCACGGGCCTGGGCGCCATCTTCTTCCGGGTCCTGATCTCCTACGTCCACAACCTGCTCTTCTTCGGGACGCTCTCGCCTTCCTACGACGCGAACCTCTACACGCCGGCCTCGCCCTGGGGACCGCTCATCATCCTCGTGCCCGTCATCGGCGGCATGGGCGTGGTGTTCCTGGTCAAGACCTTCGCGCCGGAAGCGCGCGGCCACGGCGTGCCGGAAGTGATGGACGCCATCTTCTACAAGGAAGGCCGCATCCGCGGCGTGGTGGCGGTCGTCAAATCGCTGGCCTCGGCGCTGGCCATCGGCAGCGGCTCGGCGGTGGGCCGCGAGGGACCGATCATCCAGATCGGCGCCTCGCTCGGCTCCAACATCGCCCAGCTCTTACGGCTCGAAGCCTGGCAGCGCATCACGCTGGTGGCGGCGGGCGCCGGCGCGGGCATCGCGGCGACCTTCAACACGCCCATCGGCGGGGTGATCTTCGCCATCGAACTGATGATGCCGGAGTTCAGCACGCGCACCTTCCTGCCCGTGGCGCTGGCGACCGGCACGGCGACCTTCATCGGGCGCATCTTCTTCGGTCCACGCCCGGCCTTCAACGTGCCGCCGGTCGGCACGATTCCCGATCATCCCTCGTCGGCCTATGTGCTGCTGCTGTACGCGGCGCTGGGCGTGGTGGTCGGCTTGGGCGCCACCGGATTCATCCGCGGCCTGCATTACGCGGAGGAGAAGTTCGAGCGCATCGCCAATCCCTATCTGCGCCACGCCATCGGCATGGGGCTGGTCGGCGCGATGATGTACGCCTATCTCCGCTTCTCGGGCCACTACCAGATCGACGGCGTGGGCTACGCCACGATCCAGGACGTGATGCTCGGCGGGCTTGCCGCCGGGCCGTTCCTGGCGCTGCTCTTCGCCTCCAAGCTCGCCGCGACGTCGCTGAGCCTGGGCTCGGGATCCTCGGGCGGCATCTTCTCGCCGTCGCTGTTCATGGGCGCGACGCTGGGCGGCGCGTTCGGGGCGCTGCTGCAGCCCTTCTTCCCGGTGGGCGACATCTCCATTCCGGCGTTCGCGATGGTCGGCATGGCGGCGATGGTGGGCGGCGGCACCGGCGCGGCGATGACCGCGGTGACCATGATATTCGAGATGACGCTCGACTACGCGATCGTCATGCCGATGATCATCGCGGTGGCCATCAGCATCGGCATCCGCCGCATGCTTTCGCGCGAGAACATCTACACCATCAAGCTGGTGGCGCGGCGCCATTTCATCCCCAAGGCGCTGCACGCCAACATGTTCCTGGTGCGCCGCGCCGAGGAGGTGATGGACAAGGACATCGTGATCCTGCCCGACTCCATGCGCTTCGACGATTTCCTCAAGCGCGCCGAACCCATCGGGCTGCGCCACATCGTGATCGTGCGCGGCGACCAGATCGTGGGCGTGCTGCGCGTCAACACCGCGCTGCGCCAGGGGCTGGAAGGCGCCTATATGGGCGTGACGCTGGGCGAGGTGGCGAGCCGCGACTTCACCGTGACGCGGCGCGACGACGTGATGTTCAACGTCATCGGGCGGATGTGGCGCAGGAAGGCCACCATGGCCATCGTCTCGGGCAGCGCCGGCATCCCGCGCGCGGGCAACATCGTGGGCGTCATCAGCAAGGAGCATGTCGCCGACTCCGTCGCCGACAGCATCAAGTTCTACGCGGCGTCCGACCAGCCGGTGTAACGCCGTCAGGCGTCGGTGCGGCGCTTGCGGGTCTGGAGCTGCTGCAGCCCGCGGATGTCGAAGATGCGCACCTGGCGCGGCCCGCTGCGCTTGACCAGCCCGTCCCTTTCCAGCCGCGCAAAGCCGCGCGCCACCGTCTCGGCGGAGGTGCCGAGGTAATCGGCGATGTCCACCCGCGTGAGCGGCAGCACGATCTCCGACGCCACGGCATCGTAGAACGCCGGATGCAGCGCGAAGTCGACCAGGAGCGAGGCCAGCCGCTGCACGGTGTTCTGCTGGCCGAGGATGAGGATGCGCCGCTGGGCTTCCCGGAGGTCGTAAGCCACGCGGTTGAGCATGCTGAGCTGCATGGCGGGCTCGCGCGCCATGAGCCCGCGCAGCTCCGCCCATGGGACGCGGAAGAGCGTGGTCGGGCAGGTCACCTCCGCGCAGTTCGCGTAGGCGCCGGCGTCGGGCAGGCCGAACAGGTCGCCCGGCAGCATCAGCGCCAGCACCTGCCGGCGCCCGCCGTCCGAATGGCGGCTGATGCGCACCACGCCGGTGGCGACGGAATAGACGAAGTGCGCGTCCTCGCCTTCCGCGAACACCGTGTGGCCGCCACGGCTGTATTCCAGCACGGTGGCGATCTTGCGGAACTCCTCCTGCTCCTGGCGGGACAAGAGGTTCTCGATGCGCGAGGCCGGGTCGCGCTCGCCGTCGAACGGACGGGCGCGGATTTCGGGAGGCCGTGTCTTGACCGAAATCATGCCTCTACTAGACATCCCGGCGAGCCCGGTTCAACCCCGCGAGCCGCTTTTTCATCGTACCGCGACATTTTCCGCACCCGCTTTGACAAGAGTCATTGCGAGCCTTGCGCGTTCCCGCCGAGCATCGCCCTACCCAATCCGCGTCGCGCGTTGCAGAGCCGCGCACTCCGCGGGGGCGGGGCGAGCGGCCGGCCCGTAGTGCAGAGGCGGGCTGGCCGCTCACCTCAAGGCCCTGGAATCAAAGCGGAAATCTCCATCCCGCCTGCCGGCCCGGCGGCGCGCCCCGGTTCGTCCGCCTTCCCAAGCTTCGCGAATGGCCCTAGGAGAGCCGGGCGGGCGCGCGCGACGTCGCGCCCACCGGCCGGACAACACCAAAAGCACAAGTCATATGAAGCACTTAAGCCACAAATTCTGCGTCGCGCCGATGATGGAGTGGACCGACCGCCACTGCCGCGCGCTGCATCGCGGGCTGACGGCGCGGGCGCTGCTCTACACCGAGATGGTGACGGCGGAGGCCGTGATCCGGGGCGACCGGGCGAGGCTTCTGGGCTTCGACGAGATGGAGCATCCGGTTGCGCTGCAGCTGGGCGGCGCGGAACCGGCGCGGCTGGCGCAGGCGGCGCGGATCGGCGCGGAATTCGGCTACGGCGAGGTCAACCTGAATATCGGCTGCCCGTCCGACCGCGTGCAATCCGGCCGCTTCGGCGCCTGCCTGATGCGCGAGCCGGCTCTGGTGGCGGAATGCGTGGCGGCAATGCGCGCGGCGGTTTCGATTCCCGTGACGGTGAAGTGCCGGCTCGGGGTCGACGACCAGGAGCCGGAACGATCGTTGCGTGCCATGATCGCGGCGTGCGCGGCCGCGGGCGTGGACACCTTCATCGTGCATGCCCGCAAGGCCTGGCTGGACGGGCTGTCGCCGAAGGAGAACCGCGAAGTCCCGCCGCTGGATTACGACCTCGTCTATCGCGTGAAGCGCGAGAACCCGTCGCTCACCATCGTGATCAATGGCGGCATCGCCACGCTGGACGAGACTGAAAGACATCTTTCGCAGGTCGACGGCGTGATGCTCGGCCGCGCGGCCTATCAATCGCCCGCCATGCTGGCCGGGGTGGACGCGCGCTTCTTCGGCGCCACCACCGTTGCGCTCGACGATGGCGTGGCCGCCTTCCGCGCCTATGCCGCGCGCAGGCTGGAGGAGGGCGTGCCGCTGCAGGCGATGACGCGGCACATGCTGGGCCTGTTCAACGGCAAGCCGGGCGCGCGCCTCTTCCGCCGCCATTTGAGCGAGAACGCCACGCGGCCCGGCGCCGGGCTGGCCGTGCTGGACGCGGCGCTTGCGCATGTGCGCGCCGCACCGGATCGCGCGGCCGCATGATCCACGGTTTCGCCACGGGAGAACTCGGCACGCTGGCTCTGGGGCTGGTGATCGCGGGCGTGTTCGGCGGGCTGGTCGCGGGCCTCCTGGGGGTGGGCGGCGGCATCGTGATCGTGCCGATCCTCTATCACGTGCTGGCGCTGCTCGGCGTCGACGAGGCGGTGCGCATGCACGTGGCGGTGGGCACCTCGCTCGCCACCATCATCCCGACGTCGTTCTCTTCCGTCACGGCGCACAACCGGAAGGGCGCGGTGGACTGGGACCTGCTGCGCCGCTGGTGGCCGCCAATGCTGGTGGGCGTGCTGATCGGCAGCGCGCTCGCCGGGCTCGCCAGCGGACGCGCGCTTTCGATCGTGTTCGTGTGCGTGGCGGTGCCAGTGGCGCTGCACCTGGCGTTCGGCGGCGAGGAGCGGCGGCTGGCCGATCGATTGCCGGGCGGCGTGGGCGGCCTTGCCCTTCCCGCCTTCATCGGCGGCATTTCCACCATGATGGGGATCGGCGGCGGCACCGTCGGCGTGCCGGCGATGACCCTGTGCGGCGTGCCGATCCACCGCGCGGTGGGCACCGCGTCGGCCTTCGGCGTGATCATCTCCATTCCGGGAACCATCGGCGCCATCATCGGCGGATGGCTGGCCTACGGGCTGCCGCCCTGGTCGCTTGGCTATGTGAACCTGCTCGGCCTGCTGCTGATCGCGCCCGCGTCCTACCTCCTGGCGCCGGTGGGCGCGCATTTCGCCCATGAAATGGACCGCAAGCGCCTGCGCCTGCTCTTCGCCGGCTTCATCGCCATCACGGCGGGCCGGATGATCTGGGACGCGCTGCTCTAGCCGTCGGCGACGCCGTCCGCCCTGAAGCCCGCGGCTTCGTGGCTGCCGTCGCAGAAGGGCTTGTTCTTCGAATGGCCGCAGCGGCAGAGCCACGTCTCCGTCGTGCGCGTGACGGTATGGCCGCTGGCGGTGCAGATTTCCAGATTGCCATGCACGTGAAGCGGGCCATTGAGCGTGGGCGCGACGGCGAGCGGACCGTCCTTGTGCTGCAGCGCCGCGCCCTCCGTCGCCTCCGGTTCTCCGGTGGCATGGAAGCCGGACTTCAGATGCATGCCGTCGCAATAAGGCTTGTTGAAGGATTTGCCGCAGCGGCACAGCGTGGCGCGGAAGCTCTCCGTATTGCCGTCGACACTCAGCGCGGCATGGAAGGCGAGCGGGCCGTTTTCCCAGACGCGAACGGTGTTGACCGTCGGCGCGCCTTCCTGCGGGGTGTCGCGCTCGCCGCGGAAGCGCAGCGAACCCGACGGGCACTTCGTCACCACCGCGATCACCGCCTCGCGCGACGCGGCGTCCGGCTCGATCCACGGCCCGTCGACATTGGGCAGGAACACCTGATTGAGGTTCAGCACGCAGTAGCGCGAATGGATGCAGCGCTTGCCGTCGCTCACGACGGTGACGTGTTCGCCCTTGTATTCCTCGGTGGCCATGCCGCGTCCTCCGCGAGTGCGGGCGCAATATTGCACCGGGCCGCGAAAAAGTCTTTGCTGGCCGCCATGGGGAGATGGGGAACTTGGCTGGCGGCGGGGCTGGCCGGCATCGGGCTGGCAGCGGGCGCGCGCGCCGCCGATCCGCACAGTCCCTATTACAGATACCAGCAGGTGCAGGAACTTCAGGACCATGCGCTGCCGCTGATCGCCACCTTCACGCGCGGCAACCAGATCCTCGTGCTCGCCGCGGACAAGCACGCGGGCCCGCCCGGCGCGTCCCGCAAGAGCGCACTCGCCTCCGCCTTCGAACGCACCAGGCCGGTGCTGGTGATCGTGGAGGGCTTCCCCACATCGGCCGGCGTGAACGCGCCGCAGCTGGCCGCCGAGGGCCGCGCGTTCGGCAGCGCGGGCGCGGACGCCTTCGCCCGCGGCGAGTCCGCTTACGCCGTCAGCCTCGCGCTGTTGCACCGCGTCTCTTTCATGGGCGCCGACCCGCCGGCCGCGGAGGAGCGCGACACCATCATGTCGGCCGGGTACACGAGCGAGGACGTGATGTTCGCCTTCCTGGTGCGCGACCTGGAGGCGGCGCTGCATGCCGGCGAGCTGCACGGCTACAAGGACAGGAACCTGGCGGCGGTGTTCGCCAGATGCGCCAGCGCGGAGTCGCGCGCGCTGGGCCGGCCGGCGCTGTCGCTCGCGGATTTCGAATCCCGCTACAAGCTCCAGATCCATTCCGATCTGGCGCGCGATCCTTTCGCGGGCCGCCAGGCCGATCCGGACATGCCGTCCATGGTGGGCCGCGTGATGCAGGTCGAGGCCATCGCAGCGGACCGGCACCTCTACAATATCATCATGCAGGCGCTGGCCTCGAAGGAACGCGTGATGGTGGTGTTGAGCGGCAGCCGCTGGAAGGCGCTCTCCGGCCCATTGGGCACGAACCTCGGGCTGCCGGGCTTCCGGTAGCTCAGATCTTCTGATCGTACTCGCCGACTTCCGGGTGTTTCCGGAGGCGCGCGTCGATGTCCTGGAACATGGCGCGCATCCTGTCTTCCGCGACCGGGCTTTCGACCACCACGACCAGCGAGGGCTTGTTGGACGAGGCGCGGACGAGGCCCCAGGTGCCGTCTTCCAGCGTCACGCGCACGCCGTTGACGGTGACGAGCTTGACGATGGTCTGGCCCAGCACCTTCTCCCCGCGCGCCTTGAGGCCCTCGAACTCCTTCGTGATCGCATCCACCACGGCGTACTTCCTGTCGTCCGGGCAGAACGGCGCCATGGTCGGCGAGCCCCAGGTCCTGGGCAGCTCGGCGACAAGCTTCGACATCTTCTTCGTGCCGGCGCGATCGAGCATCTCGAGGATGGCGATGCCGGCCACGATGCCGTCGTCGTAGCCGCGGCCGAGGGGTGGGTTGAAGAAATAGTGCCCGCTCTTCTCGAAGCCGGCCAACGCGCCCAGCTCGTGCGTGCGCCGCTTCATGTAGGAATGGCCGGTCTTCCAGTAGTCCGTCGTGGCGCCGTTGGCCTTCAGCACCGGATCGATCTCGAAGATGCCGGTGGACTTCACGTCGGCCACGAATTTCGCGCCCTTGCTGCGCGCCGAGAGATCGCGCGCGAGCAGCACGCCCACCTTGTCGGCGAAGATCTCCTCGCCGCGATCGTCCACCACGCCGCAGCGGTCGCAATCGCCGTCGAAGCCCAGCGCCACTTCCGCGCCGCTCGCCTTCAACGCCGCCGCCATGGCGTGGAGCATGTGCATGTCTTCGGTGTTGGGATTGTATTTGGGGAAGGTGTAATCGAGGTTCGCGTCCATCGGGATCACCTCGGCGCCGATGCGCTTCAGCGCTTCGGGCGCGAAGGCGCCCGCCGTGCCGTTGCCGCAGGCCGCCACGACCTTGATGGGCCGCGAGAGCCGGTGACCCCCGGTGACGCCCTGGAGATACGGTTCGCGGAAGTTCCCGACGCGCGTGTAGCTGCCGCCGGCGCGCGGCCTGCCCTCTTCGCCCAGCACGATCGCCTTCAGGCGCGTGATCTCGTCCGGCCCGAAGGTGAGCGGCCTGGCGGCGCCCATCTTCACGCCGGTCCAGCCGTTTTCGTTGTGGCTGGCGGTGACCATCGCCACGCCGGGACAGTCCAGCGCGAACTGCGCGAAGTAGCACATCGGCGTGGTCGAAAGCCCCACGTCCACCACCTCGCAGCCCGCGTTCATCAGGCCCACGATCAGGGCCTGCTTGATGGAAAGCGAATAGGAACGGTAGTCGTGGCCCGTCGCCACACGCGGCCCGATGCCCAGCTCGTGGAAATAGGTGCCCAGCCCCAGGCCCAGCGCCTGCACGCCCAGCAGATTGAGTTCCTTCCCGAACAGCCAGCGCGCGTCGTACTCGCGGAAGCCGTTGGGCGTGATGAGGGGGCAGGTTTCGTATTCGTAGGTGTTCGGCTGGGGGTTGGCGGGCATTCTTGCTGGACCTCAATGACGCGTGAAACGGAAGCTGCGGGTATAACGCCGCATTTCGGACCTCAGCCCCGAAGACGGCCTGGCCTGGGTGACGTACATCACCTGATAGAGCCTGCCGCCCACGAAGAAAATGCGGTCGTCGATGGTGTTGCCGGACTTGTCGGTCAGGCTGACGTGCTGGCCGCGCTCGCGGCCGATCCGGTCGGAGGTCTGCGACACCAGCGTGGCGGACTTCTGCAAGCCCGCGACCGCGCCGGCGACGACCTTGGACGGAACGGCATCGGTGTAGCGCGCGAAGTCCGACACGATCACGAGCATCATGTTGTCGCCGCGATCGACCTTGTAGGCGCGGATGGCGATCTGCTTGCCGTCGGTGTTGGTGACGGAGTCGGCGGTCGCCCGGGGCGGGCGTGGCAGCGATACGGTGAACATTGCGTCGGGGTCCTTGAACGTGACCCAGCCCGGCGGTGCGGCTTCCACCGTGGAAACGGTCAGGAACAGCGCGGCCGTGAGCACCAGACGCATGGAATCTCCGGGGAATTGGAGGCGGATATAACCGCCCGGCGGCGGTTGTGCCAGCGACGCGGCATGCTTATTTCACGTTCCTCGAATGTGTGTTAAGATATACAACGTAAGACGGACGTGGAAATGAATTCCGGCACCACACAAGACATTTCCAGGCATCTGGCCGCGGTCCGGCTGGCGGAGGCGCTGGCCCTGCCCGCCTTCGAGCCGGGATGGGTGTGGCTTGCCGGCGCGGGACCGGGCGATCCCGGGCTCATCACCGCGCTGGGACTCCACGCCACCGCGAGCGCGGACACTATCCTCTACGACGCGCTGGTCAACGAGACGCTGCTCGCCTTCGCGCGGCCGGGCACGGAGATCATCTACGCCGGCAAGCGCCGCGGCGTGACATCGGCCAGGCAGGCGGACATCTCGCGCACGCTGGTGTCGCTGGCGCGCAAGGGCAAGCGGGTGCTCAGGCTCAAGGGCGGCGATCCGTTCGTGTTCGGCCGCGGCGCGGAGGAAGCGCTGACGCTGGCGCGCGCGCGGATCCCCTTCCGCGTGGTGCCGGGCATCACCGCGGGTATCGGCGGCCTCGCCTATGCCGGCATCCCCGCAACCCATCGCGACACCAACCACGCCGTGACGTTCGTGACGGGCCACGGCGCGGACGGGAAGCTTCCCGCCCTCGACTGGAGCGCAATCTCGCGCGGCTCGCCCACCATCGTGCTCTACATGGCGCTGGCGCACGCCGATGAGATCGCCGCCAGGCTCATCGCGGCGGGACGGCCCGCGAGCGAACCCGCCGCCATCGTCAGCGACGCGACGGGCGCCAGGCAGGTCTCGCGCATCACCACGCTGGGAGAACTCGGCGCGCGCGCGAAGGACTCAAGCGTGCCCGCGATCCTGGTGATCGGCGAGAACGTGAAGCTCGCCGCCGGCCTCGACTGGCTCGCCGCCATGTCCGGCCGCGCGCTCGATCCGGACCCGCTGGCGCACGATGCGCTGGAAGACGCGGGTTAGGGGCCGGCGCGCATCCGTGCAGTTCTCGTCAGGCGTGATGATTGGCGAACAATCGGACTGTGGCGCGGCCGACGATTCCCGCCGCCGCTAGCGCAAGCTTGCGCAGAAGCGCTGGATGCGGCGGCAGGCTTCTTCCAGGAGTTCGGTCGAGGTTGCGTAAGAGATGCGGAAGAACGGGGAGAGGCCGAAAGCGGCACCGGGAACGATCGCCACGCCTTCGGCATCGAGCAGGGCCGCGCCGAAATCGCCGTCGGTCTCGATCGTCTTTCCATTCGGCGCTCTCTTTCCAATCAGCCTGGAAATGCCGGGATAGACGTAGAACGCGCCCTCGGGCTTGGGGCACTCGATGCCGCGGGCCTGGTTGAGCATGGAGACGACAAGGTCGCGTCGCGCCTCGAAGATCTTCTGGAATTCCGGGATGAAGTCCTGCGGCCCCGTCAGCGCCTCCACGCTCGCCCATTGCGAGACCGAAGAGGCGCTCGACACCGACTGGGACTGCAGCTTGGCCATCGCCTTGACGAGCGGCTCCGGCGCGCCGCAATAGCCGATGCGCCAGCCGGTCATGGCGTAGGCCTTGGACACGCCGTTCATCGTCAGCGTGCGCTCGTAAAGGCGCGGCTCGGCGGCGGCGACGGTCTCGAACCTGAAGCCGTCATAGACGAGATGCTCGTACATGTCGTCGGTCAGCACCCAGACCTGCGGATGCTTCAGGAGAACCTCCGCCAGCGCCCTGAGCTCGTCGCGCGAGTAGCAGGCACCGGACGGGTTGGAGGGCTGGTTGAGGATCAGCCATTTCGTCCTGGGCGTGATCGCGCGCGCCAGTGCTTCGGGCTTCAGCTTGAATCCGTCCGCGAGGCTGGTGTTGGCGATGACCGGCCGCGCACCGGCGAGCAGCACGATGTCGGGATAGCTCACCCAATAGGGCGCGGGGATCACCACCTCGTCGCCCGGATTGAGCGTCGCCATCAGCGCGCAATAGATGACCATCTTGCCGCCGGGCGCCACGAAGGTCTGCGCCGGGCCATAGTCGAGCCCGTTCTCCCGCTTGAACTTGAGCGCCACCGCCGCGCGCAGCTCGGGAATGCCTTCGACGTCGGTGTATTTCGTCTTGCCCTTGCGGATGGCCTCGATCGCGGCCTGCTTGATGTTGTCGGGCGTGTCGTGATCGGGCTCCCCGGCGGCGAGTCCGATAACGTCGCGACCCTGCGCCCTCAGCTCGCGCGCCAGCTGGGACATGGCGATGGTGGACGAAGGCTGGATGCGGTTGAGCGACTCAGCCAGGAAGCCTTTGGGAAGCTGGGACACAGCGGTTCGGCGCCTTTCCGGTTGGAGCAGGTTCCTATCAACCGCGCCGGCGGATGGGCAAGGCGCGAAGGTGTCACGGCTGGCATGCGCGCGGTATGATTGCGCCGGAATCCGGAGCGATTCTCATGCGTCAGCTGGCAACTCTCTTCTTCGCGGTCCTTTGCGTCGCGGCATGCAGCAGCCATGGCCAACCGCCCGTGGGGCGGTGGGAAGGCACTTACGAATCGGGCGACGTGATGATCGCCGCGCGGCTCCAGATCGACGCCAGGGGCAGCATCTTCATCAGCGCGCCGGACGCCGAGAACGTCTCCGGCGGCGAGGATGCACGCGCCGCCATCCGCGCCAGGCTGGCGCAGGGCCTCGCGGCCGGCTGGGGCGATGTCGAGCCCAAGCCATTCGATTTCAACGGCAAGACCTTCCGCAAGCCCGGCGGCGTGGCGCCCCAGATCGAATGGGACCCGTCGAGCAACACGATGACGGCGATCGTCTATCTGGGAATGCGCGACGGCATCCGCGTGCCGCTGCATCCGGTGAAGGATTTCAGCGACAATCCCTGGCCGAATTGACCTCGCGAACCTAGAACTTCGCAAATCCGAAATAGGCGGCGCCGATCAGGAAGAGGAAGGCGACGCCATGATTCCATTTCAGCGACTCGCCCAGATAGGTGACCGAGAACACCGCGAAGACGCTGAGCGTGATCACCTCCTGCATGGTCTTGAGCTGGGCGGCCGAATAGACGGTGTGGCCGATCCGGTTGGCGGGCACGGCAAAGCAGTATTCGAAGAAGGCAATGCTCCAGCACACCGGCACCACCACCCACAGCGCCACGCCCGGGAAGCGGAGCTGGCCGTACCAGGCGAAGGTCATGAACACGTTGGAGATGCTCAGCAGCACGATGGGCGCGACGGCGGGCCACGTCATGATGGATGTCCTCACGGCTAAGTGAAAGCGGGCGAAACCCCGCGACTTTTGGAGCAAATGGAACGAGCCTGCAAATGGCGGACATGCCTTGCTTTTCGGCCCTGCCGCCCGACGCGCGAGGGCCGCGGGAACGCGCTCGTGATCGTCCGGCAATGGACGGGCCTTGGCTGCGGTGCGAGACTGTCCACAGATAGCGGAATGGGAGCATGGCATGAGGATTCGGGGACTTCTTCTGACCGCCGCGGCGGCGATGCTGATGGGCTCGCAGGCGAACGCGGCCATCACGGTGCTGGGCCAGTCGCTGGCGCACAATTGCTACGAGGCCGCCGAATTCGGCGGCGACCCGCAGACCGGCGTCAGCACCTGCACCTATGCGCTGGACGGCGTGATGGCGACCAACGAGCGCGCGGCGACCTACATCAATCGCGGCATCCTGAAGTCGCGCAACAACGATCCCGACGGCGCGCTGGACGATTACGACCACGGCCTTTCGCTCGACGCCTCCCTCGGCGAGGGCTATGTCGACCGCGGCGCGACGATGATCGTGCTCAAGCGCTACCAGGACGCGCTCAACGACATCAACAAGGGCATCGCGATGGGCTCCAAGAAGCCCGAGATCGCCTACTACGACCGCGCCATCGTGGACGAGGCATTGGGCGACGTGCGCGGCGCCTATCTCGACTACCGCAAGGCCGTGGAGATCTCGCCGGACTTCAACCTCGCCAGCGAGCAGCTGACGCGGTTCCGCGTGATCCGCAAGCCCACCAACGGAACATGATCCCCGCCGTAATGTTTACGGCAATCCCGGAGGGCGTCCCGCGAAAGCGGGGCGCCCTTTTTTCCAGTGAGCTTTCGGCGTCGCCAAGGCGGCATCCGTGTCTCCTGTGCATGAAATTCCGCTAATTATTTCGGAGACCGAGACTTTTTGGTCGCGAGAATCGTCCCGCGCGGCAAGGCGGCGACAATTCGATACAACTTCCCGATAGGCTCGCCTTTTTCAGACGTCTATTCCTTCCCACACTAGCGTTGAGGGACACCCGATTTCGGGACGGGAAGACAATGACGCTGAATACGGCAACCGTTGCGAGAACGCGTCCCGTTCTCTACGAGGGCGACAAACGCAAAATCCGATTCCCCGGCGCGGAGACCCTGCGCGGCTGGCGCGAGAAGGCCGTCGCGGTTTTGCGCCGCCATCCCAGGCTCTACGCGATCCTCGCCCTCATCCTTCTGGCGACCGTGGGCTACGCGATCTATGGCGCGGCGACGCATTCGGGACCGCAATACGTGACCGCGACCGTCACCCGCGGCGACATCGAGGACACGGTCACCGCGCTCGGCAATCTGCAGCCCAAGAACTACGTGGACGTGGGCGCGCAGGCGACCGGCCAGCTCAAGAACCTCTATGTGGATATCGGCGATGCGGTGAAGCAGGGCCAGCTCCTGGCCGTGATCGACCCGCAGGTCGCCAGCGCCAAGGTCGCGCAGGACCAGGGCAACCTCGCCAACCTCAAGGCGCAGCTCGCCGACAAGAACGCGCTGGCCGCGCTCGCCAAGGCCAACCTGTCGCGGCAGACGCGCCTGATGGCGGCCAACGCCACCAGCAAGGCGGACTACGACAGCGCCGTGCAGGCGGCGAAATCCGCCGTAGCGGACGCCGCCGCCATCCGGGGCCAGATCGCCGCCGCGGATTCGGAGCTCAACGGCGACCAGGTGACGCTCGGCTACACCAAGATCTACGCGCCCATGTCGGGCACCGTGGTCTCGGAAGCCATCAAGCAGGGCCAGACCATAAATTCCGTGCAGCAGGCGCCCACGCTGCTGCGCATCGCCGACCTCTCGACGATGGAGGTGTGGACGCAGGTCTCCGAGGCCGACGTCCCCAAGCTCAAGCTCGGCATGACGGCCTATTTCACGACGCTCGGCCAGCCCGACAAGCGCTGGTACGGGAAGCTCGTGCAGATCCAGCCGACGCCGACGGTGACCAACAACGTCGTGCTCTACACGGCGATCTTCGACGTCGCCAACCCCGACAACCAGCTGATGACGCAGATGACCGCGCAGGTGTTCTTCGTGGTCAATTCCGCGCACAACGTTGTGACCGTGCCCGTATCGGCGCTCCATCAAGGGCACGGCCGCACGGGCGGCCGAAGCGGTTCCCGGACCCCGAACCGGGACCACGCTTCGGTCGCCCAACCTAATTCCGGGCACCGCTTCAGCCTGACGCCCGAGCAGCGCACCGAGATGCGCGCCGCCATGCACCAGCCGGGCGCCAAGCGCGCCTTCGTGCAGGTCGTGCAGGCCGACGGCAGCATCATGCCGCGGATGATCGTGACCGGCGTGAGCAACCGCGTGAGCGCGGAAGTGCTCTACGGCCTCAAGGAAGGCGAGAAGATCGTCGTCGGCACGAAACAGGCCGATGCCGGCGACCGTGCCGGCGCGCGGACCGGGGCGGGCGGGCGCCCGCGAGTCGGCGGCTTCCCATGAACACCCAAGCCGGGCGCTTCTCAGCGGCGGCCGAGGCCGAACCGCTCATCGAATTGCGCGAGGTCCGGAAGACCTTCGTCACCGGCGGCGGCGAAGTGGAGGTGCAGGCGCTGCGCGGCGTGACTTTGGACATCTTCGCGGGCGAGTTCGTGGCCATCATGGGCCAGTCGGGCTCCGGCAAGACCACGCTGATGAACCTTCTGGGCTGCCTGGACAAGCCCACGTCCGGCCTCTACCGCTTCGCCGGGCAGGACGTGTCGGCCCTCGATTCCGATGCGCTGGCCTGGCTCCGGCGCGAAGGCTTCGGCTTCGTGTTCCAGAGCTACAACCTGATCGGCACGGCGACCGCGGCGGAGAACGTCGAGATCCCGGCGATCTATGCCGGGCTCTCGCCGGCCGCGCGGCGGGCCCGGGCGGTGGCGCTCCTGAGCCAGCTTGGCCTGGACGACCGGCTGAGCCACCGGCCCAGCCAGCTTTCCGGCGGCCAGCAGCAGCGCGTCTCCATCGCCCGCGCGCTGATGAACGGCGGCAACGTCATCCTGGCGGACGAGCCCACCGGCGCTCTCGATTCGAAAAGCGGCGAAGACGTGATGGCGCTGCTGGCCGACCTCGCGCGCCAGGGCCACACCGTCATCCTCATCACCCACGATCGCAACGTCGCCGCGCACGCCAAGCGCATCATCGAGATCAAGGACGGCCTGATCGTGGCCGATTCGGGGGCCGATCCGTCCCGCGCCGGCCTCATCGAACCGCCCGCGCTCGACGAAACGCACCAGGCCAGGGCGTTGCCGCTCTCCGGCCTGGGCGAAGCCACCAGCATGGCGATGCGCGCGCTCAGGGCCAACATCTTCCGCACCATCCTCACGCTGCTCGGCATCGTCATCGGCGTGGGCTCGGTGGTGACGATGATGGCCATCGGCGAAGGCGCCAAGCAGGCCGTGGTCGACCAGATCGGCTCGATGGGCACGAACCTTCTCGTGGTGCGCCCGGGCGGGCACAACATGCGCGGCTACAACGGCCCGATCGCCACGCTGACCAGCGACGACGCGGACGCCATCGCCAAGCTTCCGGGCATCTCCAGCGCCGTGCCGGAAAGCTCCGGCGGCGCGACCGTGCGGCTCGGCGACATCGACTACCAGACCCAGGTCGACGCCACGACGCCGGCGTTTTCCGATGTGCGCAACTGGCCGGTCTCCAGCGGCATCTTCTTCAGCGACCAGGACGAGACCAGTTACGCCGCCGTGGCGGTGCTGGGCCAGACCGTCGTCGACAACCTGATGCCGGACGGCGGCAGCCCGATCGGCCGCTACGTGCTGATCAACAACGTGCCCTTCCAGGTGATCGGGGTGATGTCGCGCAAGGGCGCGGGCACCTTCGGCAACGACCAGGACGACGTGGTGTTCATCCCGCTCTCGACCGGCACCTTGCGCATCTTCGGCCAGCACTATGTGCGCTCGATCACCATCTCCGTGGCCGACGTTTCGCAGATGGATGCCGTTCAAGACCGCGTGACCAGCGTGCTCACGGCGCGGCACAACAACACCGAGGATTTCTTCGTCCGCAACATGGCGGAAATCCTCGACACCGTGTCCAGCGCCCAGAACACCCTGACGATCCTGTTGGGTTCGGTGGCTGCCATTTCGCTCCTCGTGGGCGGCATAGGCGTCATGAACATCATGCTGGTCAGCGTTACGGAACGGACCCGCGAAATCGGCATCCGCATGGCCACCGGCGCGCGGATGCGCGATATCCTGCAGCAATTCCTCACCGAGGCCACCGTGGTATCCGCCCTGGGCGGGGTGGTGGGCGTGCTTCTGGGAATCGGGACCGCCCTGCTCATCGCCGCCATCGGCACCCCTGTCGCCTTCACTCTTGCGCCCGTCGCAATTGCGTTTACATGTGCTGTGGCGACGGGACTCGTGTTCGGGTTCGCGCCCGCCCTCAAGGCGGCGCGGCTCGACCCGGTGGTCGCACTGGCAAGCGAGTAACCTCATGAAATTGCTGCTTCAGTCCGCGTCCGTCGCCGTGCTCACCCTCGCGCTGAGCGGGTGCGTCACGCCGGTTCCCCAGGGCCTCCAGAAGGCGAACACGCCCTCCAATTTCACCGGGCCCGTCGTGGCCGGCGCCGATGTCTGGCCCAAGGCGAACTGGTGGACGGCGTTCGGCAGCGACGAGATGAGCGACCTCATCGTCCAGGCGCAGGCGAACAACCTCGACCTTGCGGCCGCCGCAGCGCGGGTCGAACAGGCCGAATCGGGCGTGGAGATCGCGCGCGCGCCCCTGTTTCCGACCATCGAAGGCTCCGCCTCGGCCACGCGCTCGCGTTCCCCCGCCGGGACGCTGGGGCCGAAAGCCGTGACCGGGAACACGTTCCAGGTGGGCGGCCAGGCGAGCTACGAAGTCGATATCTTCGGCGCGAACTGGAACAAGCTTTCGGCGGCCAACCAGACGCTGCTCGAATCCAGATACGGACAGGAAGTCGTCGCGCTTTCGACGACGGCGACGGTGGCGCAGACCTATCTCGCCGTGCTGGCCGCGCGCGAACGCATCGCCGTCGCCAACCAGAACATCGAGGCCGCCAAGCGCATCCTGACGATCACCAAGGCCAAGGTCGACAACGGCGTGTCCTCCCGCCTCGATCTCGTGCAGCAGGAGGCCCAGCTCGCCGGGCAGGAAGCGCAGATTCCCGCGCTCGAGCAGACCGAGCGCTCAACGCTCTTCGCGCTCGCCGTTCTGCTGGGCAAAATGCCGGAGGACTTCAACGTCAAGGGCCAGGACCTCGACTCGCTCAAGGCGCCCGTCGTGGCGCCCGGACTTCCGTCCGAACTCCTGCTGCGCCGTCCGGACGTCGCCCAGGCCGAAGCCGCGCTTGCCTCGGCGCATGGCGACGTCGATGCCGCGCGGGCGAATTTCTTCCCGATGATCACGCTGACGGGCAGCGGCGGCTACGCGAGCAACATGATCAAGCACCTCATCAATCCCGGCGATCTCGCCTGGGATGTGGGCGCCTCTCTGCTGCAGACGATTTTCGACGGCGGGCTGAAGGGCGGAGAACTCGGCCTGGCCGAAGGCCAGGAGAAAGAGCTTCTCGCCGATTACCGCAAGGCGGTGCTCAGCTCGTTCAGCGACGTGGAGACCTCGCTGAACAGCGTGGCCAACCTGGCGAAGGAGGAGGATTACCTCACGCAGGAAGTGAACGCGGCCTCCGAAGCGTTCCGCATCTCGGAGATACAGTATCGCGAAGGCGTGGCCGACCTCCTGGCGGTGCTGCAGGCGCAGCAGGTGCTGTTCACCGCGCAGGACGAACTCATCCAGATCAAGCTCGCCCGCATCCAGGCCGATGTCGGTCTCTACAAGGCGCTCGGCGGCGGCTGGACGGAGAGCATGGACGACGTGACGCAGAAGATCCCGGCCGAGACCACGGCCGTGGCCGCGTCCGCCGCCGCGCCGGAAGCCGAGTCAAAGCCCGAGCAGCCGGTGCCGGCGACGCCGGGCCCGAGCGACATCGAGCAGGGCGATATCCCGGCCAGCCCGCAACCCACGCCGAAGCACGAATAGGCGTCAGGCATGTTCGGCGATTCCGGCCCTGATATCGGCCGGAAGATTCGCCGCGGCTTTCAGGTTGCCGAAGAACTTCGCATCCCCCGCGACTGTCAGGGGGTCGAGGTCCATTGGCACGGTGGGAAGCGGGGCCGCCGCCATCAGCATCATGCGGTGCATGTCGCCCCATTGCCGCGGATCGAGGTCGAACGGCTCGTCCTCCTGCTCTTCCAAATCCAGCGTCCAGCTGTCGGGGCTGCGCGCCAGCATCACGGACCCTTCATCGGGGCGCGAGCGCGTCCGGCGTGATGCCCGAGAGCGGCCCGGCGCCGCT
Organism: Rhizomicrobium sp.; assembly: GCA_035499995.1. Lineage (GTDB taxonomy): Bacteria > Pseudomonadota > Alphaproteobacteria > Micropepsales > Micropepsaceae > Rhizomicrobium. The sequence continues at coordinate 44,711 of DATJXR010000031.1, read as the reverse complement.
TTCGACGGCGGCCAGCAGGCCCTGCGACGGCGCAAGCACATGCGCGGCGTAGAACTCCGCGAGATGGGTCCGCGCGCCGTCCGCCCGCGCGGCCTTTGCATGCATCCAGCCGCCGATCACGTTTCCGGCCAGCGTGAGATAGGGCGCCGCGGCGGCGAGCGCGTCCGGCGTGCCTTTCATCCGGAGCAGCATCTGCGTGGCCTGATCGAGCGCGTCGATGCCCCTCCTGAACGGGTCCGCAATGGCGCTTGATTGCGCATCCGCCAGCGTCGCGCGCATGTCCGCCAGCAATTGCGCCATCGCCGCGCCGTTCGCCAGCGAGAGCTTGCGGCCCACGAGATCGAGCGCCTGGATGCCGTTGGTGCCCTCGTAGATCGGCGCGATGCGCGCGTCGCGATAGTGCTGGGCGGCACCCGTTTCCTCGATGAAGCCCATGCCGCCATGCACCTGCACGCCGAGCGAGGCGGCCTCCACGCCCACATCGGTGGACCATGCCTTGGCGATGGGCACGAGCAGCTCCTCCCGCAACCTGGCCGCCTCGCGCGCCGCGTCGCCGGGCGCGTGCTCCGCGAGATCGGCGGCGACGGCGGTGGCGAGGCAGATCGCGCGCGCGGCCTCGATCTTCGCCTTCATCAGCACCAGCATGCGGCGCACGTCCGGCAGGTCGAAGATGCGCGCCGGCCGGTCGTCCGACCAGGGCGAGCGGCCCTGGCGCCGCTCGAGCGCGAACGCCAGCGCCTGCTGATAGGCCCGTTCGGCGATGCCGACGCCCTGCATGCCCACATTGAGCCGCGCCGCGTTCATCATCGTGAACATCTGCGGAAGCCCCTGCCCCGGCTCGCCGATCAGCTCGGCCGTGGCGCCCTCATACGCCATCACGCAGGTGGGTGAGCCGTGGATACCGAGCTTGTGCTCGATGGAGAGCGGACGCAGCGCGTTGGCCGCGCCGGGCTTGCCGTTCTCGCCGGAGAGGAATTTCGGCGCCAGGAACAGCGAGATGCCCTTCACGCCCGCCGGCGCGTCGGGAAGCCGCGCCAGCACCAGGTGCACGATGTTGTCCGCGCAGTCGTGATCGCCCCAGGTGATGAAGATCTTCTGGCCGGTGAGCCTGTAACGTCCGTTACCGTCGGGCTCGGCACGGCAGCGCACCAGCGCCAGATCCGATCCGGCCTGGGCCTCGGTGAGGTTCATGGTGCCGGTCCATTCGCCGGAGACGAGCCTGGGCAGGTAGAGCGCCTTCTGCGCCGCGCTGCCATGCGCGGCGAGGCAATGCACCGCGGCCTCCGTGAGCATGGGGCAAAGCCCGAAACTCATGTTCGCAGCATGCACGAAGCCGAACGCCGCCAGCGCCACCGCCCGCGGCAGGCCTTGCCCGCCCTGGTCCGCGTCGGCCGCCAGCCCGCTCCAGCCATCGGCGACGTAGCGGCGATAGGCGTCCGCGAAGCCGGGCGCCGCGAAGACGCGCCCGTTCTCGAAGCGCGCGCCTTGCCGGTCGCCGGCCCGGTTGAGCGGGGCGAGCACGCCCGCGGCGAAGTTCCCCGCACCCTCCAGCACCGCCGTCACGGTGGACCGGTCGCTGCCGGCAAAGCGTTCCAGCTCGGCCACGCGGGCGAAACCCGCAACGTCGTAGAGCGAGAAAACGGTGTCGCGGAGCGGCGCGCGGTAGGTCATGGCCGGTGGTCCCGGAACGGCCGCGCTGTGCTACACTAACGGCCCAAACTTGGGGAGGACGAAGATGAACAAGCTATTCCTGATCGCGGTGGCGGCGGCGTTTCCGCTCGCAGCGAGCGCGGCCGATCTCAGCGGGGAAATCGCCACCGCCGCGCAGCATGCCGACCTCGCCTCGCAGGCCAGCGACATCGCCGGCGTGCACACCCACCTGCACCACACGCTCAACTGCCTGGTGGGCCCGAAGGGCGACGGATTCGATCCCAAGGAACTGAACCCCTGCGCCAACAGCGGCAACGGCGCGATCCCGGATGCGGCCAACGACGCGGCGAAGCTGAAGGTTCTCAAATCCGCCGCGACCAACGCCCAGGTGGGATTGCGGGAAAACAACCTCTTCACGGCGCAGCAGACCGCCGCCCACATCGCCAAGAAGCTCAAGGCGATCCACTAGCGGCCCGGCTGAATACTTGAATTCGACCTTTCCCCCGCCTTGCGGAAGGCTGGGGGTTGCGGGCATGATTGGCTTCAAGCGCCCCCGGGCCCGGCCGGGAGGACCGGGGCGCTCACTGGGCATACCGGCAGGCATTTGGGCATGGCAAATTTCGAAGGCGGTTCGGGTCCCCTGGCGCAGGCTTCGGTGAAGGGGACGGTCAAATGGTTCAACGCGACCAAGGGATACGGCTTCATCACACTGGAAACGGGCGGCGATGCGTTCTGTCACGCGTCCGCGCTGGCGGCGCTCGGACAGCCTAACGTGCCGCAGGGATCGACCGTCGTGGTCGACCTCCAGAACTCGCCGCGCGGCCTTCAGGTCGTCGCGGTGCATAGCATCGACACCTCCACGGCAGATCCCACGCCCTCGCGCGGCCCACGCGGCGGCGGCGACCGCTTCGGCGGAGGCGGGGGGCGCGGCGGCTTCGGCGGTGGCGGCGACCGCTTCGGCGGAGGCGACAGGTTCGGTGGCGGCGATCGCTTCGGTGGCGGCGATCGCTTCGGCGGAGGAGACCGTTTCGGCGGTGGCGACCGTTTTGGAGGCGGAGAACGCTTCGGCGGGGGCGACCGCTTCGGCAGCCGCGACTCGGGCCCGTCCGGCCCGATGGTCGAGGGCAAGGTCAAGTTCTTCAACGACCAGAAGGGCTTCGGCTTCATCATGCCCGACGGCGGCGGCGGCGATGTCTATGTCCATGCCAGCGCCCTCCGGCGTTCCGGCCTGGTCGCGCTCCAGCCGGAGCAGCGGGTCCGCTATTCCACGCGCCAGGGCATGAAGGGCGTGGAAGTGGATCGCATCGAAGTGATCTAGCTGGATATTTCCTGTCGGCGGCATGGACGGGAGCGCCCTCGGGGCCGCGCGCTAGTTTTCCACCCATCTACGGCTGTGCAAGCCTGTCCCGGCAGATTTGCAATAGCTTAATGCTTGAACCTCCATAGTTTTGACCTATATAGCCTTGATCTATATCGAACCAATATACGCTCTGAGGCCGGGGCATGGACGTCCGAACCATCTGCTTGGGAATCCTGACGCGCGGCCCGGCCACGGGCTACGAGATCAAGAAGCTGTTCGAGGACGAGGGCTACCAGCATGTCGTCGAGGCCAGCTTCGGCTCGATCTACCCTGCATTGAACCGCCTGACCGAGGAGGGCCTCGTGTCGGTGCGGGAGGAGGCGCAGGAGAAGCGCCCTGACCGCAAGGTCTATTCCATCACCAATGCCGGGCGCACTGCTTTCCTCGGCGCGCTGCTGAAGCCGCTGCCGGAGGACCGGCACCGCTCGCCCTTTGCCTTCGCGATGCTGTTCTCGCACCTGCTGCCGCAGGAGCGGGTGGCCGGGATGATCGACGGCTATCTCGCCCAGTGCCAGGGCAAGCTTGCCCAGATTTCCCAGCGCAGCGAGCCGCAAACCGAGGGCGAGCGCTTTGTCCTGGGCATGGGACAGACCATCTACACAGCCATGATCGAGTATCTGCGCAAGCATCGCGCGGAGATCGAAGTCCAGGGGGCGCAAGCCGCGGAGTGAAGAGAGCGCCATGAGTGACATCAACAAGGAAGACAACGCCCGAAACGTGCCCGACTGGCTGAAGCGGATCCTGCCCGATTTCGTGCTGCGCATGAAACCGGGCTATCGCTGGGCCCTGCTCATCACGGCGTTCGCCGTGATCTGGCTCGCGACCGGCTTTCTCGGCGGCAAGCACACCGACATCGCCGCCCAGGCGAAGATCAGGGCGTCGGACATCCCCAGCGTCCAGGTGATGACGCTGACCGCGCAGAAGCGCGACGCGGTCCTGACCATCCGCGGGCGCACCGAGGCGCTGCATGCGGTGGACGTGCGCGCCGAGGTCGACGGCATGGTCAAGGCCATCCATTTCGACAAGGGCGACCGCGTCAAGGCCGGCGACGTGCTCTGCGAGCTCAAGATCAACGACCGCGGCGCGCGCTACGACATGGCCAAGGCGCTGGTGACCCAGCGCGACAAGGAATACTCCGCGGCCAGCAACCTCGCCGCCAAGGGCTACGTCTCCCAGACCCAGGCCAAGCAGGCGGCCGCCGCGCTCGAAGCCGCGCAGGCCCAGCTCCGCACCGAGGACATCGCGCTTCGCAACGTGAACATCCGCGCGCCCTTCGACGGCATCGTGGACGACCGCTATGTCAACGAAGGCGACTACATGCGCGTCGGCGACAAGTGCGAGATGGTGGTCGCGCCGGAGCCGTTCCTGGCCGTGGGCACGGTGTCGGAGCATGACGTGGGCGGGCTGAAGGTCGGCGATCCGGCCAGCGCCTCGCTCGTCACCGGGCAGAACGTGGACGGCAAGATCCGCTTCATCGCGGAGCGCGCCGATCCCTCCACCCGCACCTTCCGCATCGAGGTCGAGATCCCCAATCCCGACGCCAAGCTGCGCGACGGCGTGAGCGCGGACATCCACGTGCCGGTCAAGCAGGTGGACGCGCAGAAGATCTCCTCCGGCATCCTGGTGCTGGACGACAACGGCGTGGTCGGCGTCCGCACCGTCGACGGCCACGACACCGTCCACTTCATGCCGGTGCAGATCGTCTCCGACGGGCCGGGCGGAATGTGGGTCTCCGGCCTGCCCGACCATGTGACGGTGATCACCGTCGGCCAGGATTTCGTCACCGATGGCGCGCGGGTCGTGCCGGTCCATGTGAAGGCGCACGCATGACCAAGATCATAGACTGGGCCGTCGGGAACACCCGCGTCGTGCTCGGGCTGCTTGCGGTCGTCGTGATCGCGGGCATTTCCGCGTTCATCGCGATCCCGAAGGAAGCCCAGCCGGACATCCCGATCCCCGTGATCATGGTGGAGGTTCCCTATCCGGGCATCAGCCCGGAGGACAGCGAACGGCTGCTCGTCAAGCCGATGGAGACCTATCTGCGCTCCGTCCAGGGCCTGAAGGAGATCACGGCGCGCGCCTATGAGGGCTTCGCGGTCATCATCCTGGAATTCGACGTCTCCTTCGACAAGGAGAAGGCGCTCGAGGACGTGCGCGCGCAGGTGGAGACGGCGCGAGGCGAACTGCCGACCGATTCCAAGCAGCCGATCGTGCAGGAATTCAACACCAGCCTCTTCCCCGTGATCTCCGTGGCGCTGTCGGGCGACGTGCCGGAACGCACGCTGCTCCAGATGAGCCGCACGCTGCGCGACAGCCTCAAGCAGATCCCCACGGTGCTCGACGTCGACATCGGCGGCGAGCGGCTGGAGCAGCTCGAGATCAACATCGATCCGGCCAAGCTCGAAAGCTACGGCATCACCCAGACGGAGATGTTCAACGCCATCACCGCCAACAACCGGCTGATCGCGGCGGGGTCGATCGACACCGGTCATGGCAACTTCGCCGTGAAGGTTCCCGGCGTGCTCGAAACCGCGCAGGACGTGCTCACCCTGCCCATCCGCTCCACGCCCGACGCCACCGTGACGCTGCAGGACGTGGCGTCGGTCCACCGCGATTTCTACGACCCCACCAGCTACGCGATGGTGGACGGCAAGCGCACCATCACGCTCGACGTGACCAAGCGCATCGGCGCCAACATCATCGAGACCAACCAGGCGGTGAAGGCCCTGATCGACAAGGCCGCGAAGTCGTGGCCGAAGAACGTCAAGGTCACCTACCTGTTCGACGAATCGACCGACATCCACGACCAGCTGGGCTCGCTGTCGGATTCGATCTTCCTCGCCATCGTGCTCGTCATGATCATCATCGTGGCGGCGCTGGGCCTGCGCGCGGGCCTGCTGGTGGGCGTGGCCATCCCGACCTCGTTCCTGATGGCCTTCATGATCATCAACGGGATCGGCATGGCGCTGAACGAGATGATCATGTTCGCCATGCTGCTGGCGGTCGGCATCCTGGTCGACGGCGCCATCATCGTGGTGGAGTATGCCGACCGGAAGATGGCCGAGGGCCATACGCCCAAGCTCGCCTTCGCGGAAGCGGCGCGGCGCATGTTCTGGCCCGTGGTTTCCGCCACGCTGACCATGATCGGCGCGTTCCTGCCGATGCTGTTGTGGCCGGGCGTGTCGGGCAAGTTCATGAGCTACTTCCCCATCACGCTGATCGTGGTGCTGTTCTCCTCCATGGTCGTGGCGCTGATCTTCCTTCCGGTGCTGGGCGGCATCTTCAAGAAGCCGCCGCCGCGCGATCTCGCGCAGGAGCGCGCCGTCGAGGCCTCGGAGTCCGGCGACTGGCACGACATCCCCGGCATCACCGGCTGGTACGCGCACATGGCCGAGCGGCTGACGCGCCATCCGGGCCGGGTGATCATGACGGCGCTGGCCACGGTCGTCGTGGTGATCGGGCTCTTCGTGGGCTTCAACAAGGGCGTGACGTTCTTCGTCGACACCGATCCGGACTTCTTCAGCGTGCTGATCTCGGCGCGCGGAAACCTCTCGGCCGACGACAAGCGCAACATCGTGATGGACGTCTACAGGCGCATCGCCGACGTGGATGGCATCCGCTCGATCTACGCCTCGTCGGGCGCCGCCAACAACAGCCTGAACAGCCAGGGCGGCACGCCGGTCGACAACATCGGCCACATCTCCATCGAGCTGAAGCCCTACACCGAGCGCCGCAAGGGCATGGACATCATGCGCGAGATCCAGCAGCGCACGGCCAACATCCCCGGCGTCCACACCGAGGTGCGCCTGCCGCAGCAGGGCCCGCCCACGGGCAAGGACGTGATGATCGACGTCTCGTCCGACGACTACGTTGCGCTGGCGAACACGACCGCCGCCCTGCGCAAGCACATGGACGCGCAGCCGGAGCTGCGCGACGTGGAGGACACCCGTCCCCTGCCGGGCATCGAATGGGACCTGCAGATCGACCGCCCGGTGGCGAGCCGCTTCGGCGCCAACGTGCAGTCCATCGGCACCGCCATGCAGCTGGTGACCGACGGCATCTTCGTGGGCACCTACCGGCCCGACGATTCCGACCAGCAGGTGGACATCCGCGTGCGCTATCCCAGCGCCTCGCGCGGCATCCACGCGCTCGACGACGTGCGCGTGCCCACCGCCAACGGCATGGTTCCGGCCAGCAACTTCGTCAAGCTCGTGCCGGCACAGCAGGTGAACTCCATCGAGCGCGTCAACGGCCACCGCGTCTATCACGTGCGCGCCAACATGAAGGCGCAGTGCAGCGCCACGATCACCAGCGAATGCGTGGCCAAGCCCATCCTGCCCAGCGCCGAGGTGGAGAAGCTCAAATCGTGGATCGCCACGCAGAACTTCCCGGCGAGCGTCCATATCGCGTTCCGCGGCGGCCAGGAGCAGCAGGACGAGTCGCTCGCCTTCCTCAAGGTGGCCGGGCTCATGGCCCTGTTCCTGATCGGCATCGTGCTTCTGGCGCTGTTCAACAGCTTCTATCACACCGCGCTGATCCTGATCGCGGTGATCCTGGCCATGATCGGCGCGCTGTTCGGCATGGTGGCGATGCAGCAGCCGTTCTCCGTGATCATGACGGGCACCGGCATGCTGGCGCTCGCCGGCATCGTGGTGAACCACAACATCGTGCTGATCGACACCTTCCACCGCCTGCGCGACAGCGGCATGGATCCGATCGAGGCCGTGGTGCGCTCGAGCGCCCAGCGCCTTCGCCCGGTGTTCCTCACCACCGTCACGGCCATCGGCGGCCTGTTGCCGATGATGCTGGCGATCGAGATCGACTTCTGGTCGCGCACGGTGACCATCGGCAGCCCCAACGCCATGATGTGGGTGCAGCTTTCCACCGCGATCGTGTTCGGGCTGGCCTTCTCCAAGCTCATCACGCTCGGGCTGGTTCCGGCGATGCTGGCCCTGCCCTACCGGATGCGCGAGAGGTGGGCGGTGCGCAACGCGCGGCTGAGCCAGACGGTGGTGGCGGGCGTCATCCGGCCCTCGCCCGTGCGGCCGTTCGACCAGGCGGCGGAGTAGCTTTCAGCTCGCGGCCTGCGGCTCGCCGACCGGCTCCGGCCGGGCGATGCCGGGCTGGACGTCGGGATCGTTCTCCACGGCCTGCAGGCGCTCGCGGGCGGCGGCGGCCTCCTTCTGCTTGTTCCACATCGCCGCGTAGTGGCCACCGCGGGCGACGAGTTCGGAATGGCGGCCGCGCTCCACGATCTCGCCATGGTCCAGCACAAGGATCTCGTCGGCATCCACCACGGTCGACAGGCGGTGGGCGATCACCAGCGTCGTGCGGTTCCGCGACACCTCGGCCAGCGCGCTCTGGATTTCGCGTTCGGTGTGGGTGTCGAGCGCGCTGGTGGCCTCGTCGAGCAGCAGGATCGGCGGGTTCTTGAGGATGGTGCGGGCGATGGCGACGCGCTGCTTCTCGCCGCCCGAGAGCTTCAGCCCGCGCTCGCCCACCATGGCGTCGTAGCCCAGCGGCAACTCGACGATGAACTTGTCGATCTGCGCCATGCGGGCGGCATCCTTGACCTCGGCCGCCGTGGCGCCGATGCGGCCGTAGCCGATGTTGTAGCGCACGGTGTCGTTGAACAGGACCGTGTCCTGCGGGACGATGCCGATCATCGCCCGCAGCGAGGCCTGGGTGACGTCGCGGATATCCTGGCCGTCGATGGTCACGCTGCCCGAGGCGATGTCGTAGAAGCGGTAGAGGATGCGGCTGATGGTGGACTTGCCGGCGCCGGACGGGCCGACGATGGCGGTGGTCTTTCCGGCCGGCACCGTGAAGCTGATGCCCTTGAGCACGGTGCGCGCCGGCTCGTAGGCGAACACCACCCTGTCGAAGCGGATCTCGCCGCCCGAGACCTTCAGCGCCGGCGCGCCGGGCCTGTCCTGCACCTCCTGCGGCTGGTGCAGGAGGCGGAACATCTGGTCCATGTCCACCAGCGCCTGCACGATCTCGCGATAGACCGTGCCGAGCAGGTTTAGGGGCAGATAGAGCTGCATCAGGATGGCATTGGCCATCACGAAATCGCCGACGCTGAAGCGGCCCTCGCGGATGCCCAGCGCCGTCAGCGCCATCACCGCGCCCATGCCCAGCGACACGATCACCGCCTGCCCGGTGTTGAGCAGCGACAGCGACATCTGCGCCTGGATCGAGGCGCGGGAATATTTCTGCATGGACCTGTCGAAGCGGCGGGTCTCGTGCGCCTCGTTGTTGAAGTACTTCACCGTCTCGTAGTTGAGCAGGCTGTCCACCGCCTTGGTGTTGGCGTCCTGGTCGGACTGGTTCATCTCGCGGCGGAACTGGATGCGCCAGCGCGTGATGGCGAAGGTGAACCACACATAGGCCGCCACCATCGCGATCGTGGCCAGCGTGACGCGCCAGTCGAGCTTCACGATCAGGATGGCGCTGAAGATCGCGAGCTGGAACAGCGTGGGGAAGATGTTGAACACCGCGAAGGACAGCAGCGTGTCGATGCCCTTGGTGCCGCGCTCGATGACGCGGCTGAGCCCGCCCGTCTTGCGCTCCAGGTGGAAGCGCAGCGACAGCGTGTGGACGTGCGCGAAGGTCTGCACGCCCACCTCGCGCAGGGCCTCGTACTGCACCTTGGCGAAGATGCCGTCGCGCAGCTGGGCGAAGGCCTGCATGAGGATGCGGGCGGCGACGTAGCCGGCGGTCAGCCCCATCACCGCGCCGATGGCGATGTCGGCGGCCGGCTTCTTCGCCAGGCTGTTGGTGATCCAGCCCATGATGACGGGGAACGCCGACGTCGCCACGATGGCCAGCAGCAGGCATGCCATCGAAAGCACCACGCGCCAGCGCAGCTCCGGCTTGCCCCTGGGCCAGAGATAGGGAAGCAGCATCCAGAGCGGCCCGAAGGTGGGCGAGCCGCTGCCGTCTTCCGTGAGGATGCGCGCCATCGCTCAATTCCCCATGTTCGCGCCGCCGAAGGCGAGGAAGCCCACGAGCAGGCCGACCGCGGCGGCGATGGACAGGATGACGAAGGGCCGCTTGAGCAATGGATCCTCTTGACGTGCAACGCTGCGCGAACCTGTTTAGAAACGGACGCGAAACAAGGCAACTGCACGCCCCCTCCCGCGGGGCGTGCATATCCCCGGCGGGAATATGGCTACCGGCGGCAAGGTCGTCTGCGTGTTCTGCGGCTCCAGTCCCGGCGCCGATCCCCGCTTCGCGGAGGCGGCGCGCCAGACCGGCCGTCTCATCGCGGAACGGGGGTTCCGTCTGCTTTTCGGCGGCGGCGACATCGGGCTGATGGGCGAGACGGCGCGGGCGGCCCGCGCCGCGGGCGCCCATGTCATCGGCGTGCTCCCGGATTTCCTGCGCCATCTGGAGCCGCCGCGCGGCTCGTCGCAGACCCTCCTCGGCGTGGCCGACCTCTTCCAGCGCAAGGCGCGGATGATCGCGCTGTCGGACGCGTTCGTGGTTCTCCCCGGCGGGCCGGGCACGATGGACGAGTTCTTCGAGATCCTGACCGCCGCGCAGCTCCGGCAGCACGCCAAGCCCATCGTGCTGGTCAATCTCGCGGGCTTCTTCGATCCGCTCGAGGGCCTGATGGACCATTTCATTCGCAGCGGCTTCGCGGGCGAAAGCATTCGCGCGCTCTACCGCGCCGTGGCCGCGCCGGAAGAGGCCGTCGCCTTCATCGCGGAGCGGCTCGCGGCCGCATGAGGCGCCGGCCGATCCGCCCCTCCGCCGCCACGAAGGCGAGCGCCAGCCACACGATGCCGAAGGTGACGGCGTCGGTGCGGGTGAACGCCTCGCCGAAGCCGAAGGTCGCCAGCACCAGCGTGATCGAGGGCGAGAGGTATTGCAGGAAGCCCAGCGTGGAGAGGCGGATGCGCCGGGCGCCGGCGGAGAACATGGCCAGCGGCACGGCGGTGAGCGGCCCGCCGAAGATGAGGAGCGCGTCCTTCGTCAGGTCCGGCGCGGGGAAGGCGCCGGTGCCCTGCGCCCGCCAGAACAGCACCAGCCCGCAGGTGATCGGGAACAGGATCCAGGTCTCCACCGTCAGCCCGTCCGTCGAATCCACCGGCGTGAGCTTGCGGAAATAGCCGTAGAATCCGAAGGACAGCGCCAGGCACGGCGCGATCCACGGGAAATGGCCCAGGCCCACGGCCTTGACCGCCACCGCGACGCCCGCCAGCACGACCGCCGCGAGCCTGGGGCGGGACATCTTCTCGCCGAACAGCGCCACGCCCAGCGCAATGGAGATCAGCGGGTTGATGTAGTAGCCCAGGCTCGCCTCCACCAGTTGGTGGGTGGCCACGCAGTAGATGTAGAGCGTCCAGTTGCAGGTGATGAGCACGCTCGTCAGCGCCAGCGTGCCCAGCAGCCGCGGCGCGCGCGCGATGGCCATGAGCTGCGGCAGCCGCCGGCGCGCCAGCGCGACGATCGCCAGGAAAAGCGCGCACCAGAAAATCCGGTGCACGGTGAGCTCGAACGGCGGCACGCTGGCGAGCAGCCGCCAGTAGACCGGCATCACGCCCCAGAACGCATAGGCGAAGCCCGCGAGCAGGATGCCGCTCGCGTCGTCGCGCGCCGACGGCGACGGCGAATCCGGCGCGTCCACGTCCACCGGCGCGCCGGCATCGGCGGAAGCGATCTCGCGATCTTCCAGCGCGATGGCGGATCGGGGCTTCATCCCGTCACGCTAGCAATTCGGGATGGGCGCGAGAGCCCGCGTTTTTGCAGATCTCCTCACCCGTGCGCCCCTCAAAACAAAGCCCCAACGCCACGCGCGGCCTTGGGGCTTGCCCAGTCTTAGCGGGCCGGCGGCGTGTGGGGGTTTGGGCCCACCGCGCGCACGCCCGGGTCGACGTTCCACGGTGCTGCGGAGGAGGTCCCGGTCCGGCGGCCGTTCGGGCCTGCCAGGCCGCGCCGCCCGGTGGGGCACGGTCCTGGGGACACCTTGCCTTGTCTCCGCGGGATGTGCGCAAGGCTCACATCCGTCACCTGTCTGTCCTTGCGGCGGCGCTACGTCACCGAATGTCACTCCTGGGCGTCAGGCGCACAGGATAGAACGATAGCAGAACGGATGTCAATCCCAGGTTGTGGGAAATATGTGACACTGAAGGGTGATTTTTCCCCGTCTTATCCTCACTTTCCTCGCCCAGTTTTGTGGGGAAAGCGAAACCGCCCCTTCCTGCCCCGCTTTGCGGGGAAGGCGAATCCGCGCCTTCCTCTCCCGCTCTGCGGGGAAGGCGAGACCGGCGTTTCCTTCCCCCCGCTTTGCGGGGGAGGGGGACCGGCGAAGGCGGTGGAGGGGGTGGCTGCGGACTATCCGGGCCAGTCCTTCGCCATCGCCACACCCCCTCCGTCTGTCGCGGCTGCCGCCGCGCCATCCACCTCCCCCGTTCTCGCGGGGGAGGAAGCGCGGCGGCCCTCGCGGGGGAGGAAACGCGGAGCGGGCACCTGCGGCGCAAACCGTCCTCTCGCGGGGAGGAGAGCGAGCTCGGCGGGGAGGCCGTTATTTCTTCACGTCCCAGGTCGTGGTGCCGTCGGGGTTGTCTTTCAGCACGATGCCGTGGGTGAGGAGTTCGTCGCGGATGCGGTCGGATTCGCGGAAATTCTTTGCTGCCCGCGCGGCCTTGCGCGCGGCGATGGCGTCGGCGATGGCGACCGCGTCGAGTTCGGCCTTGCGCACGATGCGGCCGGGATCGGGCGAGAAGCCGAGCAGCGCCAGCCCGCCGGCCAATTCCTCCTCCGTGCCGCCGTGCAGCGCCGCGATCGCCGCGGGCGTGTTGAGATCGTCGCAGAGCGCGGCGAGGAACGCATCACCGATGCGCCGGTTGGCGAGCGGCTCGGCCGTGCCGTACCATTTCTCCAGCGTCGTCCAGCTCTCCTTCATGCCGGCCAGGGTCCAGTCCATCGGCTGGCGGTAATGGGAGCGCAGCATGTTCAGCCGCAGCACGTCGCCCGGCCAGTCGGCGAGGAGCTCGTGGATGGTGACGAAGTTGCCCAGGCTCTTGGACATCTTCTCGCCTTCGACCTGCAGGAAGCCGTTGTGCAGCCAGTAGCGCGCCAAAGGATGGCCATGGTGGGCGCCCTCGCTCTGCGCGATCTCGTTCTCATGGTGGGGGAAGACGAGATCGATGCCGCCGCCATGGATATCGATGGTCTCGCCCATGGTGGCTTCGATCATCGCGGAGCATTCGAGATGCCAGCCCGGGCGGCCATAGCCGAAGCGGCTTTCCCAGCCGGGCGTGTTCTCGTCCGAAGGCTTCCACAGCACGAAATCCATCGGATTTTCCTTATACGGCGCGACGTCGACGCGGGCGCCGGCGATCATGTCATCCAGGCTGCGGCGGGAGAGCTTGCCGTAGTCGGGCTTGTTGGACACGCGGAAGAGCACATGGAGATGCTCGCGCGCGGTGTCGTCCTCCGTCGTCGCGGCGTAAGCGAGGCCGGCAGCCTGCAGCCTCTCGATGATCCTGAGCATGCCGGGCACATGCTCGGTCGCGCGCGGCATATGCGTCGGCGTGAGGCACCCCAGCGCGGTGACATCCTCGTTGTAGACGGCATAGGTGCGCTCGGTCAGCTCGCGCACCACGTCCAGCACGGGGATGTTGCGGTCGCCGCGCTCGGCCAGCGCGCGCGCGTTGATCTTGTCGTCGATGTCCGTGATGTTGCGGACATAGGTGACATGCGCCTCGCCGTAGAGATGGCGCAGCAGCCGGAACAGCACGTCGAAGACGATGGCCGGCCGGGCATTGCCGATATGGGCGTAGTCGTAGACCGTCGGTCCGCAGACATACATCCGCACGTTCTTCGGATCGAGCGGCGCGAAATCTTCCTTCGCCCGTGTGAGCGTGTTGTGGAGGCGCAGGCTCATGGCCGGACTCCTGCCTGCCTTATGTGCGGAGGCCGGGTGGGGGACCGGCGCCGGGCCCCCACCCGAAAAAGCTTCGCTGCGCTGCGCTTTTTCGACCTCCCCGCAGGGGGGAGGTGGAGAAGCGGGTGAGATTCTACACTGGGCATTCGTTTTTGCGTTTGGCCGAAACCGGGCGCGCGCGGGCGGCGGATTGGGGGGATCCGAACGGCAATAGTGCACCCCTCCGCCGCTTGCACGGCGGATTCCCGCGATGGATTTGTCATGGAACGTATATAGAACATGGTGGTCCTCGGGTCAATCTGTGGTTAGGCGGACGCGGCGGCTCAGAGGCCGCGGCGACACCGGCAGATCGTCCAGGCGAGGATCACGCTGTGGTTCCTTCGAGCCGCGCGAGCGCTTTCGCGCGCCCGATGAGCGGTAGCAGCTTTTTCAGCTCCGGTCCATGTTCGCGGCCGGTGAGCGCGAGCCGGAGCGGATGGAAAAGCGCGCGGCCCTTGAGCCCCGTCGCCGCCGCGACCGCTTTGGTCCAGGCCGGCCAGGTCTCTTCGTCCCACGGCTCGGGCGGAAGGGCGGCGGCGGCGGCCTGCGTCACCGCCGCGTCCTCGATCGCGGGCGCGACGGGGCCTTCGACCAGCGTCCACAGATCGGCGGCGTCGGAGAGCCGGGCGACGTTGGCCTTCACCGCCTCCCAGAACGCGGCGTCGCCGGGGATGCGGTCCTTCACCGCCTCGTAGGGCAGCGCATGCAGCAGCTTGGCGTTCAGGCCCGACAACTCGGCGGGATCGAAATGCGCCGGCGCGCGGCCGATCTTGTCGAACGCGAATTCGCCGGCCAGCGCCTCCAATGAAGGTTTGAGCTCGATCGGATCGGAGGTGCCGGTCCTGGCGAGATAGCAGGCGAGCGCCAGCGGCTCGATGCCCTCCGCGCGCAGGCTGCGAAGCGAGATCGAGCCCAGCCGCTTGGACAGCGCCTCGCCGCCGGCCCCGACCAGCAGCGGGAAATGCGCGAATTCCGGCACCCTGGCGCCGAGCGCCTGGAAGATCTCGATCTGGGCGGCGGTGTTGGTGACGTGATCCTCGCCGCGCACGATGTGGGTGATCCTGAAATCGATGTCGTCGACGATGGAGGGCAGCGTGTAGAGGAAGCGGCCGTCCTCGCGGATGAGCACGGGATCGGAGAGATGGCCGGTGTCGATCTCCACCTCGCCGCGCACGCGGTCGCGCCATTTGACCTTGGACTGCGAGAGCTTGAAGCGCCAGTGCGGCCTGCGGCCGGAGGCTTCGAGCCTGGCGCGATCGCCTTGCGTCAGCTTCAGCGCCGCGCGGTCGTAGACCGGTGGCCGGTGCATCGCCATCAGCCGCTTCCTGCGGCGCTCCAGTTCCTCGGCGGTTTCATAGGCGGGATAGAAGTGGCCGCTCGCCTTCAAAGCCTCGGCCGCGCGCGCATGCGCATCGGCGCGCTCGACCTGGCGGGCGAAGAGATCGTGAGTGAGGCCCAGCCAGGCCATGTCCTCGAGGATCGCGGCTTCGTATTCGGGGCGCGAGCGCCCGGTGTCGGTGTCGTCGATGCGCAGCAGGAACTTGCCGCCGGTCTTCCTCGCGAACAGCCAGTTCAGCACCGCCGTGCGCGCATTGCCGGCATGGAGCAGCCCGGTGGGCGACGGCGCGAAGCGGACGAGAGTCATCTGTCCCACCTCCCCCTTGCGGGGAGGTCGAAAAAGCGAAGCTTTTTCGGGTGGGGGTTCATCGGCGCATCTTCTCTTATTCCGCTGAACGACGGATAGGACCCCCACCCAAAAAATCCTCCGGATTTTTTGACCTCCCCGCGAAGGGGAGGTGGGCTACACATCCCGCGCGTCCCGGAAGGCGTTGGTGATCGGATAGCGGCGGTCGCGGCCGAAATTCCGCCGGGTGATCTTCACGCCGGGGGGCGCCTGCCTCCGCTTGTATTCCGAGGTGTAGAGGAGCTGCTCGACGCGCTTGACGGTGGCGGGGTGGTAGCCCCTGGCGCAGGTGGCTTCGAACGTCATCTCGTTCTCGACCAGGCATTCCAGGATGCCGTCCAGGATGTCGTAGGGCGGCAGCGAGTCGGCGTCCTTTTGGTTGGCGCGCAGTTCGGCGGTGGGCGGACGGGTGATGACGTTGTCGGGCATGACGCGGCCCCTGGGTCCGAGGCCGCCGCGCGGATGGTTGGCGTTGCGCCAGCGCGCCAGCCGGAAGACCTCGGTCTTGTAGACGTCCTTGAGCACGTTGTAGCCGCCGCACATGTCGCCGTAGAGCGTGGCGTAGCCGACGCTCATCTCGCTCTTGTTGCCCGTGGTGAGCACCATGGGGCCGAACTTGTTGGAGATCGCCATCAGGATCACGGCGCGGATGCGCGACTGGATGTTCTCCTCGGTCGTGTCCACCGCCCGCCCGGCGAAGGTGGCTTCCAGCGACGTGGTGAACGCCGCCACCGCCGCTTCGATCGGCACGGTCTCGTATTTGACGCCCAGGAGCCTGGCGCATTGCTCCGCGTCGTCGAGGCTCTCCTGCGCGGTGTAGCGCGAGGGCAGCATCACGCAGCGCACGCGATCCGGGCCCAGCGCGTCGGCGGCGACGGCGGCCGAGAGCGCGGAGTCGATGCCGCCCGACAGCCCCAGCACCACGCCCGGGAAGCGGTTCTTGTTCACGTAATCGCGCAGGCCCAGCACCATCGCGTGGTAGATGGAAGCGGGCCGGTCCTCCTCCGTCGCGCGCGCGCCCGGCGCGCAGCTCCAGCCCCTGCCGGTCCGCGTCCATTCGGTGACGGCGAGCGCCTCTTCCCACGGCGGCAGCGCCCAGGCGAGCGCGCCGTCGGCGTTGCAGACCAGCGAGGCGCCGTCGAACACCAGCTCGTCCTGCCCCCCCACCTGATTGAGATAGATGAGCGGCAGGCCGCTCTCGCGCGTGCGCGCGGCCACCAGGTTGAGCCGCTGGTCCTCCTTGCCCACCTCGAAGGGCGAGCCGTTGGGCACCAGCAGGATCTCCCCGCCGGTCTCGCCCAGGCACTCCACCACCTCCGGCGTCCAGATGTCCTCGCAGATGGGCACGCCGACGCGCACCCCGCGGATCGAGAACGGCCCCGGCATGGGGCCGGGCGTGAACACGCGCTTCTCGTCGAACACGCCGTAGTTCGGCAGGTCGACCTTGAACGTCTTGCCGGCGATGCCGCCGCCGTCGAGATGGAGGCAGGCATTGTGGAGCCTGCCGTCCTCCACCCAGGGCGCGCCGATCAGCACCGCCGGGCCGCCATCGGCGGTGTCGCGCGCGAATTTTTCGACGGCCTCGCGCGCGTCCTGCTGGAGCGCGGGCTTGAGCACCAGGTCCTCCGGCGGATAGCCGACGATGTAGAGCTCCGGGAAGAGGATGAGATCCGCCCCCTGCGCCGCCGCCCCGGCGCGGAATTTGCGCGCCCGGGCGAGGTTGCCGGCGATGTCGCCCATGACGGGATTGGCCTGTGCCAGCGCGATGCGGAAGCGGGAGGTCATGGCTTAGTTCTACATTCAACCTCCCCCTCGTGGGGAGGTCGAAAAATTTGAGCGGAGCGAAGAATTTTTCGGGTAGGGGGCCGGTGGCGAGGGCACGGCACCACTCCCCCGCCCCGAAAAACGCTTCGCGCTTTTCGACCCGCCCACCAGGGGCGGGTTGGAATCATTCTATCGCGCACAAATTCGCATTGGCGCCTTTGTCCCTGGCGCGGGCGCAGGCGGCGCTCCAGAAAGGGGTGATGCGGGCGCCGGCATCGTCGAGCGCGGCGCGCAGGTCGGCGGGCCTGGCCTTCAGCCATGACGGATTGTAGGGCGGGCCGCAGAATTGCGGAGCCACGAGATTGTCGTGGCAGGCCCGCGCGCGGGTGAGCTCGAAGCGGTGGATGGCGGCGGTGAGCTCGCTGTAGGCGTCGCCCTCCACGTCTTCGGCGTACTGCTCCGCCGGGAACGCCGGGTCGATATAATGCAGCGCGGCCTGGCTCTGGCCGACCATGACGACGAGCCGGCGCGCGTCGATGACGAGTTCGGTGTCGGATTGCGCGAGGCCCGGCGCGGCGCCGAGGAACGCCGCGAGGAGGAGCGTCGCGAAGAGAAGGCCGGCGCGGGCGCTCACGCGTAGAGCGCGCGATCTTCGCTGCTGCGCGAGCCGGTAAGCGGCGCGGCCGCCTCGTCGATCAGGAGCGCGGTTTCCAGCGCGCGGCGCGCCTCTTCCGGGCGCACCAGCGTGGGCGCGCTCGAGCGCGCGGCGTTGACGAACGAGGCCACGGACTCGCCCAGGGGATCGCCCATGTCGAGCGCGCCGAGCGGCCGCCTGGTGGTGTTCTTCACCTGGCGGGTGATGAAATCGATCTCGATCACGCCGTCCGCATAGACGGCGCGCAGCCCGCGGCGGCGGATGAGCGAAATGCGGCTCGCCGTCAGCCTCGCGACCGTGCCGTTGTCGAAGGTCACGCGCGCGGTCACCTCGTCGGAATAGGCGCCCTGGGTGGCGCGCCCGTCCGCCGTCACGTCGGCGACGTCGGCCGTGACCAGGCGGTGGACCAGATCCAGGTCGTGGATCATCAGGTCGAGCACGGCGGAGACGTCCGCGCCGCGGCCGGTCCATGGGCCGTTGCGCCAGGTCTCGATCTCGAGCGGCGCGTCGGGATATTCGAGCAGGCCGGTGCGGGCGAAGACGAAGCGCTCCTGATGGCCCACGGTCAGCACCAGCCCCTTGGCCTCGGCCAGCGCGATCAGCGTGTCCGCCTCGTCGAGGTCGGTGGCGATGGGCTTCTCCACCAGCACATGGGCGCCGGCATTGAGGAACGCGCGCACGATGGGCGCATGCGTCACGGCCGGCGTGCAGACCGAGACGATGTCGACCTGGCCCAGCAAATCCTTCCACTCGGCCACGGCCTTCACGCCATGGGTGGTCGCGGCATGGCGGCGCGCGTCCAGGCACGGATCGGCCACGGCGACCAGCTCCACGCCCGCAAGCTTGGAATATTTCGAGGCGTGATGGCGGCCGAACGCGCCGATGCCGACGACGCCGGCGCGGAGGCTGCGGGGGCCAGAAGGTTGAACTGACAAGGGGAATCCCCGGGAATGGCCCGGCTATGAGCCACGGAGTCCCGCCCCGCCGCGACTCATAAAATGTTTCGGCTTGTTACACCCCTGCCCGCTGCTAGGGTGCCGCCCGCAGCCATCCCATAACGCCTTGGTTAAGGAGCCCCGATCATGTCCTCCCAGAAAAGCCGGGAAATCCGCCTGAAACGCCGCCCCGCCGGCATGCCCTCCCCGGCCGATTTCGAGCTGGCCGAGACCCCCGTCCCCACCCCCGGGCCCGGCCAGGTGCTGGTCCGGAACACCTACATGTCCGTCGACCCCTACATGCGCGGCCGCATGGTGGAGCGGGAGAGCTACGTGCCGCCCTTCCAGATCGGCGAGACGCTCTCGGGCGGCGCGGTGGGCCAGGTGATGGAGAGCAACAACCCCAACTGGAAGAAGGGCGACTACGTCTCCAACTTCTCCGGCTGGCGGGAATGGTTCGTGAGCGAAGGCGGCGAGTTCCAGAAGATCGACCCCGCCGTCGCCCCCGTGCAGGCCTATCTCGGCGCGCTGGGCATGCCCGGGCTCACGGCCTATGCGGGCCTGCTGAAGGTGGGCGCGCTGAAGGAGGGCGAGCGCGTGTTCGTCTCCGCCGCGAGCGGAGCGGTGGGCGCGGTGGTCTGCCAGATCGCCAAGGCCAAGGGCTGCTATGTGGTCGGCTCCGCGGGCTCCGACGACAAGTGCGACTGGCTGCTCAAGCAAGCCGGCTGCGACAGGGCCATCAACTACAAGAAGGCCGGCCCGCTCGAGGCGGCGGTGCGCGCGGCGTTCCCGCAAGGCATCGACGTTTATTTCGAGAATGTGGGCGGCGAGCACCTCGACGCCGCGCTCGCCAACATGCGCATGAACGGGCGCATCCCGGTGTGCGGGATGATCGCGCAGTACAACGCCACCGAACTGCCGCCCGGACCCAGGAACATCATCGCCGTGATCCCGCTGCGCCTGAAGATCGAGGGCTTCATCGTCTCCGACTTCTTCGCCATGACGCCCGGCTTCCTCGCCGACATGGGCAAGTGGGTGAAGGAAGGCAGGATGAAGTGGAAGGAGACCGTCTACGAAGGCATCGAGCGCGCGCCGGACGCCTTCATCGGCCTCTTCAAGGGCGACAATTTCGGGAAGATGCTGGTGAAGGTGGGGTAGATCGATAGGCTTGGCTCGACCAGAATTGTGCACCACGTGACTTGACCGCCTGAAAGAAATATGAGAACATAAAAAGAACAATATGCCGGAAAAGAAGGAAAGGATCCGCGACCCGGTTCACGACCTGATCGAGTTCGGCTCCGATGAATTCGAGTATCAGTGTTGGCGCGTGGCGCAGACCGACGCATTTCAACGATTGCGGCGCATAAAGCAGCTTGGCTTCTCGGAACTGGTCTATCCCGGTGCGACGCACACCAGGTTGGCGCACAGCTATGGCGTGTTTCATACCGCGAGGCAGCTGACCCACGTGGTCAAAGGTCTGGTCGGCGAAGCGAAATTCGACCGTGTTCAAGCGAATGCCGCGATTGCAGCCGCGTTGGTTCATGACGTCGGGCATGGTCCGTTCAGCCATGCCTTTGAACACACGCTGGAACTCGTTGGCATCGAGGGATCTCACGAAGATTGGACCGTTCGAATCATTAAAGAGACGGATGTGAGAGCGGAACTTGAAGTTGTCAGACCGGGATTCGCCGATATGGTCGCGCGCATTATCGGCAGCGACAGCCCTGCAGATGTTTATTGCTCGATCGTATCGAGCCAATTCGATGCGGATCGACTGGACTATATGCGACGCGACCGTATGATGACGGGAACACAACAAGGGGCGATAGATTTTCGTTGGCTGCTCGCCAACTTACGAATCGGCCGCGTCGATGTCGGTCAAGATGGGGAGTATTTGAAACAAGCCGAGACGTTTGTAATCGCCCCAAAATCTGTCATGGCGGCAGAGTCGTATGTTCTCGGTCTCTTTCACCTGTATCCGACAGTATACATGCACAAGACAACCCGCGGCGCCGAGTGCATCTTCAGTGCACTCTTTGCAGCCGTCTTTCAAAGAATTCTGGATGGTGACATTGCGTCCACGGGATTGCCGAAAGAACATCCCATTGTGACATTCGCGCGCGCGCCAGAGAGGCTGGAGGCCTATCTCGCATTAGATGACGCCGTGATTACGGGCGCCTTACCCCTCCTCAAGTTGGCCCGAGTGCCGATCATATCCAAGCTAGCGACACGGTTGCTCAGCCGCAGGCTCTATAAGTGCGTCGACGTCGGTCACGAAGTGGCGGTATGGGCGAGACGCAAATTTGAGGATCGCGAACATCGACGAAACGAGGCGAGCAAGGCGGAGGCGCGAATTCGCCAACTGATAGCAGAGCGCGGACTTCTCCAGCCCAACGAGGATAGTCCGGTGCTGCTCGAAGATGTTGCAGAGCGCAATCCTTACAAACGCGTTGTGCGCGACGACGGAGCTCTCAACCGCATATGGGCGGTCGGCGAGGACGGCGGCATGCACGATCTGGGCGAATTGTCTCCTGTCGTGAGAAGCCTTGTGCCTTTCCATGCTTATCGGCTGTATTATGGCGATGATTCGGGAAAAGAGATCATTGCAGGTCTTTTGCGGGAGGTCTTCCAATGACTTATGCCGATCCTAGGGCAGTGCAAGAAATCGTCTTATTGGCCGGTGGAACCATCGTCGGCCGAACCAAACTGCAGAAGTGTGCCTGCGCGCTTGAGCTCACCGGCTTGGGATACGGCTTTCCATTCACGTACAAGCACTTTGGACCTTATAGTGAAGACCTCAAGCTTGCATGCAACGATGCCGACGCATTGGGACTAGTTTGCGAGCAAAGAAGACGCGCCAATTGGGGTGGAGAGTATTCAGTTTTCGTTGCTCATGGAGATCATGTGGACGAGGACGATAGCAAGCGCGCGTCACGCCAGGCTCTTCTAAAAAAGATGATCGAAGCTGACTCGGTTACCTTGGAGCTTGCGATAACAGCTGCGTATCTAGCAGCGAAAAGTGTGCGCACTCCTTGGGAAGTGGTACAAGAACGCAAAGAAGATAAGGCGACACCCCGCGCACTTGAGAGAGCTAGAGCGCTTTATCGTGATTTGCTGAAGGTTCGTACGCCTGTATCTCTGCCGGAAATAGTCTAGATCTGCGCTAACATTCCCGCCGAGACCTCTCGACGCCGGGCCGCGGCCACGCTACATTCCAGTGGCTGACAAAATGTCAGAGGCCATCCATGCCTGACAAGACCGCCGATCCGGCCGCGCCGCTTCCCAAATTCATGGACCTGACGCCGTTCAATCCGGCGTTCAACGACGATCCGCACGCGCTGCTCGACCGGCTGCGGGCCGAGTCTCCCGTGCATCGCGACACGGGCGCGGGCACCTTCATCCTGACGCGCTATGCCGACGCGCGCGGCGTGCTGTCCGACACCACCATGTGGCGCGGGCCCGAGCGCGCGGAGGAAGGCGCCGTGATCGCGCGCGCGATCCTGGGCCAGCAGGCGCCCGGCCTCACCGTGCCGCAGGACGAGCTCGGCCGCGGCATCCTGCTCATGGACGAGCCGGACCACATGCGCATCCGCGAGCCTTTCGCCAGGGCGCTCTACAAACGCGTCGCCAGGTGCAAGCCGCTGGTCGCGCGCGTGGTGGACGAATGGCTCGACCGCATCGGCGGCGCCAGCCGCTTCGACGCCATGGACGCGTTTGCCCTGCGCGTGCCGATCGACGTGATCGCGCGCATCCTGGGCGTGGACGAGAGCCGGCTGGTGGAGTTCCGCGAGTGGAGCGAGGGCGCGATCCTGGGCCTCAATCCGTTCCGCGACGAAGCGCAGACCGCGCAGTTCGTGCGCTGCATCAACGCGCTCTCGGCCTATATGCGCGCGCTGATGGAAGAGCGCGCGGCGCGGCCCAGGGACGATCTCGTCAGCGACATGATGGCGCTCAAGAAGGACGGCGCGCCGCTCAGCGACGGCGAGATCTCGGTCAACCTCCAGGGCCTGCTCATCGGCGGCAACCTCACGACCACCGACCTGATCGGCAACGCGATCTGGCTGCTGCTCACCCATCCCGAAGAACTGGCCAGGCTCAGGGCCGATCCGTCGCTGATCAATTCCTGCATCGAGGAGACGCTGCGCTACGAGGCGCCGGTGGACATCACCGGCCGCATCGCGCCGCGCGAGATGAACGTCGGCGGCTGCCCGGTGCACCGGTCGCAGTCGCTGCTGATGTCGCTGCGCGGCGCCAACCGCGACCCCGCCGCGTTCAGGGAACCGCACCGCTACGACATCGCCCGCAAGGACGCGCCCCATGTGGCGTTCGGCGGGGGCCTGCATCTGTGCATCGGCGCGCCGCTGGCCCGCATGGAGGCGCAGGTCGCCATCGCGAACTTCTTCGCGCGCTTCCCCAACGTGCGCCTCGCCGATCCGGAGGCGCCGCCGCAATGGCGAACCCTGCCGTTCTTCCGCGGCTTGAAGGAATTGCCGGTCGCGACGTGAGCGATCCCTTCGATCTGGAGCGCTTCATCGCGGCGCAGGACCCGGTCTATTCGCGCGTGGCGATGGAGCTCAGGCAGGGGCGCAAGCAGACGCACTGGATGTGGTTTGTGTTCCCCCAGCTTGCGGGGCTCGGCCGCAGCGCCATGGCCGAGCGTTACGCCCTCCGTTCGCTGGCGGACGCGCGCGCCTATCTGGCGCATGCGCTGCTGGGCGGGCGGTTGCGCGAATGCACCGGCCTGGTGCTGGCGGCGGAGGGCAAGAGCGCGCATGAGATTTTCGGCGCGCCCGACGATCGCAAATTCCATTCCTCGATGACGCTGTTCGCCGAGGCCGCGCCGGAAGACGCGCTGTTCGCGGCGGCGCTGGACGGCTTCTTCGGCGGCGGCAGGGACGCGATGACGCTGGCGCTGCTCGCCGGCGCGACGCCGCGCGGCTAGCTCCCGATGCGGACGGCCGCGCCCGGCGCCGCGGGGGCGCGGTGATTGCGCCATTCGTTGAGCACCAGCCCCAGCGTCACCACGTCGAACAGCATGAAGGCGAACAGCCACCACGACCACAGGATGGCGAGGTGCACGTTCATGTAGGCGATGAAGCCCAGCAGCACGACGGCCGCCACCGGGAAGATCCAGTTGGTGCGCTCGCGGAAGAGCCCGATGGCGATGGCGAGCTTGAGCGCGCCATGCGCCAGCAGGTAGACGACGACGAAGCCGTGCCCGGCATGCAGGAGCCCGTCGGTGCCGTGCTGGACGGCGCTCCACAGATGGCTGCCGGGATGGCGCGACAGCTCCGGCGCCACGATCGAGATGAGGAGATTGTTGAGCCCGTCGCGGCCGAGCAGCGCCACGACGAGGCCGAGCAGAAGCTCGATGCCGCCGTCGAATCCCTTCACGGCGATGGCGGCGAGATAGGCCCTGTGGGCCATCGTGGCGGTCTTCTGGGGCAATGGCGGCTCCGGCACCGGGAAGGTCAGCGCGAAAATCGGCGGGTGTTCCCCGTATATGGGCGGACCCGGCGGAGAATGGAAGGGCCGGGCGCGTTCGCCGGCCCCCATGAGGGGGTGCAAGGCGCGTCAGATGGCCTGTAAGCCGGGTTCTGTCCTCTGCCTGCGCCGAGGCGCCGGGAGAGGGATGGCCATTCCTCTGGGATGGCGATTGCCCGCCACCTCACGCGACCGACCCGGACGGCGATGCGGAAACGCATCACCTGCCGTCCCTATTTGGTCTTGCTCCCGGTGGGGCTTGCCGTGCCGTCCCTGTCGCCAGGAACGCGGTGCGCTCTTACCGCACCATTTCAACCTTGCCCCGCCACTATCTTGAGACCGGTTGTGCGTTCTTTTGCACAGCGATCCGGAAGATAGTGGCGGGGCGGTATCATTTCTGTGGCGCTGTCCCTGGGGTCGCCCCCGGCGGATGTTATCCGTCACCGTGTTTCCGTGGAGCCCGGACTTTCCTCCCCGCCACTAGATTGGGAACCGTTGCGTTTCGTCGTGGAACGGCGGTCCTCAATCTAGTGGCGGGGCGGCCATCCGGCCATCTGACGCGGGGCGGTTATAGCCGCCTCGCGGCCGGAATCCAAATCCGGCGCCGTCACTCCGTGAGCCGCGGGCGGCGGGCGTTGATCAGCCGCAGGATCTCATGCGCCACGGCTTCGGCGTTCTCCGGCGATAGCGTGACGGAGGAATAGGCGCGGTCCGAGGAGTCGCCCAGATAGTACTGATCGATGGCGATCATGCCCGACGCCGACACCGACACTTCGGTTTCGATGGGCCCGTAATTGACTTTCATGGGTGCCTCCGGGCGGCACCTTAGCTCAGCAGACCGCCAAGTCCACCGCGGCCATGGCGTGCAGCGTGGTGGTGTCGAAGAGCGGGACGGGGCTGTCGTCCGGCTTCACCAGGATGGGGAATTCCGTGCAGCCGAGGACGATGCCCCGCGCGCCGCGGGCGGCGAGCCTGCCGATCGCGTCGCGCGTCCTTGCCCGCGCCGGCTCTTCGAAGCGGCCGCGCACCATCTCCTCGTAGACGATGCGGTCGATGGCGCGGAAATCCTCGCCCTCCGGCACGAGGATCTCGAGCCCATGACGCTTGCGCAGCCGCCCGGTCAGGATCGCATCCTGCTCCATGGTGTGGCGCGAGCCGATCAGGCCCACCGTGCCGATGCCGCGCGCGCGGATCGCCTCGCCCAGGGGATCGGCGATGTGCAGCAGCGGCACGCCGGCGGCTTTCTCCACCGCGTCCGCCATGCGGTGCATGGTGTTGCAGCAGATCATCAGGAAGTCGGCGCCGCCCCTGGCGAGCCCGAGCCCGGCCTCGCACATGCGCGCCGTGGCCTCGTCCCACTTCGCGGCGTCCTGCAGGTCGGCGATCTCCTGGAAGTCGAAGGAATGCATCAGCACCCTGGCCGAATGCATGCCGCCCAGCCGCTGCTGCACCGCGCGGTTGACGAGCTGGTAGTAGACCGACGAGCTTTCCCAGCTCATGCCGCCGATCATTCCTATGGTTTTCGGGCCGGTGGCCGTCATGCGGCAAGGCTAGCCCGCGAGAAGCCCCGCCAGAAGGCGCGCGCATTCCGCGTCTGCAATGCCGTCGATGCATGCCGGACGGAAGTGGCGCTGGAAGGCGCGGATCACGGTCTCGAGCGGCACGCCGGCCTCGGGCAGGACGCCGTAGCCGAAGCGGGCGAGCGCGCGCTCGAACGGCTCGTCCAGCACGTCCATCCGCGGCCACAGGCCGATGCCGTATTCGCTGAGCGGCGCCCAGGGGAACAGCTCGCCCGGATCCTGCTTGCGCGCCGGCGCCACGTCGGAATGGCCGACGACGCGGGCGGGCGGGATGGGATGGCGGGCGAAGATGCCCGCGCAGAGATCGATCAGGGCGCCGATCTGCGCCTCCGTGAACGGCACATAGCCGAATTCGTGGCCGGGATTGACCAGCTCGATGCCGATGGAGCGGCCGTTCACGTCGCGCGCGCCCGCCCAGTACGACACGCCGGCATGCCAGGCGCGCATCTCCTCCGGCACGTGGCGGAAGACGCCGCCGTCGCGGTCGACGGTGTAGTGGGCGCTGACCCTGGCGGCCGGATCGGTGAGCCGCGCCAGCGCCTCTTCCGCCGTCCGCATGCCGGTGTAGTGCAGCACCAGCATGTCGACGCCGGCGCCCGCCAGCCGGGCGTCGCAATTGGGCGACGGCCTTTCGACGATGCGCGGGCTCATACGAAGATCTTGTACGCCACGGTTTCGCCGGACTCGCGCTTCAGCTGGAACTCCGCGCCCTTCTCGTGCTCGTCGAGCAGCGCCTCGAACACGCGCAGGGCGTTGCGGATGACCTCGGCATAGGAGGCGGCCTCGGTCTTCTCCTTGAGCCGCGTCAGCCGCTCCATCGCCTGCGGCGGCATTTCGAGCTGCACGCGCGTGGTGGTGCGACCGGTGTTCTCCATCGCGTCGGCCGCGGCGCGCATGGCGTCGGCGGCGAAGCCCGCGGCGTAGCGGTTGCGGCGTCCGTGCATGGTTCAGGTCCCGGCCGGCGGCGGCGTGACGATGGCGTTGCCGTTGGGCGGCTGCGGCCTGGGCGGACGCGCACCCGGCGGGGCCGGCGGGGTGTCGATGTCGCTGTCGTAATAGTAGCGGCGGCCGCTTCCGTGATGGCGATGATGGCGGTGGCCGAAGCCGAAGATCAGCCACAGCACCAGGACGATCGCCAGGATCACCAGCGGCGCCTTGAAGGCGGCGGAGATCAGCGACACCAGCAGCACCAGGACGATGATCGGGATCAGCAGCACCGCGGTGCCGATGCCGAGCCCCATCGCGCCCAGGGGCCAGAAGCGGGGACGCCAGGCGTAATCGCGCTCGCCGCCGGCACGGTAGCCGTCGTCGCGCCAGTCGCGCGCGTCGCCAAAGGAATCGTGGATGGCCTCGCGGAGCCTGTGCTTGAAGGCGCGCTTGCGGGCGCGCCACTCCTCGCGATCGGCGCGGCGGGCTTCTTGCTCCGCGCGCCAGGCCTCGCGCTGGGACCGCCAGGCGTCGCGCCGGCGCTTCCACGCCTCGAATTCCGCCCGGTCGTCAGCGTCCGAACCACCTGGGGCGCCGCCCGCAGCCGGACCGGCCGCGCCTTGCGCACCGCCGGGAGCGCCCCCATGTCCATCATCGACCGGAAAATCGTCGCCCACGCCCACTCCGATCTTGCTCATGGAACGCCCTCCTCCGAGCTATCCATCATTCTCGGATGTATATTTGATGATTGTTTGAGGGGTGTCAAGAGGGGTAGTGTCTAAGTTTGGATTTTGGCGTCGTTGCCCCCTCGGTATCTGGGCTCTAGGTTGTCAAGATGACGGTTGCAGACCAAATCATGGCGTTGGTTAAGCGCAAGCCGGGCCTCAGTGAAAGCGAGTTAGCCGAGGCAATTTTTCCGGGTGCTGCATACCAGCAACGGGTGAATTCAACCTGCCGTCGTCTCATAGGTAGTGGCCGGATACACCGGCGCGGGGAGGGCGGACAGGTGGACCCCTTCAGGTACTACCCGGGAAGAGACCGAAATGCCTAAAGGCTCCAAGGTCAGAAGCGCCCCGCCGAGCTTGGCGGCAAAGGCGGCAAGGCACGCGCTGTCGGCGCCGCGTTTGAAGGCGTCGGGATCGACTTCGCCAACCTGATCAAGAGATACGGCGCCGCACCGGATCGCGGGCCGGAGCGCAAATACAGCCCCGGCATCTGCCTTGGCGCTGACAAGAAACGTCTGCGTGGCAATCCCGACATGGCGCATGTCTCAACGTCCTACGTCGAGCGGCAAAATCTGACGATGCGTATGTCCATGCGCCGGTTCACGCGCCTTACCAACGCTTTCAGCAAGAAGCTGGACAACCATTGCCACGCGCTGGCGCTCTACTTTTACCACTACAATTTTTGCCGCCAGCATAAGGCGCTCCGCGTCTCTTCGGCCATGCAAGCCGGGATCGCGAAAGAGCTAATGAGCATGGCCGATTTCTGCGCTATGATGGATGCAGAGAACCCGCCGAAGAAGCGCGGGCCGAACGGAAAGCGGGGCATTCATGCAATGGAACGCACTCCATGAGTATGCGGAAGAAGCCGAACTCTGGACCACGTTGGCAATTAATTTTTGGATCATTGCGACAGGAATCTTTTTTGTTATAGCGCGGGCGACAAACGCTTCGCGTCCTCTGGCGTCTCAACTTACTTCGGTCGCGATTGGCGGCTTTACCGCGTCGATGTTGATATTAACCGTTTTCGGGGTGGTCGATGTTGCTATGAATCCAAATTTTCTCCGTTCTGGTGATCCTTACGCAGTTGCCATCGTCACCCTTGGGCTTATCGCTAGCTATATCCTTCGTGTTCTTCATCGAAGGAATTCAAACTGAGACACTACCGGACTGACGGATCGAACCCGGGCCGCGCCCCGACGCCCCGGTTTCACCGTGGCACGTCGATGGGCTGGTCGCAGAAGCGATGGCCTTCCTCCAGGCAGCGCTCGTGGGCGAGGTAGCCGTGCATGGCCCAGGCCAGCCAGATGCCGAGCCCGGCCACGACCGCGCCGCCGATCAGGGTGGCGGCGAGGCGCCTGCGATGCTCGTCCTGCTCGTCCATGTCCCGCCTCGCGCGGCGCTCCGCCGTAACGGACGTTACTTGACGTCCTTGTCCGCGTCCGCCGCGGCGGGGCCGCCCATGATCATGAAGGTCGCCATGTCCCAGGCATTGCGGATGCCGGCGACGAGCAGCAGCACAAGCGCCAGCGCCACCAGCTCCAGCGCATGCTCCACCGCCGCGAACACCAGCCAGGCCGATGCGCCGAGCAGCAGGTAGGCGATGACCGGAAGGATGCCGTACCAGAAGCGGTCGATGAGATCGATCTTCAGCGTGGTGATGCGCATCCAGATGACTATGCCGTAGACCGCGCCGGCGAGCGCGCCCACACCCAGCAGGAGCGCGAGCACGAGCGCGGAGAGCGTAGGCGCGGTCAGGATCGCCGAGCCCACCAGCACGCTCGAAAGATGGACCGTCGTCGGCGTGATGAAGCCCTTGAGGCCGATGGTGCGCTTCTCGATCCCGCCCGCCAGCGTGGCCACGACGAACGTCGCCCCCACGATGGCGCCGGAGGCGGTGCCGATCATGACGTAGAAATCGCGCCATTGCTGGAGAGCGGGAAGCTGCATCGCGGGCCCGTCGCGTTACGCCCGGTCATTGTCGCCGGATTCGCCGGCTTCGCGAAGAGGAATTCACGCGCCGCCGCCTACCTGAAATCGCGCTCCTGACGGATCTTCTCGTAGGCGGCGTTGATGGCGGCGAGCTTGTCGTTGGCGAGCTTGACGAATTCGGGCGGGACGCCGCGGCCGATCAGGCGGTCGGGGTGGTTCTGCTTGACCAGGAGCCGCCAGGTGGCGCGCACCTCCTCCTCGCCGGCCTCGTAGCTCACGCCGAGGATCGCATAGGGATCCGAGGCGTCGGCGAAATGCGAGGCGCGGATGCGGCGATAGACGTTGGGCGCGAAGCCGAAGATCTCCGCCACGCGCGCGAGGAACGCCTGCTCGCCGGGGTGGAACACGCCGTCGGCCTTGGCGATCTCGAACAGGCCGTCGAGGATGTCCTCCAGCACGGCGGGGTTGCCGCGGAACTGGCGCGCGATCTGGCCGGCATAGATCTCGTAGCCCGCCGTGTCGGCGCGCGCCAGATTGAAGATGCGCCGGACGTTCGCCTCCTCCTCGCGCGGCACGCGGAAGACGCGGGCGAAGGCGGCCTCCTCGTCGGCGGTGACCACGCCGTCGGCCTTGGCCATCTTGGCGCCCAGCGCGATGATGGCGATGGTGAAGGCGACGCCGGGATCGGCCTGGGCGGTGTCGCGCAGGCGGTCGTAGACGTGGCCCGCGACCGCGCCGATGGCCGCGCCTACCGGGCCGCCGGCGAGAAACCCCGCCGCCGCGCCGCCCAGTTTTCCCCAGATGGACATGGGCCGAAGCTTTAGGACAATGTGGGCCGAAATGCGACCGCCGCGCCCATGAACAAGTGGAAATTCTACATCGATCGCGGCGGCACCTTCACCGACGTGGTGGCGCAGGCGCCGGATGGCGCGCTCTCCACGCACAAGCTGCTCTCCGACAATCCGGCCTATGACGACGCGGCGCTGGAGGCGATCCGGCGCGTGCTGGCCATCCCTTCCGGCAAGCCGCTCGAT
The DNA here is from genome assembly GCA_035499995.1 of Rhizomicrobium sp. Taxonomy (GTDB): domain Bacteria; phylum Pseudomonadota; class Alphaproteobacteria; order Micropepsales; family Micropepsaceae; genus Rhizomicrobium. Next base: position 14,048 of record DATJXR010000031.1, on the reverse strand, counting down.
CCGTCCCGCATCGAAGAAGTGCGCATGGGCACCACGGTAGCGACCAACGCGCTGCTGACGCGCGGCGGCGAGCCGACGGTCCTGGTCACGACCAAAGGGCTCGGCGACCAGCTGCGCATCGGCTACCAGCACCGGCCCAGGCTGTTCGCGCTGAAGATCGAGCTGCCGGACATGCTCCATGCCCGCGTCATCGAGGCGGACGAGCGCGTGGCGGCGGACGGCACGGTGCTCGCGCCGCTGGAGGGCGAATCCGCCGCCGCGCTGGAACGTTCGTTGCGCCAGGCGCGGGCGGACGGGCTCGCCTCCTGCGCCGTCCTGTTCATGCATGGTTACCGCTATCCGGCGCACGAGAAGCGGGCGGCCGCGATCGCGCGCGCGGCGGGCTTCGCGCACGTCTCCACCAGCCACGAGAGCGTGCCGCTGATGAAGTTCGTCTCCCGCGGCGACACCACGGTGGCGGACGCCTATCTGTCTCCGGTGCTGGCGCGCTACGCCGACCGCGTCTCGTCGGCCCTGGGCGGCACCAGACTCTTTTTCATGACCTCCAGCGGCGGGCTCGCGGCGCCGGCCTTCTTCCGCGGCAAGGACGCCATCGTCTCCGGCCCGGCCGGCGGGGTGGTGGGCATGGCCGAGACGGCGCGCGCCGCCGGCTTCGACCATGTCATCGGCTTCGACATGGGCGGCACCTCCACCGACGTGTCGCGCTTCGACGGCAGTTACGAACGTGTCTACGAGACCGAGGTCGCGGGCGTGCGGCTGCGCGCGCCGATGCTGGCGATCCACACGGTCGCGGCCGGCGGCGGCTCGATCCTGCATTACGATGGCGCCCGCTTCCGCGTGGGGCCGGATTCCGCCGGCGCCGATCCCGGGCCGGCCTGCTACCGCCGCGGCGGCCCGCTCACCGTGACCGACGCCAACGTCATGACCGGCAAGCTGCGCGGCGAATTCTTCCCGCGCATCTTCGGCGCGCATTCCGACGCGCCGCTCGACGAGGCGCGCGTGCGCGAGGGCTTCGCCGCGCTCGCCGCCGAGATCGGCGCCACGCCCGGAGACCGGCGCGCGCCCGAGGCCGTCGCCGACGGCTTCATCCGCATCGCGGTCGAGAACATGGCCAACGCCATCCGCCGCATCTCGGTGGCGAAGGGCTACGACACGCGGCGCTACGCGCTCGCCTGCTTCGGCGGCGCCGGCGGCCAGCATGCCTGCCTCGTCGCCGATGCGCTGGGGATGACGACGATCTTCATCCATCCGTTCTCGGGCGTGCTGTCGGCCTACGGGATGAAGCTCGCCGCGCTGCGCAGCGTGCGCCAGCGCGCGGCGGGCGCGGCGCTGGAGACGGCCGATCTCGATGTGTCGGTGCTGGCGGGCGAGGCCGAGGCGGAGCTCAAGGCGCAAGGCGCGGAGCGGATCGAGACCAGGGCGCGCGTCCATATCCGCTACCAGGGCAGCGACACGACGCTGGCGATAGAGCTGTCCTCTCCGGAGGAAATGGCGCGGGAATTCGCCGCGAAACACGCCCAGCTCTTCGGCTTCGGCTTCGAGGGCAAAGCGCTGATCGCGGAGTCGGTGGAGGTGGAGGCTTGTTCTTCCTCCCCCGCCGTTGCGGGGGAGGTGGATGCCGCGCGCCTTCGCGCGGCAGACGGAGGGGGGGTGAGCAGCGGAGAAGAACATTCGCCTTCGCAGCCGCCCCCTCCACCGCTACGCGGTCCCCCTCCCCCGCAAAGCGGGGGAGGAAGAACCAAGTTCTATTCCCAGGGCGCCTGGCATGACGCGTCCGTGCGCCGGACGGAAGAGCTGATGCCCGGAACGTCCGTTCCCGGCCCCGCGCTCTTGATCGAGCCGCACCAGACCATCGTCGTCGAGCCCAGTTGGGCGGCGGAGATCGGCCGCGACCGCGCCGTGATCCTCACCCGGCAGGGCGGACGCACCGCCGCGCAAGCCGCATCGACCGCAGCCGACCCGGTGCTGCTGGAAGTCTTCGCCAATCTGTTCATGGCCATCGCCGAGGAGATGGGCGCGACGCTGCAGAACACGGCGGCCAGCGTGAACATCAAGGAGCGGCTCGACTTCTCCTGCGCCATCTTCGATGCCGAGGGCGGCCTCGTGGCGAATGCGCCGCACATGCCCGTGCATCTCGGCTCGATGGGCGATTGCGTGACCGCGGTGATGAAGAAGCATCCGGACATGGCGCCCGGCGACATGTTCGTCACCAACGCCCCTTACGACGGCGGCACGCATCTGCCGGACATCACGGTGGTGGCGCCCGTCTTCGTGGACGGCATCCGCCGCTTCTTCGTGGCCAGCCGCGGCCACCACGCCGACATCGGCGGCATCACCCCGGGCTCGATGCCGCCGTTCTCGAAAACCATCTTCGAGGAAGGCGCGCTGTTCGACGGCATCCCCATGATCCGTGGCGGGCGCTTCGACGAGGCCGCCGTCACGAACGTGCTGGCCGAAGGCGGCGCCCGCAACCCGGCGCAGAACGTCGCCGACCTGAAGGCGCAGGCCGCGTCCTGCGTGCGCGGGGCGCAGGAGCTGGCGCGCGCCTGCGCGCTCTATGGCGCCGATGCCGTCACCGCCTATATGGGCCACGTGCAGGACAACGCTGAGGAGAGCGTGCGCAAAGTGATCGGCGCGCTGAAGGACGGCGCGTTCCGCATGCCGATGGACGGCGGCATGGAGATCGCGGTGAAGATCGCGGTCGACCGCGCCGCGCGCAACGCCCGCGTCGACTTCACCGGCACCTCGCCGCAGCAGGACAACAATTTCAACGCGCCCGGCTCCGTCACCAAGGCCGCGGTGCTCTACGTCTTCCGCTGCCTGGTGGACAGCGACATCCCGATGAACGCGGGCTGCCTGAAGCCGCTCGACATTCACGTGCCGGAAGGCTCGCTGCTCAATCCGCGCTTTCCCGGCGCCGTGGCGGCCGGCAATGTCGAGACCAGCCAGGCGGTGGTCGATGCGCTGTTCGGCTGCCTCGGCATCCTCGCCGCGAGCCAGGGGACGATGAACAACCTCACCTTCGGGAACGAACGTCACCAATACTACGAGACCATCTGCGGCGGCGCGGGCGCGGGCCGCGATTTCGACGGCCGCTCCGCCGTGCACACCCACATGACCAACTCCCGCCTCACCGATCCGGAAGTGCTGGAGGACCGCTATCCCGTGCGGCTGGAATCCTTCGGCATCCGCCGGGGCTCCGGTGGCGCCGGCCGCCACCGCGGCGGCGACGGCACCGTGCGGCGCATCCGCTTCAACGAGGCCATGACGGTGGCGCTGCTCTCCACCCGGCGCGAGACGGCGCCGTTCGGGCTCGAGGGCGGCGCGCCCGGCGCGAAAGGCACGGCAACCATCCTGCGCAGGGACGGAACCGAAGTGACGCTGAAAGGCCGCGACGAGATCGACGTGGCGGCCGGCGACGCCATCGTCATCGAAACCCCCGGCGGCGGGGGATTTGGGGCGCCTTGACCTCCCCCTTGTGGGGAGGTCGAAAAATCTCGAAGCGCTGCGCAGAGATTTTTCGGGTGGGGGGCGTGCTGCTAGAGTGATCCCCCCACCCGAAAAATGCGTTTCGCATTTTTCGACCTCCCCACGAGGGGCAGGTTCAAGGAGATGCGGCCATGACCACCATCCTCGTCACCGGGGCCAATCGCGGCATCGGGCTGGAGTTCGTCAAGCAATACGCGGCCGAGGGCGCGGACGTCATCGCCTGCTGCCGCGATCCGGCCGGGGCGGCCGAACTGAAGGCCGTCAAGGGCAAGACGGGCCTGCGCGCGCGCATCGCCGAGCTGGACGAGACGAACAGCGGCAGCTTTCGCGACTTCCAGAACAGGGAGCTTCCGTGGTGACCCGTCTCAGGCAAATCGGCAAGGCCGACGCCCATGCCCGTGCGCGACAGATCTACAGGATGCTGTTCGGCGAGCGCGATCCGGTGACGGAGCCGGGGACAGCGACCGGCACGCCGGGCAATTGGTGGACCGTCTTCGCCAACTCGCCGGATATTTTCGACCACGCGGTGGCGGGCTTCCAGCTCTATCGCAGCCCCAATCGCAGGCTCGATCCCAGGCTGCGGGAGCTGGCGCAGACGCGCGTCGGCTGGGCGCGGGCGAGCCGCTTCGTGTTCTCGCAGCACTGCAAGGCCGCGCGCGACGCGGGCTTGAGCGAAGCGCAGGTCGTCGCCATCCCGCACTGGAGCGTGGCCGATTGCTACGCGCCGCTGGAGCGCGCGGTGCTCGCCTATGCCGACGCGCTGGTCTATGATGGCGGCCGCGTCGCCGACGGCGTGTTCGCGGCGCTGAAGGCGCATCTGGACGACGAGCAGATCCTGGAGCTGACCTACATCACGGCGCTCTACGACCTCCACGCCGTCGTCACCAAGGCGCTGCGGCTGGAGTACGACGACATCGCGGAGCGCATCACCGAAGTGCCCGCGCCGGGCGAGGCGGGCGCCGACGTGATGGCGATGGTGGATACGCCCCAAGAACGAACGACGCCATGACCGCGACGCTGGACGCCCTGCTCGAATCCGGCCGGCCTTTCGTGCTGCCGGGCGCGTATGACGCGCTTTCCGCGAAGATCGCCGCGCACGCCGGCGCCCCGGCCATCTACATGACCGGCTTCGGCGTGGTGGGCGCGAGCTTCGGGGTGCCCGACATCGGCCTGATCGGGCCCGAGGCGATGACGGAGCGCGTGGGCGCCATCGCGGCCGCCATCGCGCCGGTGCCGCTGGTGGCCGACGGCGACAACGGCCATGGCGACGTCGCCGGTCTGGTTCGTGCCTATGAGGCGGCGGGCGCGGCCGCGATCCAGATCGAGGATCAGGTCATCCCCAAGCGCTGCGGCCACATGGACGGCAAGGAGGTGGTGCCGTTCGACGAGGCGGTGACGCGCATCCGCGACGCGGTGGCCGCGCGCGGGGCGATGAAGATCGTGGCGCGCACCGACGCCGGCGCCGTGCACGGGTTCGACGAAGCACTGCGCCGCGCCGCCGCCTTCGCCGAGGCCGGCGCCGATGTGCTGTTCGTCGAGGCGGCCCGCAGCGAGGCGGAACTGGCGCGTATCGCGGAGACCTTCAAGGGCATTCCCACCCTCGCCAACATGGTGGAAGACGGCAAGACGCCCTGGCTCGCGCCCGAGACGCTCTTCGCCATGGGCTTCCGCATCGTGCTGAAGCCGATCTCGGCGCTGCTGGCGGTGACGCGGACCTTGGAGCGTGTATACGCGGGCGAAGCTGCGGAGCGCGCGACGTTTCAGCACTACAACGGCGCGGTGGTGGGGCCCATGAGCGTCTCCCAGGCCCGCGACATCGCCTAGGCTCCGGGCTCGATTGAAAGCCAATCAGACCGTGTCATCCCGGCCGGAGCGCAGCGGAGAGCCGGGATCCATCGTGCAAGCGGATGGATGGGTCCCGGCTCTACGCGATGCTGCCGCATCGCTCGGCCGGGATGGCAAGGTGTTTTCATTCCAGGCAATTGCGTACAAACCTCACGCCGCGTCCTTGGCCTTGGGGTCGTAGTCGAGGATGGGGCCGAGCCAGCGCTCCGCCGTGGCGAGGTCCCAGCCCTTGCGCCGGGCGTAGTCTTCCACCTGGTCGCGCGCGATCTTGCCGGTGCCGAAATAGCGCGACTGCGGGTGCGAGAAATAGAATCCGCTCACCGAGGAGCCTGGCCACATGGCGAAGCTCTCCGTGAGCCTGATGCCGGCGCGGGCCTCCGCGTCGAGGAGCCTGAACAGCGTGCCTTTCTCGGTGTGGTCGGGCTGCGCGGGGTAGCCCGGTGCGGGGCGGATGCCGCGGTAGCTTTCCCGGATCAGTTCCACATTGGAGAAATTCTCGTCCGGCGCGTAGCCCCACAATTCCTTGCGCACGCGCTCGTGCAGCCGCTCGGCGAAGGCTTCGGCCAGGCGGTCGGCCAGCGCGCGCAAAAGGATCGCGGAATAATCGTCCTTCTCCGCCTCGAAGCGCTGGATGTGCTCCTCCTCGCCCAGCCCCGCGGTCACGGCGAAGGCGCCGATGAAATCGGGGGCGCCGCCGGACTCCTTCGGGGGCGCGATGAAATCGGCGAGCGCGAGGTTCGGCTTGCCGCTCTCCCGCGCCATCTGCTGGCGGATGGTGTGCAGCGTCGCAAGCGGGAATTTCCGCGCCTTGTCGCCGAAGAGCACGATGTCGTCGCCGTCGGAATTGGCGGGCCAGAAGCCGACCGCGGCCCTGGCGGTGAGCCATTTGCCGGCGACGATCTTCTCCAGCATCGCCTGCGCGTCGCGATAGAGATCGCGCGCCGCCCCGCCCACCTTGTCGTCGTCGAGGATCGACGGGAACTGCCCGGCCAGCTCCCAGGTCTGGAAGAACGGCGTCCAGTCGATGTAGGCGGCAAGTTCGGCGAGGTCGCCGGTGTAGTTGCGCACGTCGAAATAGCCCGGCGCCGGCGGAGTGTAGGCGGACCAGTCGAATTTCAGGCGGTTGGCACGCGCCTGGGCCAGGGTGAGGCGCCGGCCGGGGGCATGGCTGGCCGCGTGGCGCGCGGCGATCTCGCCATATTCCTTGCGCGTCGCCGTGACGAAATCGGCCTTCAGGGCTTTCGACAGCAGGCTGGAGGCCACGCCGACCGCGCGCGAGGCGTCGGTCACATAGACCGTCTGGCCGCGGCGGTAGTTGGGATCGATCTTGACGGCGGTATGCACGCGGCTGGTGGTCGCGCCGCCGATCAGGAGCGGGATGTCGAAGCCCTGCCGCTCCATTTCGGCGGCGACGTGGCACATCTCGTCCAGCGACGGGGTGATGAGGCCCGACAGGCCGATGAGGTTGGCGTTGGCCTCGCGCGCGGTGTCGAGGATCTTCTGCGCCGGCGTCATCACGCCCAGATCGATCACCTCGTAGCCGTTGCACTGGAGCACGACGCCCACGATGTTCTTGCCGATGTCGTGGACGTCGCCCTTGACCGTGGCCATGACGATCTTCCCCGCTGGCTCCCGGGCCTGGTTCTTCTCCTTTTCCGCGTCCATGTAGGGCAGGAGATAGGCGACCGCCTTCTTCATCACCCGCGCGCTCTTCACCACCTGGGGCAGGAACATGCGGCCCGAGCCGAAGAGGTCGCCCACCACGTTCATCCCCGCCATCAGCGGGCCCTCGATGACGTCGAGCGGGCGGGCGGCGGCGCGCCGCGCTTCCTCGGTGTCGGCTTCGACGAAATCGGCAATGCCGTGGACCAGCGCGTAGGACAGCCTTTCGTCCACCGTCCCGGCGCGCCAGGCGAGGCTGGTCTGCGCCAGCGCGCCGCTGCCGTCGTTCTTGAAGCGCTGCGCCATGTCGAGCAGCCGCTCGGTGGCGGAGGCCACGCGGTTGAACAGGACGTCCTCGATGGCGTCGCGCAGGTCGAGCGGGATGTCCTCGTACACCGGCAGCGCGCCGGCGTTGACGATGCCCATGTCCATCCCGGCCTTCACCGCGTGGAACAGGAACACCGAGTGCATCGCCTCGCGCACCTTCTCGTTGCCGCGGAAGGAGAAGGAGAAATTGGACAGCCCGCCGGAGATGTGGGCGTGCGGGCATTCGGCGCGGATGCGGCGCGCGGCCTGGATGAAGGCGCGGCCGTAATCGTTGTGCTCGTCGATGCCGGTGGCCACCGCGAAGATGTTGGGGTCGAAGATGATGTCTTCCGCCGGGAAGCCCACCTTGTCCACCAGCACGTCGTAGGCGCGCTTGCAGATCGCGACCTTGCGCTCCTCGCTGTCGGCCTGACCGCTCTCGTCGAAGGCCATGACGACCACGGCGGCGCCGTAGCGCAGCACCTTCCTGGCATGGGCGACGAACGCCGCCTCGCCTTCCTTGAGCGAGATCGAGTTGACGATGGGCTTGCCCTGGCAGACCTTGAGCCCCTCCTCGATCACGCTCCATTTCGAGGAGTCGATCATCAGCGGCACGCGCGCGATGTCCGGCTCGGCGGCGATCAGGCGCAGGAACCGGCTCATCGCCGCCTCGGAATCGATCAGGCCTTCGTCCATGTTGACGTCGATGATCTGCGCGCCGTTCGCCACCTGCCCGCGCGCCACGTCGAGCGCCGCCTCGTAATTGTCGGCCGCGATCAGCTTGCGGAATTTGGCGGAGCCGGTGATGTTGGTGCGCTCGCCGATGTTCACGAAATTGGTCTGCGGCGTCAGCGTGAAGGGCTCGAGGCCGGAGAGCCGCAGGTAGCGCGGCTTCTGCGGAATCGCGCGCGGCGCCACGCCCGCGATGGCCTCGGCGAAGGCGGCGATGTGCCTGGGCGTCGTGCCGCAGCAGCCGCCCACGATGTTGACGATGCCCGCGCGCGCGAATTCCCCGATCTGCGCGGACATGGATTCCGGCGTGTCGTCGTAGCCGCCGAAGGCGTTGGGCAGCCCGGCGTTGGGATGGGCGCTGACCAGCGTGTCGGCGGCCTGCGAAAGCTCGTCGACATAGGGGCGCAACTCCCGCGCGCCCAGCGCGCAATTGAGGCCCACGGCGAACGGCCGCGCATGGCGGATGGAGTGCCAGAAGGCTTCCGCCGTCTGGCCCGTCAGCGTGCGGCCGGAAAGATCGGTGATGGTGCCGGAGATCCACACCGGCAGCCGCTCGCCCGTCTCCGCGAACACCTCCTCGATGGCGAAGATCGCGGCCTTGGCGTTCAGCGTGTCGAAGACGGTCTCGATCAACAGCACATCGGCGCCGCCGGCGACGAGGCCGCGCGCGGCGTCGCGATAGGTGGCGCGCAATTCGTCGAAGGTGATGCCGCGGAAGGCGGGATCGTTCACGTCCGGCGAGATGTTGGCGGTGCGGTTGGTCGGGCTGATCACGCCGGCGACCAGCCGCGGCCGCTCCGCCGTCGTCGCTTCGTCGCAGATCGAGCGCGCCAGCCGCGCGCCCGCCTCGCACATCTCGCCGACCATGTGCGACAGGCCGTAATCGGCCTGCGAGGAGGCGGCGGTGGTGAAGGTGTTGGTCTCGATGATGTCGGCGCCGGCGGCGAGATAGGCATGGCCGACCTCGCGGATGATGTCCGGCCGCGTCAGCGTCAGGATGTCGATATTGCCCTTGAGCTCGCGGTTGTGCGCGGCGAAGCGTTCGCCCCGGAAATCCTCTTCCTTCAGGCCGTAGCCCTGGATCATCACGCCCCAGGAGCCGTCGAGCAGCAGGATGCGTTCCTTGGCCTGCCGCTTCAGCCAGGCGATGCGGGATGCGCGATCGAAACTCATGGCGCCTGCGGCCTCATGCCGAGAAGACAGCAGGCCGCGAAGGTGAGGTCTGCCTGGTTGAGCGTGTAGAAGTGGAACTGGTCGAAGCCTTCGGCGCGCAGCTCTTCCACCTGCTCGGCGAGCACGGTGGCGGCGATGAGCTTGCGGGTGTCGGCATCGGTGTCGAGCCCGTCATAGAGCCGCGCCAGCCAGTCCGGCACGCTCGCGCCCGCGGTGGCGGCCATGCGCTGGATGCCCTTGATGTTGGTGGTGGGGATGATGCCCGGCACGATGGGCACGGCAATGCCGGCGCGCGCCACGCGGTCGCGGAAGCGCGCGATCGTCTCGGTCTCGAAGCCGAACTGCGTGAGCGCGCGCGTGGCGCCCGCGCCCACCTTGGCCTTGAGGAGCTCGATGTCCTGGTCTTCGGAGGCCGAATCCGGATGGCGCTCGGGATAGGCGGAGACGCTGATCTCGAACGGCGCCACGTTGCGGATGCCCTCGATCAGCTCCGGCGTGGTGAAATAGCCGCCGGGGTGCGCTTCGTAGCGGCCCTGCATGCCCGGCATGTCGCCGCGCAGCGCCACGATGTGGCGGATGCCCGCGTCCCAATAGCCGCGCACGATCTCTTCGATCTCGCCGCGCGTGTGGGCCACGCAGGTGAGATGCGCGGCCGGCTTGAGCGTCGTCTCTTCCACCATGCGCTTGACGGTGGCGTGCGTGCGGTCGCGCGTGGAGCCGCCCGCGCCGTAGGTCACGGAGACGAAATCCGGCGCCAGCGGCTCGAGCCGGCGGATGCAGCGCCACAGGTTTTCCTCCGCCTCCGCGGTCCTGGGCGGGGAGAACTCGAACGACACCTTGAGCGGATGGCGGTCGCGGGTGAGGCGGCGCAGGCTCATGCCACCTCCTTCATGCGCTGGCGCGCGGCCTGGGCGGCGACGCTCACCCACAGCTTGACAGTCAGCTTGCCGGAGGCGTGATGGCCCGCGCCCGGCGCGATGGCTTCGGTGGCGACGGGTTTCAGCCCCGCCGCATGGAACCAGCCCTGGACCTCGCGGTCGGAAAAGCCGAGGCGGCGATGGGCGAGCTCGTCGCGCAGGAATTCCAGCTCGTGCGGCGCGAAATCCGCGATCACCATGCGCCCGCCGGGCCTGAGCACGCGCGCGGCTTCCGCCACGGCGGCGCCCGGATCGTCCAGATAGTGGAGCACCTGGTGGAACAGCGCGACGTCGAACGCGCCCTCCGCGAAGGGCAGCCGGAACACGTCCGCCAGCCGCACCTGGCAATGATGCGCGCCAAGCCGCGCCAGCCTGTCGCGCGCGACGGCGAGCATCTCCGCGCTCACATCGATGCCCACGCCGCGGCGGACATGCGGCGCCAGCAGCTCCAGCATCCGCCCGGTGCCCGTGCCGGCATCGAGCAACGCCTCGATGGGCGCCGCGCCGAGCAGCCGCAGGACGCCCGCCTCCACTTCCGCGTCCGGCGCATGGAGGGAGCGGATGCGCTCCCACTCCCCCGCATTGGCCTTGAAGAACGCCGCCGCCTCGGCCGCGCGCGCCTCGCGCACCTGCTCGAGCCGGCGCCGGTCGGCCTCCAGCGCGCCCTCGCCCGCGAGCGCCGCCAGCACGTCCGACAGCTGCGCCCCGTTGCCGCGGTCGCTGGCGCGGTAGAACACCCAGCTCCCCTCCTTGAACCGCTCCAGCAGGTCCGCATCGCACAGGAGCTTGAGGTGGCGGGACACGCGCGGCTGGCTCTGACCCAGGATCTGGGTCAGCTCGCTCACCGTAAGCTCCGCTTCCCGCAGGATAAGCAGCAGCCGCAGCCGCGTTGCGTCGCCCGCCGCGCGCAGCATCGCCAGGAGGTTTTCGAGGGACGTTCCAGCCATCCAGACATATAAACATATCTTTATATGCGTATGCAATACTGTGGCGAAAAGGCAGATAACGGGGGATTCATGCAAGGCGCGGTGGGGGCGCGCATGTCCCGTGATCGTTAATGTGCTAACCGTAGTCATGGAACTTGAGATCGATTCCCAACGCGCGCGACGGCGCGCCGGGCTGATCCGGCTCCGGGTTGGCGCGTTATAAGAGGAACTCTGCTGAGGCGTTTGCGGACGATGAGGGGTTGGACGGCGCTTTTCCTGGGCATCTGCGGGCTGGCGCTTGGCGGCTGCGCGAGCACGGACCTGCCGCCGGCGCAGGCCGCGGTCGCCGAGCAGGCCAACGACCCGTTCGAGCCCATGAACCGCGCGGTCTTCAACATGAACCAGGGCTTCGACAGGCACGTGCTCCTGCCCGTGGCGCAGGCCTATGTCGACGTGGTGCCCGATCCGGCGCGGGAATCCGTCCACAACTTCCTGGAGAACCTCGACCTGCCGGTGACCTTCGCCAACGACATCCTGCAGGGCGAGTTCACCCGCGCCGGCCAGACCCTGGGCCGCTTCTCGGTCAACACGACCATCGGCATCGGCGGGCTGATCGACGTGGCGAGCGATTTTGGCATTCCCGACCACAGCGAGGATTTCGGCCAGACCCTGGGCACCTGGGGCGTGGGCGAAGGGCCCTATCTGGTGCTGCCCTTCTTCGGGCCCGATCCGCCGCGCGACGCCTTCGGCCAGGTTGCCGACGTGTTCATGGACCCGACAACCTACATTCACATTCGTGGGCATATCTACTGGTCGGCCGGCCGCGAGCTGGCCGAGGCCGTCGACCTGCGCTCGCGCAACATCGAGAGCCTGGAAAGCATCGAGCGCAGCTCGGTGGATTATTACGCGTCGATGCGCAGCCTCTACCGGCAGCACCGCAACAACGAGATCCGCAACGGCAAGCCGGACGTGCAGGACCTGCCGAATTTCTGAGACGCAACCGCCACAAGTTTGCCACACACGGAACGAACCATCGCATCCGCACGTTTGCGAGGACCAGCCATGAACCGCATCGTCACCCGCGTTTCCGCCCTCTTCGGACTCTTCTGCCTGGCGCTGTTCCTGGGCGCCCCGGCCGCGCCCGCCGCGGCGGCGACGCCCGCGGAGGCCTTCGTGCAGACCAACGTGCAGAAGGGCCTGGCCATCCTCAACAACAAGTCGATCTCCAGCCAGCAGCGCTCGAGCGAATTCCGCAGCTTCCTGCTGACGCTGACCGACCTGCGGCGCATCGCGCTCTACACGCTGGGACCGGCGCGGCGCACCACCACGCCGCAGGAGCAGGACGAGTTCACGGACGCCTTCCGCGACTTCGCCTTTGCCGTCTACGAGACCGAATTCCAGAAATACGCGGGCCAGACGCTGAAGGTGACCGGCTCGATCCAGCGCAACGCCGGCGACTACGTCGTCACCACCGTGCTGATCGATCCCAACGCCCCCAGGAACCAGGAGCCGATCGAAGTCGATTTCCGCGTCTTCGGCAGCGAGGGCCATTTCCTGGTGAGCGACATCACGGTGGCCGGCCTCGACCTCGCCATCACCGAGCAGGACCAGTTCACCTCCTACCTCGCCCAGCACAACAACGACATCAAATCCCTGATCGCCGACCTCAAGGAACGCGCCCAGAAGGTGCGCAGCACGGGCCAAATCGGGGGGTGACGGCGTTTCTTGCGCGAACCAACAATCCGCCGGACTCCTTCAGCGCTGCACACGCCCAGGCGGACGGCCTGCCGCTCCTCACACGCGACCGGCGCCGCTACCGGACCTACGTTCCCAAGCTTGAACTGATCGTCCCTTGAACTAGCGGCGGCGTGCCATTCGGGAGATCGCACGCCTTGATTGTGCCGGTTCTGCGCCTCACACTCGCGTGGGGGCAATCCCATGGCTTGGATCAAGCGCGGACTCATCGGCCTCGGTGTCGTCAGCATCGTCGTCGCGGCAGTGATTTGGCAATGGTCGGGTACACCGAACGCCACCGGGCAGTCGGTGGCGCTTTTGGCCGTGGGCCTTGCGCTGGCCGCAATCGGCGCTCTCGCGAACTTTGTCCAGATTTCGCAGCTCTTCGGGCCGAAGCCGGTGGACAGGAAGGGGCTGACGGATGCGCTGGCACCCATCGCCACAAAAAACGATATCGAGGCGTTTCGCCAGGAATTTGCCGACGGAATGGCCGCATTTCTGGCCGCGGTGAATCGGGACGTGGCGCCGGATGCGCCGCCGCCCGACGCGGGACAACAGGCGGCGGAGCGGGCCGCCGCCGCGCAAATCTTCGCAAGCAACGATCCGCTCGATCGGCCGGCGCGCGAGGCCGCCGAGCGCGGCGACGTGGACGGCGCGATCAGGGCGCTGCTCGAAGCCGCCGCGGCCGACCGCGCCCAGGCCGCGCGGCGCTACCGCGAAGCCGGCGCGCTCGCCTACCGGCGCAATGTCGCGCAGGCGATATCGGCTTACGAACGGGCCGCAACGCTGGAGCCGGCCGATGTATGGACCTGGATATTCCTGGCCCGGCTTCACACGGCGGCCGGGCATCTGCGGGCGGCCGAGACTGCGGCGCGGAAAGCGCGCGACCACGCAGCCGATCCTCGCGATGGCAGCGTCGCTCTCGATGAGCTGGGCGACGTGCTCGCCGCCCAGGGCAATCTGCCCGAAGCGCTCAAGGCCTTCCGCGACAGCCTCGCCATTCGCGAAAAGCTCGCGCAATCCGACCCGGGCAATGCCGGATGGCAACGCGATCTGTCGGTGTCATGGAACAAGATCGGCGACGTGCTGGTCGCCCAGGGCAATCTGCCCGAAGCGCTCAGGGCGTTCCGCGACAGCCTCGCCATAGCCGAAAAGCTCGCGCAATCCGACCCGGGCAATGCCGGATGGCAACGCGATCTGTCGGTGTCATGGAACAAGATCGGCGACGTGCTGGTCGCCCAGGGCAATCTGCCCGAAGCGCTCA
>DATJXR010000030.1:0-2990 GCA_035499995.1 Rhizomicrobium sp. | reverse complement strand
GCGGTCCCGGCAACGCGTTGATCGAAATGGGCGCCACACTCGATGCCGGCGACCAGATTTACGGCTTGGGCGGCCCGGGAACGCTTACCGTATCGCTCGACGGCGACTACTCGGCCGGACTCGCACTGACGATGCTGAGCGAGGTCACAGGAATCGATCTCGCTTCCGGCAACAGCTACAACCTCACCGAAGCCGACGTGAACGTCGGCGCGGGGCAGACCCTGACCGTCGACGGCTCGGCGCTTGGCGCGTCCGACAATCTGACGTTCGACGGCTCTGCGGAAACCGACGGCAACCTCGTGCTCATCGGCGGCGCCGGCGCCGACGTGCTGACGGGCGGGGCGCAATCCGACACCTTCCAGTTCGACCAGGTGTCGGATTCCACTGGCACGGGCTACGACACCATCACCAACATCGATTTCTCGTCCGATCTGATCTCGCTCGACGCCGGCGCCGCCGCGCCGGTCGCAATCGACGCGGCGATCACGAGCGGCGCGCTGTCCACCGCGAGCTTCGACAGCGACCTGGCGGCTGCGGTCGATGCGGGGCATCTGGCGGCGGGCGACGCCGTGCTGTTCACGGCGGATTCCGGCACGCTGTCGGGCCACACCTTCCTCGTCGTCGACCACAACGGCCAGGCCGGCTATCAGGCCGGTCAGGACTACGTGATCGACGTCACCGGCTATGCCGGCACGCTGACGACGGCGAGCTTCTGGGAGGCTGTGTCCAGCGCCTCGTAAGTGCGGCTCTGTCGAAGAACCGCGCGCCGGACGCTCCCGGGTCTCCCTTCCGGCGCTCCCCGCATTTTGTGGCCGCGGGCGGCATTTCGTGAGGGGGTTAATTGCCGTTCGCCGTCAATGCGTTAGGGCCCGACCCGGGTTCAGCGCCTAGCCTTTGTGAATCCGCGCCGTCTTGAAACCGCGGTGCCGGGATGCCTAGTGTTCGCCGCTGCCGCCAAGGGGCTTCGCGGCGGCTTGGCTACATCCCGTTGGGCTTTCGGCGTTGGCGACGCGTGTCTTCGACAAGAATGAACTGATCGGGGCCACCTTGCGCCAGGTGGCGCTTTTCGCCACTTGGCCGGCGGATGTGATGGCCACGATGGCCTCGCGCTCTCAGCTCTGGCGGTTTGCAAAAGGCGAAGCCCTTTACGAGATCGGCAAGCCCGCGCGGGGAATTTTGGTTCTCGTCGACGGTTCATTGATCGAAGGCCGTACGTCCCCCAACGGCAAGACCATGGCCGTGACGATCATTCGGCCGAACTGGCCCTTGTGCGTAAGGTCGTGTTGGGGCGGTGGCGAGCACGTTTCCGATGGCATCGCCCGGTCCGATCTCCTGGCGGTGCTCATCCCGCCCGCGGAATTCCGCGCCGCCGTCGGCGGCAATCCCCGGCGGCTCGAAGATCTGATCGACTTCTTCTGCGTCCAGACCGGCCAGGACATCATAGCGCTGCAGGCGCGCGCTCTAAGTTCGCCGCGCTGCATGATGGCGATGTATCTCTCTTATCTGTCCCGGCCGACCTATCACGTTTCGGCGGAGGATCCCGGCGCGGCCGATCCCACGGCCTTCGCCGTCACCCAGGACGAGCTCGCAGCCATGCTGTTCTGCTCGCGCCAGAGCGTGAACCAGATGATGAAGGCGATGGAGCGCGAGGGCGTGCTCCGGCGCGAGGGCAACCAGCTGCGCATCGTGAGCTTCCTCAAGCTGCTCGCGATCATGGAGGAAGACGAACCGATCCATCCGCTCTGGCGCGAACAGATCGTCGCCTGGGACGCCAAGCTCCGCGCGGCGGAGACGGAGCGCGACGGCCGCCGGCGCGGTTCGCAACCGGCTGAAACCACCCTGCGTGAGCCGGAGCGCCGATAGGGCGCTTTGCATTCGCGCGCGCATGGGATGGTCTATCCGGCCTGGCCGGGGAGCCGATGGGAACCTGCCTACTCTACGGTGCGGGATCCGTGGCGACGAGCCGGCCGATGTGCTCCTCCCACTTCAACACCGCCTCCCGCATCTCCGGCATGAAGTCGTAGCGTTGATACACGCCCACGATTCCGCCGAAGCTGCCGGATATATGGTTGAGGAAGCGCTCGATCACTGGGATGGTCACGCCGATCGACGCCATGCCGGAGGCGAAGGTGCGGTGCAGGTCGTGGATGGTCCATTCGGAGACCCCGCAGCGGCGTTCCAGCTTGGGCTTGCATTTTGAGAAGCCGTCGAAGGGCGTCTTGAGGCCGAGCGCGGGGAAATAGCAGGACTGGGGCGGGACTGGCGGCCCGAGCAATTCCTTCGCCATCGGGCCAATCGGGAACGTGTGCTGGCGGCTGTTCTTGGCGAGCCATTTTGAGAGAGTGACCGTGTCCTCGCCCACCATGTTGCCCGTCAGCTTGGTGATCTCGCCGCGCCGTTGGCCCGCGAGGATGAGGAGCTTGACGATGCGGCCGAAGGTGTCGTCGCCGGCGGCGAGCCAGACCTTGCGCAGCTCGTCGGGCTTGAGGATGCGGTCTCTCGGGATATACCGCTGCGGGTCCTGCATGCGCTCCATGGGATTGCGGTCGAAATAATGCTTCCGGTGCACCCAGCGCACGAAGGCGCGCAGGATCACATAGGCGTGCTGCTGCTCAGCGGGTGTCTTTCGCAGGCGGTCGAGCTTCTCGTGGAGGTCGTAGGGCGTGAGTTCGGTAAGCTTGGTCGGCCCATACTTGAAATGCTTGCCGAGGATGTAGGTGTAGTCCATGTGCGTGCGGGGCTTGAGCTTGTAGGACTTCTCGGCCAGGAATTCGTGCACGGCGTCGTCCCAGGCGACGGCGCGGAGCTTCTCCTTGCCGAGCGTGTATTCGGCGAGGCGGCGCTTGGCGTCCTTGCGGGCGTCGTGAAGGCTCAAGACATCGACGCGGCCGAGGGTTTCGCGCTGGCGGCGCACGCCGTGGGTGAGCACATAGCTCTTGGTGCCGCCCTTGGAGACGCGGACGCCGAAGCCGGGGAGGAGCTCGTCGTTG
>DATJXR010000029.1:0-116648 GCA_035499995.1 Rhizomicrobium sp. | reverse complement strand
TTGCGGCCTTGACCATGAACAAGGATCTGGGCTTGACGCCCACGGTCTTCGGCCTGGCCGGCAGCGCCCTCTCTTTCGCCTATCTGCTGTGCGAGATTCCCTCGAATTTGATCCTCGAGCGGGTCGGCGCGCGCAAATGGCTGGCACGCATCATGATCACCTGGGGCGTCGCTTCGGCGGCGACGATGTTCGCGACCGGGCCGTGGAGCCTCGCCGGCCTGCGCGCGTTGGTCGGCATCGCCGAAGCCGGGTTCGCGCCGGGCCTCGTCCTTTATATGACCTACTGGTATCCGCAATATCGCCGCGCCAGCGCGCAGACCATGTTCATGCTCGGCCAGCCTCTGGCGGGGATGCTGAGCGCGACGGTCGGCGGCTTCATCCTCGGCCTCAACGGCACCTGGGGCCTCCACGGCTGGCAGTGGCTGTTCCTGATCGAGGGCGCGCCCGCGGTTCTGCTGTCCTTCAGTGTGCTCGCCTGTCTGCCGGACGGCCCGGCGGACGCGCGCTGGCTGAGCGCGGCGGAGAAAGCGCAAATCGGTGAAACACTCGCTCGTGAAAGCCTGCCGAAAGAGGACCTCTGGGCCGGCGTGATCAATCCCGCCATCTGGATCCTCGGCATCGCCGACATCGGCATCATCACCACGCATTACGGCATCGGCCTGTGGCTGCCGCTGCTGGTGAAGGCGACGGGGCTGACCGCGTTCCAGACCGGCTGCGTTGTCGCAATTCCCTATGTGCTCGCGCTGGCCGCGATGCTGGCCTGGGCGCGCTCGAGCGATGTGCGGCGAGAGCGGGTATTCCACGTCGTGGCGCCCGCGCTCCTCGCGGCCGCGGGATTGTTCGCGGCCGGCCATCTGGACGGCGGCGCGGCCACCATCGTGGCGCTCTCGGTCGTAGTGGTCTCGACCTATTCGGCTCTGGTGGTGTTCTGGACGTTCCCGCCCTCGTTCCTCGGCGGAACCGCCGCCGCCGGCGGCATCGCGCTGGTGAACGCCATCGGCAATCTCGGCGGCTTCTTCGGCCCTTATCTGGTGGGCTGGCTGAAGGACAGGACGGGCGGATATGCCGCGGGCATGAACGTGCTGGCGGCGGGCCTGATCGTCACGGCCTTCACCGTTTATGCCTTTTCGCGGTCGCGGCGCGCCCCCGCCATGGTAGGCTGACGGGGGTCTCGCAACGGAGCGCGGCATGCGCGCGGTCGGTCTGGTATTTTGCGTCGCGGCGCTGGCCATCGTCGCGAGCCGGGCGCTGGCCTATCCCGACGGTTCGGAGGCGCTCGAATCCCGCCTGCTCGCCAGGATGGGCCCCGAAACCAGGGCCTGGATCCAGAAGGAAGGCGACAAGCTCGCCTCCGCGCACGTCTTCTCGGGCGAGACCGCGCGCAGCGCCGCCTATCAGTACGGCGCCTCCGGTCCGGGCCTGGATGCGCTGGCGTTCCTGGTGCTGATGCGGGCCGAGCGCGATGCGGACGCGTCGGTGCGCGGCGTTGCGGTCAACGACATGAGCGCGGCCGAAAGCCGGCAGGACGAGCGCCAGTCCCAGATGCGCAACGGCCAGATCACCTACGCACAGCAGGCGCAGAAGAGCGGCAGCATGCAGGTGGTGGAGGAAGCCAACGCCAAGCCGTCCGTCAGCCTCCTGCCCAACCCGAGCGGCCAGCCCACCCAGCCCTTCACGCTGCGCACGGGCGTGCCGACTTCCGGCAGCCCGCCACCGCCGGGCATCGCGCTGCAGGATGCGATGGACCGCGAATCGCAGTTCGACGATCTTGTCGCCGACGCGATGAAGCCGCTCACGCCCGCGGCCGAAGCCGCCGTTCCGGCGATGCCGTAGCGGCGAAATCTGCGCGGCTTGACTTGGGGGGCCGCATGGTCTTTTTGCCGCCCCCATGACGCGCGCGTTTCTTTTCCCCGGGCAGGGCAGCCAGCAGATCGGCATGGGCAAGGCGCTGGCGGACGCGTTCGTGCCCGCGCGCGAGGTTTTCCAGGAAGTCGACGACGCGCTGTCGCAGAGCCTCTCCCGCCTGATGTGGGAAGGGCCGGAGAGCGATCTCACGCTCACCGAGAATGCCCAGCCTGCGATCATGGCCGCGAGCCTGGCCATCGTCCGCGTGCTGGAGAGGAACGGCGGCCTCGAACTCGGCAAGCATGCGCGCCTGGTGGCCGGTCATTCGCTGGGCGAATACTCCGCGCTCTGCGCGGCCGGTGCGTTCTCGCTTGCCGATGCGGCGCGGCTCCTGAAGGCGCGCGGCCGGGCGATGCAGGCCGCGGTGCCGGTGGGCGAGGGTGGCATGAGCGCGCTTCTCGGCGCGGAGATCGATCAGGCCGAGGCGCTGGCGAAGGAATGTGCCCAGGCCGGAGGCGGCATCTGCGTCGTCGCCAACGACAACGCGCCCGGCCAGGTCGTGATCTCGGGATCGAGATCCGCCATCGACAGGGCGCCGGAGCTCGCCAGGGCCAAAGGCATCAAGCGCGCCATGGCGCTCAACGTATCGGCGCCGTTCCATTCGCCGCTGATGCAGCCCGCGGCCGACAGGATGCGCGAGGCGCTGGCGAAGGTGACGATCCGCCCGCCGGCAGTGCCGGTCGTCGCGAACGTCACGGCCGCGGAAACGGCCGAGCCGGAAACCATCCGCCGGCTCCTCGTCGAGCAGGTGACCGGCCGCGTGCGCTGGCGCGAGAGCATCCTGGCATTGCGCGGCCTCGGCGTGGGCCAGACCGTGGAAATGGGCGGCAACAAGGTGCTCACCGGCATGGTCAAGCGCACGGACAAGGATCTCGAGACCGTCACGCTCGACACCCCGGCCGAACTCGAAGCCTTCGCGGGGACGCTCTAGATGTTCGATCTCTCCGGCAAGACCGCGCTCGTCACCGGGGCTTCCGGCGGCATCGGGGGCGCCATCGCCAGGGCGCTGCATGCGCAGGGCGCGAGCGTCGTGCTGTCGGGCACGCGCGCCGACGCGCTCGAGTCGCTCAAATCCGAACTCGGCGCGCGCGCGTTCGCCGCGACATGCAATCTGTCCGTCACCGCGGACGTCGAGGCGCTGCCGAAGAAGGCCGAAGAGGCCGCGGGTGCGCCGATCGACATTCTCGTCAACAACGCGGGCGTCACCCGCGACAACCTCTTCATGCGCATGAAGGACGAGGAGTGGGACCAGGTCATCGCCGTCAACCTCACGGCCGCGTTCCGGCTCTCCCGTGCCGTGCTGCGCGGCATGATGAAAAAGCGCTGGGGCCGAATCGTCGCCATCACCTCGGTGGTGGGCGAGACGGGCAATCCCGGCCAGGGCAATTACACGGCGGCCAAGGCGGGGCTTGTCGGCATGTCCAAGTCGCTGGCCATCGAGGTGGCGAGCCGCAACATCACCGTTAACTGTGTTTCCCCCGGCTTCATCGCCACGGCCATGACGGACGTCCTGAACGACGCCCAGAAGCAGGCGATCCTGCCCCGCATCCCGGCCGGGCGCATGGGCACCCCCGCCGAGATCGCCGGCGCGGTGGCGTATCTTGCGAGCGAGGAAGCCGCCTACGTCACCGGCCAGACCATCCATGTCAATGGCGGAATGGCCATGATCTGACAATGAATTCAAAAGGTTAAGCCTGCTTGTGGCGGGCCGGGGGACGTTATGCTACCAAACGCGACCCCCGGGCGTTGCCAAGGCAGGCCAGGGGCTCGCCGTGCCCCCTATCCGCGACGGCGATGGCAACAACGAGAGGGTCAAAGAAGGCAATGAGCGATATTTCCGATCGCGTGAAGAAGATCGTGGTCGAGCATCTGAACGTGGACGCCGACAAGGTCACCGACAGCGCCTCGTTCATCGAGGATCTGGGCGCGGACAGCCTCGACACTGTCGAGCTGGTGATGGCGTTCGAAGAAGAATTCAGCATCGAAATTCCCGACGACGCGGCGGAGTCCATCGTGACCGTCGGCGACGCGGTGAAGTTCATCGAGAAGGCGCAGGCTTGAGTTGAACCTGCGTCCGGCATTTCCCGAATGCGTAGGGTAGTTGTCACGGGATTGGGTCTTCTCACGCCGCTGGGATGCGGCGTCGAGGAGTCCTGGTCGCGTCTCATCGACGGCAAGAGCGGCGCGGGCCCGATCACCAAGTTCAAGGTGGACGACCTGCCCGCCCGCATCGCCTGCCACGTGCCGCGCGGCGACGGCGCGGACGGCACCTTCAACCCGGACCGGTGGCTCGATCCCAAGGAGCAGCGCCGGGTCGACGATTTCATCAGCTATGGGCTCTGCGCCGCCGAGCAGGCGGTCGCCGATTCCGGCTGGGAGCCGAAGACGGAGGAGGAGCGCTGCCGCACCGGCGTGCTCATCGGCTCCGGCATCGGCGGGCTGGAAGGAATCGAGCAGGCCTCGATCCTGGTGCATGAGAAGGGCCCCAGGAAGCTTTCGCCTTTCTTCATCCCGGGCCGGCTGATCAATCTCGTCTCGGGCTATGCCTCGATCCGCCATCAGTTCAAGGGCCCCAACCACGCGGTGGTCACCGCCTGTGCCACCGGCGCCCACGCCATCGGCGACGCGGCGCGGCTTATCATGTTCGACGACGCGGACGTGATGCTGGCGGGCGGCGCGGAAGCGGCCATCTGCCGGATCGGCATCGCGGGCTTCTGTGCCTGCCGTGCGCTCTCCACGGGCTTCAACGGCACGCCCGAAAAGGCCTCGCGGCCCTACGATAAGGATCGCGACGGCTTCGTCATGGGCGAGGGCGCGGGCTGCGTGATGCTCGAGGAATACGAGCACGCCAGGGCGCGCGGCGCGAAGATCTACGCCGAGGTGTCGGGCTACGGCCTCTCTGGCGACGCCCATCATATCACCGCGCCCGCCGAGGACGGCGATGGCGGCTTTCGTGCCATGAAAATGGCTTTGAAGCGCGCGGGCCTGACGCCCGCCGACATCGACTACGTGAACGCGCACGGCACGTCCACGCCGCTGGGCGACGAGATCGAGCTGCGCGCGGTGGAACGGCTGTTCGGCAACGCCGCCGCCAGGATGTCGATGTCCTCGACCAAATCCTCGGTTGGCCACCTGCTCGGCGCCGCCGGGGCGGTGGAGGGCATCTTCTCCATCCTCGCCATCCGCGACCAGATCGTGCCGCCCACCCTCAACCTCGACAATCCGAGCGTGGCGACGGATCTCGATCTCGTGCCCCACAAGGCCAAGAAGCGCGACGTCCGCGCCGCACTCTCCAACTCCTTCGGCTTCGGCGGCACCAACGCCAGCGTGATCTTCACGGCGGTGAACTGAGGGCCGTTGCGCAATGGGCTTTGGAGCCACACCCGGCGTGGGCGCGCGGATCCGGACGGGCGGGGAACTGGTCCAACCGCCGTGTGAAATGGTATAGAGGTCCGCTATCGCGTAAGTTCCTCCGCAATGCGCCGCCTCCTCGTCTTCGCAGTTCTGGCCGCACTCCTCGCCGCCGCGGCATGGTATGGCGAGCAGTGGAATTATCTGCGGCCCGGCCCGTCGGAGAAGGGCACGGTGGTGCTCGTCAAGCCGGGCGAGGGCAGCGCGGGCATCGCCCAGCAGCTTCAGCGCGCGGGCGTGATCGCAAACGCGAACCTGTTCCGGCTGGGCCTGCGCCTGCGCAACCAGCAGTCCCAGCTCAAGGCCGGCGAATACTGGTTCCCCGCGCATGCGAGCCTGGCGAGCGTGGCGGGCATCCTGATCTCGGGCAAGTCCATCGAATACAAGCTCACCGCCGCCGAGGGCCTGACGAGCGAGATGATCTACCGCCTGGTCGAGGCCGACACCGTGCTGGTGGGAGACGCCGGTCCCGTTCCGCAGGAAGGCACGCTCCTGCCGGAGACCTATCTCTTCACCCGCGGCACCACGCGCGCCGCGCTGCTTCAGGAGATGCACCAGGCGCAGCAGAAGTTTCTGGCCGCGCACTGGGCGTCGCGCGCGGGCGGCCTTCCGGTCTCATCGCCGCGCCAGGCCGTGATCCTCGCCTCGGTGGTCGAGAAGGAGACCTCGATCCCCGAGGAGCGGCGCCATATCGCCTCGGTATTCGAGAACCGCCTGAAGCAGGGCATCAAGCTCGAATCCGATCCCACCATCATCTATGGGCTGACGCGGGGCTATCCGCTGGGCCGCGGCATCCGCGAGAGCGAGCTGACGCGCGCCACGCCCTACAATACCTATGTCATCGCGGGCCTGCCGCCGACGCCGATCTGCAATCCCGGCAAGGACGCCATCGCCGCCGTGCTCGATCCGGAGCAGACGAGCGACCTCTATTTCGTCGCCAATGGAACCGGCGGCCATTCCTTCACCTCGAACTTCGCCGAGCATCAGAAAAACGTGGCCAGGCTGCGGCAAATCGAGAAGGGTCACCACTAGCAACGCAAGCGGGGCCGGGGCTAAGTTCGAGCCAACGGAGTCGCAGATGATCAGCATGACCGGCTTTGCCGAGGCGCATGGGGCGAGGGACAGCCTGCGCTGGCGCTGGGAGGTGAAGAGCGTCAACGGGCGCGGCATGGAGCTCAGGCTGCGCATGCCGCCTGGTTTCGACGGCATCGAATCGGCGGCGCGCACGCTGGCCGCGGAGCGTTTCCGGCGCGGCAGCATCCAGGCCACGCTTTCCCTCGATCCGCAGGACGGCGCGCGCGCGCTGCGTGTCGATCCCGACGCGCTGGCCGCCGCGGTGAAGATCGCCAAGGAAATCGAGATGGACACGGGGCTGGCGCCCGCGCGGGTGGACGGGCTCCTGTCGCTGCGCGGCGTGATCGTGCAGGACGATGCGCTGCCGGCCGACGACGCCCAGCGCGCCGCGCGCGAGGCCGCGATCCTGGAATCGCTCGCCGTCGCTTTTGACGCGCTCAAGCGCGCGCGCCGCAACGAGGGCGCCAAGCTCGCCGCCGTGCTCGGCGGCCAGATCGAGGAGATTGCATCGCTGACGAAGGAGGCCGTCGCCCGCGCCGCCGGCCAGCCGGCCGCGCTGCGCGAGAAGCTCGCCGCGCAGTTGAAGGAACTGCTCGGCAACACGCAGCTGCCCGAGGAGCGGCTGGCGCAGGAGGTGGCGCTGCTCGCCACCCGCGCCGATGTGCGCGAGGAGCTCGACCGGCTCGGCGCCCATGTCAGCGAGGCACGCGCGCTGCTCTCCTCAGGCGAGGCGGTGGGCCGCAAGCTCGATTTCCTGGCGCAGGAATTCAACCGCGAGGCCAACACGCTGTGCTCCAAGTCGGCGGACGTGAACCTGACCCGCGTGGGGCTCGCGCTCAAGCACGCCATCGACCAGTTCCGCGAGCAGGCCCAGAATGTGGAGTGAATGGGGGGCATGAGCGGGGACATCGAACGCAGAGGCCTGATGCTCGTCCTGTCTTCGCCCTCCGGTGCGGGCAAGACGACGTTGACGCGCGGGCTGCTGGATTCCGATTCCGGCATCGTGCTCTCGGTCTCCGTCACCACGCGGCCCAGGCGCCCCAACGAGGTCGACGGCCGGGACTATTTTTTCGTCCGGCCGGACGCATTCGAGGACATGGTGCAGCGCGACGCGCTCTTCGAACACGCTGTCGTATTCGGGCACCGTTACGGCACGCCCAGGAAACCGGTGACGGACGCGCTCGCCGCCGGCCGCGACGTGCTGTTCGACATCGACTGGCAGGGCACCCAGCAGCTCAAGGAGCGCGCGCGCGAGGATCTCGTCAGTGTCTTCATCCTGCCGCCCAGCCACGATGAGCTCGAGCGCCGCCTCAGGGCACGCGCCCAGGACAGCGACGCCGTCGTCGCCGCCCGCATGGCCAAGGCCGCCAGCGAGATCAGCCACTGGCCGGAATATGACTACGTGGTCGTCAATTCCGACCTCGCCGCGGCGCAGGCCAAGGTCCGCGCCATCCTCGAAGCCGAACGCGCGCGGCGCACCCGGCTCATCGGCGTGGGCGAGTTCGTGGCGGGGCTGACGTAGTCACCCGCTTTCCGGCAAAGGGAAGGCAATTTCAGTTCGCGGCAATCCGGTACACACGCGCCGCGGTGCCGCTGAACAGGGCGGTCTTGTCGGCGGCGGACCAGTCCGCCGCGATGCGCTTGAAGGCGTTCCACAGCGTCACATAGGTGCTGCCGAAGCGGTCGACGGGGAAGTTGCTCTCGAACATGCCGCGCGACGGGCCGAACGCCGCGATGCAGGTCTCGATATAGGGCTTCCATTCGCGCGCGAGCTGTTCCGAAGATGGCTGCGGCTCGTGCCAGCGCTTGCGCCAGCCGGCGAAGGGCATCGGCAACCCGCCGAGCTTCACCGCGACATTGGGGCATTTCGCCAGCGCCCGGATGTTGTCACGCCAGGCGCCGAAGCGCTCCTCGCGCTTGCCGGCATAACGGCCCACGCCGAGCGGCGTGCCGACGTGATCGAGCACGATCGTGGTGTCGGGGAAGGCGCGGGCCAGGTCGATCAGGTCGGGAAGCTGCGGCTCCAGCAGCCAGGCGTCGAAGGACAGGCCCAGCCGGTGCAGCACCTTGAAGCCCTCGCGGAACTTCGGATCGCGATAGAGCCCGGCAGGCACGCGCCCGGCAAGGGGCCCCAGCACCATGGCATCGTCGTCGTGGCTGGCGCTCTGGCGGATGCCGCGGAAACGTCCGTGACCGGCGGCCATGTGCGAGCGCAGCGCATCTTCCACCACGCCCGGGTCCTGCCTGAGATCGACGTGGCCCACGATGCCCGCGCAGGCCCGCACGCTTCCATAGATGCCGCTCGCCGTCATCGCGGCGATGCCGTTGACGAATTCCGTCTCGCCGACGCAGCGCAGCGCCTCCGGCCCGTCGGCGCGGTACATGGCGCCGCATTCCATGTAGATCGTGGCACGGACGTTGTGGCCGCTCTTCAGGTCGGCCAGGAGTTCGTCCAGCAGGTAGCGCGGCACCTCGCGGATGATGTCCATGAAGCCGTGATCGAGCGGCGGCAGATTCCGCAGCACCTCCGTCGGCCGGTCCCACAGATGATGATGCGGATCGACGATCGGGAGCTCGGGCTCGAGGATCGGCTCGATCACGGCGTCAGCACCACGCGGCCGACGATCTTGCCTTCGCGCAGGTCGTTCAGCGTGTCGTTGGCGGCCGCGAGCGGGCGCCTGGTCACCGGCACCGGATCGACCCTGCCTTCGCGCACCAGCTTCATCATCTCGAGCGTGTCCGGCAGCGAGCCCACCATGGAGCCGCCGATGGAGATGGCGCGGAACGGGAACATCGGCAGCGGCATCTGCATCGCCCCGCCGAACAGGCCGACGATGATCACCTTGCCGCCGCGGCGCACGGCCTGGGTGGCGAAGGCGAAGGTCTTCTCCGAGCCCACGAAATCCACCACCGCGTAGGCGCCGCCATTGGTGTCCGCCATCAGGCGCTTGGCCTCGCCGTCGACCTTGGTGTTGTAGGTCGCGGACGCGCCGGCCTTCTTCGCGGCGGCGAGCTTCTCATCGTCGATGTCCGCCACCAGCGGGCCTTTGCCGAACAGCGCCCTGGCGAACTGCACGCCCATCATGCCCACGCCGCCCACGCCCAGCACCAGCACCTGGTCGTTTGGCCCAAGGTGACCGATCTTCTTCATTGCGGAGAAGGCGGTGAGGCCGGAGCACATGTAGGCCGCGCCCAGCGCCGGATCGGTCTTGCCGTAGTCGATCAGGTAGCGAGGATGCGGCACCATCACATGCGTCGCATAGCCGCCGGGGCAGCCGTTGGAGCAGCCGAGCTGGCGCGGACCGCCCACGCAGATGTTCTCCTCGCCGCGCAGGCAGGACGGGCACTTGCCGCAGCCGATCCACGGGAACGCCGCATAGCGCGCGCCGACCTTGATGTCCTTCACCTCGGGCCCGACGGCCACCACTTCACCCTCGATCTCGTGGCCCAGGGTGTGCGGCAGCCTGTTCGCCATCGGCAGCTTGTTGCCGCCGCCGAGGTCGAAATAGCCGTCATGGATATGGACGTCGGAATGGCAGACACCGGCATTGTGCACCTTGAGCAGCACTTCCGTGCCCTGCGGCGTGGGCGTCGGCGTCTCCACTTCCTGCAGCGGCTTGCCGAATTCGACGATGGCCTGGCTTTTCATATGCGTCTCCGTTCCTGTCCGCGCCTAGTGTGGCAGGGCGCGAAGCTGCCGCGCAAGCGCCGCGAAATCGGCGATGGAGAGCGTCTCCGCCCGCGCCGTGGGGTCGAGGCCCGCCGCGCGGATAAAGGCCTCCGTGCCCGGTGCGAGCGATTTCAGGCTCTGGCGCAGCATCTTGCGGCGCTGGCCGAAGGCGGCGGCCGTGACAGCCTCCAGATCGGCCAGCCGCGCCGGCGCGACGGGCTCCGGCAGCGGCTCCAGCCGGACGACGGAAGATGTGACCTTCGGCGGCGGCGTGAAGGCGCGTGGGCTCACGTCGAACAGGATCTTCGCCCGCGCCCGCCACTGGGCGAGTATGGAGAGCCGGCCGTAGCTCTTGTTGCCCGGCGCGGCCACCAGCCGTTCGGCCACTTCGCGCTGGAACATCAGCGTCGCGCTTTTCCAGAACGGCGGCCAGATCCCGCCGGTCAGCCACTTCACCAGCAGCGCCGAGCCGACATTGTAGGGCAAATTCGCCGCGATGCGCACGGGCGGCGTGAGCCGCTTCGCTTCGTCGATCTTCAGCGCGTCATCGGAGAAGATCTCCAGGCGCCCCGGATAGGCTGCGGCGATTTCCGCGAGCGCGGCCAGGCACCGTTCGTCCCGCTCCACCGCGACGACGCGCGCGGCGCCCTCCATCAGCAGCGCGCGCGTCAGCCCGCCTGGGCCGGGCCCGATTTCGTAGACCGTTTCGCCTTCGAGCGGCCCGGCCGCGCGGGCGATCCGGCGGGTGAGATTGAGATCGAGGAGGAAGTTCTGGCCCAGCGATTTCTTCGCCGCCAGCCCGTGTGCCGCGATGACGTCCCGCAGGGGCGGCAGCGGATCGGCGCGCGGCTCGGCGGCTGGATCAACGGTTTCTGGCATCGGCCATGTCCGCGGCCGTGCGGATAGCGGCGATCATGCTGCGCGCGTCCGCCCTGCCGGTGCCGGCGATGTCCAGCGCCGTGCCGTGATCGGGCGAAGTGCGCACTATGGGAAGCCCCAGCGTCACGTTCACGCCTTCCCAGAACGCCAGCGTCTTGAGCGGGATCAGCGCCTGGTCGTGATACATGCACAGCGCCGCGTCGTAGCGGGCGCGCGACTCCGCGTGGAACATGGTGTCGGCGGGAAGCGGGCCGAGCACGATGCCGCCGCCGCGCAGCGCCTCGCAGGCGGGGGCGATGGTCTCGCGCTCCTCCGGCCCCAGTTCCCCCTCCTCGCCCGCATGCGGGTTGAGGCCCGACACGGCCAGCCTCGGCCGCGCGATCCCGAAATCGTGCCGCAGCGCATGAAGCACGATCTCGCCGGTCTCCACGATGGCGGGCTTGGTGATCTTGGCCGGCACCGACGATAGCGGAACATGGACGGTCAGCGGCACGACCCTGAGCCCGCCGCCCGCCAGCATCATCACGGCACGGTCCGCGCCGGCGAGCATGCCGAGATATTCGGTGTGCCCGGCATATCCGAAACCGCCCTTCAGCAGCGAAGCCTTGTGGATCGGCGCGGTGACGACCGCTGCGCCCGCGCCGGTCTGGCAGTACTTCACCGCCACGTCGATGGCATCGATCACCGCTTCGGTGTTCACTGGATCGGGCTTCCCCGGTTCGGCGGGCTGGAGCAGCGCGTGCGATTCCATCAGCGCGGCGGCGGGCAGGGCGCCGTGGCGGCGGAACACACCCGCATCGCCGACGAGCTTCAGCGGATGGCGGCCGCACTTGCCATCCAGCGCGCGGAACGCGGCCACCGCGACCTCCGGGCCGATGCCCGCGGGCTCGCCCATGGTGATCACGACCGGCGCGTCAGGACTTGATCTTGTCTTCGATGTCGGCATTGCGCCGCAGGTCCCGCATGTATTGCCGCGAGAATACGCTCATCTTGTCCTCGAAGAGCTGGTTCTCCACTTCCTCGCGCGTCGGCGGAGTATAATGCGAGTCCTGCGGTCGCGCCTGGTCGCAACGCACGATCAGCTCGATGCCGGCCGCCGACTGGAAGGGCTGCGTCACCCCGCCGGGCTGGGCGTTGCGGATCTCCGTCTGCATCGCCGCGTTCAGGTCGGCCAGGCGCATCGAACCGAGATTGAACACGTCCACGCCCTTCATCTGGTGCGCCACCTCGGGAGCCGCCTGGCAGCTCGGGATGTGCTCGCGCAGCGCGTTCGCCGCCTGGATCGCTTCCTCGACCAGCTTCTGCGGCGGCTTGGGCCCGATGGGCAGCAGGATGCGCACGAGCGACAGCACTTCGGGATTGGGATTGGGGGGCGGATCGTTGCTGATCTTCGCGTTGGCGCCCTCCTCCCGCTCGCGCAGGCCCAGGATGTAGAAGCCGCCAACCGATCGGATGGGTTCGCTGATGTCGCCCGTGTGCATCTTCGCGAGCACCGCATATAGCTCCGGCGGAATTTGGCCTTCCTGGATCAGGCCCAGATCGCCGCCCTTGGCCGCGGTGGGATTCTGGCTGAACTGCCGGGCGATCGTGGCGAAGGACGCGCCCTGATGCATCTGGTTCTCCAGATCCTGCATGTCCTTGAGGACCTTGGGCTCCTGCTCGGGGGAATCCACGGCTTCGAAAATCTCCGATACCAGGAAGTGCGGCTTGTCCTTGCCGGCGTCGACGCGCGCCATCTCCGCGTCGACCTCTTCCTTGGAGACGTGGACGCGGTCGCCGTACTGGTCCTGCACTGTCTTTGCCCAGGCGATCTGCGCCGCGATCTGGCCGCGAAGCGTCTCCATCTGCACGCCCGCGCGGCTGAGGAGGATTTGCAGCTGCTCCTTCTTCAGATGGTTGTCGTTGAGTATCTGTTCGATCGCCTTGTCCACCTCGCCCGCGGAAACGGTGATGTTGTTCTTCTGCGCCTCCAGAAGCTGAAGCCGCTCGGTCTCCAGCTGCTTGAGCACCTGGCTCCTGAGTTCCTTGAGCGTGTCTTCGCTTATCTTCGCGCCGGAGGTGGCGGCGAAGAGCGCGGTGCGCTGGCGCAGGTCGTAGGTGGAGATCACCGTGTCGTTGACGATGGCGGCCACGCCGTCGGCGGCGTGGGCCGCGGATTCGGCCTGCGCGGCCGCGAGCTCATCGCCGGACTGTGCGGGCTGGGCCGCGGGCTTGGCGGGCCCGGCGCCGAAGGCGGGCAGGGCGGCGGCCAGCGACAGGGCACAAGCCGCCGCGGCGAGCCGACGACTGGCCGGCGAGAGCAGACGAGGGGAAATGGTCAACGGTCCGGTCTTCGTGTTGTTCGGTTTCGAAACGCGCGTCCCTGCCGCCCGGCTTCGGGGCGGGACCGGCGCGGTCCCGACCATAAGCAATTTTGCGCCTGTGATCAAAGTGTTGTGGCGGAGAAGATGTGGCGCGGGAAGATGTCCCCCGCATCCTCGGTGGACTGGTCGGTTTTTAGGTTAAAGCGCAGCAGGATGGAGGACGACGGCGGCACGTCCCGGTCCCGGGTGTACTGCCGCCGCCAGGAGAGGGAAATGCCCAGGCACTCGTCCGAATAGCCCAGCCCGAACTCCGTATCGATCATCTGGCTGGCCGCCAGGTCGCGCCGGGCCTCGGCATAGATCAGCCAGTAGTCCCACAGCCCCAGC
Organism: Rhizomicrobium sp.; assembly: GCA_035499995.1. Taxonomy (GTDB): domain Bacteria; phylum Pseudomonadota; class Alphaproteobacteria; order Micropepsales; family Micropepsaceae; genus Rhizomicrobium. The sequence continues at coordinate 103,019 of DATJXR010000029.1, read as the reverse complement.
GTGCCCTGCGCGTTGATCTCCTCGCGGGTGTCGATCCCGGGGACCACCTGCGACGGCGGCAGGCGCAGATAGCTGACCTCGATGCCGCTCCTTCCGAAGGTCGCGTCGAGATAGACCTCGTCGCGCCTGACCGTCGCGGTGTTGGGGTCGAGATCGACGCGATGGGTCAGGCTCAGGTGCGGCGGGAAGTTGATCGTCAGCCGCGCCACGATGTCGGAGGATTTGCCGGCAAGCCCGCTGTCCGACGCGATGTCGTCCGCGGGCTTCAGCCGGAAGGTCTGTCCGAGCAGCAGCTCCGCCGAACCCGACGGGAAGAACGCTTCCGTGCTGATGCCGACATTGGCGCGCGGCCCCGTTTCCACCACGTCGTAGCCGGGCAGCGGATCGAGGCTGAACAGGTCGAGCTCGTTGAGCTCGAACTGCGTGGAGTCCTGGTTGGGGATGCCGGCCGGATTGTCGCCATAGGGCGAGGCGATCAGCTGCACGATGGGTTCGATCACCAGCGAGGACTTGCCCGCGCCGCCGCCCGTTGCGAACGGCCAGCGCCAGTCGACCGAGACGTCCGGCAGCCCGCGCTCGACATAATGCGCGCTGCGGGGGAATTCCGGGAAATCGGCGAGATCGCTGTTAGTGGTGCGATAGATGTCGCCGCGGGCATCGGCGCGGACGGTGATGAGTTCTCCGTCGTTCGTCACGAATTGCCGCTTCCAGCTCAGCTGCGCCGTCGCCCGCTGGCTCGACACGCCGAGGTCGCGCGTCACCGCGGCGGTGTTGAAATCGAAGCGGAACTCCCCGCCCAGCACGTCGCGTTCCGGTATGTAGGTGTACTGGATCAGCGGCGCCACGATCGGGATGGTGGACGGCACGTCGGTCGCGAGCAGGCCCTGGAAGAAGTAGCCGGTGATCTCGAAGCGGCTGCGGCCGCTGATGCCTTCCAGGAACAGGTCGCTGGTCAGCCGCTGGTCCTGGGAGATGTTGTAGCGGTTGAGATAGGTGTCGTTGGAGGTGAGCTGGGCGTCGTAGCCGAAGCGCCAGCCGCGGTCGAGCGGAATGAGGCCGGAGCCGAACAGCGAGGAGTAGGTCTGGTCCTCGTGGCCGGAGAGCCCGCCATGCGGATTGTTGGCGACGCTGGCCTGCAGCCACATGCCGCCGTCGTTGAAGCGCTTGCGGTATTCGCCTTCCAGCAATTCGCCGCCGCGTGTGGAGACCAGCGGCGCGAAGGTCATGTCCTCGGAATCGCTGAAGGCGATATAGACCGGCAGCCGGATGAAGCTGCCAAGCGTGCTCGAAGTGCCAAGGTTGGGCGCGAGCACGCCGGTGACGTGCTTCTCGGTGCCGTCGCCCGTGGAGAAATAGGGCGTATAGGCCACCGGCACGCCGAACAGGTCGAGCACGGCATCGGTGTAGACGATCTTGTGCTCGAGCTGGTTGTAGACCGCCTTGTCGGCCTTCACCTGCCACAGCGGCGTGCGTTGTCCGGGCTTGTTGCAGATCTTGCACGGGCTGAAGACCGCGCGGCTGGCGGTGGTTTTGGCGCCCGAATCCGTCCGCGTCGCGTTCGCCGCGGCGAAGCGGCCGTATTTGCCGATAAGGGCGGAGAATGCGTCCAGCATCCCGTCCTTCATCTGGTCGGTGAGCACGGCGTGCTGGGCGAAGGCGACGTCGCCATTGGGCGCCATCATCACCACGTGGCCGGTCGCGGTGGCCACGTCCTTGTTCTCGTCGTAGGTGACGACGTCGGCGGTGACGATGCGCCCGTTATAATCGATCTCGACATGGCCTTCGGCCGTCACCTCGCCGGTGTTGGTGTCGTAGGTGACCTTGTCGGCCTTCACCAGCATCTGGCCGTTGCCGGTGCCGAGCAGCGACTTGCTGTCCGCGATGCCGCCCGTCGCCGCGAACGCGGGCGACGCCGCCAGTGCGAGAATCGCCGAGAGGACGAGCGCGCGCATCAGCCGTCCTCCTGGTGGAAGACCAGCGTCATGCCGATGAGGATGGCCGCGGTCGCGGGCGCGCAGGCGGCGAGCGCGATGGGCAGCACCCCGCCTTCGCCCAGGGTCTGCGTCACGTCCGCGAAGAAGTAGATGCCGAATCCCGAAAGCGCGGAGAGCACGATCACCCGCGTCATGCCGCCGAGCCGCGCGAGCCTCAGCGAGAAGCTCGCGGCCATGAACACCATGGCGGCGAACATGGCGGGCAGCACGAGCAGCGAATCGAAATAGAGCTCGTAGCGCGTGGCGGCGAAGCCGGCGGCCTGCGCCGTGGCGATGAAGCCCGGCAGCGCCCAGAAGCTCAGCGTATCGGGCGAGGCGAAGCTCTCCTTGATCCGCTCCGGCGTCAGCGTGGTGGGGAGCTGGTAGACCGCGTGGCGCTCCGGATCGCCGTCCGCGCCGCTGACCCAGGCGTTGGTGAGAGTCCAGGCGCCTTTCTCCAGCTTGGCGGAGGTCGCGTCGATGCGGCCGAGGAATCTGTCCTGCGCGCCGTAGAGGAAGACGATGACGTCGTCGAGATGCACGCCGCCCGCGCTCACGCGCAACGCATGGATCACCGATTGCGCGTGGCTGTCGCCCTGCCTGAGCCACAGCCCGTTGCGCGAGATCGCGAGCCGGGATTCCTGCCCGCGGATGTATTTCGCCTCCATGCCCGCGTACTGCACGAGCAACTGGGACGACAGCGGCGTGAACGCCACCACCGCGAACACGCCCAGCGCCACCGCGACGGTCAGCGGCGGCGCGAGCAAGTTCCATGCCGAGACGCCCGCCGCGCGCACCGCCAGCAATTCCTGGCTGCGCGACAGCCGCACGAAGGCGAAGACGCCGCCGAGCAGCACCGCGAAGGGCAGGAGCTTGAAGGCGAGGTCGGGCATCTGCAGCAGGCTCATGCCCACCACCGCCGCGGTCGGCACATGCTTGCCCGCCGTCACGTCGAACAGGTTCACGATGTCGATGGAGAAGGTCAGGAACATGAATCCCGCGAACACGACGCCCACGCCCACGGCGAACTGCCGCGCCAGGTAGCGGTAGAGCGTCCATGACCAGATCATTGCGCCGTCTCCGCGCGCCGGGGCCTGATCCAGTCGAGGAGCGCCGCGAATTCGAAGCCTGCCAGATCGAGCAGTGCCGCGCCCGCGCCCATCAGCGGAATGAGGTAGAGCGCCACGCAGAACGGCGGGTTGCGCGAGGCCATGCCCTGCGCCACGTAGCCCAGCAGCCGCAGCGCCGCCGCGGCGATGGCGGCGGCCGTGAGCCTCAGCGCATAGGCCCCGCGCCCGCGCCGCCCGCGCGTCACCGCCGCCATGGCGATGAGCCCGAAGGCGATGCAGTAGAACGGCGCGGAGAGGCGGTTGTGGCCCTCGGCGAGATAGATGTCGCGCGTGCGCTTGGTCAGCTTGGCATTGGGCTGGGGCCAGAACAGGTCCGTCAGATAGCGCTCGCTGGTCTCGAGGTTCTCCTCGGTCTGCTTGCCGCCGAACTGGTCCAGGTCGAAGACGTAGCTCTTGAACTTGAGCACCGAGAGCTTGGCGCCTTCGCCAGAGGCCTGCTCGATGGTCCCGTCCTTCATGATCAGCCGCGCGCCGAGCGGGGTCTGCACCAGGAGCCCGCTCTGCGCGATATAGGTGGTGGGCGCGCGCGCGTCGCGGCTGTCGTGCACCAGGATGCCCTTGATGTTGCCGTCCGAGCCGAGCTCGCGGATGAACACCGTGAGGCCGTTGATGGGCGTGTTGAAATCGCCCTCGTTGAGAATGGCCGCGCCGATGTCCGCGCGGATGTCCAGCACCGCGTCCTTCATGGTGCGCTGGCTGAGCGGCATGAGGTAGAGGTTGCACAGCCACACCAGCGCCATGGTGATCACGGCCAGCGCCATCACCGGCAGCGCGAGCTGCCGCTGGCTGTAGCCCGCCGCCTGCATCACCACCAGCTCGCTTTCCGAATTGAGGCGGTGCAGCCCGTAGAGCGTGCCGGCGAAATAGGAGAGCGGCAGGATGATGACCAGAAGTCCCGGCAGGATGAGCAGCGTGAGATAGACGAAGGTGGGCGCGGACTGGCCGCGATTGATCACAAGGTCGAGAAGCCTGAGCGACTGCGACAGCCACACCACGCAGGTGAGGAGGAACGCGAACAGCAGGACCGGCCCGGCAAGCTGGCGCAGGACGTAGCTCGACAGTCGCGGCATGTGCTGTCCCTGGCGCCCTTCGCCCCGGTTGGAATTGGTTCTAAGGTAGCACGGGCCCGCCTGCGGGCCGCAACCGGAACTTGCCCATATCCCCCTGTTTCGGCAAATGGTTTTCGGGACAATCGGAAAGGTTTTCGACATGCAGATCGCGTTCGCCGCACCCGCCACCACCGCCGAGGGCACCATCGTCGCAGGCGCAGGCGAGGGGGGGACGTTCGGCGCCTCCGCCGTGGCGCTCGACAAGGCGACCGCCGGCGCGCTGACCCGCGCCAGGGCCGCGAGCCGCTTCACCGGCAAGCCGGGCCAGCTTCTGGAGATCCTCGCGCCCGCGGGCGTGCGGGCCTCGCGCATCCTGATCGCGGGATTGGGCGCTCCGGGCAAGTTCGACGATCGCGCCGCCGAATCGCTGGGCGCGGGCGTGCTGGCGCGGCTGTCGGGCAGCGGTGAAAAATCGGTCACCTTCGCGATCGACCTGCCCAGGGGCAGCAAGCTGAAGCCCGCCGAGCTCGCCGCGCACATCGCCATGGGCGCCTGGCTGCGCGGCTACACCTTCAACGCCTACCGCACCAGGAACAGGGAGGAGTACGAGCAGACCGTCGCCAATGTCACGGTCGGAACGCCGGATGTGGCCGGCGCAAAGCGCGCCTGGGCGAGGCAGGAGGCGGTGGCGGGCGGGGTGTTCCTCGCGCGCGATCTCATCAACGAGCCCCCCAACGTGCTCTCGCCCGCCGAGTTCGCGCGCCGCGTCAAGGCCACGCTCGGCAAGCTCCGCGTGAAGGTGGACGTGCTCGGCGAAGCGGAGATGAAGAAGCTCGGCATGGGCGCGCTGCTCGGCGTCGGCCAGGGCAGCGAGCGCGAGAGCCAGCTCGTCGTCATGCACTGGAACGGCGCGCGCGCGAAGAAGGACGCACCCGTCGCCTTCGTCGGCAAGGGCGTGTGCTTCGATTCGGGCGGCCTGTCGCTCAAGCCCGGCGCCTCGATGATCGGCATGAAAGGCGACATGGGCGGCGCGGCCGCGGTGACCGGCACGATGATGGCGCTGGCCGCGCGCAAGGCGCGCGTCAACGCGGTGGGCGTGATCGGCCTGGTCGAGAACATGCCCGACGGCGCGGCGCAGCGGCCGGACGACGTGGTCACATCCATGTCCGGCCAGACCATCGAGGTGCTCAACACCGATGCGGAGGGCCGCCTGGTGCTGGCCGACGCGCTCACCTACACCCAGCGCACGTTCAAGCCCAGTTTCGTCATCGACCTCGCCACGCTGACCGGCGCGATCATGGTGGCGCTGGGACTGGAGAACGCCGGCCTCTTCGCCAACGACGACACGCTGGCGCGCCGCATCGGCGAGGCCGGCAAGAAGGTGGGCGAGCCGGTGTGGCGCCTGCCGCTGGGCGAGGCCTACGACAAGATGATCCGCTCCAAGATCGCCGACATGAAGAACATCTCCGGCAGCACCCATGCCGGCTCCATCGTCGCCGCCCAGTTCCTGCAGCGCTTCGTCGAGGACAAGACGGCGTGGGCCCATCTCGATATCGCCGGCGTCGCCTGGCAGGACGGCGAGCAGAAGCTCCACGCCCCCACCTGGGGCGTCGGCTGGGGCGTGCGCACGCTCGACCGGCTGGTGGCGGACAACTATGAGCGCTGATGCATCGGAACTCCCCCGTAGCAGCTCCGCGGTCGCATCTTGGCATGACGAAAGCATGCTTGCGCTTCCGGGCATCGCCATCCCGAGGGGGCCGCAGCGGCCCGTGAAGGATGAGTGACGTCCTCTTCTACCACCTCGAGCGCCGCGGCCTCGACGACATCCTTCCCGGGCTGGTCGAGCGTTCGCGCGAGCGGGGCTGGCGCGCACTGATCAAAGCGGAGTCGGCGGATCGCGCGGCGGCGATCGACACACGGCTGTGGACTTATGACGACGCGAGCTTCCTGCCGCACGCGCAGCTCGGCGACGGCGATCCCGCGCGCCAGCCGGTGCTGATCGCGGTGGAAGACGGAAACGCCAACGCGGCCGACGTGATGTTCCTCGTCGGTGGTGCCGAACCTCCGGCATGGGACGGCGAATTGGCGCAATCGCTCAGGCGTATCGTGCTGATGTTCGACGGCCGCGACAGCGCCGCGCTCGCGGCCGCCCGCGCCGCCTGGAAGCAGGCCAAGGAGGCCGGCCACGACGTGACTTACTGGAAGGAAACGCCCTCCGGAAAGTTTGAGAAACAGGCCTGAAATTCCGCCTTCAAAGGTGTCGGCATGAAAGCGAAGACCAGGACGAAGACGGCGCCCCGCGCGAAGGCCGGCAAATCCGAGCCCGCCGCGCCGGCGCTGATCGACAGGCGCATCGCGGAGCTGGGCGGCTGGCGGGGCGAAACGCTCGCCCGGATGCGCCGGCTCATCCGGGAGGCCGATCCCGCCGCCGTCGAGACGTGGAAATGGCGCGGCGTGCCGGTATGGGAGAACGGCGGCATCCTCTGCACCGGCGAGACCTACAAGAGCGTGGTGAAGCTCACCTTCGCCAAGGGCGCGCGCCTGCCCGATCCGAAGCGGCTGTTCAATTCGAGCCTCGAAGGCAACCTCCGCCGCGCCATCGACATCCGCGAAGGCGAAATGGTCGATGCGGCCGCCTTCAGGGCGCTGATCAGGGCCGCCGTCGCCGAGAACGCGAAGAAGGCGAAGAAACGCTGAGCGCCGGGGCTAGTTCAGCGTATCCTGCAGCGCGATGACATAGGTGATCCACACCGTGAGCATCAGCACGGGCGCGATCCGCTGGACCCAGCGGTTGCGGAAGATCGCGGCCGAGAGCGCAATGGCGATCATCGGGATCACCACCCTGTTCTGCTTCAGGTATTCGCCGATGTCGAATCCGCCGCCGAAATAGAGATTGTCCACCAGCGCCATGATCGCCGTCGCCGCGAAGGCGCCGATATAGAGCCGTCCGCGCGCCCGATGGAACGCCGGAAGATCGATCGTGCCTTCCACCGGCACCTCCGGGCAGACCAGCGCGGCCTGCATGTAGTCGAGGAAGGACTGGGTCAGCACCAGGCCTATGCTCGCGATGCTCCAGCCCGCGACCTTGTGCATGTCCCAGTAGCTGATCCAGTCCATCACCAGCACGATGAGGGCATTCAGCATCCAGTAGCCATGCAGCCAGGAGAAACGCACGCGCCCCGTGGCGCCGATCAGCCGCGCCGCGGTGGTCAGCACATGCGCGATCGCCAATGCATAGACGAATGAAAGCAGGACGACGATGTGCTCAAAAGCGCCCATTGGCGGCGAATCCCTCCCTGCGCGGGTCGAGCTTAGCGGCGCCCGGCGGGGCGGGATACGGCCCGGCTTGCGGGCGCGCGTCCCGGCTTGCTAAATGCCGCCCCGGGGAGAGACATGATCGGCCTCATTTATTCGTTGCTCTACAATTTCTCGTTCGTCACGCTGATTCCGATCGCCCTGATCGCCGTCTGCGTGATCCATGCCGTCCGCACCAACCGTATCTTCCCCTGGATCTACGTCATCGTCTTCCTGCCCGGCCTGGGCAGCCTGATCTACTTCTTCATGGAGATGCTGCCCGACCTGATGGGCAGCTACCGCGTGCGCCGCGCGGGGCAGGGCCTGGTGCGCGCCATCGACCAGGGCCGCGACTACCGCCAGGCGCTGCGCGCCGCGGATCTCGTGGGTTCCGTCGATTCCAAGCGCGAGCTGGCGGAGCAATATGCCGCCCGCGGCCAGATGGGCGAGGCCGTGGCGCTCTACAAGGACATCATCCAGGGCCAGTTCGCCGACGATGCGAAGCTGCTGATGGGGCTCGCCCGCGCGCAGTTCCTGGGCGGCGACGGCGCGGGGGCGCAGGCGACGCTGGAGCATCTCTTCGCCACCAACCCCAAGCTCATCAACGAGGACGCGCACATGATCTACGCGCGCAGCCTCGAGCAGCAGGGCAAGCTCGACGACGCGGCGGCGGAATATGCGCGGCTCGTCCCCTATTTCGCGGGCGAGGAAGCCCGCGTGCGCTATGCCGCGGTGCTGGCCAGGCTCGGCCGCGCCGGGGAGGCGCGTGCGCTCAACACCCAGGTCGTCAAGAACCTCACCGGCGCCCCCCGCCGCTACCGCTACGAACAGCGCGAATGGGGCGCCATGGCCCGCGCGGCGCTGAAGTGACCGTCGCATGTCGCGGCAGGCCGGGTTCGCCCGGGATGACGATCTTTGTGCCGATCCGGCGCGATCGACCCGAGGCGCCGCGCGCGGGGATTTGCTAGTCTCGAGGTCTCCGCACCAGACAGGAGTCGGGGAACGCATGCCGGAGTCCGTTGTGGTGCCCCCGAACACGCACGGCCACCTGCTCAGGATTCTCGGCGTGACGTTCGGCGTCGCGGTGGCGATTGGCGGGATGATCGGGGCGGGCATATTGCGCACGCCGTCCTCGATCGCGGCGCTGGTGCCGGACGCGGGCCTTATCGTCGCGCTGTGGGTCCTGGGCGCGCTGCAGGCGGCGCTGGAGGCCAATGTGTTCTCCGAGCTGGGCACGGCCATGCCGAAGGCCGGCGGCCTCTATGTCTATGCGCACCGGGCGTTCGGCGACGTGGGCGGATTGGCCGTGGGCTGGACGGTGTGGTGCGCGCGGCTGAGCTCGGCCGCCGCGCTGTCGGTCGCCTTCACCGATTTCCTGGCGCTCGTCTGGCCCTTCGCCGGAGCGCATTCCACCGCCGTGGCGCTGGCGATGCTGGTCGCGATCTTCGGGCTCAACGCCGTCGGCGTTCGCGAAGGCAGCAGCGTCCAGAAGGCGACGAGCTTCGCCAAGGCGCTGGCGCTGGCGGCGTTCTGCATCGTGGCGTTCGCGGCGGCGTCGCCCTCGTCCGCGGCGGCGCCCGCGATGGCCGCCCCGGCGATCGGGTTGATGGGAGCGGTCGGCGCCTATCAGATGATCGTGGGCGCCTATTCGGGCTGGTACGAGCCGCTCTTTTTCGCCGAAGAGAACACCGACCCGGCGAAGAACATCCCCCGCGCCATGTTCATCGGCATCGCGGTCGGCGCGGTGCTGTATGTCTCGGTGAATCTCGGTCTCATCCACGCGCTCGGCGTCCGCGGCATGGCCCAGGGCGCGCTGCCCTACACTACGATCCTTTCCCGGGCGATCGGCCCCGCGGCCGGAACGCTGTTCGCCATCGGCGCGATGATCATCGTGGCGAGCTGCACCAATGCCGGCGTGATGACGGCGCCGCGCGTGCTGCTCGGCCTGGCGCGCGACCGGCTGTTGCCCGCGCGGCTCGCCGACGTGAACCGCGGCGGCAGCCCCTGGATCGCCATGCTGATGACGGCCGCGGGCGCGATGCTGCTGGCGCTGATCGGCGTGCTCGACAAGGGCGTGTTCAGCCTCCTGTTCGGTCTCATCGGCACGCTCAGCGTCGCGGCCCAGCTTCTGACCATAGCCGCCATCTTCGTGCTGCGCCGCCGCGAGCCGGGCATGGCGCGGCCTTATCGCGCCCTGGGCTATCCCTGGCTCCCCGCCTTCGCGCTGGCGGTGGACGCGGCGCTGCTGCTCCTCTTCCTCGAGGCCGACTGGCTCGGAGCGCTCATCGCCGCCACGCTCTGGGCGGCTTGCATCCCCTTCGCCTGGATCGCCCGCAGGGCCCGCGCGGTGACGGCGTAGGCCGGCTTCGCTTCAAAATGATCCATCCGGAGCCGCGGCTGCGCGTGAATCGCGCTTTTCCGGAACGCACACGGCCATCGCGGCCCACGGCAAATGGACGACCGATCCCGGCGATGACGGTCTGTGCGGGGACCGATCGGCCAAAACGCCGCGCTCAGGCCTCTTCCTTCACCGCCGCTTCGTAGGCTTCGTTGGCGGCGAGCCATCGGGATTCGGCGGCTTCGAGCTTGCGCAGGGCGTCGGCGCGCTTTCTGGCTACGCTCGCGCCCTTGGCCGGGTCGCGCGCGAAGAGCAGCGGGTCGGCCAGTACCTTGTCGAACTTGGCGATCTCGCGGTTGAGCTCTGCGATCTGGCTTTCGGCGATCTCGACCTTGTCCTTCAGCGGCTTGAGCTGGCGCCGCCGCTCGGCCGCGTCGCGCCGCGCATTCTCCTTGGTGACTTTCGGCGCCTCCGCGCGCGGCGGCTCGCCCGCCAGCAGGAAACGGCGGTAGTCGTCGAGGTCGCCGTCGAACGGCGCCACCGTTCCGTTCGCCACCAGCCAGAGCCGGTCCATCGTGGATTCGATCAGCCGCCTGTCGTGGCTGATCAGGATCACCGCGCCTTCGTAGTCGTTGAGTGCGGTGAGCAGCTCTTGGCGGGCATCGATGTCGAGATGGTTGGTGGGCTCGTCCAGAATGAGGAAGTTCGGCTTGTCCAGCGTCGCCAGCGCCAGCATCAGCCGCGCCCGCTCGCCGCCCGAGAGCTGGCCCACCTTCGTCAGCGCCTTGTCGCCGGAAAGGCCCATGGCGCCGATGCGGGTGCGCAGCTCGGTGGGCATCATCTTCGGGCGAAGATGCGCCAGCGTCTCCGCCGGCGTGAGCGATCCGTCCAGCTCGTCGAGCTGGTGCTGCGCGAAGTAGCCGATCGAGAGCTTCCGCGCCCGCGTCAGCGTGCCCGCCATGCTGCCGAGCTTGCCCGCGAGCAGCTTGGCGAGCGTCGACTTGCCGTTGCCGTTCTGGCCGAGCAGCGCGATGCGGTCATCCGGGTCGATGCGCAGGTTCAGGTCGGACAGCACCGGCCTTCCCGGCTCGTAGCCGACAGAGACGCGGTCGAAGGCGAAGACCGGCGGGCTCCCCGGTTCGCAATCCGGCAGGCGGATCGGCGCGATGTGCTCGTCGAGCGGGACGTTGCGGAATTCGAGCTTGGCGATCATGCGAAGCCGCGTCTGCGCCTGGCGCGCCTTCTCCTTCTTGTAGCGGAAGCGGTCGACATAGGCCTGCATGTGCGCGCGCGCCAGCTCCTGCTTCTTGTTGAAGGCGATGTCGTTGGCGCGGCGCATCGCGCGCACCTCGGTGAAGGTCTCGTAATCGCCGGAATAGAGCGTGAGCTTGCCGTGCTCCAGGTGCAGGATGAACTCCGCCACGTTGTCGAGCAGGTCGCGGTCGTGGCTGATCACGATCACCGTGCCGCGATAGCGCCTGAGGTAGTCCTCCAGCCACAGCACGCCCTCGAGGTCGAGATAGTTGGTGGGTTCGTCCAGCAGCAGCAGGTCCGGCGCCGCGAACAGGATCGCCGCCAGCGCCACGCGCATGCGCCAGCCGCCGGAGAATTCGCGGCAGGGCCGGCGCTGTTCCTCATGATCGAAGCCGAGACCCGCCAGGATGCCGGCGGCCCGCGCCGGCGCCGAATAGGCATCGATGGCATCGAGCCGCGCGTGGATGTCGGCGATGGCGTGCGGGTCGGTTTCGGCTTCCGCGCGCGAAAGCAGCGCAAGCCGTTCCTCATCCGCGGCGAGCACGGTGTCGATCAGCGTGTCGTCCGTGCCGGGGGCTTCCTGCGCCACCTGGCCGATGCGCCAGCGCGACGGCAGCGAGATCGCGCCGGTGTCGGCCTGCAGTTCGCCCAGGATGGCCTTGAACAGGGTCGATTTGCCCGCGCCGTTGCGGCCGACGAGACCCACGCGCCGCCCCGCGGGCAGCGAGGCCGTCGCGCCTTTCAGGATGTCGCGGCCGGCGATGCGGATGGTGAGGTTGTCGATGACCAGCATGGCGGGCGGCCTATATCATTTGAAGGGGCCGCAATGGAACCGCCGCGCCGCCCGGAACGCCTCGCCCGGAGGACGATTTCCAAGAGGAGGGCAAGGAGGTCCCGATGAGCCTGGAAATCTTCTACGGGATCGGCGCCGTGCTGCTGTTGGGCGGCATCGTCTATGGCACGATCCGATGGCACGGTCGCAACCGCCGCCTCGACGCCCTGGGGGATGCCGCCTCGCGACGGATCTACGAGCGCGAAGACGAGAAGTCGAAGCAGCGCTCGACGCCGGCGTCCTGAACCGGCCCGTCCTCAGGCGGATGGCGCCGCGCTCTTGCGCTCCGCCCACCACACCAGCCAGATCGAAATCTCGTAGAGGCCGACCAGCGGGATCATCAGGCTGAGCATGGAATAGGGATCGGGCGGGGTGAAGATCGCCGCGGCCACCACCAGCCCCAGGATCGCGAAGCGCCTGGCCGAGCGCAGCTGCTTGCTCGTCACGATGCCCACGCGCCCCAGAAGCGTCAGCGCCAGCGGCAGCTGGAATGCGAGCCCGAAAGCGAAGAGCAGCGTGGTCACGAAGTCGAAATACTCGCTCACCTTCGCCTGCAGCTCGATGCCCAGCGAATTGGGGCCGCCGCTCGACTGGTAGGAGGCGAAGAATTTCAGCGCGAAGGGCAAGAGGATGTAATAGACGAACGAGGCGCCCGTCGCGAACAGCACCGGCGTCCAGAACAGGTAGGGCAGGAAGGCGCGCCGCTCGTTGCGGTAAAGCCCCGGCGCCACGAACAGCCAGATCTGCGCCGCGATGATCGGGAAGGCGAGGCAAAGCCCCCCGAACAGGCCCACCTTCACATAGGTCAGCCAGGTCTCCTGCGGCGCGGTGAAGATCAGGTGCGCGTTGGGCTCGCCGGCGAGCGCGTGCGCGAGCGGCGCGGTGAGGAAGGCATAGATCGGCCGCGCGAAATAGAAGCAGAGCACGAAGCAGAGGAAGAAGGAGATGATGGCCCAGATCAGCCGCTTGCGCAGCTCGATCAGGTGCTCCATCAGCGGCGCCTTGGTGGATTCGATCTCCGCTTCCTCGTCGGCCGCGCGGTCGCTCATGACGCCTTGGCTTCCCCGGCCGGCGCGGGCGCGGCGCCGCCGCCGGGCGCGTCCGCCGGTTCATGCGGCGCGCCGGTCATGACCTTGCCGGCGTCGGGCGCGGCGGGCGGCGCGTCGTCCGTCGGCAGGATCGACTGATGCAGGTCGTTCTCGATGCCGGAGAACGGGCGCTGGCCGCGCAGCGCCTCGATCTCCGCGCGCAGCTCGTCGAGCTCCGACTGCCTGGCCATCTCGTCGAAGCTGCGGCGGAACTCGTTGGCCATGTTGCGGGCCTTGGCCATCCAGGCGCCCGCCGTGCGCATCAGCCGCGGCAGGTCCTTGGGCCCGACGACGACCAGTGCCACGACGAGGACGATGAGGATATGGCTCCAGCTGAGGTCGAACATGGGGTTCTTCGAATTGGCCGGCCCGGCGCGAGCCGCGTCCTGCTTCGGGCCGCGCGCCCTAGCGGTGGACCGTATCCTTGTCGTCGCTGGCGATGCGCGGAGGCGGGGCCGGCTCGTCGCCGTCCTTGAGGCCCTTGCGGAAGGAGTTGATGCCCTTGGCGAAGTCGCCCATCAGGTCCGACAGCTTGCCGCGCCCGCCGAACAGCAGCAGGACGACGACCGCCAGAATGAGAATGTGCCAGATGCTGATCGCGCCCATGTCCGTCTCCCTGAGTCAGGACATAATCCTGCACCGGGGTTGGTTAAAGCCCTGTGGAGCAGGGAAGGCAACCGTTAAGAACCTCCCCCTTGTGGGGAGGTCGAAAAAGCGAAGCTTTTTTCGGGTGGGGGGCGGGACGGGACGGTTAGCGCGGCCCCCACCCGAAAAATCGCTCCGCCTTGCTGCGCGATTTTTCGACCTCCCCACAAGGGGGAGGTTCAAAAGTTACCCAATCAATATCTCGCCCTTGCGTTCCAGGCAGGAGGCCAGCGCGCCGAGGCGTTTCTGGACCGGTTCCCCGGCGATGGCTTCGCGGCGGCGGCTGACTTCGAGGAGCACGCGGGTGGGCGTCATGCGCAGACGATAGTGCGGCAATTCGCCGGTCGAGGAGGCGGACAGCGAGAAGGCGAGCCGCGCCGCCAGCCCGATGCGGCGGGCGAGGGCGTCGTCCTCCGCGCTCAACAAATCGTGCGCGTGAAGCTCGCGGGGGAAGTCCTCGTCGCCGGAGTAGCGGTGGAAGATGGCCGTGGCGATGAGCGCGCGCTCGCGGTGGCCCGCCCCGGCGAAGGGCGCGGTGAGCACCTGGTTGAAGGCGCCGATGGCGCGGTCGTCGGGATGGCGCCGCCAGCCCATGTCGGAGAACAGGCACGCCGCATGGCGGATGCGCTCCTCGGCGCGGCTCTCCGAGCCGAACAGGGGTTCCATCCAGCGGAACATCTCCTCGGCGTGCGCCGGCATGCGGCTGATGCGCAGGTTGGTGGCGGCGGCGAACGCGATCAGCGGATCCTTGTCGCGCTCGGCTTCCGGCAGCTGCGAGTGCAGCAGGCCCTCGCGCACGCCATAGGCCGAGACCATCAGCTCCTTCAGCCCGGTGACCAGCATCAGCCGCTCCAGCACCACCGCGCCGTAGGGCAGCGCCTCCGCGCGCCGCCGCGACACCACCTTCATCAGGTCGAGCGACTTCTTCGACTGGCGCGAGAGCACGTCGCAGAGATCGAGCACGCGTCCGCGCGGGATCGGATAGTCGTGCAGCACGTGCAACGGATAGGAGCGGTTCTCCATGTCGATGCGCGCGAAGCTGCGCCACACCCCGCCCACGGCGTAGAGCGTGCGGCCCTTGAGATCGCCCAGCCGGGGGAATTCCTCCAGCCCGCGGTCCACGATGCGCCTGGCCCGGTCCGGATCGCCGCGCGACTGGTCCATGAGCCGCAGCGGTCCCACGGGCAGCGTCATCGCGGCGCTGGTCTTGCCGTTCCTGACCGTCACCATGTCGAGGCTGCCGCCGCCGAGATCGGCCGCGAGCCCGTCCGCGTCCGGCGTTCCGGCCAGCACGCCTTCGGCCGCGAGATGCGCCTCCTCCTGGCCCGAGAGGATGCGGACGGGTCCGCCCCAGGCCTTCTCGCCCTTGGCGATGAACTCCCGCCCGTTCGCGGCGTCGCGCGCCGCCGCCGTCGCCACGGCCTCGCGCGCGTCGCAGCGATGCGCGTCCGCCAGCATGCGGAAGCGGGCCAGCGCCTCGATGGCGAGCGCCATGCCGTCCTCGTCGAGGCGGCCGTTCGACACCATGCCGCGGCCGATGGCGCAGATGGCCTTCTCGTTGTGGACCACGGCGGGCATGCGCGAGAAGGATTCGTAGATCACCAGGCGCACGGAGTTGGAGCCGATGTCGACGATGGCGACGGGCCCGCGCGCATGGCGAAGGGCGCCGCTGCTCCTGCCGGCTTCCGCGACCGCCTGCGCCATGGGTCAGGCCTGCCCGCGGCCCGAGATCACCACGGGCTTG
This sequence comes from Rhizomicrobium sp., assembly GCA_035499995.1. Taxonomy (GTDB): domain Bacteria; phylum Pseudomonadota; class Alphaproteobacteria; order Micropepsales; family Micropepsaceae; genus Rhizomicrobium. The sequence goes on along the minus strand of DATJXR010000029.1, from coordinate 87,672 downwards.
TCCCGCTCGATCTTCAGCGCCTTGCCGCGGCCCGACAGCGACGGATTGGTCATGAAATAGGTGTGCGCGGAGAATGCGTCCGCGCGGCTGCCGCGCGGATCGCGCGCATAGGTCGAATCCGGCTTCATGTGCCAGCTCTGCGCCTCGTCCTTGAACAGCGCCACCATGATCTGGCCCAGCACCTGCTCGTGCACGGTGGGGTTCTCGATGGGCACCAGCGCCTCCACGCGGCGGTCGAGATTGCGCGGCATCCAGTCCGCCGAGGAGATGAACACCTTGGCGCGCGCGCTCGGCAGCTCGTGGCCGTTGCCGAAGCAGACGATGCGGCCGTGCTCCAGGAAGCGGCCCACGATGCTCTTGACGGAGATGTTGTCCGACAGGCCCGGCACCCCGGGCTTCAGGCAGCAGATGCCCCGCACCACCAGCGAAATGCGCACGCCCGCCTGGCTCGCCCTGTAGAGCCCGTCGATCATCTGCGCGTCGACCAGCGAGTTGAGCTTGGCCCAGATCGCGGCGGGCTTTCCGGCGCGCGCGTGCGCGATCTCCTCCTGGATGCAGTCGATCAGCTTGCCCCGCAGGGTGAGCGGCGAGATCGCGATCTTCTCAAGCGCGACGGGCTCGGAATAGCCGGTCACATAGTTGAAGAGCTGCGCCGCGTCGCGCCCCAGCGCCGGATCGGCGCTGAACAGCGACAGGTCGGTGTAGACTTTCGCGGTCACCGGGTGATAGTTGCCGGTCCCGAAGTGGACATAGGTGCGCAAATGGCCGCTCTCCCGGCGCACCACCAGGCTCACCTTCGCGTGTGTCTTCAGCTCGATAAATCCGTAGACCACCTGCACCCCGGCGCGTTCCAGGTCGCGCGCCCATTTGATGTTGGCCTCCTCGTCGAAGCGGGCCTTGAGCTCGACCAGCGCGGTGACGGACTTGCCCGCCTCCGCCGCCTCGATCAGCGCCTTGACGATGGGGGAGTCCTTGGAGGTGCGGTAGAGCGTCTGCTTGATCGCCACGACCTCGGGGTCGGCGGCGGCCTGCCTCAGGAATTGCACCACCACGTCGAAGCTCTCGAACGGGTGATGGACGAGGATGTCCTTGGCGCGGATTGCGGCGAAGCAGTCCCCGCCATGATCGCGGATGCGCTCTGGGAAGCGGGCGATGTAAGGCCTGAACTGCAGGTCCGCGCGCTCGTCCAGGATGAGCTGCGTGGTGTCGGCGAGGCCGATGAGATGCTCGACGATGACGAGGTCGGACTGCTTGAGCGCCAGGTGATCCGCGATGAAGGCGCGCAGGTCGAGCGGCATGGACTCCGAGCAGAACATGTGGATCACGCTGCCGCGCCGCCTGCGCTTGAGCAGCGTCTCGAACAGCCGCACCAGATCCTCGGCCTCTTCCTCCACCTCCACGTCGCTGTCGCGGATGATGCGGAACTGGCCCGCGCCCAGGACCGTGTAGCCGGGAAACAGCAGGTGCAGGTAGAGCGAGATGACGTTCTCCAGCGACACGAACCGCGCCGGCGCGTCCTTGCCGCTCTTGCCGGGCAGCCGGATGAAGCGCTGCAGCTGCGCCGGCACGGGCAGGAGCGCGTTGACGGGCCTGCCGTCCTTCTTGCGATGCAGCTGCAGCGCCAGCGTGAAGCCGAGATTGGGGATGAACGGAAACGGATGCGCGGGGTCGAGCGCGAGCGGCGTGAGCACCGGGAAGATGCCCTCGCGGAATTCCTTGTCGAGCCAAAGCCTGTCGGCCTCAGTCAATTCGTCGGGCTCCAGCACCGCGATGCCGGCCTCGCGCAGCGCCTTGCGCAGCCCCGCCCACATCACCTGCTGGTCGGCGATGAGGGCGTTCGCCATGTCGTTGACGCAGTCGATCTGCTGCGCCGGCGTGCGCCCGTCGTCCGACAGCGTGGCCACGCCCGCCGCCACCATGCCTTTGAGGCCGGCGACGCGCACCATGTAGAACTCGTCCAGGTTGGAGGCCGAGATGGAAAGGAAGCGCAGCCGCTCGAGCAGCGGATGATGCGGGTTCTCCGCCTCCTCCAGCACACGCCGGTTGAAGGCGAGCCACGAAAGTTCCCGATTGACGAAGCGCTCCGGCGAGGCCGGATCGATGGCGGGCTCGGCGGCCGGAGAGCCTTGCGCGACGCGCGCGGAATCGCCCTCCAGGGCGAGCGCCGCTTCGCCTGAATCCTTCAACTCCAACCGTGACTTAGCCATATCCGCGCCGCCTGGAACGCCTCGAATCTAGAGGATAATCATTGTCATGTCATGGCGGTGACACAGCGCTTCGTGGCGGCCCGGTTCCTCCCCCGGTCGCGCCGGGGAGGACGCGGAAGCTAGCGCATCATCTCCAGGATCAGCGCCGCATTGACGGCACGCTTCTCCGCCAGCGCCTTCGCGTCGGCCTGGGCCACGAAGGCGCGGATGGCGCCGGGGGCGCGGTCGAGGCGGCGCAGCATGGTCTCGATGACGGCGTCGGGCACCGCGAGCTGGCGGTCGGCGAAGAGCTTGCGGGCGAGCGCGGCGAGCAGCGCGTCGTCCGGCGCCCAGAGCGGGAAAGCGAGCAGGGCGGAGAAGCGCGAGGCCAGATCGGGCAGCGCCGTCTCCCAGGTGGAGGGATGCTCGCGCCCGGTGAGGATCACCGGCGCATCGCGCGTGGCGCGCTCCAAAGCGGAGAAGATCGCCTCGTCGCGCTTGCGCGTGGCGGGCATGGTGCCGACGTCCTCGATGATCTTCGCGGCCGGGAGCGTGCCGGCGAGATGCGACTTGCCGCTGCCCGGGGGCCCGAACAATGCCACCGCCGCCACCGGCCAGTCCGGCCAGCGGGCGAGGAACGCGACGGCCTCCGCATTGGCGGGCGCGACGATGAAATCCGCGCGCGTGAGCTTCGGCGCGGCGTCGAATGCGAACGGAATCTGGCCGCTCACGCGACCTTGCGGCCGCGGGCCGCGGCGCGCAGCCAGAGCTGGGCATAGGCGATCCACGAGGCCAGCGTGGCCGCGCCCGTGATCACGCCCGCCGCGGCGCTCACCGTCTGCCAGTCGAGATCGAAGGCGAGGATGAACAGGATCAGCGCCACATAGCCCACCTGCACCGCGGTCGAGAATTTCCCGATGGGCAGCGGCGCCACCCTGAGCGGCAGCTCCAGCATCTTGGCCACGAAGATGGCAAGCACGATCACCACGTCGCGCGCGATGACGACGCCGGTGAGCCACAGCGGCGTGGCGCCCTGCGCGGTGAGGCTCAGGAACGCCGCCAGCATGAGGAGCTTGTCGGCCGTGGGATCGAGCCAGCGGCCGAAACGGGTGGCGAGCCGGAAGCGCTTGGCGAGCCAGCCGTCGGCGAGGTCGGTGAGCCCGGCGACGACGAAGACGACGAACGCCGCGCGCTCGTGCCCCGTCAGCAGCAGGATCGCAAGCGCCGGCGCGCAAAGGAGCCGGATGCCCGTCAGCATGTTGGGGATGTTGCGCAGGAGGAACGTCACGGCGTGCCCGTCACCGCGCTCTGCGTCGCCGGCAGCGGCGCCAGCGTCCAGCCGTCGTCGCCATTCTCCAGGTCGTAACCCGCCTGCGCCAGCGAATCCCTGAGCTGCTCCGCCGTGCCGACATAGGTGATGGCGACGCGCGCCAGCCCGATATCCATCGCCACCACCGTCACGTCCGTGACGGTCGGCATGGTCACGAGCTTGGCCTGCATCGCGCCCCACACCGAAAGATCGTCCACCTTCACCTGCGCCACGAGCTTGAAGCGCTTGGAGAAGTCGATTGCCGCGTGGGCCTTCCAGGCGCCGATCACCGCGGTGGCGGCGGCATCGGCGGCGTCGGCATAGAGCCGGGGCGAGCCCGGCGGATCGGACAGCACGATGTCGGGAATGACCCAGGGCTGGCCGGCGCCCAGATGGCGCAGCTTGACCGTCATCTTGCCCTTGTCGTTCACCAGCAGGAGCAGCACGGCCTCGTTCGCGCCGACGCGGTTGGCCACCGACTGCACCTCGGGCCACTGCCCCTGCTCGAAGGTGAGCCCGCCGAGCCCCGCAACGGTGCCGGCATCCGGGATCGGCAGGTCGAGCGGCACCGCGGCGTGGCTGAATTTCGTGTTGAGGAACGCGTTCGTCCACGCGGCGCGCGGCTCGTAGCGCGGCGCCATGGGCACGATCAGGATCGGATGCGCCGCGGCGTCGGTGTAGGCGATGTTCTGCTGCCGCAGGAGCCTGCGCACCGCGTCGGCGTTGAACACATAGGTCATGCTCGCCGCGTAGCGCGTGGTGGAGCGGCGCACGTTCTGCGGCAAATAGCTCGCGATCAACCGCTCGATGGCCTGGTCGTCCTGGGGGGGGATCTTGGCCCAGTCTTCCTGCCTGGTGAGGCGGTGGATCAGCGTCTGCCAGGCGCGCTGGCGGCCGGAGTTGATGGCGATGGTTTGCGCCTCCGCCGAGGAGGCGGCGCTCGCTTCCACCGGAATGCCGCTCACCGTAAAGGGATCCTGCGGCGGCGCGGCGGCGGCCGATCCGGCGGACAGGAGCAGCAGGACTAAAAGCACACTACGATACATGGAAAACCCCGGAGAGTGCGGGGACTATAGTGGCCTTGGCCCAGGGACGAAAGGCGGAATTGCCCGCCTAAAAGCGCGGCGCGCGGGGCCGCGTCAAATCGTCGAGCAGGATCGCGGTGGTGAGCGCGGCCGCGCGCGCATCGGCGGGAACCCGCAGCTCGCGGACGAGCAGGATCTTCATCGTCCGATGCATCGGATAGATGCGCTTCACTTTCCGGCTCCGCATGGAATCGCCCCCGAACGCGGCGCATTGTACGAACAGGGCGGCGCATCGCGAGGCGCCCGGGCGGAGGTTTCTGTGAACGGATGCCGGAATTCGATCCACGGATCGTCATCCGGACGCGCGTCGGCACGATCCGGAATCCATCGCGACGTCGCTGAAACCGCCCCCGGCTCCCGCCGTGCCCGGCGGGGATAACAGCTTTATTTTGCGCGCACGTTCACAGCCGGCACTACGCAAACATCGGTCCCGCCGCCGGCACGCTGCCGCTGTCGGGGAACACCACATCGTCGAGGTCGCGACGCGCCAGCCCCATGTGCTGGCCGAGCGCGGCCTTGAACACCAGGCGCAGGTCGCTGCGCGGCGGCTGATCGCGGCCGTCCTGCAGCGCGCCGGGCTTGAGCCCGACCCATTCCGCCTTGACCGACCCGCCGGCGACGGCACCGCCGAACAGGAACGCCGCGCCGCCCGTGCCGTGATCCGTGCCCCCGCCGCCGTTGGGCGCGACGGTGCGGCCGAATTCGGTGGCCATGGCGACGGCGGTCTTCGCCCACGCGGGCCCGAGCGCGGTCTTGAGCGCATCGAGCCCGGCATCGAGCGCGCGCAGCCGCCGCGCCAGCGCGCCGTCACCCGCGCCTTCATTGACATGGGTATCCCAGCCCGAGGCATCGAGCACGGCGATACGCGGGCCGTCCGCGCGCGCCAGCAGCCGGCCCGCGCCCGCAAACAGCGGGGTAAGATCGCCATAGGCGCCGGCGCGCTGGGCCATCTGTTCGGGCGTCCTGGGCTGGTCGTCCATCGCCGCTTCGGCCTTCGCCTCGGTGCCGATGGCCTCCGCGAGCGAGGCGCGCAGCACGGGATCCTTCGCATAGAGCGCGCCGACGCGCCTGAGGAACGCGCTGTCCGGCTCCGGCATCACGCGCGGCATCCAGCTTGAGACCTTCGCCGCGCCCTGCAGCATCAGCGGCGGCGAGGTGGAGATGGCGAGCGCGCCGTCGCCGTCCGCAAGGCCCAGCGGCTTGAGCGCGCGATTGAGCCAGCCGTCGCCCAGGATGTGCGACGCGCCGCCGGATTCCAGCATCGCCTGCCCGTCGAAATGCGAGCGCGCGCGATAGGGCGAGGCGATGTTGTGGAACACCACCAGCTCCTTCGCGTCCCACATCGCCTTCATGTTGACCAGCGAAGGATGCAGCCCGAAATGCCCGTCGAGATCGTGCAGCGGATTGGCGCCAGCGGTGTCGAGGGCGAGCGCGCCGCGCACCGATTTGTAGTCGGGATCGCCATGCGGCGGCACCGCGGCCAGCCCGTCCAGCGCGCCGCGCAGGATCACGACGACGAAGCGCCGCTCTACCGGCACGCGCGCGAACGCAAAGCGCAGCGGCGCATCCCACACGGTGGCGGCGGAGGCGGCGAGCGCGGTCTTCAGGATCGAGCGTCTGTCGGGCATCGTCACCTCCGCTGGAATTCGGGGCTGGAAAGAAGCAGCGCCACGGCGTCGCCTTGCATGCCGGCGGCCTTCATGGCGGCGCGGGTGGGCGGCGCGAGCAAAGGCCCCATCGTCGCATCCGCGACCGCGACGGCATCGACGCCGGCCGGGATGCGGCTCCCCAGCTCCTTGGCCCATTCGATGCGGTTGAGCAGCGCGTCCGGTCCCGACCATGCCTCGGACGTGTCGGGCCAGCCCTTGGGCGACGGCGCGAGCATGGGAATCTCGCCCATCATGCGGCTCGCCGCCATGACGCTCAGCACCTGCTTCTGCCTGTCGCCGTCATGCGGCCAGGCGACGAAGCGCATGGCCGCGGTGGTGTATTCGACGGGGCTGCGCATCTTGCCCGGGCCCGGCGCCCACGCCGCCGGGTCGTCCAGCGCCGTCTGGGCGAGCGCGCGCAGATCGCCGCCGGTCTTGATGAAACTTGCCTCGAGCCGGGCGACCGATTCCGGCGGCGGATCGTCGGCGATGAAGTGGACGGCGAATTTCCGCGCGATGTGGCGCGCCGTCGCCGGATCGTGCGCGAGATCCTTCAGCGCCTGGATGCCCGCCTCTTCGCCGCCGGAATAGGTCTTGCCGCGCAGCACGATGTCGCCCGGCTCGTGGCGCGCCGGATAGTAGCGGAAGCCGGTGGTGCCGCCGTCCTTGTCGAGGCTCCAGCCGGTCAGGATCCTGGCGAGCGCGATGACGTCGGCCTGGGTGTAGCCGCCGTCGACGCCGAGGGTGTGCAGCTCCATCAGCTCGCGGCCGAGATTCTCGTTCAGCCCCTTGCCGGTGATGCGGCCGGCAAGCGAGTCCGGCCCGATGTTCTCCGCGTTGTCGAGATAGAGCTGCATCGCGGGATGGCGCGTGGAGGCGAGCAGCATGTCCTCGAACTTGCCCGCGATATTGGGCCGGATCGCCTCGCGCTCGAAGGCCGGGACGAAGGTGATGGCGGCGGGGTTGGTCGCCGAGACGGTGAAATGATTGCTCCAGAACCACACCAGCCGCTCGGCGAAGGGTGTCTGCGTCGTGAAGCCGAGCGCAAACCGCGCCGCCAGCTCGCGTTTGAACGCCTCGCCCCGGATCTGGAAGAACAGCTTCACCGGATCGGGCGGGTTGGGTTGTTTGCGCTCCATCTGGCGCTGCTCGCGGTAGGCGATGAATTCGCCGACCAGCGCGCCGCCGGACAGGAACGGCGCGCCGCCGTCGAGCGGCTGCGGCTGGCCGGCGCCCGAATCGAGCTGGCCCATCAGCCAGCGCCGCGCGTCCGGCCCCACGGACGGGATTTCGCCCGGCCGCGCGCCGAGCCCGAACCGATGCACCGCTACGGCGGCTTCGAGGGACATGGTCCCCTCCCTTGCGCTCGTACCGGCACTCCACTAGACGGACGCTAGCCCCGATTTTCCGAACCGTAAATGCACAAAGGCAAGAACGGCCTGACTTATAAGGACTCCGGCGTCGATATCGATGCGGGCGAGGAGCTGGTGCGCCGCATCGCGCCGGCCGCGCGCGCCACGCGCCGCCCCGGCGCCGAGGCCGATCTCGGCGGTTTCGGCGGGCTGTTCGACCTCAAGGCCGCCGGGTTCCGCGATCCGGTGCTGGTCGCCGGCACCGACGGCGTCGGCACCAAGCTCAAGATCGCCATCGACACCGGCCTGATCGCGGGCATCGGCCAGGATCTCGTCGCCATGTGCGTCAACGACATCGTGGTGCAGGGTGCGGAGCCGCTGTTCTTCCTCGACTACTACGCCAGCGGCAAGCTGAACGTGGACGACGCGGCGGTGGTGATCGAAGGCATCGCGCGCGCCTGCCGCGAGTCCGGCTGCGCGCTGATCGGCGGCGAGACGGCCGAGATGCCCGGCCTCTATGCCAAAGGCGATTTCGACCTCGCCGGCTTCGCGGTCGGCGCGGTCGAGCGCACTGATGTCCTTCCCGACACCGGCGCGATGGTGGAGGGCGACGTTCTCATCGGCATCGCCTCCTCCGGCGCGCATTCCAATGGCTATTCGCTGGTGCGCAAGGTGGTGGAAAGCACGGGCCTCGGCTGGGATGCGCCCGCGCCGTTCGAGCCGGCGAAGAAGCTCGGCGAGGCGCTGCTTGCGCCGACGAAGCTCTATGTGAAGAGCGCGCTGAGCGCGATCCGCACCGGCGGCGTCAAGGGTCTCGCGCACATCACCGGCGGCGGCATCACCGACAATCTGCCGCGCGCGCTACCGGACGGCCTCGACGCCGAGATCGACCTCGGCGCCTGGACGCCGCCGCCCCTGTTCGGCTGGATGGCGGGATCGGCCGGGATCGCGGAACGCGAGATGCTGCGCACCTTCAACTGCGGCATCGGCATGATCGCGGTGGCGGGCGCCGCCCGCGCCGGCCAAGTCATCGACGCCTTCCAGGAATCCGGCGACCGCGCCACGCGCATCGGCACCCTGGTGAAGGGCGAGGGCGAAGCGCAGGTCCGCTACAAAGGCGCGCTCAAGCTGTGAGCCGCGTGAAGACCGTCGTGCTGATCTCCGGCCGCGGCAGCAACCTCGCCGCGCTCATCGAAGCCGCGAAGGCGAAAGACTATCCCGCCGAGATCGCGCTGGTCGTCTCCAACAAGGCCGATGCCGGCGGGCTCGCCGTGGCGCGCGCGGCGGGCGTGCCCAGCGTCGTGATCGCGCACAAGGATTTCGCCACGCGGGAGGCTTTCGACGCCGCCATCGACAGCGCCCTGCGCGAGGCCGGCATCGCGCTTGTCGCCGAAGCGGGCTTCATGCGCATCCATTCGGCATGGTTCGTGGAGCGCTGGAAGGGACGGATCGTCAACATCCATCCTTCGCTGTTGCCCCTGTTTCCCGGTATCCGCGTGCATGAGCAGGTGCTGGCGGCGGGCGTGGCGGAAAGCGGCTGTACCGTCCACCACATGGTCCCCGAACTGGATTCCGGTCCCATCATCGCCCAGGCCCGCGTGCCCGTGCTCCCCGGCGACACCGTCGCGTCGCTCTCCGCCCGCGTCCTCGCCGCCGAGCACAAGCTCTATCCGGAGGCGCTGAAACAGGTGGCGCTTGGCCTCGGCCGGGAATGACGGGACTGCGCGCTACCCCAGGATCTTCGCCGCGCCCCACGCCTTGCGCCAATGCGCGGCGCGTTCCTTCAGGAGTTCGTCGATCAGGAGCGCGTTCTCGTCGGTGACTTCCTCCAGCTCTTCATAAACGAAGCCGGCCTCGCCCTGCGCGTTCCATATCGCCTGCACGTCGTTGTTGGGGAAGCCGTTCATGCGCAGCTGGAACCAGAGGCTGTTGCGCTGCTTGTCGAGGTTCCTGGTGGTGCCGATCCAGCGCGCGTCCCCGCAGCGGACCGCGAACACGCCCGCGCGCTGCCTGGTCTCGCGGTATTCGCGCAGCAGTTCCTTCTTGCGGGCGTTGTCCATCAGGCGCCGAGGCCCGCGATCCCGGCCGACACGTCCCACAGCCGCCTGGCGTCCGCGTCGTTCTGCGCTTCCTTCGTCGGCGTCGCCTGGCGGCACTTGTAATAATAGCCGCCGCTCCTGCCTTCCACCTCGGGCGAGGCGGCGAGATAGATGATCGTCTGCGCACCCTGCTCGGGCGAAAGCGCGAAGTTCTTGGCCAGCCGGATCGCCAGCGACATCAGCCCGCCCGCCGCGTCGCCGAAGCGCGTGCCGACGAAGCCGGGATGCAGGCAATTGGCCGTCACCTTCGTTCCGGCGAGCCGCCTCGCCAGCTCGCGGTTGAACAGGATGTTGCAGAGCTTGGATTCGCCGTAGACGCCGAAGCCGGAGTAGCGCGTCTGCGATTGCAGGTCGCCGAAGTCCAGATGCGCCCCCTTGTGCGCGTCCGAGGCGGTGGAGACGATTCGCGCGCCTTCCGGATTGGCCTTCAGCTTGCCGAGCAGCACGCTGGTGACGGTGAAATAGGCCATGTGGTTGACGGCGAAGGTCTTCTCCAGGCCGTCGGCGGTGGTCTCGCGATGGGTGAACATCGCGCCGGCATTGTTGATCAGGACGTCGATCCGCGGCTCGGATTCGGCGATCGCCTGCGCCACGCGCTTCATCTCCGCCAGCGTCGAGAGATCGGCGTAGTGGACGGCGTGGTTGTCGTGGCCGGCGATGGCGTGCAGGTGCTTGAGGGTCTCCTGTCCGCGGGCGCGGTCGCGCGCGATGAAGACGATGCGCGCGCCCTTCTGGGCCAGCCTGTCGGCCGCGACTTCCCCGATGCCGGACGTGGCGCCCGTGATGACGACGGTCTTGCCCTGCATCGGTGTCTCCTTATGTCATCCCACGATGTCGAGTTCGCAAAAGAAGAAGCGGATCTCGTGCATCGCCGTTTCCGGCGCGTCCGAGCCGTGGACGGAATTGGCCTCGATGGATTCGGCGAAGTCCTTGCGGATGGTGCCGGCCGCGGCCTTGGCCGGATCGGTCGCGCCCATCACCTCGCGGTTCTTGGCGATGGCGTTCTCGCCTTCGAGCACCTGCACCACCACCGGGCCCGAGGTCATGAACTCGACCAGGCTGCGGAAGAACGGCCGGGCCTTGTGGACGTTGTAGAAGGCTTCCGCCTGCGCGGTCGAAAGCTGCATGCGCCGCTGCGCGATCACGCGCAGCCCCGCCTTCTCGAACCGGTCGATGATGGCGCCGGTGTGGTTGCGCCGCGTGGCGTCCGGCTTGATGATGGAAAGCGTGCGCTCGACGGGCATGAACCGCTCCTGGGATTTGGCGGCCGGGTTATAGCGACGGGGATGCCCAACAATCAAGAACGAGGCCCATCCGCCCTCCCCTTGAGGGAGGGCCGACAAAATCAGGAGCGCAGCGACGGATTTTTCGGGGTGGGGTCGATGCGTTGCTGCCGGTGGCTCTGACCCCGTCCCGACTATTGCTTGCTTGCGTCACAATTCTGTCTGCCTTCCCTCAGGAGCAGGGCAAATGATATTGTGCCGGAATGAGCGGGAATGCGAAGGCAGATGCTGAGCGAAGGAAGCAATTCAAACGTGCCTTCGCACGCGAATTGCGCAACAACGCGACGGAGGCCGAACGCATTCTCTGGTCACTGCTGCGCGGCAGCCAAATGGAAGGTTTGAAGTTTCGCCGCCAGCAGCCGGTTGGGCCGTACATTGCGGACTTCCTATGTCCTCGGCTCAAACTGATCATCGAACTCGACGGCAGCCAGCACAACCGAGTCGATATTGCGAAGTTTGATCGAGAGCGAACCGAATGGCTGGAGGTTCGCGGCTTCCACGTCGTTCGCTTCGCGAATGCAGACGTTTTGACAAAGCGGCACGAGGCTGCGGATACCATATGGAGGACAGCCCGGCGGCTGGGGTATCAGGCCAGATCCCGCTAGCGGTGGCTCCGACCCCACCCCGAAAAATTGCGCGCTTGCGCTCGCAATTTTGTCGGCCCTCCCTCAAGGGGAGGGCGGACGATGTGCCGGCGCCCGCCGGGGATGACAAGCCCCGCGCGCCGTGCCATGACCCCGCGAGGAGGCGAGCGATGCACGATATCAAGGCGGTCAGGGACGATCCGGAGGGGTTCATCCTCGCGCTCAGGCGCCGGCCCGCTTATGCGCGGACGGCGGACGCGGTCGCCGACGACATCCTGGCGCGCGACAAGGCGCTGCGCGAGCTGCTGGCGGCGCTGCAGCAGAAGCAGGCGCGGCGCAACGACGCCTCCAAGCTCATCGGCCAGGCCAAGGCGAAGAAGGACGAGGCCCAGGCCGCGGCCCTGATGGCCGAGGTCGCGGGACTGAAGGACGAGATCCAGCGGGGCGAGGAGCGCGAGCGCATCCTCAGGAGGGAACTCGAGGATTTCGTCGCCGGCCTTCCCAATCTTCCCGCCCCCGGCGTGCCGCAGGGCGAGGACGAGAACGCCAATGTCCCGGTGGAGTCGCGCGCCTTCGGCACGCGGCCCGCCATGAACAACGCGCGCGAGCATGTCGAGCTCGGCGAGGCGCTGGGGATGATGGATTTCGAGCGCGCCGCCAAGGTCTCGGGCGCGCGCTTCGTCTATCTCAAGGCCGGCCTGGCCCGGCTCGAACGCGCGCTCGGCGCCTTCATGCTCGATCTGCATACGGACAAATTCGGCTACACCGAAGTGACGCCTCCATTAATGACACGCGGACATGCAATGTTTGGTACCGGGCAATTGCCAAAATTCGCAGAGGAGCTCTTTTCGACCGAACGACCGATAGCAGGAGAAGAAATTTTAGATATCTTCGTATCGACCTTCCGATCAGGCAATCCACAAACTCTCGCTGATTTGATGCGCGTTGCCGATGAAATCGGCTTAAAAAAATGGCAGCGCGACATGGTGGCGTTGGCTCGTCCACTTTTTGACAAACTGAAAGAGACGCGTAGCGAAACACTATATTTCATCCCCACCGCTGAAGTGCCTCTCACCAATTACGTCCGCGAAGAAATCCTCGACGAGGCGCAGCTTCCGCTCCGCCTTACCGCCTGGACGCCGTGCTTCCGCGCCGAGGCCGGGGCGGCGGGCAAGGACACCCGCGGCATGATCCGCATGCACCAGTTCTCCAAGGTCGAGCTGGTGTCGATCACCACGCCGGAGCAATCCGAGGCCGAGCACGAGCGCATGACCGATTGCGCGCAGGAAGTGCTCAAGCGGCTGGGCCTGCATCACCGCGCCGTCACCCTGTGCACCGGCGACATGGGGTTCTCGGCGCGGAAGACCTACGACATCGAGGTGTGGCTGCCCGGCCAGGCGCGCTTCCGCGAGATCTCGTCCTGCTCCAACTGCGGCGATTTCCAGGCGCGGCGCATGAACGCGCGCTACCGCCCGAAGGATGGCAAAGGCACGCGCTTCGTGCATACGCTCAATGGCTCGGGCCTCGCCGTCGGCCGCACGCTGATCGCGATCCTGGAAAACTACCAGGAGCCGGATGGCTCCATCCGCATCCCCGAGGCGTTGCGGGCGTATATGGGTGGAGCGGAACGGATCGCGAAGTAGGGTTCCATGCGCATCCTGGTCACCAATGACGACGGCATCCACGCCCCCGGCCTGGAGGTGGCGGAGACGATCGCCCGGGCCTTGAGCGACGACGTCTGGGTCGTAGCGCCGGAGACCGAGCAGTCGGGCGCCTCCCATTCGCTGACGCTGACGCTGCCGCTGCGCCTGCGCGAGATCGGGCCCAGGCGTTTCGCCCTTGCCGGCACGCCGACGGACTGCGTGATGATGGGCGTGGCCGAGCTGATGAAGGACGCCCGGCCCGCGCTGGTGCTGTCCGGCGTCAACCGCGGCTCCAACATCGCCGACGACGTCACCTATTCGGGCACCATCGCAGGCGCCATGGAAGGCACCGCCCTCGGCATCCCCTCCATCGCCATGTCGCAGGCCTATGGCTGGGACGAGGGCGACGAGGTGCGCTGGGCCTGCGCACGGACGCACGGCCCGCGCGTGGTCGGGATGCTGCTCGAATCCGGCTGGCCGGAGGAGACGCTGATCAACGTCAACTTCCCCGATTGCGAGCCCGGCAAGGTCGCCGGAACGGACGTGACGGAGCAGGGCAAGCGCGACCTGCAGACCGCGGTGCTCGACCGCCGCGTCGACATGCGCGGCAATCCCTATTACTGGATCGGCTTCAAGCGGGTGCGCAGCGATCCGCGCCCCGGCACCGACCTGCGCGCGATCTACGACCGGCGCATCTCCATCACCCCGCTGCACCTGAACCTGACCGAGCACCGCGTGGTCGCCGAGCTGCGCCGCAAGCTGGCCGCGCCATGAGCGTCGATACCCGCGCTATCGCGCTGCTCATGGAATTGCGCCGCCAGGGCATCACCGACCAGCGCGTGCTGGGCGCCATCGAGCGCACGCCGCGCGATCTCTTCGTGGACGAGCCTTTCGCCACGCAATCCTGGGAGAACACCGCGCTCCCCATCGCCTGCGGACAGACGATCAGCCAGCCCTACGTGGTCGCCTACATGACCCAGGCGCTGGACGTGCAGCCCAGGCACCGCGTGCTCGAGGTGGGCACCGGCTCGGGCTACCAGGCTGCGGTGCTCTCGCCATTATGCCGCATGGTCTACACCATCGAGCGTCACAAGCCGCTGCTGGCCAGGGCCGAAGCGCGGTTCCACGCGCTCAAGCTCCACAACATCGTGACCAGGCATGGCGACGGCTACAAAGGCTGGCCCGAGCAGGCGCCATTCGACCGCATCCTGCTTTCGGCCGTTGTCCCGGCCGTGCCGCCGGCGCTTATCGAACAGTTAAAGCCCGGCGGCATCGTTATCGCGCCGGTAACCAAAAATCCCGAAGCGGAAAGTGTTTCGCAACACTTGGTGAAGATCATGCGAACCGACGAAGGGGTCGCGCAGGAGGCGCTCATCCCGGTCGTCTTCGTACCGATGATCCCGGGGATGCCCGATGCGCGCACACCGCAGGACCGAAACGGCACAGGCCGCAGGAGCTGACGCCTCGCGCGTCCTTGCCTGCGCGTTACTGCTGTTCGTCCTCGCCGGTTGCGCCGCACCGTCGCCCAGGACCTATTTCGACTGGCCGGCGGCGACCTATCTCACCGTTGTCGTGCATCAGGGCGACACGGTGAGCGAGATCGCCGCGCGCTACGACGTGCCGACCGATCGCGTGCTCGCCATGAATGACCTTCAGGCGCTGAGCCCGATCTATCCGGGCGAGGTGCTGCGCCTTCCGCCCGGCAGCCGCGCCACACGCGAGGCGGTACTGCACGATGCCGAGAGCAACCGCGCGCCCGCGCCGCCGCCGGTGCGCACGGCCGGCGTCACGCCCGATCCGCGGCCGGCTTACGCGCTGGCGCGCCGCGCCGGGCAGAGCGTCGCGAGCGGCGATTCCGGCAAATTCATCTGGCCGCTCAGCGGCACGGTGATCGAGGGCTTCGGCGCCATGGCCGGCGGCACGCGCAACGACGGCATCAACATCGCCGTGCCGGAAGGCACCCCGATCCGCGCCGCCCAGGCGGGCACGATCAGCTATGCCGGCAACGAGCTTCGCGGCTACGGCAACCTCGTGCTGATCCGCCACGACGGCAGCTACATCACGGCTTACGCCCATGCGGAGCGCATCGTGGTCGCCAAGGGCGAGCATGTGGAGCAGGGCCAGGTGATCGGATATGCCGGCGCCAGCGGCGACGTCAGCCGCCCGCAGCTGCATTTCGAGATCCGGCGGGATTCCAAGCCCGTCGATCCCCAGGCGCTGCTGGCGGCAACGTCCTGATTCCATTGCGGTTGCAAAGGGGCCGTCCGCCGCTATAGTCCGCGGCGCCTTCCGCCACCTTTGGACGTCTTCATGGATACCAACATCATCTCGACCTTCGCGCCGCTCCTGCTGATTTTCGCGATCTTCTATTTCCTCATCATCCGTCCCCAGCAGCAGCGCGCCAAGCAGCATCGCGAGATGGTCGCCAATGTCCGCCGCGGCGACACGGTGGTCACGGCGGGCGGCCTGGTCGGCAAGGTGGCCAAGGTGAAGGATGATTCCGAGATCCTCGTCGACCTCGCCGACAACGTGCAGGTGCGCGTGCTGAAGGCCACGCTGTCGGAAGTCCGCGTCAAGGGCCAGGACGGCGACAAGAGCTGAGCATGCTGCACATCCCCACCTGGTCGCGGGTCGTCACCTTCCTGATTCTCCTGGCGGGCGTCGTCATCGCCATGCCCAACGCGCTGCCGCAATCGGTGCTGGACGACCTGCCCTGGTGGTGGCCCAAGGGCACGGTGACGCTCGGCCTCGATCTGCAGGGCGGGTCGTACCTGCTGATGGAAGTGGGGATGAACGAGGTCCAGAAGGACCGCATCGAGCAGCTCAAGGCCGACACCCGCATCAACCTGCGCAAGGCGCACATCACCTACACGTTCGCCAAGACCGCGGACAACGTCGAATCCGTCAAGATCCTCGATGCGAACCGCGTCGAGGACGCGCGCGGCATCCTGAAGGACCTGAATCCGCAGACGGGCGGCCTGCTCACCGTCGGCGCGCGCGAATACGACATGAGCGAGTCCGGCGGCAACACCTTCACCCTGAAGATGACCGAGGGGTATCTCACCCAGCTGCAGGGCGAGATCGTGCGCCAGTCGATCGAGGTGGTGCGCAAGCGCATCGACCAGCTCGGCACGCGCGAGGCCACGATCGAGCAGGAAGGCTCCGACCGCATCGTGATCCAGGTGCCCGGCCTGCGCGACCCGAGCGAGCTGATCAAGGTGCTCGGCACCACCGCCAAGATGACGTTCCAGCTGGTCGACGAGTCGGCGAATGTGGACGAGGCGGTGAAGGGCAACGTCCCGATCGGCTCGGAGCTTCTCTACGAGGACAATCCCATCAAGGGCGGAAAGCCCATTCCCATCGTCGTGGAGCGGCGCGTGCTGGTGGCGGGCGACCGGCTCACCGACGCAAGGCAGAGCTTCAGCTCCTCCACCGGCGAACCGAACGTGACGTTCGCCTTCGACACCATCGGCGCCAAGGAATTCGGCAACGCCACGAAGGACAATGTCAACCGCCGCTTCGCCATCGTCCTGGACAACAAGGTCATCGAAGCGCCGGTGATCCGCGAGCCCATCATCGGCGGGCGCGGCGAGATCACGGGCAACTTCACGGTGCAGACGGCCAACGAGCTCGCGGTGCTGCTGCGGGCCGGCGCGCTGCCGGCGCCGCTGAAGATCCTGCAGCAGAACTCGGTCGGCCCCGAGCTCGGCGAAGACTCGATCCAGGCCGGACGGATCTCCGCGCTGGCGGGGCTCGTGCTGGTCGCGCTCTTCATGTTCGCGCGCTACGGACTGTTCGGGCTGTTCGCCGACCTGGCGCTCACCCTCAACATCATCTTGCTGCTCGCGGCGCTCACCCTGTTCAACGCCACGCTGACGCTGCCGGGCATCGCGGGCATCGTGCTCACCATGGGCATGGCCGTGGACGCCAACGTGCTGATCTACGAGCGCATCCGGGAGGAGCAGCGAAACGGCCGCAGCATGCTCGCCTCCATCGACCAGGGTTTCCAGCGGGCGCGGGCCACGATCTTCGACGCCAACATGACCCATTTGATCGCCTCGCTCATCCTGTTCGAGCTGGGCTCGGGCCCCGTGCGCGGCTTCGCCGTGGCGCTGGGCGTGGGCATCATCACCTCCTTCTTCACCGCGGTGATGGTGACGCGCCTGATCGTCGTCATGTGGCTGGCGATCGCCAGGCCCCGCAAGCTGGCCCTTTGACGGCCCGGCTAAACCCGCAGGGAAAATAAGGCTGATTCCCACGGAAAATGCGGTAAACTGACCGCCAGACTCATGATCCGAGGGGAGGGCCCATGGCCGCGTTCTTTTCCAATCTCCGCAATACGGTGATCGCGGGCTTCGTGATCGCGCTGATCGTGCTCGCCATCCACTGGAGCCTGGGCGGCATGAACCTGGGCGACGAGGTCTTCTGGGCCTTCATCGTTCGCTGGGCGCACATCATCTGCGGCGTCATGTGGATCGGCCTGTTGTGGTACTTCAACTTCGTCTCCACGCCGACCACGCCGTCGATCCCGCAGGAGCTCCGCCCGGCGCTCGGCAAGTACATCACCCCGGCGGCGCTGTTCTGGTTCCGCTGGGGCGCGATGGGCACGATCGTGTTCGGCCTGATCCTGGCGGGGATGAACAACTACATCCTGCAGGCGCTGACGCTGGACTTCGCCGACACCAATGGCGCGCTGTCGACGACGAGCTACCTGATGATCGGCATCGGCATGTGGTTCGGCATCATCATGTGGTTCAACGTCTGGTTCATCATCTGGCCGAACCAGCAGAAGGCGCTCAACATCGGCAACCGCTACCCGGATTTGTCGGCCGAGGCCAAGGCTGCTTCGGCGAAGACCGCCGGGATGTACAGCCGGGTCAACACGATGCTGTCCATCCCCATGCTGTTCTGCATGGCGGCGGCGACGCATTGGCCTTGACGCATAAAGGAATGTGCGCGAAAGCCGCCCGGGCGACCGGGCGGCTTTTCGTTTGAGGCGGAATGAGCGCCGAGACCTCCTTCGCGGCCTGCGAGGCCGCCGTGCGCGCGCACGATCCGGACCGCTTCCTGTCCGCCCTGTTCGCGCCGGCGGCGCTGCGCGGGCCGCTCTTCGCGCTCTACGCCTTCAATCACGAGCTCGCGCGCGTGGCCGAAAGCGTGACGCAGCCGATGCTGGGCGAGATCAGGCTGCAATGGTGGCGCGAGACCGTCGAGCAGGCGCGCGCGGGCCGCCCGCGCGAGCACGACGTCGCCCGCGCGCTCGCCGTGGCCTTCGCGCGGCACGAACTGCCGTTCGGCCCGTTCGATGCGATGCTGGACGCGCGCGTCTTCGACTCGTCCGGGGAAACGCTCGAAAACCTGTCCGCGCTCGAAGCCTATGCCGATGCGACGTCCGGCAACCTGATGCGGCTGGCCGCGCGCGTTCTCGGCGGCAGCGATGCGGCGGCGCGCGCCGCCGGCACGGCCCATGCGCTCATGGGCGTCGCCCGCGCGATCCCGTTCCACGCGTCGCGGCGCAAGCTGTTCCTGCCGCTGGACATGCTCGCGGACGCGGGCGTCCACAGCGGCGACGTGCTGGCCGGAAAGCCCGGCGGCATCGGCCGCGTCATCGGCAAGCTGAGCGCGCGCGCCCGCGAATTGCTCGCCGAAGCGCGGGCGCTGCCGAAGCCGGGCGCCGCGCTGCCCGCCTTCCTGCCCGCCGCGACGGTGCCCGCGATGGCGAAGGCGCTGGCGCGGCCCGGCTTCGATCCGTTCCGCGATGTGGCGGAGGTTCCGGTCTACCGCCGCCAGCTTGCGATGCTGGCCGCGACGCTGCGCGGCGGGATCTGACTATTCCGCCGCCGCCCGCGCCGCGCCGAGCCAGGCATCGAGATCGGCCAGCGCGCGATGGCTCATGGCTTTCTTGCGGTCGCGGCCGCGGGCGCCCTTGAGCTCGGGGAAGAGCCCGAAATTGACGTTCATGGGCTGGAACGTCCGTTCGTCCGCGCCCTGGGTGATGTGCGAAAGCAGCGCGCCCAGCGCCGTGGTCGGGGGCGGCGCCGCGCAATCGGTGGCCGCAAAGCGTCCCGCGAGCAGGCCGATGGCCGCGCTTTCGACATAGCCCTCGACGCCGGTGATCTGGCCGGCGAAGCGCAGCGCCGGCCGCGCCTTCAGCCGCAAGCGTCCGTCGAGCAGCCGGGGCGAATTGATGAAGGTGTTGCGATGCAGCCCGCCCAGCCGCGCGAACTGCGCGTTCTGGAGTCCCGGGATCGTGCGGAAGATGTGCGTCTGCTCGCCGTGCTTGAGCTTGGTCTGGAAGCCCACCATGTTCCACAGCGTGCCCAGCGCGTTGTCCTGGCGGAGCTGGACGACGGCGTAGGGCCGCCGGCCCGCGCGCGGATCCCTGAGGCCCACCGGCTTCATGGGCCCGAAGCGCAACGTGTCCTCGCCGCGCGCGGCCATGACCTCGATCGGCAGGCAGCCTTCGAAATAGGGCGTGAATGTCTCCCACTCCTTGAACTCGGTCTTGTCGCCCGCCAGCAGCGCCGCGATGAAGGCTTTGTACTGCGCCTCGTCGAGCGGGCAGTTGACGTAGTCCGCGCCATCGCCCTTATCGTAGCGCGACTGCATCCAGGCGACGTCCATGTCGATGGACTCGCGATGGACGATGGGCGCAATGGCGTCGAAGAAGGAGAGCGACTCCTCGCCGGTGAGCGCGCGGATCGCCTCCGCCAGCGCGGGCGATGTGAGCGGCCCGGTGGCGACGACGATGTTGCGCCAGTCCTCGGGCGGCAGGCCGGCGATTTCCTCCCGCCGGATCTCGATATTGGGATGGCCGCCGATCGCCGCCGTGACCGCGTCGGAAAACCCCTGCCGGTCCACCGCCAGCGCGCCGCCCGCGGGCAGCCGGTGCGCGTCCGCCGCGCGCATGACGAGCGAGCCGCAGCGGCGCATCTCCTCGTGCAGCAGGCCGACGGCGTTGTTCTCCCAATCGTCGGAGCGCAGCGAGTTGGAGCACACGAGTTCCGCCAGGCTATCGGTCTGGTGCGCGTCGGTCGCGCGCAAGGGCCGCATCTCGTGCAGCACGACGCGCGCGCCGGCCTGCGCCGCCTGCCACGCGGCCTCGCTGCCGGCAAGCCCGCCGCCGATGATGTGGATTACGTCGTTCAACGCCTTGTTCTACCTTGTTTTATTCGCTTTCCAGAAATGACCTTCCCCCTCCCACCGGAGGCGAAACTATTCGAACCTCCGAATTTCGAGGGGGGACCTCGTGCCACCCTTCCCACATCGTCGGCGCGGGCTGCAAACCGGACGTGAACGTAACAGGAACAACCCGAGGTTGTCAAGCGATGTATCCAGCCATCTTGACATCAAGGCATCAAATCGTGATGCTTTGATGCATGAACCTGAGGACGACCCTGACCTTCGATCCCGACAACGCCGCCAGGCTGAAACGGCTGCTCAAGGAACGCGATGCGAGCTTCAAAAAGGTTGTGAACGATCTCATCCGCCATGCTCTCGATGACATCGAGAAGCCGAAAAAAAAACGCAAGCCGTTCAGAACGAAAGCAGTAGACCTTGGACCGATGCTTTATCCATCGATCAAGGAGGCGCTGCAGGCGATGGATGATGAGTACGATCGCAAGAAGCTTGGCCTACCTTGATCCTGATCGACGCCAATCTTCTGATCTATGCCGGGGTCGAGTCTGTTCCGGAACATGAGCGCGCTCGCGCGTGGCTGGACCATCAACTTGCCAGCGTCGTCCGCGTCGGCTTGCCTTGGCAATGTCTTCTGGCCTTCCTTCGTATCACGACAAAAAGAGGCGCTTTCGGCCACGCGCAATCGATTGAAAATGCCTGGAGACAGGTTCGTGCATGGCTCGATCAACCGGCAGTTTGGATACCGGGGCCAACGGCACGCCATAGCGACATTCTTAGCGGCCTCCTTCTGGGAAACCGTTTCTCAGGCGATCTTGTGAGCGACGCCCATCTCGCCGCGCTCGCCATCGAGCACGGGTTGACACTGTGCTCGAACGATCATGACTTCGCGCGATTTCCGAACTTGCGCTGGATCAATCCGCTGGTATGAGATGACGGTTTGAAGCCCGTAGACTTTATGCCATTCAGTTGTCGTCGTTCTCGCTTTTCATCGCCGTTAGAATCAAGGCACCCAAGGCGCCAAAATGAACTCTTATAAATACATATCCGAGCGCAAGTGCGACGACGAACGCAACGGCAGCATATGTCTCTGCAGAATTATCGAGAGCAAAAGCCGAATAGGCGACCTTTGCGCAAAATAGAGCGAACAGAAAGGTTGCGATGTAGAAGGCAGGAACAACAAAACCGGCGCTCCGGCAAACAAAGCCGGGCAATCCGGAATTGCCGTTCTGATCGCCGCCGACCACTACGTCCGCACCGCCTTCGATCGCAGCTCTCTCCAACATAATTTGGCGGGCATCGCGTGTCATATTCAGCTCCTCATCTATCCGAGAAAATTACCCCCACACTTTCGCGTGGCGATCCTTCCATGGCCGCGCTTCTTCGAGCTGCGCGGCCAGCCGGTACAGCACCGCCTCGTCGGCGATGCGGGCGGTGAACATCATGCCGATGGGAAGGCCGTCGCTCGACATCCCCAGGGGCAGCGACAGCGAAGGCTGGCCGGTCATGTTGTAGGGCGGGGTATAGCCGAAGACGAAAGACTGGCGGCGGTTGAATTCGCGCGGCTCCACATTCACCGGATCGAGATGGCCGATGCGCGGCGCCGGCGCCAGGGTGACGGGCGACAGCAGCACGTCGAAATCGCGCCACAGCGCCAGCACCTGGCGGCAGCCCAGGCGCAGGTTCTGCAAGCCCTCGCCGATCTGCGACGGCGAAAGCTTCCTGCTGCCCTTGTAGCTCGCCCAGGCGAGCGGCTCCATGTCCGCCTCGGCCGGCTCGCGGCCGAGCACCTTCGTCCAATCGTCGATGGTCGCCGCGAACATCGCGCCGGAGACCGCGGCCTGCGCGCGATAGAGCCTTCGCCAGTCGACGCCGAATTTGGGCTTCTCGATCATCAAATGGCCGAGCTCGGCCAGGAGCTTCACGGTGGCGTCGAACACGGCGCGGACGTCGGGATGCGGCGCCAGTCCTTCGCGCGGCACTTCGGTGGAGAAGGCGATGCGCAGCTTGCCGGGCGGCGTCTCGATCTCTTCCAGATAAGGCCGCGTTTTCGGAACCGGCGGATAGGGCGCGTCGTCCTCGGGCCAGCCGGTCCAGTCGAGCATCGCGGCGCTGTCGCGCACGCTGCGGCTCAGCACGTGATCGACGACGAAGCCGTGCGCGCGGTTGCGGTCGTCGGGCCCGCCTGGATTGCGGTTCTGCGTCGGCTTCATCCCGACCAGGCCGCACTGCGCCGAAGGGATGCGGATCGATCCCAGCCCGTCGGAGCCGTGCGCGAACGGCACCATGCCGCTCGCCACCGCCGACGCGGCGCCGCCGGAGGACCCGCCGGAGGAATGATCCGGATTCCAGGGATTGCGGCAGACGCCCAGATGGCGGCCTTCCGTCGTGCCGGGAATGCCGAATTCCGGCGTGTTGGTCTTGCCCACCAGCACCACGCCCGAAGCGCGATAGCGCCGCGTCAGCTCGCCGTCCTCGGGCGAAACGTAATCCTTCAGATAGGCCGAGCCGTTGGTCATCGGCCAGCCCCTGACGGGCAGGTTGATGTCCTTGATCAGGAACGGCACGCCCCTGAACGGACCATCGGGCAGCGGGCCTTTCGCGGCGGCGCGCGCCTCGTCATAGGCTTTGTAGACGACGGCGTTGACCTTGGGATTGTGCCGCTCGATGCGCGCGATGGCCTCCTCGACCAGCTCCAGCGGCGTGATCTGCCTGCGGCGGACGAGATGGGCGAGGCCCGTGGCGTCGTACTGGTCGTATTCGGCGAATGCCATGGTTGTGTGTCCTCAAAGGGGCGGGGTTCTGGAGATCCAGGGCGCGGCCTCTTCCAGCTGGGCCGCAAGCTGCAGCAGCAGCGCCTCGTTGCCGTTGCGCGCCACGAACTGGACGCCGATCGGAAGGCCGGACTCGTTCCAGTGCAGCGGCACGTTGATGGCGGGCTGGCCGGTCGCGTTCTGCATGGCGGTGTAGGGCACGTAGCCCAGCAGCGGGGCGAACGCCTTCTGGACGTCGCGCTCGTCGACGTCGATCGTCCCGAGCCCGATCGGCGGCAAGCCCAGCGTGGCGCAGAGCCAGGTGTCGTGGGTCTCGTGAAACGCCGCCATCGTGCGCGCCACGCGGAACATCAGCTGCTGGGCCAGCATGTGCTGGACGGCGGTGATCTTCATGCCCTGCTCATACAGGGACAGCGTCAGGCCCTCGACGACGTCCGTCGATGGCTCGATGTTCAGCTTCTGCGCCAGCAGGGCCACGCCCATCGCGGTGTTGTCCGCCCAGATCGTCATGAACGCCGTGGTCAATTCGGCCGGATTGAGCGGCGGCGCCGCCTCCTCGACGATGTGGCCGAGGGATTCGCAGAGCTTGGCGGTCTTGCGCAGGGCCGCCGTCACGTCGGGATGAAGCGGCGTGCCGTCCGCGCGCGTGAAGGATGCGGCGATCCGAAGCCGCTTCGGCTTTCTCGATATCGCCTCGAGGTAGGAGCCGTCCGCCGGCGGCGCGAAGTAGGGATCGCCGTAGTCGATCCGGGAGTCGACGTCGAGCGCCGCGGCGCAATCGCGGACGCTTCGCGAGACGACATGGTCGACGCTCAGCCCGCTGGTGGAATCCGACGCGTCCGGCCCCTGGCTGACGCGGCCACGACTCACCTTCAGGCCCACGAGGCCGCAGCAGGAGGCCGGAATGCGGATCGACCCGCCCCCGTCTGTGGCGTGCGCCAGAGGCACGATGCGCGCGGCCACCGCCGCCGCCGAGCCGCCGGAGGATCCTCCCGTCGAATGCGCGAGGCTCCAGGGGTTGTGGGCCGCTCCGTAAAGGCGGGACTCCGTCGTCGGCAGGATGCCGAACTCCGGAACGTTCGTTTTTCCGAACGGCACCATGCCGGCCTTGCGGAAGCTCGCGACGAGAACGGAGTCGTGATCGGCGATCGCCGGCGGCATCAGCCGCGAGCCCGAGCGGGTGGGCATGCCGGTCGCGCCCGCGCGCATGTCCTTGAGCAGCGTCGGCACGCCGGCGAAGAGGCCGTCGCGCGGCGCGGTCTTGGCGGCCTCGCGCGCGAGATCGTAGGCCTTGAAGACGATGGCGTTCAGCCTGGGGTTGAGGGCTTCCGCCCGCGAGATGGCTTCTTCCAGGAGTTCGGACGGGCTGACCTCCTTGCGCGCCACCAGCGCGGCCAGCCCCAGGCCGTCGAAGGTCCCATATTCGCGGATCGCCATGCAGAGCCCACCTTTTTGCCGACCTTAGCGGCGGACTGACAGTCTGTCACGGCGGCCATGCTGCAGTGCGGCGTCGCGGATTTGTTGCGAAGGGCCGTAAAGATTACATTCGCGATGACAAGTAGGCGGGGGATAGCCATGAAAATGCCTGTCGGCGACACGCTGGAAGGCGCGTTCGGATTTGCGTTCAAGAGTTTTCCGTCGGTCGTCGGGGTGGTTTGGTTTCCCTACCTCCTCGCCGGAGCGATCGTGGGCGGCGCCGTCTACCTGCTGCATCCCGATGTGAATGCGTTCGTCGCATCCCTGCAGCAGGGGAAGGACCCCGCCGCGGCGCTCGAGGCGTTCAGGAAGTTCGGCAACCTCCTGGGGCTCTATTCGCTCGTCTTCGTGATCGCGGGCGCGATGGTGCGTGTCGGCCTGATGCGCAAGGCGCTGGGCCTGCATCCGGGCCCGATATTCATCTACTTCTCGTTCGGCGCGCCGGTCTGGCGGATGATCGGGGCAAGCATCCTGCTCGGAATCATCGTGTTTCTCATCGTCATCGCCGCCATCGCCGGCGGGGGCGCGGCCGTGGCCGCATCGGGCAGCGCGCTCCAGCAGCCGGCGCGCGGGATCGTCGACGGCGTCGCGATCCTCATCGCGGTCCTGTTTCCGATCTACGCGATCTTCCGCTTCATATTCTTCCTTCCGGCCGTCATCGTGGCCGAGGACAGGATCGGGCTGGGGCGTTCGTGGTCGCTCGGCGGCGGCAATGTGCTGAGGATCATTGTCGTGCTGCTGGCCATCGTCCTGGCGGTCGGTCTGGTTTTCGGCATCCTCGAATCCTTCTTCAGGCCGCCGCTCGTCATGGGCGGCGCGACCTTCGACCTGCGTCAGATGGTCAAATGGGAAGTCCAGACGTTCACCAGCCCGGTGTTCCTGGGGCTCATCGTCCTGCAATCGCTGGTGACCGAGGCCTTGCTGGCAGGGGCGTCCGCATCGGGCTATAGAGCGGTGACGGGCACCGCGGAAGGAACGGCTTCGTGAACAAAATCCCGGTCGGGAAAACGATCGCGTTTGCGTATCAATTCACCTTCGGACACCTTGGCGTCATCATCGGGCTGATCTGGATACCCACCGTCCTCGTGGCGGTGGGCGGGTTCTTCGCGGAGAGCCATTACGGCCCCGTCATCATGACGGCGTCCGGCGGCAGCGATCAGGCGGCCGCCGGGCAGGCGATCGTTTCCATGTTCGCCTGGTACGTCGTCTCGATGCTCCTGACCGCCATCGCCTCCACGGCGGTGACCCGGCAGGCCATGGGGCTCCGCAAGGGCGGCGCGATGTTCCATTTCGCGCTGGGCCCAATGGAGTTCCGGGTCTTCGCCGCGCAGATGGCGCTGTTCGGCGTCGCTGTCGCGCTGGCGCTTCCCTATATCGTGTTGCTGACCGCGGTGGCGACATTCGCCGAGGCGAGCGGGGCGGCCTCTTCGGGCGCGTCGCTGGCCGCCGCGGCGATCGGGCTGGGCGGCGCCGGGCTTCTGCTCTTCGCCATCGTGCGGCTGAGCTTCCTGCTCCTGCCCGCCACCGTGGCGGAAAGCAGGATCGGCCTCGGCCGCAGCTGGACGCTGACGCGCGGCAATTTCTGGCGCATCGTCGCGATCGGGCTTTGCACGCTGGGTCCCATCCTGGTGGTGCTGGCGGCCGGCCAATATGCGATCCTGGGGCCGCGCTATTTCGATCTCGCCCTTCTGGCGGCGCACGATCCGTCGTCCCAGGCGAAGATCGCCGCCGAGCAGTCGCAGATCATGATGCAGCACCTGCCCCTGAGCTTCGGCCTGTCGCTGCTGGTCGCGCCGTTTTCCTTCGGCTTGCTGCTGGCGCCGTCCGCTTATGCCTACCGCGTGCTGACGGGCTCCGCCGCGTCCTGATCACGCCGTCCTGGCCAGCCGGCTCGCGCGCACGCTGTAGAGGAGATAGACGGCCAGGCCGATCGTGTTCCACACCACGAACGCGCCCTGCGTGAACGCGGGCAGGCCGGCCACGAACAGGTACAGGCAGCCGAGCACGCAGACCGGCCCGACGACCCATGCCAGCGGCACGCGGAACACGCGCGGCCGCCCCGGCTCGCGCAGCCGCAGGACGAGCATCGACGCCGCGACCGCGATGAACGCGCAGAGCGTGCCGGCATTCGCGAGATCGACGACCTGGCCCAGGTCGAAGATCGACGACAGGAACGCCACCACCGCGCCCGTGAACACCGTCATCACCACGGGAGTGCCGAACCGGCGGCTCACGGCGGCCATGGACTGCGGCAGCAATCCGTCGCGCGCCATCACGAAGAAGATGCGGCTCTGTCCGTACATGAGCACGAGGATGACGCTCGGGATCGCGATGACCACGGCGCCGGCGACGATCTGCGCCGCCGCGGGATGGTTCAGCAGGCTCAGGATGTGGACCAGGGGCGTCTCGGCCATCGAGCTGGAGAACAGATGGAACGGCATCGAGCCCACCGCCACGGTGGCCACCACGATGTAGATGGTCGTGCATAGCGCCATGGATCCGATGATCCCGATGGTCAGGTTGCGGCCGGGGTCCCTGGTTTCTTCCGCCGCCGTGGAGACGGTGTCGAATCCGTAGAAGGCGAAGAAGACGATGGCGGCGGCGCCCAGCATCCCGTAGTTGTGATTGTGCCCGTCGGGCGTGGCGCCGTAGCCGAACGGCGCGAAGGGATGGAAGTTGGCGCTGTCGAAGGCCCGCGAGGCCACCACCACGAAGAGCGCCAGCGCCGCGAGCTTGATGAGCACGAGCAGGATGTTGAGCGTGGCGCTCTCGCGCGTCCCCAGCACGAGCAGCAGGGTGATGAGCGCCGAAATGCCGATCGCGGGAAGGTTGACGATCCCCCCATCCATCACGCCCGTCAGCAGCGCGTGCGGAACGTGCCAGCCCGCGGCCAGGATGAACGAGGTGAAATGGCCGGCCCAGCCGATGGCGACGGCCGCCGCCGCCACCGTGTATTCCAGGATCAGGCTCCAGCCCACGATCCAGGCCAGCAATTCGCCCAGCACCGAGTAGCTGTAGGTGTAGGCGCTGCCGGCCGCGGGGATCATGGTGGCCATCTCCGCGTAGCAGAGCGCCGCGCAGGCGCAGAGCACGCCGCAAAGGAGGAAGGAGACGATGACGGCGGGGCCCGCCAGCCCGGCGCCGATTCCCGTCAGCGTGTAGATGCCGGTGCCCACGATGGCGCCCACGCCCATCGCCGCCAGGTGCGGCCAGCTCAACGTGGCCTTCAGC
The DNA here is from genome assembly GCA_035499995.1 of Rhizomicrobium sp. Taxonomy (GTDB): domain Bacteria; phylum Pseudomonadota; class Alphaproteobacteria; order Micropepsales; family Micropepsaceae; genus Rhizomicrobium. The sequence continues at coordinate 59,864 of DATJXR010000029.1, read as the reverse complement.
CGGTGGCTCTCGTCCACGCCCACGGTGGCTTCGATGGATTTGCGGCGGTTCCAGAATGCCATGCGATTCCCCCTGTTGCGCCCATTGTTACAGGCCCGCGCCGCGCCGCGCGATGGCGAAATGCATGAAGCTGCTGTTCAATGCGCGCGGGGGGAGCGGGTCTTGCGGCTGTCTGTCCTGATCGTGATCGCGATGGCGTCGCCGGCCCCGGCCGCGGTCGAGGCGGGGTTCGACGGCTACGCGGATTTCCGGCTGGTGTCGCCCGGCGGCGGGGCCTCATGGCTCGACGGCGGCCCCGGCAAGCTGCGCCATGGCAAGGGCGACGGCGCGCCGCAATACGCCGCGCTTTTCGGCCAGGGCTATGTGCGCTTCGATCCCGGATGGACTCTCGAGCCGCGCGACTGGGTCAGGCTCACGCTGGACGGGATTTCCGTCGCCAGCACCCGCGCGGGCCGCGCCTTCGAGGGCCGCGACCCGCGCCAGACCGCGAACCAGTTGCAGCTTTCGATGCGCTTCTATCTGCAATGAGCCGTGCTAACATCGCCCGCGGCGACATCCGGGAGCGCGGCATGGCAAGGCCGGTCAACAGGGAATTCGAGTTCGGCGGCATCAATCATCTGGCGCTGGTGTGCAAGGACATGGCGCGGACGGTCGCGTTCTACTCCGGCGTGCTCGGCATGCCGCTGATCAAGACCATCGAGCTGCCGCGCGGCATGGGCCAGCACTTCTTCTTCGACCTGGGCAACGGCGACTCGCTCGCTTTCTTCTGGTTCCCCGACGCGCCCGAAGCCCAGCCCGGCGTGGCGTCCGCCACGGTGGGGCCGCTGCCCGGCCCCTCGGCGCACGGCTCGATGAACCATGTCGCGATCGACGTCGCGCCCGACAGGATCGACGCGTATTACGAGAAGCTCGTCGCCAAGGGCGTCAAGTGTTCGCCCGTCATCAGCCACGACGACTCGCCGATGCAGGCCAGCCGCGAGATCACGCCGACCACCTTCGTCCGCTCGATCTATTTCTACGATCCGGACGGCATCGCGCTCGAATTCGCCGCCTGGACGCGCGAGCTGCCGCGCGAGGGCGACGTGACGGTGGCGCCCGCGAAGGCCGGCGAACAGCGCGAACCCGTCATGGCGAAGTGATCCGCGCCGCCCAGGACCCGGCGATCGCGTCCAGGGAATCCGCATCCGCCTTCAGCCGCGCCAGCGCGAAAGCGCGCACGGCCTGCCTGTCTTCGTCCGCCGCCAGGTATTCGACGGGCGACTTGCCGTCCACGCGCGCCAGCATGAGCGCGGGCAGAAGCCCCGCCGTGCGCGCCGCGATCTCCTCCGGCTCTTCCCACGTCACGCCGCCGAGATAGGCATCGGCGAGCGAGCGGAACGACGAGAGATACCGGCCCGCGAATTGGCGATGCCAGGCGCATTTGAGCAGCAGATGGTTCAGGCAGAAGGCGAGGTCGAAGGCGGGGTCGCCGTAGCAGGCGGTTTCCGCGTCGAGGAACACCGGACCGTCGGGGCCGCGCAGGATGTTCTTGGGCGAGATGTCGCCCTGCATGAGCGCGATGCGCGCCCGCGCGATCCCGTCCGCGAGCGCGCGGATGCGCGCTGCGGCGCCGGGATGCTTCTTCGCCGTGAACAGCAGGTAAGGCTCGAGCCTGAGCGCGTGGAAGTGATTGCCATGCGCGAAATCGTGCGCGACGTCCTCGCGTCCCGCCGTCGCCGCATGGATGCGCGCCAGCGCCGCGCCCACCCGGACCGCGAAATCCGGATCGGCGCGCCCGGCGGCGAGCTCGGATTTCCACAGCGGGTGGGATTGCGGCGGCAGGTATTCCATGGCGAAGAAATGGTGCGGCCGGTCTTCACCCAGCACCTCCGGCACCACGCGCGGATCGATCCCGGCCACGAGCCGCAACCAGTCCACCTCCGCGCCGGAGCGATCCGCGGGCGCCCGCCAGTCTTCGCTCACGCGCAGCCTTGGCAGCGCGCGCTTGACGCAGATCGCTCGCTCCTCGAGGTCGACCCGCCAGACGTCGCAGGAAACGCCGCCGCAAAGCGCCGTGACGGCGCAGGCTTCGTCCGCCCCGAGCAGGCCCATGCGGCGGAGCGCTGCCGCAACCTCTTCACGACCGGTTTGCGAAACTTCCGTGTCCATGGCGCCGGCGACTATGCGACGGCGAAAGTGGCCCTTCAATCCGGCCTAGATGAAGTTTGCAGTGGTCAGGTTTGCCAGGTGCAGCGCGCCGTCGAGCTCGATCACCAGGTCGCCCGCGGACTGGTATCCCGCCACGCCGTTCCCCTCCACGACGAGGTAGGTCCTGCCGGCCAGGTCGCCGCTGGTCGGCGTGAACAGCACGGCGTGTCCCACGGCGAGATGGGCGGCATTCACGGCGGCGCTCATGTCGTCGTCGAAGAAGACCTGGCGCAGCTGGCCGCTGGTGATTTCCGCATCCACGCCGGTCACGGCGAGCCAGAGATCGAGCTTGTCGGCGTTCGCGTCGAAGCCGGTGATGGTGTCGTATCCCGTCCCCGTCGGCCCGCCGTCGGGCGACCCCAGCGAGTCCTGCACCGAGTTGTAGACGAAGTCGTCATGGCCCGCGCCGCCCTTGAGGCTGTCGGCGCCAAGGCCGCCGTCGATGCGGTCGTTGCCGTGGCCGCCGACCAGCGTGTCGTGGCCCGCGCCGCCATTGATGACGAAGCGGCCGTCGAGCTCGTTGGCGCCGTTGAACGACAGCGTGTCGGTCTTGCCCAGCGCGCTGCCGTCCACCGTCATCGTCACGCCGGCGCCGACATTCGCGTCGTTGGTGGTGAGCTTGTAGCTGTGTCCGGCGCCGAGCCGGATGTCTTCGACGTTCAGCAGGTCCGTGGCCGTGAACGTGAGGCCGGTGTAGTCGCCGTTCAGAACCAGGGTGTCCTTGCCCGTGCCGCCGTCGATGGTGTCGGTGTTCTTGTTGTAGTTCGCGCCGAATTCGAACGTGTCCTTGCCGTCGTCGCCGATGAGGTCGGCATGGGCGCCGGCCACGGCGGCGGTCATGTCGAACGTGTCGTTGCCGCCAAAGCCTTCGAAGGTGTCGGAGTCGTTCGCCGAGGTGGATGCGTCGTCGCTGACGAAGTTGTCGTTGCCGCTGAAGAAGGTGTTGTTGAAGGCGGTGACGTCGCCGTCCTGGAACAGCGACCACACCGTGGGTGCCGCTATGCTGAAGCTGGTGAGTTTCGCGCCGCCGTCGGTGACGAAGCTCGTCACCGTCCCGGTGCCCGGCTCGCCGGACGGCGAGAAATCGCCGAAGCCCGTGCCGTTGAAGATGAAGTGCTTCCCGCCGCCTTCGTCAAGGACGATCCTGGTGGAGGTTTCGGAGCTGACGGGGTACGCGATGATCGCCTGTAGCCGCGCCCCGTCCACGATGTTGCTGAAACCGTCCGTCTCGCCGATGATCTTCGTCACGCCTGCCCCCACCCTTGCCCGAAGGGACACTAGGGGCGGCACGGGGCTTTGGCAATCGATCGCGGGCCGCCTTAACCTGTTAAGCTTCTTCGTCCATGATTCCGCCATCCACGATCGTGACAAGACAAATCCATGACGATGCCTGCGCCGCGGCGGACGCCATTGTGGCCGCCGCGGGCCGGAAAATCGTGCTGGCGCTGCCGCTGGGGCTGGGCAAGGCGAACCATATTGCGAATGCGATCTATGCGCGGGCCGTGGCCGATCCCGCCATCGACCTTTCCATTTTCACCGCCCTGACGCTGGAAAAGCCTCGCTATGCGAACGAGCTCCAGCGGCGGTTCCTGTCGCCGGTGATCGAGCGGCTGTTCGGGGGCTATCCGGAGCTGGATTACGCCCGCGCCCTGAACGAAGGGCGCCTGCCGCCGAACGTCGAAGTCAACGAGTTCTTCTTCCTCGCCGGGCGGCGGCTGAACGACGCGGTGTCGCAGCGGCACTACATCTCCGCGAATTACACCCATGCCTTCGGCTACGTGCTCGAGCGCGGCGTCAACGTCGTCGCGCAGCTCGTCGCCAGGCGCGGCGATCGCATCAGTCTCTCCTGCAACACCGACCTGACGCTCGAGCTCCTGCGTGCGCGCCGGGAAGGAAGGGCCGGCTTCATATTCGCCGCGCAGGTCAATGCCGGGCTTCCCTTCATGCCGGGCGAGGGCGACATCTCCATCGACGAATGCCAGGTCCTGCTGGAAGGACCGGCGGTCGAATTCCCGCTCTTCGCGCCGCCCAAGGAGCCGGTCGATCTCGCGGAATACGCGACGGGAATCCACGTCGCCCGGCTGGTGCCCGACGGCGGCACGCTCCAGATCGGCATCGGCCAGGAGGGCGATGCCGCCGCGCGCGCGCTCATCCTGCGCCAGCGCGACAACGCGGTGTTCCAGGACGCGGTGGCGCGCCTCGACCCGCGGGCGCCGGTCGGGCACACGGCGCCGTTCGAGAAGGGCCTCTATGCCTGCACCGAGATGCTCGTGGATTCGTTCCTCGCGCTGATGGACGCGGGCGTCCTGAAGCGGGAAGTGGACGGCGCGCTGGTCCACGCGGCGTTCTTCCTGGGGCCGCGATCCTTCTATCGCGCCCTGCGGGAGATGCCGGCGGCGCGGCTCGACAAGATCCGCATGAGCGCGGTGTCGTTCACCAACGCGCTCTACGGCGACGAGGCCGCCAAGCGCGCCGCGCGCACGGGCGCCCGCTTCATCAACAGCGCCATGATGGCCACGCTGATGGGGGCGTTGGTCTCCGACGGGCTGGAGGACGGCCGCGTGGTCAGCGGCGTGGGCGGGCAGTACAATTTCGTCGAGCAGGCCTTCGCGCTCCCCGATGCCCGCTCGATCATCACGCTGGACGCCGTGCGCAGCTCGGCGGGGCGCACCACCTCCAACATCCGCTGGCGCTACGGCCACGAGACCATCCCGCGCCATCTGCGCGACGTCGTCGTCACCGAATACGGCATCGCCGATCTGCGCGGGAAGACGGACGAGCAGGTGATCGCGGCCATGCTCGCCGTCGCCGACAGCCGCTTCCAGCCGGAATTGCTGCGGGCCGCGAAGGAGGCGCGCAAGATCGCGCCCGGCTACGAAATCCCCGCCGCGCACCGCGACAACACGCCGGACCGCATCGCCCGCGCGCTCGAGCCCCTGCGCGATCACCTGCCGCCATTCCCGTTCGGGACCGATTTCACGCAGACCGAACAGCGCCTGATCCCGGCGCTGGAGCTCCTGAAGGACTCGGCCGCGTCGCCGCTGGGCCTGGCGGGCCTGCTGATCGGCGGGATCGGGGCGCCGCATGACGCGGCTGCGCTGGAGCGGATGGGCCTGAATGCGCCCGGCAATTTCGCGGATCGCGTCTACAGCCTCGTTTTGAGCGCTGCATTGAGGCGGACGGCGCGCTAGGATCGCGGCCGGCGAAAATCGGAGCAGGCGGATGAAGGCGGCGGTCTATTACCGGAACGGCGGTCCCGAGGTCCTCAAATACGAGGAGGTCCCGGACCCGCAGGTCTCTCCCGGCGGGGTGCTGATCAGGGTCGAGGCCGTCAGCGTCGAGGGCGGCGACACGCTCAACCGCTGGCACGGCCCGCTCACCGCGCGCCCGCACATCGTGGGCTACCAGGCCGCCGGCACCATCGTGGCGGTGGGCGAGGGCGTCACGCATCTGAAGGTGGGCCAGCGCGTCGCGACCACCAATGCCAACGGCTCGCACGCCGCGCTGCGCGCGGTCCCGGCCCGTGTCGCCTGGCCGGTGCCGGACGGGATGGATATCCGGCTCGCCAGCGTCATCCCCGTCGCCTTCGGCACGGCGCACGATTGCCTGTTCGAATTCGGCCGCCTGCAGAAGGGCCAGACGGCGCTGATCCAGGCGGGCGCGTCGGGGGTCGGGGTGGCCGCCATCCAGCTCGCCAAGCGGGCCGGCGCGCGGGTGCTGGCGACGGCGTCGAGCGACGACAGGCTCGAGAAGCTCAGGCCGCTGGGCCTCGACCACGGCATCAACTACGCCCGAGACGACGTGGTGAAGGCGGTGATGAAGATCACCGACGGGCAGGGCGTGGACGTCGTCGTCGATCCCGTCGGCTCGACCCTGCAGGCGAGCATCGGTTGCCTCGGCTATCGCGGCCGCGTGTCGCTGGTCGGCCATGCCGGGCGCGAGGAGACCCGGGTGGACGTTTCTCCGCTGATGCCGGGCAACCGTTCCGTCACCGGCGTATTCCTCGGCGCGGAGATCGCGACCGACCGCGCGCACGATATGATCCAGCGGCTGATCGAGGATGCCGCGAAGGGCGACATCAGGGTCGTGATCGACCGGACATTCCCGCTCTCCGAGGCCGCCGCCGCGCACGCCTATATCGAAAGCCGCAAGGCCGTCGGCCGCGTGCTGCTGATCCCGTGAGGAACGACCGCATGACAACGCGCGCCCATCTGCTCGCCGCCCTGCTGCTGCTCATTCCCGCCGCGGCCGTCGCGCAGGACAACGTCTCCGCCTGGGTGCAATACGCGCCGGGCGGCGGCGCGGACGCGCGCGTGCTTACGCTGGCCCCCGAATGTCCACGCCTTTCCATCGACGGGGCGCAGCAGGCCATGGCCGAACGCGCGGCGCCGGATGCGGATTTCGGCTTGCGGGTGTGTTCGCTGGCAATCCCGCGGGGCGCGAAGCATGTCGAAATCGCCGGGCCGCGCGATCGAACGGCCGGCGGCCAGCAGCCGCGCGAGCGTCTGCCGGTTCCGCCCGCGCATCCGCGTCGCATCATGGTGTTCGGAGATACCGGCTGCCGCATCAAGATCATGGACGGCGACAGGGAGCTGCAAGCCTGCAACGATCCCAAACAGTGGCCGTTTCCGCAGATCGCGGCCGAGGCGGCGAAGCTCAAGCCGGACCTGGTGATCCATGTCGGCGATTATCTCTATCGCGAGTCCGCCTGCCCGCAGGGCAATGCCGGCTGCGCGGGAAGCCCGTGGGGCGACAACTGGGCGTCGTGGGATGCGGATTTCTTCACGCCCGCGGCGCCACTCCTGAAGGTCGCGCCCTGGGTGATCGTGCGGGGCAATCATGAGGACTGCGCACGCGCAGGGCCGGGTTTCCTGCGTCTCCTCGGTCCGCTGCCTTACGATCCCAATGCGAAATGCATCGATCACCTGGCGCCCTACATGGTGGCGCTCGGCCCGGTGAACGCGGTGGTGATGGACAATGCCAGCGCGCCGGACACCACGATCGACCACGACCGGCTGTCGTCTTACCAGTCCGATTTCGCGTCGCTTCCGTCGCTGGCGAAGGCGCCCGCCTGGCTTGTCATGCACCGGCCGATCTGGGGCGCCATCAAGGGGCCGGGCGGCGTGCCGCTGGGCGGCAACGCCACCATGATCGCCGCGCTCGGCGACAGCCACGCGCTGGACGGCGTCGCGCTCATGCTGGCCGGCCACATCCATACCTTCGAGGCGATGAACTATTCCTCCGGCGCGCCCGCCATCGTGGCCGGCTTCGGCGGCGACAATCTGGATGTCACCCCCAGGGATCTCTCCGGCGCCAACCTCTCCGGCAAATACGTCGAAGACGGCCTCTCCATCGGCGGCTTCGGCTTCCTGATCATGGAGCAGCAGGGCCCCGGCTGGCGGATCGACGTCCATGGCGTCGACGGCAGGATCGAACGCGTGTGCAAGTTCGAGAATGGGCGGGTGGGCTGTGCGAAATCAGGGACGGCCACCGGGGGCTGAAGGCCATGCACGTTCAATCTCATTCGAAGAAGCCGGCCGCGGGCGCGCCGCGATTCAGTCCCGCCAGATCGAAGTCCCCGGCAATCGATGCGGCCGTGCAGGATGTGCTGGCGGCGCCCGGCGCCCCACTCGACAGCGCCACGCGCGAGCGTTTCGAGCCGCGCCTGGGAGTCGATCTGTCGGGCGTGCGCGTGCACTCCGGCGAGCGCGCGGCGGAATCGGCCAGGTCTTTGCGCGCGCTCGCTTACACCGTGGGAACAAACATCGTTCTGGGCGCCGGCGCCGCGGGCAGGAGCGGTGAAGCCCGCGCCGGGCTCATGGCACACGAGCTGATCCATGTCGCGCAGCAACGCGGTGCGCCTCGGGCTTCGCCGCTGGGCTTGACGGCGCCAGGCGATTCCGCCGAACGCGAGGCGGAAATAGGCGGCGAGATCATATCTCGCGGCGGCGACTACCGCACGGCGAGCCGCCATCTTGCGGCCATCGCGCGCCAACTCGATGGTGGCGCACCCCCGGCAGTTCCCGCCGTGGCCCCACCGGGGGGTACACCGCCGGTTGGCGGCGTGACGCCCGCCGCAGGCGCTCCCGCCGCACCGGCGGGCGCTCCGGCACCAGCTGCCGCGCCGCTGCCAGTGGTGAACTTCGGCGGCATTGTCTTTCGCGGGTCGCCAAACCGGATCGCACCGACCCGGGTCGTCGTGGTCTCGGCCACGGTTACCGGCCTGCCAGCCAGGGATGTCGTGGACATCGATATTCCGGCAAGCGGCGGATCGAACGGCACCGCCAAGGTGATTTCGGGCGCCAAGCTCGCGAAGTCAGGCAACATCAGTGTGCAGGGCGCCGGCCAGACCGCGCCGGGCAGCGCGGGCAATCTCCAATTGCGCGCGCAATACAAAGGCACGGACGTAGGCCGGTCCGGCGGGTTCACCGTCGCGGCGTTTCCGATCGCCTACACCGACGTCCGGCTGGGCGATATCGATTCTGGAGGAGTTGTCGGAATCAAGGTGCAGGACGGCTGGTCCAGCGACGGCAGCGGCGCGATAAGCGAACTCGGCCAGGTGACGCTCGGCGAGCGCGTCGATATCCAGAGCCGCGACAATCCCCCGTTCACTTCGGCCGCCGGCACATCTGCGACGTCGGGAACATCCGGCTTTCTTGCAGCGAATTCGCTGACCACGGATTCCCATACCTATGTCAAGGGAGCAATCGATACGTCGACGCTGGGCGCGGGAAAGTGGAGCCTGGTATATGGGCAATTGTGCCTGTTCCGCGATGCCCGCACCGGAGTCACGGACGCGGTGATGCCAAATTCGGGCTTCTCCATCACACATATCGTCGAGCACGCGGCTTCGCCGGCAGCTGCCGGATCGGCCCCGCCTGCCCCGGGCGGCGCCGCACCCGGCGCGGGCGCGCCGGCCGGCGCGGGCGCGCCGGCCGGCGCAGCCGCCAGGCCACACGCCGCGGCTGCCGCTCCCAGGCCGAAGCCGTTCCTGCATCACGCTGTGAAGGCTGGTGCCGCGTTGACTGTCGAAGGCCGCGCAGTGACGGCGGGCACCGGTCGCGCAGTCAGCGACACGCACGTGCTTTAGGCCGCATGCTCATAAAGGGGAATCCCCTTGATGAGCATGCGACCTGGGCTCGATTGCTGGCGGGCGCTGGCAGGGGCTTCGTGCAGCGCAGGGTGGCCCGCCATCCAGGGCGGCGCGACGTCGGCAGTCTCCCTGCGTTCGCTGTCACAAGCGAATGGGTGGCCTGTCAACCGGAGCTCGCGAAGACAGCCTCCCGGCGCGCCTTCGGAGCTTCCGGAAGTCAACCTGCGCGCGCTATCGCGAGCGCAGGCTGGCGGACAGGGAGGGATTCGAACCCTCGAAACGGCTCATCACCGTTTACACACTTTCCAGGCGTGCGCCTTCAACCGCTCGGCCACCTGTCCGCGCTCGGAGCCGCACGCCTTTATAGGATTTGCCAGCCAAAGCAAGCCGGTAGCCGCCGCCGGCAGGGCGGTTCAATAGGGCGCGCCCTGGGCCGCGCACAGGAATTTCATCAACGGGCCCGCGGACTTGAAGGCGGCCGCGACCTCGCCCACCAGCCGGGGCGAACAGGCGGTCTTCGCGTCCGATTCGTGCAGGGCGAAGAAGCTCTTCTTCTTGATGGCCTCGATCAGCGGATGCGCCGGGTCGAAGCCCCGGGGCGGACGGCTTAGCGCGTCGCCCGACACGCCGGCGAACGTCTTCCGGAAGGCCGCATCCGCTTCGATTTTCTTCCAGGCCGCCGGCCTCGCGGCGATGGCGGCGCGGATCTTCGCGAGCGCGTCCGGCTCGGGCATCCAGGAGCCGCCGCCGAACACCACGCGGTCCGGCGCGAAGTGCATGTAGAAGCCCGGCGCGTGCACGTCGCGCCCGGCATCGTGGCGGAAATGGCAGGCGGCGTTCTCCTTGTAGGGCCGCTTGTCCTTCGAGAAGCGGATGTCGCGGTGGATGCGGAACATCGAGCCGCCGTTCGGGCGCGGATCGCAGACGAAGTGCCGCGACAGCTTCTTCACCTGCGGCGCCATCGCGGCGATGAAGGCGCTCATCGGCGCCTGCACGGACTCGCGATAGCGCGGCTTGTTGTCCTCGAACCAGGCGCGGTCGTTGTGCGCCTTCAGCTCGCGGAAGAACGCGAAGAAATCCTTCGGGAAACCGGGGAAGCTTTCGGCCATGTCAATCGATGCGCACCGGTCCGCGGAACTGGCGCAGCACCATCGCGAGCCACGAGCCCTCGAAGCGCCACTTCTTCTCCGCGAAGGTCGTGGGCAGCTCCCGCCACGAAAGCTGCGGCGCGTGGTGGTGCACGCCGTGGAAATTGCCGTTCAGCACCAGCCAGCGGAACGCGCGCGGCATGGTGGTGTTGTAGGCCCAATTGCCGGAATCCTTCGCCGTGCCGTAGTGCGGCGCGTTGTCGAGGATGGAGAGCATGGCGAAGCGCACCAGGATGCAGGCGCCCAGCACCGGCCACCACACGCCCCACAGCAACGCCGAAGCCGCGACCAGCGCCAGCGTCGCCACGAAGTCCATCCGCATCCGCGCGCGCCGCTCCGGATCGGTGAAGGCGCGCACCGCCACGTCGCGCAGCTGCGGGGTGCTCTCGCCGAACAGCCCGGCGATGATCCGCTCTGTCGCCGCCGCCGGCAGGAACACCGCGATGGGCGCGAGCGCCGCCTTCAGCGTGCCCCCGCCCAGCAGCGTGAAGTAGTAGCCCGGCGCGGCGGAGAGGCGGGACTGGCCGTCCCCGAGGTCCTCGGGCCGGTCCAGATCGTGCCGGTTGGCGCGGTGATGCATCAGATGGCCGAAGCGCATCACGTCCCAGTTCAGGCACAGCATGAGGCCGGCCAGCCGTCCGGCCAGCTGGTTCATGCGCTCGGATTCGAAGAGCTTGGCGTGGATGCTTTCGTGCATCAGCCCCCAGGAAAGCGGGGCGCTCGCGGCGGCCGCCAGAAGGAGCGCCGCCACGCCCTCGGGCGTCACCGCGACGAGGAGCGGGAAGGCGACGAACTGCACCGCCGCCGCCAGCGCGGCCACGGCGAAAAGCAAGGCATTCACGCGCGTCGGGGCGGCATCCATGTCGCTCTCCATCCGGCCGCCATTATGCCGGCAGGCGGCGCTTTGGGAAAGCTGCCGGATTGTCAGGCGCGGCCCTGGAAAAGCAGCTCCGGCGAAAAGCCGGTGCCCGTCGGTCCGGTCACCTTGAACACCCCGCTGGCGCGCAGGCAGGGCACGCCATCCGCCTCGGCCACGCCATGCGCGAACAGCAGGGTCCTGCCGGCCTTGAGCGCGTCGGCCCGCCCTTCCACCCACGCGCCCAGCGGGGCGGGTGCCAGGAAATCGCAGGCCAGGTTCACGGTCGGCAGGAAGCCCATGTCCTTCTTCGACTGGAAGCGCGCCGCGATGGGCAGGAGCATGTCGGCGAAGGTCGCCAGCATGCCGCCATGGGCGACGTTGCCCGGGTTGCAGTGGCGCAGCTCGACCCGGAAGCCGAGAAGGATGCGCTCGCCGTCCCACCGGCCGTAGAGCGGCCCGTTGGATTCCAAAAAGCCCATGGAAAAGCCGAGCGGCCGGAAGCCCTCGGGGATGTTCGCCGTCATCGTCGGGTCCTGGATAGCGTTCGCGCAAGGCTCTAGCGGCGCGCCCCGCGCATGACAAGCATGACCGGCCGGGGGGCGGCATGGCATGGTGCGCGCATGCAGGCGCGGCGGTGGCTATGGGCGGTGATGATTGCGACGGCGGTTGCGCTGCCGCTCGCCATGTTCGCGGCCTGGAAATACGGCCTTGCCGCGAGCGGGCCTCCGGAGGTGCTCGACGCCGCCGATCGCGACTGGCCGGGCGTCGACGGAGAAAGCGACAGGCTGACGCGGGAGTTGGGCCGCAGATTTCCGCCGGGCACGCCGGTCGCCTCCATGAAGTCCGCGATGCTCGCGCAGGGCTTTCGGGACGTTGCGCGCGAGGCGCCGTGCTGGATCACGGGCGGCGCGAAGGCCGGCCGCGATCCGGCCGCCTGCAAACAGCCGCCCGCGAACAGCCTCTCCTATCGATGGAACGACGTCGCGTGCAGCAATTTTGTCACCGTGACCTGGATGGCCGGCGCCGGCGGCCGCATCGTCCGCATCGCCGGCCGCGTCGGCCTGAGGTGCCTGTGACTATTGCTTCTCGAGCTCGCACTCGATCTCGAGCGTCACGTCGTCGCTCACCATGCCCGACCAGATCATGCCGGTCAGTCCGAAATCCGAGCGCTTGATCGTGCCGGTGGCGTCGAAGCCGAGCCGGTAGGGCTGGAACGGGATGGGCGGATAGCGCCCGCCGTTGAACGTCACGTTCAGCGTCACCGGCCTGGTGACGCCGGCGAGCGCGAGGTTGCCCGTCACCGTGCCGGTGTTGTCGCCGGTCTTGACGATGTCCGTCGCCGTGAAGGTGGCGGTGGGATATTGCGCGGCCTTGAACACATGGTCGCGGAGCTCCCGGTCGAGCTCGTCCACATGCGTCTGGATATCGGTCATGTCCACGGTCGCGGTGAGCGTGCTCTTCCCGGGCGCGGCCGGATCGAACACCAGCGTGCCGGACACCGCGCCGAAGCGGCCGTAGAACGTGCTCAACCCCATGTGCCGGATCTCGAAGACGATCTGGGTATGACGCGGATCGATGGCGTAGGTGCCGGCCTTGGCCGTGGGCGCGTCCGCCAGCGCGGGCGCCGCCGCGAGCAGGAACGCGGCCGCCAGGAGTGTCCGCTTGAGCATGTGGTCGATCCTTTCAGGCTGCGCCGTGCCGCAATATAACGACAGGCAGACCTTCTCGCGCGCGATCCGCATGCTTGTCTATCTCCGCCCGTTCGTCGTCCTCGGCACGGTGCCCGCATTCAGCTATTTCGCCGGTCCGGCCGGTCCGTTGCTGACCGTCGCGCTCATTTTGCTGCTTTTGATGGGCGCGGAAGCCGTTTCGCGACGCGGGCCGCCGCCCGCGCCCGGCGCGCGCGCAATGTACCGGCTGCTGCCTGTGATTTACGTTCCGCTTCAACTTCTCGCGATCCTGTGGGCGGCCGCCGCCGCGCAGCGCGCGGGCGGGCTCGGGTTCGTCAGCCTCATGCTCGCCATCGGCGTGACGACGGGCGTGTTCGGCGTGCTCTGCGCGCACGAGCTGGTGCATGGCCATGGCCGCCTGCGCCATGCGCTGGGGACCCTGATGCTGACCGCCATGTGCTACCGCCATTTCCGCATCGCGCACATCCACGGTCATCACCGCCACGCCGGAACCGCGCGCGACTCCGCCACCGCGCGGCTGGGCGAAAGCTTCTATGGCTTCCTCGTTCGCACCGTGCCGGGCCAGTTCCTGGAAGCCTGGCGGCATGAGCGGCATCGCGCCGCGCGCCGCGGCTGGCGGGCGAACCGGGTGACCGGCGACATTCTCGCCACCGCGGCCGCGCTCGCGGCGATCGGGCTGGTTGCGGGAGGACGCGGCGCATTGTTCTTCGCGGGCCAGAGCATCGTGGGCGTGATCGTGCTGGAGCTGTTCAACTACGTCGCCCATTACGGGCTGGCGCGCGCGCCGGGCGAGCGCTTCGCCGCCAGGCACAGCTGGAACAGCGGCAACGTTCTCGCCAACACGCTCATCTTCAACATGGGCCGGCATTCCGACCACCACCGCCGGCCCGCGGCGCCGTTCCAGGAACTGCGGCACGAACGTGACGCTCCCGAGCTTCCGGCGGGCTATGCCGGCAGCATCCTGCTGGCGCTGGTGCCGCCTTTGTGGCGGCGCATCATGGACCCCGCGGCGATGCGGGCGGCGGCCAGGGCCTGAAAAGGCGCTGGAAATCGGGGTGCCACGAACCATTCGCATGGCGGACATCCTTGTGGCGCCGCGCCGTTACGATATATGTTCGCCCGGCGCGGCACGGGAGTCCGGTCATCGCAACGATCAAGTGGAATGCCTTCAGCGGCGAGAACGACTGGTCGGTGGGCGGCAACTGGCTCGGCGGCATGGCGCCCGGCCCCACCGACAGGGCGCTGATCCAGGCCGACAGCACGTTCCAGGTCGACATCGACAGCGCGGTCTCCGTCTGGAAGATCCAGTTCGACGCCTTCCATGCCACGCTGCTTCAGGAACCCGGCGCCGCGATCGCGGCGCACACGCTCGACCTCGTGTCGGGCACCGTCGAGCTGAATGCCGCCAATTCCGTCAGCGAAGTCGATATCGGCAATGCCACGGTCGAGCTCGGCATCGCCGGCGCCCTGGGCAATCGCACCGTCCATACGGGCGGCACGATCGCGGCGATGACCGATATCACGCTCGCCAACCCGATCGTCGCGCTCGACGCGGGCAGCTTCTCGGCCGCCACCGGCCACACCCTGATCCTCGCAGGCGAAATCACGATCAACGGCGACGCGGTCTCGGCCGACCCGGTTCCGATCGCCTTCGGCGCGCCGGATGCGGGCTTCTCCGGCACGGTGGTGGTGGCGGGCACGGCGTTCGGCGGCACCGATCTGCCCTACGAGGTCAGCGTCGATTTCGGCACCCTCACGTCGCGCGCGGGCGCGCACAGCTTGGCCCTCACCGGCATGCTCGACGACGCCTCCGGCGTGACGGTCGCGGGCACTCTCGATCTGCGCCACGCGGCGGCGGGCGAGATCACGCTCGACGACCTCTACGCGTCGGGCACGCTGCTCGGGCGCACCAACCAGACCTTCGATATCGTGGACCCGAAATTCGACGGAACGCTGTCGGGCAACTTCACCGTGGATGTGAGCGGGACGGGCTATTTCCACGGCGCATTGAACAAGACCACGCTCGACATGCAGGCCGGGACGGACGACCTCAACATCGTCGGCGCCGGCGGCAACGTCACCGTCCGCACGGAGGCCGGCGCCAACGCCACCGTCAGCGTGGGCGGCGGCGCGGCCGTGCATTTCAGCAATTTCGCGGACGGCGGCACCACGGCCATCCTCTACGGCGACAATCTTCACTATTCCTTCGTGTCATACAGTGGCGGCCTCGAAGTGGTCGTGCATCCGCACCATGCGGGCGAGAGCGCCTACAGCCTGTTCTTCGGCGGCATCGCCGATCAATCGCAGCTGGACTTCGGCATCGACGGGCGCGGCCATGCCGAGGTCACGCTCGCGGCGTCGGAATCGCCGGCGCAGTCCGCCCACGACGCCGAGGTCGCGAACCTCGCCGCCCAGGCCTCGTTCGTGCCGCCGGTGCACGACGGGTTCTGAGGGCGGCTCAGTCCGCGGCGACGCGCGGATCGCCGGCCGCCAGGCGGCCTTTGGCGACCCATGCGGCGAGCGCGGGCGAAAATTCCCGCGCCACGCGGCTCTCGTAGCGCGCGACGTCGTCCCTGGTCAGCGCCTCCTGCCAGCGGCCGTTGGTGCCCTTGTTGAGAAAACGTTCGTGCCCCTTGTCCCACGACAGCACGGCGCGCGGCATGAGCGTGGCGCCGTTCTCCCGCATGAAGTCGAAGCCCGCGGCCTTCACCAGCGCGGGCCACGCGTCCTCGCCGATCTCGATGCCGAGAAAGCGCGCAATGCGCCGCATCTCGCCCTCGAGGTCGGTCTTGAGGTCGTTGTAATGCACCATCAGCACGTTGGGCTGCCTGCGCGCCTTCCACCAGCTCTTCTCCATGTCGAAGAAGCGGGTGGCCGGCGAATCGTCCACGAGCAGGTTCTCGGGCCCTTCCTTCATCCAGGTGGCGAAGTATTCGTGCGGCGAGGCGGCCGGGCGGGGCAGGGGCCGCGCGATGGTCTCGTCCGCCATGCCCGCCGCCGACTGCGTCTGGACCGAGAAGTCGGAGTAGTTGCCCGCGTGGTTGTGCCACGACATGAAGGCGTCGCGCCCGTCGCGCGCGACGTGGATGTATTTCACCGTGTCGTAGATCGGCAGCGCATCGCAGGGCAGGTGCGATTTCAGGAAGCGCCGGTGGCTCTGCGCCTCGATGGCCGCCAGCACCTGCTCGATGGGCGGGAGCCGGAAATCGATCCACGGCGAGGTGAATTGCAGCTCCTTCGGCGCGGGCGACCGGAACACCAGCAGCGAAACGATCTGCTGCATCCAGGTCGTGCCGCATTTGGGGGCGGTGGCGATGACGATATCGTCGGCCCGCGGCACGTAGTGCGCCCAGCGCCGGCTGTCCGTCGTCCAGCTGCGCACTTCCCTGGTCGGTAGCCTGGCCTGCATCGGTGCCCCCCGCGCGATGTTAGCGCGGGACCTTCTCCGCGTCACCGTTCTTCGCGGATGCAACGCCTGACCGCATCGTATCGGGCGCTGTCCGGCGGACGCGGCGGATGCTAGAGTGGGCCGGAGGAGAAAATCGATGACCGCGCCCGCGCATGACGACTGGCTGGCCACCAGCGGCGAGAACGATTGGAGCGTTGCCGCGAACTGGAGCCTCGGCGAGCCCGACGCGACCCGGAACGTCTACTTTCAGGCCCACACCGCCTATCAGGCCGACGTCACCACGGCGGTCACGGCGCACGATCTGGTGTTCAAGGCCCACGCCGGAACGCTGTTCGAAAGCGCCGCCGGCTCCATGACGCTGCGCTCCGCCCAGTTCGATGCCGGCAAGGCGATCCTCAACGCGGCCAACTCCATCGCCAGCGTGACGGTCGAGGCGTCGGAAGTGGACTTCAGCGTCAACGGCGCGCTGGGCAATGGCGGCGTGAGCGTCGTCGACGGCCTGCTGGAGGCGACCGGGGACGTGACCGTCAAGAACGCGCTCGTCCTGGACGGCGGCATCCTCGCCGTCGATGGCGGCCACACGCTCACCCTGCAAGGCGGTCTCGGCTTCGAGGGCCCGACGCTCATCCTCGGCAGCAGCGGCGGCGCGAACGGCGCCATGGTCATCGGCTCCAGGACGTTCGACGGCAGCGACTACGAGCTCAGGCTCTACAGCGACCTTTCCTCGGGCACCGGGCTGCGGAGCGCGGGCTTCACCGCGCTGCTGAACGGCGCCGCCGGCGTGAACCTGCAGGCGACGCTCGACCTGACGAATGCCGGCGCCAACGCCATCACCCTGCACAATCTGGGCGGCGCGGGCCTGATCGCCAGCAGCAACGGCCACACCGGTCTCACCATCGACCACGGCGTCACCAGCGCGGGCTTCGCGCTCAATTCGGCCGTCACGATCGAAGGCGGCGTGACGTTCGACAGCGGCGCGCTGGGCAACGTGTCCTTCCTGATGGCGTCCGGATCGCAGCACCTGACGCTGGCCAACGCGTCCGGCGGCCGGGCCTTCGTCAGCGCGGCGCCGGATTCCGAAGCCGTGGTGCACCTGGGCACGGCCGGGAGCGTGACCGCGCATTTCATCGGCTTCGAGAACGGCAACATCACGATCGACACCGGCTATTCCACCGATGCCGTCGCCAGCTGGACCGACGAGACGGGCCAGGTGAAGCTGACGATCCGCGCGCACGCGGGCGCCGCCGCCTACAACATCTTCTTTTCGGGGCTCGGCGACCACACCGGCTTCGAGCTGGGCAGCGACGGCCACGGGCATCTGCAGATCACCTATCCCGGCGCGCCCGCCGAAAGCGCGGCGAGCCACGAGGCCGCCGTCGCCCAGGCCGCCGCCGAAGCCTCTTTCGTGCACCTGCCGCCGGATATCTTCTGACCTCAGCGGATGAAGCTCTCGCTGCCGCTCAGGAACAGCGGCATCAGGAGCCAGCGCAGCAGCGGCAGGCGCGCCGCGCGCAGCGCCAGGTTGCGCATCAGGAGCTGGCGCCGGTTCACCGGCACCAGCGAGGAGGCCGTCTGCCGGCCCGCCTTCTGCTTTTTCGCCAGCTCGCCCTTCAGCCGCTTCTCGTAGCGCGCCAGCGCCTTGCCGATGTCGCCGCCGCGGCGCAATTCCTCCGCCAGCACATGGGCCATCGCGAAGCCCATCGAGGCGCCCTGGCCCGCGAGCAGCGACACCGCCGCGCAGGCGTCGCCCAGCAGCACCACGCGGTCCTTGCGCCAGTTGGGCATCTCCACCTGCGCGACCATGTCGTAATAGATCGGCGTGTCGCCCGCATGGGCGAGGGCGGCGGGCACGCACCAGCCGAGGCTCCCATAGACGTCGCGCAGCACGCGCGCCGGATCGGCGGGACGCGGGTCGTCGCGGCCCGCATGCACGAAGAAGGAGGCGATGCGCCCGTCGCGCAGCGGATAGAGGCCGACGGTGCGCCTGGGCACGGAGACGAGCGGAAAGTCGCCGCCCAGCCGCGGGGCAATGGCGGGATCGTCGAAGAGATAGGCCGCCGTGCGGAAGCCCAGGTCGCGCACGAATTGCCGCGCCGGCCCGAAGATCCGTTCCCGCACCTGGGAATGGATGCCGTCCGCGCCCGCCAGCAGGTCCGCTTCCAGCACCTTGCCGTCGCCCAGCGTGACGCGGACGCCGCGCGGCGAATTGCGGATCTCCGCGATGGTGGCGCCCCAGCGGATCGTCACCTGCTCCGGCAGCGCCGCGAACAGCACGCGCTCGATGTCGCCGCGCATCATGCTGAGCAGCCGGCCTTTCAGCGCGCGGCGGAAATCGTCGTAGCTCAGGCGCGCCTTCGGCCGGCCCTGGCCGTCCTCGAACACCACTTCGTGGACGGTGTAGGCCACCTCGCGCAGGCGCGGCAGAAGGCCCATGCGGTCGGCGGCGTCGAAGCCCGAGCCGAAGAAGTCGATCATGTAGCCTTCCTCGCGCGGGCCCGGCGCGCGCTCGACCAGCGTCACGTCCCAGCCGTCGCGCGCCAGCCACCAGGCGAGCGACAGTCCGGAGATCCCCGCCCCGCAGATGACGGCTTTCATGTCCGCTCCATCCGGCTCATAGGTTCGGTATACGATATGCGGGCGCCCGGGGCTATGGCCGCGCGGGCGCTTGCGTCCAGCTCTGCTCCAGGATCTTCCAGCCGTGCCGCGTGTGCTGGAACACGAAGAGATAGCTGCCGCGCGTGTTCGCGGACTTGCCGCCCCTGGCCGGCGACAGCACCTCCTCATAGGTGCCGCTGTCGTAGGCGAGATTGCCCGAGGCCGCGCTGCGCGTGCTGGCCAGCGTGAGCCGCGGATCGTAGAGCTTCAGGCCGGCCGCGAAGTGCCGGCGGATGGACGCCGCGCCCGTCCAGCGGAAGCCTTCCGCCGGCAGGAACACCGGATCGGGCGCGTAGAGCGTCATGATCGCCTTCACGTTCTTGGCGTTCCAGTAGCCCGCCCATTGCTGGGAGACGTCTTCCACCGGCGCCGCAAGCGCGGGGGCCGCGAGAAAGGCAAGCGCGATCAGGGCGGTCAGGCGGCACATCGCAGCGCAATCCGGACATCGGGCGCCACGTTAGGCCGCGCCGCGTGGCCTTCACAACGCGCCGCAAACGCCACCATCCCCTTGACCTTCCCGTCCGCCCGCACTATGTCCGGCGCAGTCCGTTGGCACTCGCCTTGTGGGAGTGCTGCCGGTCGTACCACGTACTTGGAAAACATAGGCAATTCAGGAGCTTGAGCCTCATGAAATTCCGTCCGCTCGGCGACCGTGTGGTCGTCCGCCGCGTCCAGGAGGAACAGAAGACCTCCGGCGGCATCATCATCCCCGACACCGCCCAGGAGAAGCCGCAGGAAGGCGAAGTGATCTCCGTGGGCCCCGGCGCCCTCGACGAGAACGGCAAGCGCGTCATCCCCGAGGTGAAGGCCGGCGACTTCGTGCTGTTCGGCAAGTGGTCGGGCACCGAAGTGAAGGTCGATGGCGAGGAACTCCTCATCATGAAGGAGTCCGACATCATGGGCGTGCTGGAAGGCCGCCCCGCCGCCAGGAAGAAGGCCGCGTAGGAAGACGGCGAATAGCGAATAGGGAGTAGCGAATAGCACTCCCCTTTTTGCTACTCGCCATTCGCTACTCGCCATTCGCCAGTCCACCAAATTCGAAATCTGTTCAGGAGATTCCAACAATGGCAGCCAAAGACGTACGCTTCGGCGCCGACGCCCGCGAGAAGATGCTCCGCGGCGTCGACATCCTTGCCGACGCGGTGAAGGTGACGCTGGGCCCCAAGGGCCGCAACGTCGTGATCGAGAAGAGCTTCGGCGCCCCGCGCACCACCAAGGACGGTGTCACGGTGGCCAAGGAGATCGAGCTCGCCGACAAGTTCGAGAACATGGGCGCGCAGATGGTGCGCGAGGTGGCGTCGAAGACCAACGACGCGGCCGGCGACGGCACCACCACCGCCACGGTTCTCGCCCAGGCGATCGTGCGCGAGGGTTCCAAGTCGGTCGCGGCCGGCATGAACCCGATGGACCTGAAGCGCGGCATCGAGAAGGCGGTCGAGGCCGTCGTCGCCGATCTCAAGAGGCGCTCCAAGAAGGTCAAGGACAACTCCGAGATCGCCCAGGTCGGCACCATCTCCGCCAACGGCGACACCACCGTCGGCAAGATGATCGCCGAGGCGATGCAGAAGGTCGGCAACGAGGGCGTCATCACGGTGGAAGAGGCCAAGAGCCTGGAGACCGAGCTCGACGTCGTCGAAGGCATGCAGTTCGACCGCGGCTACATCAGCCCGTACTTCATCACCAACGCCGACAAGATGGTGGCCGAGCTGGATGAGCCCTACATCCTCATCCACGAGAAGAAGCTGGGCAGCCTGCAGCCGATGCTGCCGATCCTGGAATCGGTGGTGCAGGGCGGCCGTCCGCTGCTCATCATCGCCGAGGAGGTCGAGGGCGAGGCGCTGGCGACCCTGGTCGTCAACAAGCTGCGCGGCGGCCTCAAGGTGGCCGCGGTCAAGGCGCCGGGCTTCGGCGACCGCCGCAAGGCCATGCTGGAAGACATCGCCATCGTCACCGGCGGCCAGGTGATCAGCGAGGATCTCGGCATCAAGCTCGAGAACGTCAAGCTGAACATGCTGGGCACGGCCAAGAAGGTCCGCATCGACAAGGACAACACCACGATCATCGACGGCGCCGGCAAGAAGGGCGACATCCAGGCCCGCGTCGGCCAGATCAAGGCCCAGATCGAGGAGACCACCAGCGACTACGACAAGGAGAAGCTGCAGGAGCGGCTGGCGAAGCTCGCCGGCGGCGTTGCGGTGATCCGCGTCGGGGGAGCCACCGAGGTCGAGGTCAAGGAGAAGAAGGACCGCGTCGACGACGCGCTCAACGCCACCAAGGCGGCGGTCGAGGAAGGCATCCTTCCCGGCGGCGGCGCGGCGCTGCTCTACGCCACCAAGGCGCTGAAGGACCTGACCGGCGACAACGACGACCAGAACGTCGGCATCGGCATCGTGCGCAAGGCGATCCAGTCGCCGATCCGCCAGATCGTCGAGAACTCCGGCGTCGAGGCCTCCATCGTCGTGGGCAAGCTGCTCGAGCAGAAGTCGAACACCTATGGCTTCGACGCGCAGAGCGAGTCCTATGTCGATCTCGTCGAGAAGGGCATCGTCGACCCCACCAAGGTCGTCCGCGTCGCGCTGCAGGACGCCGCCTCCGTGGCCGCGCTCCTGATCACGACCGAAGCCATGGTCGCCGACCGCCCGAAGAAGGAAGCGGGCGCCGGCATGCCCGGCGGCGGCATGGGCGGCGGCATGGGCGACATGGACTTTTAAGCTCCCCTGTCATCCCGGGCGCGGCGCAGCACGAAGTGGTGCGCCGCAGACCCGGGACCCAGGTGCTGCAAGACGTACGAAAAGGGCCGGTGTCCGCACCGGCCCTTTCTGCTCACCGGAACAATCGCGCCGGCTGAATTTGCGGCGGACCGGTTCAGTCGAACCGCAGCCGCAAGCCCATGAAGGCCTGGAGCGGCGCGCCGGTGACGACCTGGGACAAGGGCTGCGAATAGCCCACCGCCATGTAACGCCGGTCGAACAGGTTCTGGATTCCGGCATAGAGATCGGCCTTCTCGCCGATCGGGTACGAGCCATAGAGATCCACGACCAGATTCGCCTTCGCCCAGGACCGGTTCGGACTGTCGACGTCGTTCTGCACAAGCGCAAACCAGCTGGTCTTGCTGATGCGATGGGCGTCGATGGAAATTCGGGCGCCTTGCGGGGATGCATAGGCGATCCCGATCGATTCGGTGTGGCGCGGCACATCCATCAGCTGCTGCCCCACCGTCACGGGATCCAGCGTATTGCGGGTCAGCATCGAATTGGCCAGCGTATAGGCGAATTCCGCCGAGAATCCGGCACCGATGTCCCAGTCCGCCTCGGCCTCGATGCCCCGGGCGCGCATCGATCCCGCGTTCTGGTTTTCGGTGACGAACCAGCCATGCGGCGAGTACGCCGGATTGGTGGTCCTGCCGAGGACGATATAATCGTCGACCTGGGTCGAGTAGAGCGTGAATTGGGCGTGGAATCCGGACCGCGCGAAATCGAGCCCGGCCTCGACGCCATCGGCCCGTTCCGGCTTCAGGAGCGGGTTCTCCACCTGAACGAACAGGTCGGCGGCGTGCGCATAGTATTCGTCGCCCAAATTGGGCGCCCGGTACGATCGGGCGTAGGCGCCGCGCAGGGCAAATCCCGCCGGCAATGCATATCGTGCGTCCACCCGCGGCTCGACATAGGTGAATGCGCGGTCTGGAACCTCGCCCCGGCCGCCGATTTCATCGTCACGGCCACGGAAGTTTTGAAGATATTGCAGCCTGGCGCCGGCGGTGATGTCCAGATCGGGAACCGGCGAAAGCGCAACCTGGGCAAAGCCGGCAACGAACATCTGGTCGCCGCCGGCCCGCGTCACCACGGTCGTCCGCGATCCGTCCGGCAACAGGAAATGATGCGCAAGGTCCTCGCCGGAGATGAAATGCCAGTCCGCGCCGAGGAGGTAGGACTTCAGGACTCCGCCGAAGCGCTGCGACCATGCGAGTGCGCCGCCCGCGTCCTCGGTCTGCACATGATGGATCTCGTTGGGCCTCTCGGTCGGCGGAACCAGCCCGAACGTGTCGAGGGAATAGATCGGTTCGTCGGACTGGAGCGTGGTGTCGCCGTAAAACACATTGAGCGCCAAAACCGCGCCGGGCGCGACGCGATCCGCGATGTCGCCGGAGAAATAAAAATCCTGCTGGCTGTTCTTCTCGAGCCGGGTTTCAAATCGCTGGTCGTCGGCGTGATAGGAAAGCGACATATGCGCAGCTATATTGGGCGTAGGGGCGAAACTGTCCTTCACGTGCACGTTCACCGCGCTCGCCGTCGTGGGAACGACGAAGGTGATCTTCTTGTTCACCTGGAACTGCGTATAGCCGCCGGTGCCGTCCGTCTCCGCGAATGCCAGCAAAGTGTTGTCGCCCTCGGCGGGATACGCGCCGGAGGCGCTGGCGCGGTAGGTGCCGAACGATCCCCATTCCCCATCGAGCGCCGCGGTGTTCGGCATGTCGAACGGCGTGGTGATGGCGATGACGCCTCCTTCGGCATAGTTGCCCCAAAGCGTCGTTTCTCCGCCGCGGGTTGCCTGGATGCGCTGGATATCGCCGATCGGAACGCGGCTCCATTGGATGAAGCCGAAGAACGGATCGTTGAGCGGCACGCCATCGACCGTCACCAGGGCGCGGCTTATGCCGCCTTCCCGTATGCCCGATCCGAGCCCGCGCATGCTGATGCTGTTGGAGATCGGAGGCTCAGTGTTTGCGGAATAACCGAGAAGGTTGACGTTGGGCACGCCGCTCAACAGGTCTTCCGCATCCTGGGCGGTGCTGTCGACGATCTGTCCTTGGAGGAGCAGGCTTGTGCTTCCGTTGGATTCCGCTTGCGGCGCGGCAAGCGTGACGGCCGCCCCGGCCGGGCTCGGTGGATCGGCCTGCGCGAGCGCCGGCATCAAAGCCAAGAATGCCGCCGCGAGCGACATCCTTGCGCACGGTCCGGTCAATCCCGCCATGATCCCCCCAACGATCCGCGAGGCGGAGGCACTATCTCACATTCACCTCGCTACCGGGCTTTTTTGTTCGTCTCGCCTCACTGTTGCTTCCCCGCCCCGCTGTCATCCCGGAAGCCGCGAAGCGGCTGTCCGGGACCCATCGCGAAGCGTCCCCATGGATCCCGGCTCTCCCGGAAACAAGTCCGGGGTCGGCCGGGACGAGAGGTGAAGGAGCAAGATAATTGGTGGCAACGCGCGGCCCTTTTCGCTCGCCCGCTCTACGGCTTTCTTCCCCACCCCGCTGTCATCCCGGAAGCCGCGAAGCGGCTGTCCGGGACCCATCGCGAAGCGTCCTCCTGGGTCCCGGCTCTCGCTCCGCTCGGCCGGAATGACAGCTGAGGAAACAGAAATTGCGAGGTAACACCGAGCCTTTCTCTACTCATCAATAAAGTCAGAACGCTGACCGTACTGGAAGCGGAGCGCTACAACTATGAGATTTACAGGCGGTCCGATGATCAAGTTTATTCAAGTGACGAAGGTTACTTGCGAGCACTCACAAAATTGCCCAAAGAAGGAGTCGAGCAATAAGCACGGTACCACTTCTCCTAGTCCAATTTCTCGACGTTGCGAAACCGCCTCGCGTGGCCGCTATGATTCATCAAAACGGAAGCAGCACCGCCAATTGCTTCCTCAATCCCGCCACATCTCCTGGCCCCAGCCGCCCGATCCGCCGCAGCACGCGCGCCACGTCGGCGGTTGCGAGTTTGACCGGGCGCACGCGCGACGGGGCGGGGAGGCCGGCGGTTTTGAGGTCGGCGATGTCCACGTCGCAGTCCCAGCGCGGATTGTCCGCGCTCGTCACCATGGCGAGCCACACCAGCTTGTGGCGTTCGCTCATCGCGGCCGTGCTGACGACGACCGCCGGGCGGCGCTTCTCCGCGAGCCGGTCCGCATAGGGAAACGGCACGACGACCAGGTCGAAGGGCTGCAGCTTCATCTAAAGCGAGCGATAGGCCTTGTCGTCCGCCGCGCTCGCCCACTCGGTGAAGGTGGCGAAGGGATCGTCCTCGGCCTCGGTGCGCGCGCGCTCGATGACGACGCGGTCGCCCGCGAACACATAGCGCACCAAATCGCCGGGCTTGAGGCCGAGGCGGTCGCGCACCGCCTTGGGGATGACGGTCTGGGCCTTGGAGGTGAGCTTGGATACGGGCGCGTTCATGGTAAGAATGTAAGATGGCTTACTTTCCGGTGCAAGTCCTCGCGATCCGACAGGGGGATACCCTGGAATTTCGCGAGCGGTCAGTGGGCCGGAAACAATCTTAAATAGCAACAATATTTCACAATTTTTGCTTGCAACTCGGCAAATAGCACCATATAATCCTATCCGTTCACATTGGGAGCCGAACATGCAACGCCCTGTCCGGGGTTCCGGTTGGGCGGCGGGAAAGGGAATTCGCGAGACAGGACATACAGGGCGAACCCGCGCGCTCGCGCGCGGAGGCCGGTTTGGGAGACGACGAGGCCGCGACTGGAACCGGCGCACTGTCATCCCGCCCCGAACGCCCGTGGGACGCGCGCAGGTGCCTGTGTGCCGCCTGGGATGGCGGATGCCTGGCCGGCAGCCAATGTCAGGACGGTTTTTGCGCCCTGATTTGCGGGGTGCGCGGGCGCCGTCCTTTTTTATGGGCGCTCCGTTGGCCCATCGTGCGTGCCGCGCGGCACGTTGCGGGACTTCGCGCCCCAGCCGATAGGTGCCGCGGCCTGAGATGGTGGCCGGAGAGGGCGCGGCGGCTATTTCTTCTCCGGCGCCTCATCTTCCAGGTTCCACGCCACGCTCACCGTCATCGGCGTGTCGGCGAGCTTGCCGTCCTTGATGCCGGGGCGGTAGTGCCAGTGCTTCACGCAGTCCACCGCCGCGTCGTCCAGCCGGCCGGAGTCGCTGGACCTGGTCACCGTGATGCCGTCCACCCGCCCGTCGGCGAGCACGGTGAAGGCGAGCACCGTGGTGCCCTCCTGGCCCAGCACGCGGGAGAGGAACGGATAGTCGTCGCGGCAGTTCTCGGGGCGGGAGAGCGTCGGCGGCTGGTTGATGCGCTCGACCACCGGCACGCGCACTACCTGCTTGACCACCTTCACCGGCGCCTCGGTATGCACCATCAGCTTTTCGTAGACGTCGTAGACGAAGATCAGCGAGGAGCCGGTGGCGATCGCGCCGGCGACGATCACCGCCCACAGCCGGTGGCGCCAGCGCTCGTGGAAGAACAGTCCGGACGAGGCGACGAAGATGATGAACTCGATGACGATCACGCCGGCTCCTCTCCCGGAAAGCGCCGCACTCTATCCGGAACGTCGCGGCGCGAAAGAGGGCGCGGGGCCTCAGCCCCTGATCCGGGTGAAGGGCAGGGCGATGTCGACCACCTTTTCGGGGGGCTCGGCGAAGTCGCTCTCGATCCAGCGCTTGGCGATGTCCACGATGGCGCCGACGATGCCGGCCACCGTCAGGGGATGGGTGGCCTTCAGCCCGAACGCCTTGGCGAGCTTGTGCGCGCCCTCGAAGCTCGCCATGCGCATGGCCCCGCCGGCGTCGTCGAGGTCGATCAGGAAGACGCGCGCCAGATCCGGCCGCTCGCGGATCGCGGCGTAGAAGCGGGCGAGCGCGCGGCGCGCATCCACCGCCCCCTGGCCCGCGCCGTGTCCCGTCCCCTGGCCCGCCCCATGCGCCGCCTGGGCGATGCGGGCGAGCAGCTCGTCCTGCACCGCGCGATAGGCCTCCACGAAGATGGCCTCGCGGGTGGGGAAGGACTCGTAGAAGTACCGCGCGGTGAGCCCGGCTTCCGCGCAGATCGCCGCCACCGATGCGGCCTCGAGCCCCACCCGGCCCGCCACCAGCACCGCCGCGCGGACGAGCCGGTCGCGGCGCTCGGCGTGGCGGTCCGCGAAGCTCTGGCCGGAATAGCGGCGTTTCTCGGTCTTCCTGGCCATGGCGGTTTGTGCCCCTTGACAAATCCATGCCATCTGACAATCTGACAATCAAGATTATCAGATAGAGGCCCGCCATGGCGACCATGACTTCGGTGTTCGACGCAAAGCCCCGGCGCGACTGGCGGGGGGCGTTGCGCGCCGTGCGCCGGCTCCTGGCCGACCCCGGGGACACCGTCCAGGTCTTCCGCATCATGGCCGCGCTCAACGCCGGCACCGCCCGCAAGAACTACCTGCGCCTGCTCGCCACGCCCGAAGGCGGGCGCGTCGCCTATGACCGGGTGGAGCTCGTCGCCCGGCTGGCCGACCGCGAATGGCTCGCCCGCTTCGCGCCCGGCACGGTGGGCGCGGCATACCGTTCGTTCCTCGATCGCACGGGCTTCTCCGCCGAAGGCCTCGCCGCCGTGTCGAACGCGGACAACGACCGGCCGGAGGCCATGGCCCATCCCGTCGCCTGGTTCGGCCGCCGCGAGCGCGACATCCACGACGTCTGGCACGTGCTGACCGGCTACGCCGCCGAGCAGCCCCTGGGCGAGCTCTGCCTCGTCGCCTTCTCCTATGCGCAGACCCGCGGTCCCGGCTGGGGCTTCATCGCGCTGATGGGCGCGCTCAAGGCGCTGCGCGAGAGCCATGGTGGCGCCACGCTGCGGGCGGTGTGGGAAGGCTACAGGCACGGCCGCGCCGCGAAATGGCTGCACAACGAGGACATCGAGGCGCTCTTCGCCGAGCCGCTCGAAGCCGCGCGCGCCCGCCTCGCCATCGCCCCGCCCGCGGCCTACGAGGAAGCCCGCAGGCTGCACGGCCTGGGCGGCGAATTCGCGGCCGCCTGACCTTCGCCTTCCGAGGGCCGGGCGGCCGAAGTTCACCGGTGTTAATTCCGTGTACGGAGCGGCGCGAATTTCATCTGCGCGCGCGGCACGATCGCATCAAATGACGTGGCGCCGCGGGGATTTTTCCGTTCATCTTCGATTTTAGAAAACACTTCGCCCATCGCGTAAGCGGGGCTTCACGGTGGCAAGGGAGTTAAGTCGACTGGCCGCGGGGAGCGGTCATCATCTTCGCGCGACGTTCGAAGGGGTTGTGCGATGTCGGCAAGGGTTGGGCTCATCCTGGCATTGATGTGCGCCAGCGGCGCGGCGTGGGCGCAAGGCGCGCCGAAGCCGAAGCCGGTGCCGGCCGTGGCGCGCATGGAAGCGCCCGCCGACGCGACGGCGAGATTCGAGGCGCAGTTCGCGGTCGTCGCGGCGCGCGGCGCGTGGACGGGCGACCGCGCCCCCTCGCGCGAGGAGCTGCTGAACGTGCTGCTGGTGATGTCGCTGCGCGACGGCAGGGGACACGGCGCCTGAGCGCCGCAATGTCCGCGGCAAACGTGTCGAGGGAGTGCAGGATGAAGATCATGGTGGCCGCGTGCGTCGCGGCGCTCATGCTGGCGGGCGGCGCGGCAGCGGACCCGAATTCCGACGGGACGAACGCCGATGGCCCCGCCTGGCTCGGCGGCATCGCGGGCCAGAAGCTCATCGCCGTCGACGGCTCCTCCATCACGCTCTCGCCGTCCGACGACAAGCTGACCGTCACCCAGGTCTCTTCCGGCGGCGCGGGCCGCACGCGCAGCTTCACGCTGGTGAACGGCAACATGGGCACCGTCGCCGACGACGCCGGCAACGTCATCGGCTTCTTCCGCGTCACGGGGACCGGCCTCGACGCGCAGTTCTCCGACAATCACACCGAACAGCTCACGCTCAATGGCGGCGGCGGGATCTCGCTGGCGCTGAAGGGCTCCGCCGGCGACAGCTGCATGGCCTGGTATCCGGCGGGCCATGCCTTCAGCGAAGCCGAGCGCCGCGCCGCCGTGGCCGACTATGCGAGCCGCCTGGGCCTGCAGACGAAGGACAAGGCGCCGCGCCTCGACTCCTGCGCCGCAACCGGGGCCGCCGCGCCGCCGCAACCCGTGAGTCGTGGGCGTCATCTCGCTTCGGCGCACGCGGCCGCGAAAGCGGACGGCGCCGGCCCGATCCTGGTGCGCAATTCCGTGCCGCATGCGATCGATCCGCCCGATATCCCCATGGCGCCTTATGCCGGCGCCCAGCCCGCGGCCATGCCGGCTCCGGCACAGGTCGCGGCCATGCCCGCCGCGCCCCAGGTCGTAGCGCCCGCGGCGCCCCAGGTCGTGGCGCCCGCGGCGCCCATGCCGGCGAAATGGACGCCCGCCGCGCAGGCGGCCGAACTCGCGCCGCCCGAACCGGGGCACGGCGCGTCGGACTGCCTGGAAGTGGACAGCGACGGCGCCAATCTCGGCTTCCGCAATTCCTGCGGCTACGAAGTGCGTGTCGCCTATTGCCTGCAGATGCAGTCCCCGTCGCCGGCGCGCTGCGGCGCCGGCACGGAGACGGGCGACGTCCCCGCGAAAGGCTTCGCGCCGGTGGTCTTCGATTCCAACATCAGGGCCGAGGACGCCGAGCACGATTTCCGCTGGGTCGCGTGCAGCGGCTCCGCCGCCGACGTCACGCCTTACCTCGACCGCGCCGACCCGCCCGCCGGGCGGTGCGTGAAGGTCAAATCGTCCTGACCGGTCCCACAACAAGAAGGAAAAAGGGGAATGTCCGCCATGAACAAACCGCTCCGCGCCGCCGCCGCCTCGCTCGCCGCGCTTTCGCTGGCGGGCCAGGCGTTGGCCCATGAGGTCTGCGCCAGGCCGCAGGAGGCGATGGCGCTGAAGACGGCGTCGGTGCAGCAGGAGCTGATGGTGGCCGCGCTCACCTGCGGCGACACCGTCGCCTACAACCGCTTCGTGCTCTCCCACCAGTCCGAGCTCCAGGATTCCGATGCGGCGCTGAAGGGCTATTTCCACCGCGCCAGCGCCCGCGGCGACGACGGCTACAACGCCTACAAGACCGCGCTCGCCAACGACTTTTCGCTGGAAAGCCTGCATGGGCAGGACGCGTTCTGCCGCATGGCCGAGGCCGCGTTCGGCGCGGCGCAGGGCACGCGCACGCTGTCCGACTTCATCGCCACGCAGCGGGCCGAAGGCGCGGACGGCTTCCGCCCCTGCGACACCGGCGGCGACGGCACGATGATGGTCGCGGGCGGTTCGTCGGAATTCCATCGCACGCGGCGCTGATTTGCGCTTTGCGAATGTCCCATCGCGCGTGGGGATATCGCGGGCCTCTCCGGTCTTGATTGCCGGCGCGAAAGCTTGTCTGTTCGCGCCGCCGATATCGCACCGGAGGACACCATGCCGTTCACGATCTACGACGCCACCGTTCCGCCCATGATCCGCATGCTGGGCGCGCTCTCGAAGATCCTCGACAAGGCGGTGGAGCAGAAAGGCGGCGAGCTCGCCGCGCTGCTCGAGGCGCGGCTCGCGCCCGACATGCATCCCTTCCCGCGCCAGATCCAGATCGCCAGCGACGCCGCCAAGGGCTGCGCCGCGCGGCTGATGGGCGTGGAGGCGCCGGGCTTCCCCGACACCGAGACGACGTTCCCCGAGCTCAAGGCCCGCATCGCCAGGACGATCGACTATCTGAAGAGCGCCGATCCGTCGAAATTCGCCGGCGCCGAGGATCGCCAGATCACGATCAAGACCCCCAACCAGACCTTCGAGATGAAGGGCCGCGAATTCGCCACCACCTTCGCGCTGCCCAACTTCTATTTCCACGTCACCACCGCCTACGGGCTCCTCCGCTCCAAAGGCGTGCAGATCGGGAAGATGGACTATCTGGGCGGCTGATCGGCCGGCGCCCGATCGCGGAAATAGGGCTCGACCGTGCCTTTGTACTTGACCGTCATGGCGTTGCCGTGGCGGTCCACGGTCTTGCCCACCGCGAGCCGCACCCAGCCTTCGCTGACGCAATACTCCTCGACGTTGTTGCGCTCGATCCCGTTGAACCGCACCCCGACCCCGCGCTCGAGCAGCGCCGCGTCGTAGAACGGACTCTTGGGGTTCGCACTAAGGCGATTTGGTGGCACGTCAGTCATGGATCGGCCTCAAAGCTCCATACGCTCTCTATGCGATCAGGGGCCAAAGGCATAGTCCCGGAATGTCGAGGGGAGATATCGATGAAGGAATGGATTTTCGCGGCCGCGCTGCTGGCCGCATTTCCGGTCATGGCGGATGAAACGCCGCCGCATGCGATAGCGGTGGCCGGCGAAGCTGAGACCTGGCTTGTGCCGGACTATGCCACGATCGATGTCGGCGTGATCACGCAGGGCAGCCTGGTCAGCGACGCGCTGTCGGACAACAGCGCGCGCATGAGCAGGGTGATCGAGGCGCTGCGAAGCTTGGGCATCGCAGACCGCGACATCCATACCGCGGATTTCGACATCGAGCCGAAATACGAAAAGCAGGACCCGAACGACTATACCGATGACACCATGCGCGCGATTGTGGGCTACCGGGTCGCCAACAGGGTGACCGTGACGGTCACGGATATGTCGAGGATCGCGAAGATCATCGACACCACCGTTCAGGCTGGCGCCAATGCCTCGGGGCGCATCTCGTTTCACGTCCATGACCTGCCGCTGTATCTCGACAAGGTCCGCGAGGCCGCGATCGCGGATGCGCGCCACAAGGCCGAAGTCCTCACGCGCGCCGCGCATACCCGGCTTGGACCGGTGTTGTCGATCGCGGACAACGCGGCAGACCTTTCGTACAACGGCCATGTGGACGGCACGCGCGACATCGACGATGGCGAGGTTGTCGTCGTTACGGGCTCCCGAATCCCGCCTCCCATTCTTCCGGGACGGATATCGGCGTCTTCGCGGGTCACCGTCCTCTATACGACTCGTTGACAGAGCGAAGGTGCGGGCGCTGGCCGCGCGCTGGCTTCTAGCGCGCTCTGGACAAGGCGCGCTCCAGCCACGGCGCGCTCCAGCGGCGCTTGTAACCCGCCACCGCGAGGGCGAAGTAGAGCGGGTCCGAGAGCCAGTGGGCGAGCATCCTGAGGTCGCGGCGATTGGGCAGGCGGCCGCGGAGCAGGTGCTTGAGGAGCGCCTCGGGCTGGCGCAGTTCGCCGGCCGCGACGGTGATGACGCCCGCCGCCTCCTCGATCCGGGCGAAATTCGCGCCGGCCACCATCGCCGCGTCCATGGTGAAGAAGAAGCGCGGATTGCATTCCAGAAGCCACACGGTTCCGTCCGCCTCGATGCGCGCGTCGAAATTGAAGACGCCGTCGAGCCGCAGGTCGCGGGCGATTTCGCCCACGATGCGGGCAAGCTCCGGCTCGTCCGCGAAGGTGAAGGCGCCGCCGGGATAGCAATAGGTCACCTGCCGGGTGACGCGCCCGTCCGCGGCGAAGATGCTGATCGAGCGGTCGGCGCCCGCGATATAGTCCTGCACCAGGATCGGCGCGTAATCGACCGCCGCGGCGATGCCGGCGGCGTTGTGCGCATCGATCCTGACGACCCCCACGCTGCCCCAGCGGTTGATGGGCTTGAGGATCGCGGGCAGGCGGATGCAGCCATTGGCGAGCGCGGCCTGCAGCGCTTGGCGATTGGCGAGCAGGTGTCCCTCGGGATGGCGCAGGCCGCGCTCGCGGCAGAACTGCATGAAGCGGTCCTTGATCGCCAGCATGTCGAACGTCGCCACGTCGGGAATGGGAAAGCACGGAACGCCGAGGCGGTCGCGGATGCCGGACAGGATGCGCGTGGTCACCGCGTCCGCCGGCATCACCATGTCGATGGCATGCGCGCGGGCATAGGCCTCGATCCGGGCCGCCAGCACGTCCGCATTGGGGGCGGGATCGAACGCCATCGCCCGCAGTTGCGCGCAATGGCGCGACAGCGCGAGCGAACGCGCGTCGGGGCCTGCGAACACATGCACCTTCGCGCCGAGCGCGGCCACGCAGCGCATGACCCGATAGGGCGCCTGATGGGCATGGGCGAGCATCAGCACGTTGCGGGGCGCGGCCGGCAGCGCGCGGGCCCGGGCCAGTGTCTCGGGGCGGAGCGGGGCGTTCATCGGCATGGACCCATGCAAGACGCCCGCCATGCCCCGGCTGTGCCGTTTCAGGGCAGGGCGGGGCGCGGCAGGACCGGGTAGCTGGCGAAGATGAAGAGCGGGGGCTGCGCCCGCCGCACGGAAAGCGGCAGCATCAGGTCCGACCACAGGGTCCGCAGGCCGTCCGTGCGCAACGCGGTCGCGCCCGCCGCGGGCGCCTGGCGCGCCACGGCGAGATCCGCCAGCGCGAGCAGCGGCCGCCGCAACGCTTCGTCCAGTTCCGCGAGCGTGCGGCCGCTCATCGCCTTGCCGAGGCGCGGCACGAGCTGCGCGCCCATCAGGCGGAAGCGCAGCGCGCCGGGCTCCGGCGCGAGCAGGGCGAAATATCCCTCCCACGGCTTCAGTGCCCGAGCCGGCAGGTCTTCGCGGCTGGGCATCGGCCGCGCCAGGCGGCGCGCCGACCACAGCGCGAGCAGGTCCTTCAGCCGTGGATGCAGCGGCGCGCGCGCCGGCGACCCGGCGTGGATGTGATAGCCAAGCAGTTGCGGCGGCGCCGGTGCCGCGCCGCTGTTGCCGCCCGCTTTGATTTTGTCTCCGTCCCCGCCTGTCTCGCCGGGACGGCGCGGCATCAGTCCCGCCTTTCTCGCCGCGGCCGGGGCTTGCGGGCACGTCCGTTACTGGGTTTCCTGGCCGCGTACCGGTCCGGCCAGATGTCGGCGGGCGCCACGCCCAGGAAGGTGGCTATGATCTGCTCGCCATGGACCCGGCGGCGGATGAGGGTGCCGCGCAGGTAGGATTCGCTGTATCCATATTCTGCGGCCAGTTCCGTCAGGGTCGTCCCCTTCTTTCGGATGGCGGCCTTGACGTCCTCGGCGTGCCAACCCGATAAAGGTTTAGGCGTGCGCCTTTTCCGGGCGCGTCTTTTCTGAGCCATTCCAGTGTTTCCGCGAGGTAGCTGATGTTTGGCTTAGTTGGTAACGTTGGTTATGTACTAAAGTAGTGGTTACCGGGGAGTGCAACCGGTGTCAAGTCCCATAATGCGGGAAAGCTTAGGTGACAGGCAGGAAAACTAAAGGAAAATCGGCGTCCGAGCCGGGAATCGGGCTTTCCGAGACCGAAAGGGCCTATCGCGCCGAATTCGGCGAGCGGATGCGCACCCTGCTCGACCTCTATGAATCGCGGCCCGACGCGGCGGCGGTCGCCGGCGTCACGCCCGAGCACCTGGCCTCCTACATTTCCGGCAAGGCCAAGCCGCCGTTTCAGCTGGTGGCGCGGCTGGCGGCCGAAAAGCGCGTGTCGCTGCAATGGATGGCGAGCGGCGAAGGCAACCAGGATCTCGCCGAGGCGGTCGACGGCTACGTCAGCGTGCCGGTCGCCGAAGCCGAATCGTCCTCCGGCGCGGGCACCTATCCCATGGCGGAGGACGTGCGCGACTACATGGTGTTCTCGCGCGCGTGGCTGCGCGCGGTGGTGCGCGCGCCCGAGGACAGGCTCCTCATCGTCTACAATCGCGGCGACGGCAACGCGCCCGGCATCAACGACGGCGACGCGATGCTGCTCGTCACCGGCATCGACCGCGTCAGCGAAGACGGCGCCTACTACGTGTTCAGGCCCGAGGGCAGCGGCATGATCACCCGCCGCGTGCGCATCTTCCTCGACGGGAGCGTTTCGCTGCAGACCGCCCGGAACGAGGAGAGCGCCACCCGCGAAAACGCCGACAAATGGGTCTATGGCCGCGTGCGCTGGCGCGGCGGCATCGTCTGATCGCCGCGCCGCGGCCGAATTCCGGAACCGCATAAACAATTGAGCGTTTCCCTCGCGAAGGGCGCCGATCCCGAGCGAGGTCATCCATGTCGAAATCCGGCGAAACCGGCAGGCTCCACACCCCCACCGATCTCGGCCAGGACGCGGTGGGCGAGATTTCACGGGCGCTCAACGGGCTCCTCGCCGACGCGTTCGCGCTCTATCTCAAGACCAAGAATTTCCACTGGCACGTCAGCGGCCCCAATTTCCGCGACTACCACCTGCTGTTCGACGAGCACGCCGAGCAGATCTTCGGGACCACCGACGAGTTGGCCGAGCGCGTCCGCAAGATCGGCGGCCGCACGCTGCATTCCATCGCCGACATCGCGCGCCACCAGCGCGTGAAGGACAACGAGGCGCCGTTCGTGTCGCCGGGCGACATGGTCCGCGAGCTGATGGAGGACAACAAGGCCATGATGCATCGCATGCGCGAAGTGCACGAACTTTGCGACAAGCACGGCGATGTGGCCACGGCGAGCCTGCTCGAGACCTTTCTCGACGGCACCGAGCGGCGCAACTGGTTCCTGTTCGAAGTGAGCCGCGGCGCGGATCGGTCGGGACATTGACCGCAGTCAAATCCGGTCCGCGGAGCTCGGCTTTGCGTTCATGCGAGGTTCAGGGCGGCCTCTCTTCAATGGGGGCACGAACGAACGTTTCACCAGGGAGAAGAACGATGACACGACGACTGAAAATGTACGCGCTGGCGACGGTCGCCGCGGTGGGCCTGGCCAGTCCCGCCTTCGCCGATTGGGACAATATCGGCTCCGTTCACGTCGACTACGGCGTGGATCGCGACACGCGTTCGCCGGACTTCGGCGGCCCCGTCGAGCGGCTGCGCTTCATGGCGGCGAACGGCGACGTGCAGTGCCGCTACATCCGCGCCGAGTACGCCAACGGCAGCTCCGGCACGCTGTTCACCGGCATGCTGCGCCAGGGCGCGCCGCACAATGTCGACGTGCCGGGCACGCAACGCAACATCCGCCGGCTCGATTTCCTGTGCCGCTCCTTCAGCCATGGCGGCGCGGATATCCGCATGGACGCCGATGTCGGCCAGTACCGCGCGCAGTGGCGCGCCAGCCCGGAATGGGCGCGCACCTGGTCGCGCTTCATGCATTGGGCCGACAACAGCTTCAACCGCATGACAAGTCCCGACAACTGGGCGTTCATCGGCAGCGCCAGCTTCCGCGGCCGCGACGACCATGACGGCACGGTGGCCGGCTGGGGCGGGCGCAACGTCACCGAGATCGGCTTCAAGCCGGTGAATGGCGACGCCGTGTGCGGGCGCGTGAACGTGCGCTTCGGCAACGGCGTGGTGCGTCCCTACACGCTCAACAACGGCGGGCCGATGCACAACGGCCGGGTCTACAGCATCGACATGCCGGGCAACACCCGCAACGTCACCGACGTGGCGATGCGCTGTCACGCGCTCGGCCAGTACGCCGTGACGATCGACATCTACGGCAACAAGTGACCGCATCTTTCGGTTGGGGTGCCGGCCACGCCGGCCCCATCCGAAACGCCCTGCCGCTTCACGAAATGCGCAAACGAAAAGGGCCGGAGAATCTCCGGCCCTCGCGCAAGCGCGGAAAATGCCGAGCGCTACGGCATGCTATGCGGTCCGCCCGCCGGGGTGAATGCGCCGAGCTGGCAGACCTGGTCGGTCACCAGCACGCGGATGCCCTGGCTATTGGAGCAGACCTCGTCGGTATCGTGCGCCACGTAGCTGAAGCCGTGGAACTTGAGCCCCGGGCACGGCGCCGGCAGCTTGTTCGTCCACACCGCGCCGTTCTTCATGTGAAACTCGACCGTCGTGGCGTCCACGACATGGGTATGATCGACATCGCGGATCTGCAGGCAGGTGCCGCCACCCGTCGTCGCCGACATGCCGGCATTGGCGCCGGTCGCGCCGGCCACGAACAGGAAAGCCGCTGCGATCGCCATGCTCTTCATGACAACCTCCCAAAAAGGATGTGCGCCCCTCGCACCATGCGAGTGTCGCCGTGCCGCCCGCTCCGCGCAACGGGGCGAACGGGCATTATCAACGTTTGTTGAACGCGCGAAGCGGCCAGTCAGTGCCGCTCCGGCACCTGCGTGAACGGGCCGAGCAGGCAGACCGCGCCGGTCTGAAGGACATGAATCGTCTGTTGATTCCCGCAGATTTCCCCCGATGGCGTGGCGTCATAGACGAAGCCGCGGAATTTGAGCTCCGGGCACGGCGCCATCAGCGTGTTTCGCCAGACGGTATGGTCCTTCATGTGGAAGAGGATCGTCTGCGCGTCGGGTACCGAGGTGCGCGCGATGTCCATCGAATGGATGCACACATTGGCGGCCGGCGCCGGGGCAGGCGCCGCGAGCAGGAGCACGATCAGCGCGGGACCCTTCATCCCTGCGGTCCCGGTTGGCCTTGCGGCGGAGGCGGGGGACCGTCATCGGGCGTGTCGTCGTTGGGCGGCGGGCCGCCGTCGTCATCAGGCGCGGACATATCCGGCGGCGGGCCGTCGTCGGGATAATTGCCCATGTCGGGCGGCGCCTGATCGTCGGGCGCGCTGCCTGCGCCGGGGGGCGGGCTGCCGTCCTGCGGAGAGGCGCCCCCGTCCTGGTCATATCCCGGCGGCGGCGCCATCTTGTCATTGCTCCCGCCCGGCGGCGGGCCCTGGTAGTCGTAGCGGCCGCGATCGTCCGGCCCCGGAGGCGGCGGGCCCTGGTTGCCGAACACGTCTCCGCCTTGGCCATTGCCATAATCGGACGGTGGCGGACCCTGATCCGGATAGCCGTCGTCGTTGCCCTGCCCGGGATCGGATCCCTGGCCTTGCGGTCCGCCGGGCGGACCGTAGGCGCCCGGAGGATATGCTCCATTCGGCGGGCCATAGCTGCCCTGCTGCTGGCTTTCGCGGATTTCCTCCGCGCGCGCGGCGAGCTGGTCCTCGAGCCTTCTGAGCTGGGGCGAGGGATTGCCGGCATCGAGCGCGCGCGCCCTTTGCAGGCAGGAACCGACCATTCTCGGCGGGATGCGCCCGCCGCAATCGGCCATGACGGCGTCGTAGGAATCCTGCTGGGCACAGGCCGGCAGGGTCCCCAAGATCACCGCCCCGAGGGAGGACAGCAACGCGATCCGCATCATCCATGCACCTGTATCGTGTCCCATTCCGGCATTTTCGCCGCAGGGTTTGGCGCAAGCAAGGCAGCCATTCCCTTGCCTTGGCTTCGTTCCGGCCTTTATTAGTGGCCGGGCTGCCAGCCCCTGACCCCTGACATGCAGGAGAAATGCCGTGTCCGCCGCCGCTTCCGCGCCCCTCCTGTCCGTCACCTTACCGGACGGTAAGGTGCTCACGGTCGCGCGCGGCACCACCCCCGGCGCGATCGCGGCCTCCATCGGGCCCGGCCTGGCCAAGGCGGCGCTCATCGCCGAAGTGAACGGCAGGCAGTGGGATCTGTTCCGCCCCATCGAGGAAGACGCCAGGCTTCGCATCATCACCAGAAAGGACCCGGAAGCGCTGGAGCTGATCCGGCACGATACCGCCCACGTCCTCGCCATGGCCGTGCAGGCGCTCTATCCCGGCACCCAGGTGACCATCGGCCCGGCCATCGAGGACGGCTTCTATTACGACTTCGCGCGCAACGAGCCCTTCACGCCCGAGGACCTGCCGAAGATCGAAGCGGAGATGCGCAAGATCGTCAAAGCCGGCCTGCCGACCCGCCGCGAAGTCTGGCCGCGCGACCAGGCCATCGCGCATTTCGACGGCATCGGCGAGCATTACAAGGCCGAGCTGATCCGCGCGATCCCCGAGGGCGAGGAGGTGTCGATCTACTGGCACGGCGACTGGCACGACCTCTGCCGCGGCCCGCATTTCGAGACCACCGCCAGGATCGGCGACGCCTTCCGGCTCACCAAGATCGCCGGCGCCTATTGGCGCGGCGATTCCAGCAACGCGCAGCTCCAGCGCATCTACGGCACCGCCTGGCGCGACGAGAAGGAGCTCGAAGCCTATCTCAAGCGCATCGAGGAAGCGGAGAAGCGCGACCATCGCAAGCTCGGCAAGGAGCTCGATCTCTTCCACATGCAGGAAGAGGCGGCGGGGCAGGTGTTCTGGCACCCGCGCGGCCACGCGCTCTACCGCACGCTCGAGGCCTATGCGCGGCGCAAATTCCAGCGCCACGACTATGTCGAGGTGAAGACGCCGCTGCTCATGGACCACAGGTTCTGGCAGCAGTCCGGTCATTGGGAGTGGTATCGCGAGCACATGTTCGCGGTGGAGATCGAAGGCGAGGACAAGCTGCTCGCGCTCAAGCCGATGAATTGCCCCGGCCACGTCCAGATCTTCAAGCAGGGCCTGCGCTCCTATCGCGAGCTGCCGATCCGCATGGCGGAATTCGGTTCCTGCAGCCGCTATGAGCCGTCCGGCGCGCTGCACGGGCTGATGCGCGTGCGCGGCTTCACCCAGGACGACGCGCACATCTTCATGGCGCCGGAGCAGATGACCGAGGAGGTCGTGCACGCCTCCCGGCTCATCTTCGAGGTCTACAAGGAGCTGGGCTTCGACAATGTCGACGTGAAGCTCTCCACCCGCCCGGAAAAGCGCATCGGCACCGATGAGGTGTGGGACAAGGCGGAAGCCGATCTCGCCGACGCCTGCAAGCGGATGGAAATCCCCTACACGCTCAACCCGGGCGAGGGCGCGTTCTATGGGCCCAAGCTCGAGTTCACCCTCTACGATGCCATCGGCCGGGCTTGGCAGTGCGGCACCGTGCAGGTGGACTTCAACCTGCCCACGCGCCTGGACGCGGAGTTCATCGCCGAGGACGGCTCGCGGCAGCGGCCGGCCATGCTGCACCGCGCCGTGCTGGGCTCGATGGAGCGCTTCATCGGCGTGCTCATCGAGCACTATGCGGGTGCGTTCCCGGTGTGGCTCGCGCCGGTGCAGGCCATGGTCATCCCGATCAGCGAGAAGGCCAACGCCTACGCCCATCGGGTGCGCAAGACGCTGTCGGAGGTCGCCATCGTCGACACCGGCAGCGGCTTGCGGGTCGAGGTCGACGACGCCAACGAGCGCATGCAGAAGAAGATCCGCGAAGCCCAGCTCCAGAAGATCCCCTACATGCTGGTGGTCGGCGAGCGCGAGGCCGCCGAAGGCAAGGTCGCCGTCCGCCTGCGCTCGGGCCGGGATCTGGGAGCCATGCCGCTGGAGGATTTCGTGGCCCGGATCAGCAGGGAGGCGGAGGAGAGGCGGGATGTGGAGGGGTAAATGAGGATGTAGAAGCCGGCTTAGGGTTCGATATCCAGCATCTGATATACGTCGCCGTCGAGCGTGTCCCGCGTGCTTGGTCGCGCATGCGCCGCCTTCAACATGTTGTCCAGAAAATCCAGCCGCTCTGCGCTTCCCGGCCGGCTGGCCTTGTTCTTGACATAGTCGCTGAGTTCCTCGCCAAAGTTCACGATGACAACCTTCACGCCATGCAAGTCCAGTGGACCGCAAAGTCCGGCATTCGAATTTTTCGTGGCCGGATCGTCATCCAAATCGGAGAAAATGAGCAGGTAGTTCTTGCGCGCAGGATATCTGCGGAACAGATACGATGCGCGA
Source organism: Rhizomicrobium sp. (assembly GCA_035499995.1). Lineage (GTDB taxonomy): Bacteria > Pseudomonadota > Alphaproteobacteria > Micropepsales > Micropepsaceae > Rhizomicrobium. The sequence goes on along the minus strand of DATJXR010000029.1, from coordinate 19,576 downwards.
TAGAGGGCTCCGACGAGGTCTGTGTTCTGTGTCCAGTTTGTCAGCTTGGCCGCGGCTGCATAGCGCCTGAAGGCCTCGAGATGATTGATCCAGGCGGTGTACCAGTCACCGTGCCCCGGTCCAAATCCTAGGTTGCCATCTTTTTTCAGGACTTGGCTCCCGAAAACCTCGAACCCATGCGGGTGATCAATTCCGCGGCTTTCTTCACGGCAGTCGTAGCGAACCCAGCCATCCATTGGGAGAAAGGAAAACGTATCATCATCATTGATTGCCGATCCGATGCGCTCGATCGAGTCAAGCATATCGGCCCGATCATCGTCCCAGCTTGTGTTATGATTGAATTGATAGCTCAGCGAAACGTCATAGATAATCATGATGTGGCGCGCTGGGATTCTCTCCGGCTGTGCCCACGCAATATGTGAGAGCACCGGCAATACAAGCAGGCCGAGCAATGTTGGTACGATGCGATAGCCGCGCCTTCCCGCTGCTAACTCGTGAATACGCGCCACAAGGCAACGAAGAGGCGTGTTGGCGCCATAAGCACAGTTCCGGCCAAACTTAACATCCATGTCGTCACCCATAGTCCTTTTGAGAATGCAAGAAAGAGCACTGAGGTAACGGTGTGAAACATCGCGAAGCCCAAGCTGGTCGCAGGGAGATACATCTCCTCCAAAAAATCCAGGGCAAGACCGACGATCATTAAGGAAAATGGCATGACGATCGCGGAGATAACGTCAAACCACGCCTTGGTGTAGGCGATATGCACTGCGCGGTCAGCAGCGCTCGCTGCTTGAGCAAGCCTCAGTTGCCCATCGTTTGTGGAAGACGGGTCATTGGGCAACCGAAGCGGGTTTGCTTTCGGCACAGGAGTATCTGTCGGAAGCGGCGTGGAAGTGCTTGCCGGCGCAGGCGCTTCGGCGGGGATTGCAGACCAGCCCAACTTGCCGGACAGCCAGGAATACGGTGCCAGCCCTTCATTGCAGGGCGGGCCGGTCAATTTCTTTTCTTGGCATACGGCATCGAACCGGATCTCGTCTGAAACAAGACTCGTCCATGCCTCCGTCACGCCAAGCATGAGGAGCATTGCGAGGAGAGATATTCCAGCGAGTTTCCGAACCCATGGAAAAGCTTTGTAGCGCGCCGAAATTCGTAAAACGTTTGTCAGCCCAAACATTTCAAGACAGATGAAGCCGATTGCGGCTTCGAATAGCGTGATCATGAGCGTATGTTCACGCGATACCAAAAGGGTACGGAGTGGATCGCTGCCGGCCGAGGAATTCTGACTTTCGATCGAATTGAACAGAGTTGGGAGCAATCCACGGTAGCTGAGTGTCAGGCTCAATGCGACTATCGAGGCACCAAGAAGGCCGAAGACGAGCCGCGATGGCGCATCGTATTCGCTGAATAAGGTGATCTCATACCAGCGACGACACGAAATCCAATATTGAAATCGCGCGCGCGACCATTGGGTTAGAGCGGCGTACTCAAGTGTGATGGCGACTGGCGTCAGTCCGAAGCGTCGCGCGATATGGAATTGTCGACGGAGGAGAAACGTCAGAAGCGATGCAACGATTGCGATGGCGAGCCACGTTTCCACCTGCCAGCCGGAGGCAATTTGCCAACTGGCCTCCAGACCATTCGATCCCACCTTGGCCCCCGCCATGTGCTCAATGTAGAGTCGTTGGTTAATTGATGCAAGTAGTAGTTGTGTTCCGGTAACTTAGCCGCTCAGTGATATTGTGGCGTTGTCTCGCCTTGCCTTCCCCCCGCCTTGGACTATTCTAGGAACGCAAGGCGGCCGAAAACCGCCTTTTTCGGCGCTGGGGGCGAGCCGTCCCGGGCCGCGCGACCTGGAGGAGACCACCCTGTCGATGAACCTTGCGACGCTTCGCGGGACCGGCAGCGGGCCTTGCGGGGCGTGCCAACATTCGGCCTACGACAGGAGAGGGTCATAGTCGCCAGACGTTTTGGAGCCAACCAGCAGCAGGCCGCGCCCAAGGACGGCCCGCGCGTCAACGAGGATATCCACGCCCGCACCGTCTTCCTCATCGGGGATGACGGCCACAAATTCGGCGAGATGGGCACCGACGAGGCCCGCGCCATCGCGGAAGAGCGGGGTTTCGACCTGGTGGAGGTGTCGCCCGACGCCAAGCCGCCCGTCGCCAAGCTGATGGACTTCGGCAAGTTCAAATACGAGCAGCAGAAGAAGGCCGCCGAGGCGCGCAAGAAGCAGAAGGTCATCGAGATCAAGGAGATCAAGATGCGCCCGACCATCGACGACCACGATTACGACGTGAAGATGCGCTCGATGAAGCGCTTCTTCGAGGAGGGCGACAAGGTGAAGGTCACCCTGCGCTTCCGCGGCCGCGAGATGGCGCACATGAATCTCGGCTCCGAGCTCATGGGGCGCATCCAGAAGGACACCGAAACCATCGCCAAGGTCGAAGCCTGGCCCCGCACCGAAGGCCGCCAGATGATGATGGTGCTGGCGCCGAGATAGCGCGCGGCCGGCGCGCGCGGGCGGTGGCGGAAGTGGCCCGTGAAGCGCGGGCACGGCCCCGACGAATTGGCGGAATGCGATGATAAACGAAAAGCGGCGCGCCGTTGACGCGCGCCGCTTCGCGATCGGCAGCCGTCCCTACAGCGAGGCGGCCTTGGTCCCCGCGCGCATCATGGCGCCGCCGAGATCCTGCAGCGGGCCGAGAGGCTGGACGTTGTCGTGGTAGTCCTGGATGCGCGGCCGGCCGCTCATCACCTTGTAGGCCACGCGCCCGTCCTGCATCAGCAGCACGACTTCCGCCGACCAGCCATAGGAGACGGTCGTGCGTTCGAAGCCCAGGATGTCCAGGAACCAGTTGCCCGTGCGCTGCTGGTGCAGGCGCTCGGGGCGGAAGACGTAAGCCGTGCAGCGGTCGCGCGCCTCGATGCAGGACTGCACCGCCGGATCCAGGCTGTCGAACTTCACGCTGTCGCGCGGCATGAAGCGCTCGATGACGCCGAGATAGGAGAGCACTTCCACGTTCGGTGTGGTCGAGGCGTCGAAGCCGAGGTCGGCGAGTTCGGACTCGCGGGTGACGCCGGGCGCGATCTGCTTATAGGCGATCTGCACCGCGTCGTAGGATTTGAAGTTCGTGTTCTTGACGTCCGTCTGGTAGGGCAGCAGACCCAGGCCTCCGCAACCGACGAGCGACAGCGTGACGAAAAGGCTTGCCGCTACTCGCGCATATCGGCGCGCGCCGCCCCCGGTACCCTGAACCATTTGCCCCACCTTGGTTTTTAACCAATTTGGCCGAACTGTAGCGGAAAGCCGCACAGTTGGGAAGGCGAAGCCTCGGCTTGGTTAAGACGGTCAGGGTTCGGGGAAGCGGGCGCAGCAATTCGAGACCGTGTCCGGATCGGCGTTGCCTCCCGAGACAACCATCGCGAGCGTTCCGCGCCTGGCATCGAAGGCACCCGTGAGGAGCGCCGCCAAGGCTGCGGCGCCGCCGGGCTCGGCCACGACCTTGATATGGCGGAAGGCATAAGACACCGCGCACGCCAACGCGTTGTCGTTCACCGCCAGCCCACCCGCCAGATATTGTTTCGCGAGCGCGAAAGGCACGCGCCCGGGCATGGGCGCCATCAGGGCGTCCGCGATGGAGAGCCTGCCGCCCGGCGCCGCCACGCGCTCGCCCTTGTCATGGGATTGTCGCATGCCGTCGAAGCCTTCGGGCTCCACCGAATAGACCTTCGTGCGCGGGCTCTCTCTCGACAGGGCCGTCGCGATCCCCGTCACCAGCCCGCCGCCGCTGCAGGGGACCAGCACGGCATCCAGCGACACGCCTTGCGCGGCCGCCGCCCGCGCGATCTCGAGCCCGGCCGTGCCCTGGCCGGCCACGACGTCCGCATCGTCGAACGGCCGGACGAGCGTGGCGCCGGTCTTCTCCACGATCTCCGCCGCGATGGCTTCGCGGTCTTCCGTTACCCGGTCGTAGTTCACGATCCTGGCGCCGAGCGCGCGGGTGCCCTCGATCTTCGCGCGCGGCGCGTCCGCCGGCATCACGATGGTCGCGGGGATGCCCAACAGACCCGCCACCGCCGCCACCCCCTGCGCGTGGTTGCCGGAGGAGAACGCCACCACGCCCCGCGCGCGCTCCGCTTCCGGGATCAGCAGGATGCGGTTGGAGGCGCCGCGGAATTTGAACGAGCCCGTGCGCTGGAACATCTCCAGCTTCAGGAACACCCGCGCGCCCACCCGCGCGCCGAGCTCGTGGTGCTCGAGGAACGGCGTCTTCACCGCCCAGGGCGCGATGCGGCGGGCGGCGGCTTCGATATCGTCGGGCGTGGGCAGGCGAAGCGGGGTGTCCATCCGCGCAATGAGACACAATCCGCGCGCCCGATCCAGTGACGGCCGCGATCCGCGGCGCCGCGGATTTCCCGCTTGCAAAATTCCCCGTCCCGGCGGAAAGACGGCGGATCGGGAGGGGCGCGCATGCTCAGGACATTCCAGCCGCAGGACGGGGTGCTGAAGCCCGCGTCCGTCGCCGAGGACGGGAATATTCCCGAGGCGGCGCTGTGGCTGGACCTGCTCGATCCCACCGCCGGGGAGCGCCGCATGGTCGATCGCTTCCTCGGCATGGAGCTGCCCACCCGCGCCGACATGGAGGAGATCGAGGTCTCCAGCCGCCTCTACGAGGAAGGCGGCGGGGTGTTCATGACGGCGCTGCTCCTCAACAATGCCGACACCGACCGTTTCGGGGCCGATGTCGTCACGTTCGTGCTGGCCCACGACCGGCTGGTCACCATCCGCTACATCGATCCGCAGCCCTTCCGCACCTTCGCCGCGCGCTGCGAGCGCACGCCCCTGCATTCCGCCCGGGCGGAGACGGTGCTGCTCAATCTCGTGGACGTGATCATCGACCGCATGGCCGACGTGCTGGAGCGCATCGGCGCGGACGTGGAGGCGGTCTCCAACGAGGTGTTCAACCCCGATCCCGGCCGCACCATCGGCGCCAAGGACTTCCAGAACGTGCTGAGCCGGCTCGGCCGCAAGCATGGCCTGACCTCCAAGATGCGCGAGAGCCTGCTGAGCCTCGGCCGCGTGCTCACCTTCCTCACCCAGGCCACGGAGGGCAGGGCGTCCAAGGACGTCAAGGCCCATATCAAGACGCTGACCCGCGACGTGCAATCGCTGCAGGACCATTCCTCCTTCATCGCGGGCAAGCTCTCCTACCTGCAGGACGGCACGCTGGGGCTGATCAACAACGAGCAGAACAACATCATCAAGATCATGTCGGTGGCCGCGATCGTGTTCCTGCCGCCCACGCTCATCGCCTCGATCTACGGCATGAACTTCAAGTTCCTGCCGGAGCTGGACCTGCCCTGGGGCTATTTCTACTCCCTGGCGCTGATGATCGTCTCCGGCGTCGTGCCCTATTTCTGGTTCAAGCGCCGGGGCTGGCTGTAGAGCGATGCGCCACGGCCTGCGCGGCATCGCCCTGAAGCTGGGCGGAAGCATCGCGTTCACGCTGATGTACACCGCCATAAGGCTCGCGGGCACCTGGCTTCCGGTGGGGGAGGTGATCTTCTTCCGCGCCTTCTTCGCGCTCATCCCGCTCTTCATCCTGTCGGCCTGGACCATCGGGCCCCGCGCCGTGGTGCTGACGGCGCGGCCATGGTGGCACGTGCTGCGCTCGATCACCGGCATGACGGGCATGTTCATGAACTTCGCCGCCGTGCTGATGCTGCCGCTGGCGGACGTGACGGCCTTCAGCTTCATCGCGCCGATCTTCGCCGTGGTGCTGGCCGCCACCATGCTGGGCGAGCGTGTCGGGCCGTGGCGCTGGAGCGCGGTGGCGGCGGGCTTCGCGGGCGTGCTGGTCATGGTCGAGCCGCATGGCGGGGTGCTGCATCTGATCCTGGCCGGGCGCAGCAGCGGCGCCGCGCTCGCCATCATGGGCGCGTTCCTGTCCGCCTTCGTGGTGGTCTTCATCCGCCAGATGAGCACCACCGAGAAGAGCGAGACCATCGTGTTCTATTTCATGAGCGTGTGCGCGCTGGCGGGTCTCGCCACCACGCTGTTCTGGAAGGCGGTGCCGCTCTCTCCCGCGCAGGTCTCGTGGCTCGTGCTGAGCGGATTGCTGGGCGGCGTCGGCCAGATCTGCATGACGTTCAGCTATCGCTACGCGGAGCCGTCGCTGCTCGCGCCGTTCGACTACGTGGCCATGGTCTGGGCGGTGATCCTGGGCTATTTCGTGTTCGCCGAGGTGCCCGAGCCGGTGGTGATGGCCGGCGCCGGCATCGTCATCGCCGCTGGCCTCTTCATCGCCTGGCGCGAACGCCACATTCACCTGGCTCCGATCCCGCCCAGCCAGCCGATTTGAAGCCACAAACCACAAGCGCGTCATGGCCCGCGAATGCGGGCCACCCAGTTGGGTTCTGCACGGACTAACCGGATGGGCTCCGTAAGCTCCAGTTCTGCAAGAATGCGCAGGTGTCACCTGGGTGGCCCGCATTCGCGGGCTATGACACGGTGGTTTATGTCAGTTGGATGCGGCCTGCCGGATCGGATCCAGCTCTTCGATGAATCCGTCGCCGAAATAGTAGCGCAATTCCCCCCGCACGCCGTCGTAGAGCGACGGTCCGTCGCCGGCGCAGACGAGACTGCCGTCCAGCACCTCGGACGAAGGCATCAGCACCCCGTGCTCGAAGGTCAGCGGGAACAGCACGCTGACCATCGGCTTGTAGTGGTGGTAGTCGAGCCCGGCGTCCAGGCAGTGCGCATGGATCGCGCAGCCCCGCCCGCCGGGCGCGCGGAACACGCAGGCCCCGTCCACCTGGGCGGTGCGTCCGTTGCGGCCGCCGGGGAATTCCGGGTCGGTCTCGATCTCGTTCCTGAACCAGCGCGCGGGCGGCGTTGCGATCTTCCCGGCCAATCCGTCCAGCGCCATCAGCCGGGCCATGTTCTCGATGTCGATATCGACGCCATAAGTGCAGCATTGGTCCTTGCAGAAGCCGCATGCCATGCAATGCGTGAAGTATCGCAGCCTGAAGATGCGCGGATCGACGGCGGTCAGGACGGGCGCGCCGAAGACGGAAGGATAGGCGCGGGCGAGCGCGACCGCTTCGGCCATCAATGGATGGCCGCGGCCAGGATCGCCTCGCAGAGATCGGCGTAGTCCATCCCGATCTGCGCCGCCGCGGCGGCCAGCCCGGCCCCGGATTCCAGGCACGGATTGGGATTGAGCTCCAGGATGTTCGGGCTGCCGTCCGCGCCGCAGCGGAAATCGATGCGCGCGAAGCCCCTCAGCCCGAAATTGTTCCAGCAATCCTCGACCAGCCCGGTGAGCTGGGCGGCCAGCGGCGTGTTCTTCGCGCTCTCGAAATCGCGGTTGGTGTTGGAGAGGTCCGGATGTTCCTCATCCCACTTGGCGGCCCAGTTGACCAGGCGCGGGCGGTCTTCCGGCCAGTTGTCGAAGCGCATCTCCGGCACCGGCAGCACGCGCGGCCTGCCGTCGATCTCGATGCAGGAGACGTTGAACTCCCGGCCCGCGAGATACTCCTCGGCGAACCAGCGCCCGCCATGCGCGGCCGTGAGCTGCGCCGCCCGCGCGGCCACGCGCTCGCCGGAGACGACGGAATCGTCCGTCATGCCGACGGACGCGTCCTCGGTCGCGTGCTTCACGACATAGACCCTGGCGGGATCGAGCCCGTCCCAGTGCGGCCCCTCGACCCAGTGCGCCGTCGGCAGGCCGAGGCGGCGCAGGAACTGCTTGGTGAGCGGCTTGTCGCCGGCCAGCGCCATCGCCCCGCCCGGATTGCCGGTGAACGGCACGTTGCACATCTCCAGCATCTGCGCCGCCACGATGGCGAACTGGCCGAGCCCGAAGACGCTTTCGACGAGGTTGAACACGGTATCCGGCTTGTGGGTGTCGAGCAGGGCCCTGAGGTGCTCGGGCGCCGGCGCGAAGGCCGCGGTGGCGACGCCGTAGCCGCGGCCGCAGAGCGCGTCCTTGACCGCGTCGACGGTCCACAGCGTGTCCTGCTCGTCGGGTGGCGCGCCGGGCGCGACGTCGGAATGCAGGATCAGGACGTTTTTCGAATCTGGCATGGCGCCCCATCCTAGCAGTGTTTTGCCGGCATCCCGCTTCAGGCCGCGGCGCGAAGGCGGGCCTGCAGCTCGGGATTCCGCTTCAGGAACGAATCCATGATCCGCCCGATGAGCTGGGGATAGGTGAGCCCTTCGCGCGTGGCGATGAAGCACATGTCCGAATAATCCGGCCTCAGTCCCGCCACCGGATTGACCTCGATGAAATGCGGCTTGCCGGAGGCATCGTTGCGGATGTCCACGCGCCCGCCGTCGCGGCAGCGCAGTGCCCGCCAGGCCGCCAGCGCCACGTCGCCCGCCGCCCTGGCGGAGATCCGGTCCGCGCCCACGATCTCGACCTTGTCTTCCCAGAATTCCTTGTTGACGAAGCCGTAGCCTTCGCCGACCCAGTTGTCCTTGCGCTTGATCTCGCTGACGCCCAGCACCCGGGCGTCGGCGCCCGTGCCCAGGATGGCGACGGTGAATTCGCGCCCCGGCAGGAACGCCTCGACCAGCACCGGCTGGCGGAAGCGGGCGAACAGGTCCCTGGCGGTCTCCACGAGCTGCTTTTTGTTCTCGACCTTCGAGTGCTCGCCCACGCCCTTGCCGGAGCCTTCGGCCACGGGCTTGAGGAAAAGCGGGAAGGGCAGCCTGACCGCCCTGGCCTCGGCCAGGGTCGAGACCACGGCGAACTCCGCCGTGGCGATGCCGCAGTCCCGCACCACCCGCTTGCACATGGCCTTGTCGAGCGTGAGCATCAGGGTGAAGGCGTCGGAGAACACGAACGGAATCCTGTGCGCCTCCAGGAGCGAGGGCACCTGCGCCTCGCGCGACAGCCCGTTCAGCCCTTCGCAGAAATTGAACACCGCGTCCCAGGTCTCGCCGGCCGCCAGCCGCCGGATGAGCGCGTGGACGTTGCCGATGCGGTCCACCTCCCAGCCCTGGCCGGCGAGCGCGGCGCAGATGGCGTCGATGGTGATCTCGCTGTCGAACTCCGCCGTCTCCTCCTCGCCCAGGCCCATGGCGAGGTAGTCGGATCTCAGATCGTAAGCGACACCGATACGCATGATGGCCTACCTCCCCCTTGCGGGGAGGTCGAAATCGCACGGCGATTTCGGGTGGGGAACTTCGCGGGCGGAGCGTGCGTGCCCCCACCCGAAAATTCCTTCGGATTTTTCGACCTCCCCGCGAGGGGGAGGTGGAAGTACCCCGATGCGCATCAGGCCCTCTTTCCCGCTCCCAGCTTTCCGCCCGGGTCGGGGTAGCGGTAGACGCCGCCCTCGAAGTTGCGCAGCAGCAGGTCGTCGCCGTCGCGGCCGACCACGCAATCCGGCGCGATCTGGATCTTGCCGCCGCCGCCCGGCGCGTCGACCGCGAAGATCGGCGTGCAGTAGCCGGTGGTGTGGCCGCGCAGACCCTCGATGATCTCCAGCCCCTTCTCCACGGTGGTGCGGAAATGGCCGGAGCCGCGGATCGGGTCGGCCTGGTAGAGGTAGTAGGGCTTCACCCGGCGCTTCAGCAGGCCCTGCATCAGCGGCTTCATCACGGCGATGTCGTCGTTGATGCCCTTCATCAGCACGGTCTGGCTGCCGAGCGGGACGCCCGCGTCCGCAAGCCGGTTCAGCGCTTCCGTCGTCTCCGGGGTGAACTCGCGCGGATGGGTCACGTGGATCGACATGAACAGCGGGTGATGCTTCTTCAGCATCTTCACGAAGTCCCGGGTGATGCGCTGCGGCAACACCATGGGGATCTTGGTCCCGAAGCGCAGGAACTCGACATGCTTCATCGCCCGCAGGCGGGTGAGCAGGTAGTCGAGGCGGTCGTCGCTGATCGACAGCGGGTCGCCGCCCGACATCAGCACGTCGCGGATCTCGGTGTGGCGCTCGATATAGTCCAGCGCCTGCTCCCATTTCTTGCGGGAGAGCTGGTACTCGCCGCCCGGATTGCCCACCGCCCGGGCGCGGGTGCAGTAGCGGCAATAGGTCGAGCAGGTACCCGTGGTGAGGAACAGCACCCGGTCGGGATAGCGGTGGACGATGCCCGGCGCCTGGGTGTCGTGGTCCTCGCCCAGGGGGTCGATCGACTCGCCGGGAAGCTCGATATCCTCGGCGGTGGTGATGACGTGGGTGCGGCGCAGCGGCTCGGATGCGTCGTCCCGGCTCATCAGGCTCGCATAATAAGGGGTGATGCCCACCGGCAGGCCGCCATTGGCCCTGGCCGCGGCGCTGCGCTCGCTCTCGGAGAGCACGAAGACCCGCTCGAGGTCGGCCAGCGAGCGGATTCGGGCCTGGAACTGCCAGTGCCAGTCGTTCCACTCCGCCGTGGAGGTGCCCGGCCAGAAGCGGCGATAGAACGCGCGGGTGTCCTCACCCACGGGGAATCGCAACGCAGGCTTGGGCCGGGCCTTGAGGGTTTTGGGCCCGATTTGCGGGATTTCGCTGGCATTTTCGGGTTGGAGGCTAGGACTGGCGACGGGCTTCTGGCGGCCGGTTCGCAACGGAGGCTTGGCTTCGGGCCCCCGCAACAGCTGGAGACTCATCGGTGGTCTCGTAATGCTCCCTGGCAACGCCTCGTCAGCCCCAACGGCTTCAAGCGGCATGCCGACCGTCCGATATTTAAGCGGATGAATCGTTTGTCAAGTGTAGGAGCGCGAATACTGGAATTCGTGCCACATTTCTCCAATAAAGACACCAAGTATAGAAGATGAATACCTGCAGACTATTCAAGTAAAGATTCGCGATTACCCCCGCGCCCCCTGCTTTCTGGCTTTCGCCAATTCGTCACGCGCGCAAGACGAAGCGACTCGCAGCACTTCACAACTCTCGCGCCGCAATCCTTCGCACGCGACTCATGCATGCGACTCGCGCGCGGCGATTGATTCAATGCGCGATAAGGACTGGCCTCGCGGCTGTCATCGCAAAGGCTGTGGACCACGATAGCCATGCGCGTCGAACATCAGCGTCGTGCGCGTGCGATGGCCGCCGACGGGGATGACGACGGTCGCGACGCGCGTCGCCGAATCGAAAGTGGGGAGCACCTGGCCGGTCTCGTCGGGCGTGAGCAGGAGCAGAACATGGGGCGCCGGCGGGGTGAGCCGCATCGTCATCTGGAAGTGGTCGTCGTCGTGGGTGTCCTTGTCCCACATCCGCCAGCGTTCGCGGCCGAAGCCGCCATAGGCCAGGAGCTCGGCGAAGACCGAGCGGTTCGCCGCCACGATCACGGGATAGTCCGTCCCATAGCGGTGCACCGCCGCGCCCAGCTCGCGCCAGCCCTCCTGCCGCTTGAAGGCGTTGCCCTGGCCGATCCGGTCGGCGAAGGCGGGCGACACCAGGATCGCCCACAGCACCGCCATCGCCAGACCGTCGAAGGCGAGCGATGCCCACAGCATGCGGCCCCGCCAGAGCCAGAGCAGGGCCGCCACCGCAAGCGGCGTCGCCGCCACATAGGCCACCGCCGCCCAGTTCGCATTGGCCTCGGAGATGAACGACTGCACCGCGATGAGCGCGATGACGGGGAGCGAGAAGCACGCCAGCAGCCGGGCTTTCCCGGTTTTCAGCCGCCACAGCGCCAGGATCAGTCCCGCCATCATCAGCGGCCCGAACACCCCGAACTGGCCGCCCAGGAAGCCCAGCACGCTGACCGCGTTGTAACGGGCGTGGCTCCAGTCGGCGTTGTGGCCGGTATGGGCCACGGTGGGAAAGCCGTGCGCCGCGTTCCACGCCGCATTGGGCATCAGCAGCAGCAATGCCAGCGCCACGATGACGAGGCCCCTCAGGCTCAGCACCAGCCGGCGCGCGTCCGTCGAGGCGAAGGCGGCAAGCCCCGCGCACAGGAAGAAATAGGCCATGGCGTATTTGGTCTCGAAGCCGAGCCCGAGGGCGCCGCCGCAGACGATCGCCCACGTCCAGCCCGGCCGGGCCATCGCGCGCAGGAAGGCGTAGAGCCCGGCTGCCCAGAAAAAGAGCAGCGGCACGTCGGTGGAGATGAGCCCGCTCGAATAGGAGACGCCGGGCAGGGTGGCGTAGGCGACGGCGCTCCAGAAGCCCGTGCGTTCGTCGAAGCACCGCCGCCCGATGCCGTAGACCAGGAGCGCGGTGGCCCCATGCAGCAGCGGCGAGGCCAGGCGCGCGGCCCATTCGCTCTGCCCGAAGAGATGTGTGGTGAGCCAGATCACCCAGGCGATCATCGGCGGCTTGGAGAAATAGCCCCAGTCCGGCGTCTGCGCCCACCACCAGTACTGCGCCTCGTCCGGATAGAACTGCAGCGGCGAGACGACGAGGACGATCACGCGGACGAGGGTGAGGGCGGCGACGATGAGAAGGGCCCGGCGAAACCCGTCGTCCCGGACGCCCCCGGACTTGATCCGGGCGAGACCCTCGACCCATCGCGAAAGTGCTGCCAGGGGTCCGGGCTCCGCGCGATCCTCGCGCATCGCCTGGTTGGGACGACGGGGGGCGCTCATGCACCGGCCTTCGTCACGCGGTACACCGTGATGTGCTCGCGGCGGCCGCGGGAATAGTCGAAGCCCCTGGTGCCGTCGAGCACGCGGGCGGTGGCGTGGAGCTGGGCGAGCCGGGCGAGGAATTTCCGGCGCTCCTGGTCCTCGATCAGGGCGAGGCCGCCCGTCCGCGCGGCCACGTCGGCCGCCGTCTTGCCGGATTCGATCTCGGTGTCGGTCCCCAGCAGGAACACCAGGCTCGGCTCGACATAGCCGCCCAGGATCACCGGCGGGTCGCCCGGCTGCCTGTACTTTGCCGCCAGCGCGGCCGCGTGCGGGCTCATCCAGATGTCCGGCACCGCCTGCGCCACGCCCCAGCCCAGCAGCGGATAGAAGATGACCGCCGCGGCCACGGCGCAGAGCGCGGCCTGCATCGTCCGCCGGCGCACGAGGAACCAGGTCGCCGCCGCGCCCGGCACGAAGCCGCACAGCGCGCCGGCCACCAGCCAGGGATCGATCCCGTGGCCGAAATATCCGGGCAGCAGGACCGCCGCCGCCGTGAAGGCGAGCACGCCCAGGAAGAACTGGACGGACGCGGCGTAGCGGCAGAACCGCGTCCAGAACGGCTCCGCGAGGCCGGGCGCGGACATCGCCCACAGAGCGCCCAGGAATGCCACCGCCGGATAGGCCGGCAGCACGTAATGCGGAAGTTTCGTCGGCACGATCTCGAACATCAGCCATGCCGCGCCGCCCCAGGCGAGCAGGTAGCGCGTGGCCGGCTCGAGCCTGTGGAAGATGCCGTTGGCCACGCCGGGCAGCGCGAACAGCGTCGCCGGCCACAGCGTCACGCTGGCGAGCGCGAGGTAGTAGCCGGGCGGCGCGCCATGGCTCTCCTGGCCGCCCAGCATCTTGGCCGCGAGGTCGTGGCCCAGCGCCTGCTTGTAGAAATCGCCCTCGCTCACCACCCAGATGGCGATGCCCCAGGGCAGGCAGATGGCGAGCGTGAGCAGCATGCCGGGGACCGGATGGATGGTGCGCAGCCATTTCCAGTCGTGGTCCCACCACGAGATCGCCACCACCGTCACCGCCAGCACCGCCAGGATGATCGGGCCCTTGATCATCACGCCCACGGCGAACGCGGTCCACCCGCCCATGGCGAGCCAGAACGCGGGCGGCGCCTTTCGCAATCGCTCCGCCAGGTAGGCGCGCATGAGCAGCGCCTGCGAGCCCAGCACGGTGGCGAGCAGCACCGCGTCGGTCTTGGCGATCTTGGTCTCCGCCGTGAGCGACACCGTGAACCCGATGAGGGCGGCGGCGATGAGCGCGGTGGGCGGCGGCGCGAAGGCGCGCGCGCACCAATAGGCGAGGAATACCGCGATGAACCCGCCGATCAGCGAGGGCAGGCGGTAGGTCCAGATCTGGTTGTAGGGCGGCCTGGACAGCGCCAGCGTCGAGGCGGCCTGCAGCCAATAGATGCCGACCGGCTTCTTGTAGCGGGGGCCGACCGAGTAGCGGATGTCGACATAGTTGCCGGTCTCGATCATCTGCTTGGAGGCCTGGGCGAAGCGGCTCTCGTCGCGGTCCAGCGGCGGCAAGGTAAAGAAGCCGGGCACCCAGGCGACGAAGCAGAGCAGGAAGAGCGTCGCCAGCGGCCGGCGGGCGAGCGCGTCCAGGAGGCGCGAGCCGCTGGCGGGCGCGTGGACGGCGGCATCGGTCATCTGGAACGCCTCTTGAATCGGCCCGCCTGTAGCGGGCAGGGGGAAATAGCGCAAATGCGCCGGTTTGGCACATGGCCGGGCCCCGCGGGGCGGCTCATCGGCCTGTTTCTTCCGCGCCGCGACCTGTATAAGGCCCGCGCCCTGCGCCCGGCCCATGACGGGACGGCGCGCCGCCAGCTGCAACCGGGAATCGAGCGGACCCTCGAAATGGCCGTTGGCCTCTCCATTGTCGTGCCCGTCAAGGACGAGGCGCAGAACGTCGTCTCCCTCGCCCGCGAGATCGCGCGCGCGGTGGCGGGCGAGGACGCCGAGATCGTCTTCGTGGATGACGGCTCGTCCGATTCGACGGCTGCCGCCCTCATCGCGCTCAAGGACGAGCTGCCGAACCTTCGCGTGCTCGCCCATGGCCGCAACATCGGCCAGAGCCGCGGCATCCGCACCGGCGTGCGCGCCGCGCGCGGGGCCATCGTCGTCACGCTGGACGGCGACGGCCAGAACGATCCCGCCGACATCCCCAGGCTCCTCACCGTGCTGCGCAACGACGCCGCGGGCGAGCGCATCGGCATGGTCTCCGGCGTGCGCGTCAAGCGCAACGACGGCGCCAGCAAGCGCTGGGCCTCGCGCTTCGCCAACGGCCTGCGCAGCCGCCTGCTCAACGATGGCGCGGTGGATTCCGGCTGCGGCCTGAAGGCGTTCCGCCGCGACGTCTATCTGGCGCTGCCCTATTTCGACAACATGCACCGCTTCATGATCGCGCTGGTGCGGCGCGAGGGCTACGAGGTGCGCTTCGTGGACGTGAACCACCGCGCCCGCGAGCACGGCAAGTCCAAATACAACAATCTCAATCGCGCCCTGGTGGGAATCCGCGATATGTTCGGCGTGCGCTGGCTGCAGCGGCGCCACAAGGGCGCGGTCGAGCCGCGGGAGGTCTGAATGCAACAGCTTGCGGCCTGGTTCACCGTGGACCACGTCTGGCTCCTGGTCGGATTCCTGGGCCAGGCGCTGTTCGCCTCGCGTTTCATCGTGCAGTGGTTCAGGAGCGAGATGGAGGGGCGCAGCGTGATCCCGCTCTCCTTCTGGTACTGCAGCGTGGGCGGCGGCGTGGTGCTGCTGGCTTATGCGATCTTCAAGCGCGATCCGGTGTTCATCATCGGCCAGGCGTCGGGCCTGTTCGTCTACGCGCGCAATCTCTGGCTGATCTTCAGGGAGCGCGAGGCGCTCAGGGCCGCGGCGGGGAACCCGGCGGCTTAACCATGCGTTCACGTTCCAGTCGCAAGGCCGCCCCTTTTCCGCCCCAATATGGTACAAGGGTTAATGCGCCACGCGCCAATGCCGGGGGAGAATAACCGATGTTCCGTCTGTTTCCGCTGCTCATCATTCCGATCGTCGTCTACAACCTCTTCGCCCTGGGCGGAGGCGTGATCGGCCATTACGACATCCAGGACCTGCTCAGCCTGAACCACAGCATCACCATCCGCATGTTCTCGGGCGACGCCTGGAAGTTCAGCTTCGGGGATCTGCTGATCCTGGGTTCGCTGATCCTGCTCTTCATCGAGGTGATCAAGGCCACGCGGACGACGTCCAGCGAGATCATCAATCACGCGCTCTCCATGGCCACCTTCGTGGTGGCGCTGGTCGAGTTCATCACGCTGAAGGGCTTCGCCACCTCGCCGTTCTTCTTCATCATGTGCATGACGCTGTTCGACGTCGTCGCCGGCTACACGATCTCCATCGTCGCCGCCGAGCACGACCTCGGCCTCGGCCGCGCCGGCACCGACTGAACGGCCATCAGGCCATGCGGCGGGCGGGCCCTATCAGGCCCGCCCGTTTGCGTTTATGAACGCGCCATGTCCACGCCTCTTCCGCCGCCGGCCAACGATCCGCACGCCCGCTGGCGCTTCCTGCGCGACGTGCTGGTGTTCCAGCTCAAGCTGGTGCTGGGCAACCTCCAGAACTTCCTGCTGCTGCCGGTGACGCTCGTCGCCGCGGCGATGGACCTGGTCCTCAAGGGCCGCCATGAAGGCGAGCGCTTCTACTGGGTGCTGGAATGGGGCCGGCGCACCGACGAAGCCATCAACATCTACGGCGCCATCGGCGGCTATCACGCCACCGGCGGAAGCGGCGAGGGCGGCGCCATGAAGAGCCGCTACACGGTCGACACCGTGCTGGCCAGGCTCGAGGGCGTCATCGTGCGCGAATACGAGAAGGGCGGCACGGCGGCGAGCGTCAAGGCCGCCGTCGACAAGGCCATCGACGACATGCAGGCCAGGACCGGCGATGCCGGCGAACGCGCGAGCGAGGCGCTGCGCGCCGCCGCGGAGAAGATCAAGGAGAAGATGGAGAAGTAACCCGCCCCCCGCGATCGCGGAGGGGGAGAGCTGGAGCGGGTTGCGATCGTTTGGATTGACAAACAGCCGTGTCATGGCCCGCGAATGCGGGCCACCCAGGTGAACCGCGTTTCGCCCGCGAAGAACGTGCCCGGAGCAAATACGTCTTCCATCCACAATGCCCAACTGGGTGGCCCGCATTCGCGGGCCATGACAGCGAGGTTGGTTGCATCAACTTGATGGCAACGGACTCTAGGATTCGAACCCCGTCAGCACGTTGCACGTGTTCCCGGCCAGCGCCTCGAGATTGTAGCCGCCTTCGAACACGAACAGCGTGGGCTTGCCGGCCGCGGCGAGCGCTTCGCCCAGGCGCGGATAGTCGTCCGTCTTCAGCTTGAACCGGCAGATGGGATCGGCCTCGAACGTGTCGAGCCCGAGCGACACCACAAGCACATCGGGCCCGAAGTCGCGGATGCGGGCGAGCGCCGCATCCAGCGCGGGCGCGTAGCCGCTCCAGTCCGTCTTGCGCGGCAGCGGAAGGTTGAGGTTGCAGCCTTCGCCCGCGCCTTCGCCCCGCTCGTCCGCGAAGCCGAGATAGTGCGGATAGGCGAATGCCGGATCGGCATGGATGGACGCGAACAGAACGTCGCCGCGCCCGTAGAAGATCGCCTGCGTGCCGTTGCCGTGATGATAGTCGACGTCGAGGATCGCCGGCCGCAAGCCACGGTCCGCGAGCCACTGCGCCGCGATGGCGGCGTTGTTGAGATAGCAGTAGCCGCCGAACATGTCCGCCGCCGCGTGATGCCCCGGCGGGCGGGCCAGCGCGAACGCCGCGCGGTCGCCGCCATGCACCGCCTTCGCGGCCGTGAGCGCCACGTTCATGCCCGCCAGCGCCGCGTCCCAGGTCCCCTTGCCGATGGGCGTCGCGGTGTCGAAGCAGTAGGAGCCGAGCTGGGATTCGATGTCGCCATCGCGCCGCGCCCGCAGTCCGCGCAGCGGAAAGGACGACGGGATCGCGTCGGCCGTATCGCGCCAATAGGCCTTGCGCCACGCGTCGTGGGCGCCCTCGAGGAAACGGATGAACGCGCCGTCGTGCACCCGCGCGGCGGGGCCGAGCCCGAAATCCTCCGGCGGCAGGACCGGACCGAGCTTGCGCGCCTCGATCTGCGCCTTCACGCGCTCCACCCGCTCGGGAATCTCGATCGCGGGTGTCGCCCGCCCGCCCTCGAACTCCTCCTTCGGCGCGTGCGCCCGATGCGCGGCGGAATAGAACGTCTTCATCGCGCGCATCAAACGGCATTGACGCGGCGGAAACAAGCTTTCGCACTTGCCCCCCTGCGCGCGCGGGCGAAGGATGCGCCCGGCCCTTGCGGAGACATGCCATGCCGCTCAAATCGCCCCAGCAATATGTCGAGAGCCTCGCCGACGGGCGCGTGACCTATTGGGACGGCGAGAACATCGCCGACATCACCAGACATCCCCGTTTCCGCGTGCCCATCGCCATCACCGCGAAGGATTACGACTACGGCGATCCGCAATGGGGCGGCCTGCGCCGTTACCGGACGGAGGAAGGCGGCGAGGCGCACCGCATCTTCCAGATCCCGCGCAATGAAGAGGAACTCGCCAGGCGCGTGGAGCTGCTCGGCCATACTTCCATCGGCACCGCCGTGACCAGCGTGTTCATGGCGCTGATGAGCGTGAAGGACCAGGTCGCCGCCGTGAACCCGCGCTACGGCGAGAACATCGAGGCCATCTACCGCCATTGCCGCGACAACGATCTCAGGGGCGCCGAGGTCATCACCGATCCCAAGGGCGACCGCAAGCGCCGCGCGCACGAGCAGGACGATCCGGACCTCTACGTCCGCGTGGTGGAGCGCCGCAAGGACGGCATCGTGGTGCGCGGCGCCAAGCTCCACATCACCGCCGCGTCGCTGGTGCACGAGCTGGTCGTGATGCCCACCAAGGGCATGCGCCAGGACGAGACGGACTACGCGGTGTCGTTCTCCATCCCGGTCAACACGCCCGGCGTCAGGATCATCAACCGCAGCTTCGCCGCGCCCGAGCTGAACGCCTTCGACTATCCGGCGTCGTCGCGCCATTCCATGCCGGAGGGCTTCGTGATCTTCGACGACGTGTTCGTGCCGTGGGAGCGGGTGTTCCTGGCGGGCGAGGTGCAACTCGCCTCCAAACTGGCGCAGTCGCTGGGGCTATGGGAGCGCACGGGCGGGGTGATCGCCGCCGTCGAGCAGTCGGAGCTGTTCGTGGGCCTGGCCCAGCTCGTCACCGAGATGCAGGGCAAGGAGAGCGACGCGACCGCGCAGAACTCCATCGCCGAGCTCATCACCTACGCCCAGATGCTGCGCATGGCGCTGGACTACGCCTGCCGCCACTACGAGACGACGCCGTCGGGCATGGTCCATCCCAACACGCTCGCCATCAACGCCGCGAAATACTACTACGCCGCCAACTACCACCAGACGGTGCGCTACCTGCACGATCTCTCCGGCGGGCTGGTGCTGACGCTGCCGCTGGAGAGCGACCTGCGCAATCCCGAAAGCGGCAAGTACATCCGCAAATACCTCCACACCAGGCCCAACGTGGACGTGGAGCAGCGCATGCGCGTCTACAACCTGATCCGCGACCTCACCGCGGACGCCTACGGCGGCTGGCACCTGGTGGTGGCGCTGCAGGCGGGCGGCGGGCTTCCCGCGCAGCGGGTGATGATGAACCGCACCTATGACATGGCCGGCGCCAGGGCCGCGGCGCTGGCCGCGGCCGGCGTTCCCTCGGCGCTGCCGCTGGCGGCGGAGTAGGCCTCGGCGCCGTGAGTCCAAGGCCATTGACGACGGTAGGGTCAGGGCGAGGATGATCCCCGCCGTGAAGGAGATTCTGCAATGACGTTCGACCTCGTGGTCCGCAATGGGACCGTCGCCGACGGGACCGGCGCAGCGGTGTTCGAAGCCGACGTCGCGATCACGGACGGGCGCATCGCCGCGATCGGCAAGGTGGGCGAGCGCGGGGTCGAGGA